>NC_022080.4:2812500-3446630 GCF_000445995.2 Geobacillus genomosp. 3
CACTGGTGTTCCTCCACATCTCTACGCATTTCACCGCTACACGTGGAATTCCGCTCTCCTCTCCTGCACTCAAGTCCCCCAGTTTCCAATGACCCTCCACGGTTGAGCCGTGGGCTTTCACATCAGACTTAAAGGACCGCCTGCGCGCGCTTTACGCCCAATAATTCCGGACAACGCTCGCCCCCTACGTATTACCGCGGCTGCTGGCACGTAGTTAGCCGGGGCTTTCTCGTGAGGTACCGTCACCGCGCCGCCTTGTTCAAACGGCGCTCCTTCGTCCCTCACAACAGAGCTTTACGACCCGAAGGCCTTCTTCGCTCACGCGGCGTCGCTCCGTCAGACTTTCGTCCATTGCGGAAGATTCCCTACTGCTGCCTCCCGTAGGAGTCTGGGCCGTGTCTCAGTCCCAGTGTGGCCGGTCACCCTCTCAGGCCGGCTACGCATCGTCGCCTTGGTGAGCCGTTACCTCACCAACTAGCTAATGCGCCGCGGGCCCATCCGCAAGTGACAGCCAAAGGCCGCCTTTCAACCGAAGACCATGCGGTCTTCGGTGTTATCCGGTATTAGCTCCGGTTTCCCGGAGTTATCCCGGTCTTGCGGGCAGGTTGCCCACGTGTTACTCACCCGTCCGCCGCTGACCAAACCAGAGCAAGCTCCGATTCGGTCCGCTCGACTTGCATGTATTAGGCACGCCGCCAGCGTTCGTCCTGAGCCAGGATCAAACTCTCCAAAAGAAAGTTGATTGGCTTCATTAGCGTCGACACCGAAGGTGTCGAAACGCTCGCGCTTCGTTTCGTTCAGTTTTCAAGGAACGATCGCACTGCTTGGATACAAGGGATTTCATTTCCACACTAACTTGTCTCTCGCAAGCAGCTTCTTTATATTAGCATAACATCCTTTTGATGTCAACGGTTTTTTTCTTGCCCGTCGCGTCCGAACCGTTCGTCCGAGCAGCGACGTTATTTACTATATCACCTCAAAAACAAAAATGCAATACCTTTTTTATTTTTTTTTGCGACATCGCTGTCATCCCCATTTTTCGTTCGATTCATGATGGGAATGCGCCGCCCGCCGCCTTGGCAACTCGTTTTCCTAAAACAGACGAATACACGCAGCGGCGGATGCATACATTTCAATAATATATCGCTCACTTGATCCCCACTTTCTTGAAGGAGGCATCTTGGCGTTGATTCGCATCTTGTCATCTCCGTCCGGTTTTCACGTTGCCGACTCGTCCTCGCTTTCGCCCGGCGAACAGCGCATTTTGCACGCCCTTGTGTCTTCCCCCGAACTATATACGTACCAAAATGAACAGCAGCTCCTGTTTGAAATTAAACTTCGCAGCCACATCGTCCAAGCGGCGGTCGACTTGGCGAAAAGCCGGGCGCGGTTTGCCATTTTCCGTTTTTCACGCTGCAACAGCCAGTTTTGGGAGCGGGATGAGCGCGGAGGATTTCGGCTTCGGCCAGACGTTCTTCCGTCTGACGCCATTAACGATATTTTTGTCAACAGCGAATTGTACGCTTTTGAGTGCGCGACGGCGATCGTCATCGTTTTTTATAAAGCGGTGCTTGAGGTGATTGACGTGTCAGCGTTCAATCGTTTGTTTGCCCATTTGCTTCTGTATGACTGGCATACGGACAAAGACCTCGGCATCGAAACGAAAAAGGGAGAACACTTTCTCCCTGGGGACTGCCTTTATTTTAAAAACCCGGACGTTGATCCGCTGACACCGCAATGGCAAGGAGAGAACACCATTTACTTGGGCGATGGCTTGTTTTACGGACATGGCATCGGCATCGAGACAGCGGACGGCATCATCGCTGCGCTCAACCGAAGGCGAAAACGGGGGGCGACAAAGTCCGCCTACCTTCTGCCGCACATTACGCAGGTGAATTTTCTTTATTTGTCCCAATTCGCCCGCAACTTCGATGAATTTCGTCTGCCGCTTCGCCGCCTGCCATGGATCGCTGGGACGTTAGGGTCCGCTGCTTTCTTGTATCGTTAGCGGCCCTTTTTCGTTTTTCTCCCACAAATACAGTCCGATTCCTGTTAAAATAAAAATACCACCGATCCATTGAAACAGGCGGATCGGTTCATCGAGCAGCCAATATGCCAAAGCTGCCGCGCCAATCGGTTCAAACAAAATCGCCATCGACACCGTCGAGGCGCTCACCCATTTGACGGCCCAGTTCATCACCGAGTGGCCAAACAACGTCGGGACAACCGCCAAGGCGAGAAAACAAAGCCAGTCGGCCGGTTGGTAGGCGGTTAGCGAAAACCGGGACAAGACGGCGTACAAAAACAGCGTAGCCGCACTGAAGCTGTACACGATATACGTATACGTCATGAGGGACAACCGTTGGCGCACTTCCTGGCCGAACAGCCAGTACGCCGTCACCATCGCGCACGCCACCAACGCCAACATGTCCCCATAGAGCGCTTCGCCGCTGACGCGAAAATCGCCCCAGCTGATCAAGACGCTTCCGGCAATCGCCAAAACGGCGCTTGCGAGCGCGCCTGCCGTCAACCGCTCGCGGAAAAAGAGCGCTCCGCCCGCAAAAGCGAACAGCGGCTGCAGCGTCACGAGCACAACCGAGCTCGCTACCGATGTATAGTCAAGCGACTCAAACCAAAGAATAAAATGGAATGCAAGCAACACCCCGGAACAAATCGAAAACCACCAGTCACGCCGGGAAATGTGCTTCAGTTCGTGGATATGGCGAAGAAAAAACGGCGTCATGATGACAACCGCGAAAAAGAGCCGGTAAAACGCAATGACGGCCGACGGCGCCGCCGACCATTTGACGAAAATGGCCGATGTCGACACCGCGAGCGCGCCGATCAATAACGCAGCATACGATTTCGCCGTGCTTGGCGGCTTCATATTTCCATCTCCTTACCTATCGTTTTCTCAACCATTATATCACGAACGGAGTGAGAAAAAATGATGTTTGATCCGTTCCTCAAATTAGGGATTTCCGCCATCCTTGGACTCATTATCGGGTTGGAACGGGAATTGAAACGAAAACCGGTCGGGTTGAAAACGTGTCTTGTGATCTCCATTTCCAGTTGTTTGTTGACCATCGTCTCAATCGAGTCGGCGTACATTTTCCCGTCCCGGGATCATATTACAATGGACCCGCTCCGCCTTGCCGCGCAAATCGTATCCGGGGTTGGGTTCCTCGGAGCGGGCGTCATTTTGCGCCGCGGCAACGACAGCATCACCGGGCTGACGACCGCCGCGATCATTTGGGGGGCGGCAGGGATTGGCGTGGCGGTCGGCGCGGGCTTTTATTGGGAGTCGGCGTTCGGTGTGGCGCTGCTTATTGTCAGCGTCGAACTCATTCCATTTTTAATCAACTTTTTCGGTCCGAAGCAACTGCGCGAAAAAGAGGTGATGCTGCAAATTACAGTCGATGATGCGAAAAACATCGCCAAAGTGATTGACCACTTAAAACAGCAGCGCATCAATATTAAAACGATCCGCATTAAAGACGTTGAGGAAAATGAGCATCTGCTGAAATTAAAAGCCGTCATTGACCAAAAGCGCTCGACCGCCGACATTTATTACGCCATTCGCTCCATTGACGCCGTCGTCCATGTCGATATTGAAAGCGGCTGATGAAAAAAGATTGCAAACAGCCGCCAAACTATATATAATGGAACATGGACAGATGATCCATATCGTTCGGGGCATTAGCTCAGTTGGGAGAGCGTCGTGCTGGCAGCGCGAAGGTCACCGGTTCGAGCCCGGTATGCTCCATCCGTCAAACCCTTGCGCAGCAAGGGTTTTTTGTTTTTCTGATCTCAGGAAACGGCCATGAACCGTCACCCCGCGGCATTGTCCCGCCGCCTGCGCCTGGAGGCGGAAGGCGCGGGCTGTCTTTGACAGGAAATGGGGCGGGCCATCCCTATGCCCCCGCGATGTGCGATTCGAGCCGAACTCCCCTCCGGCTTTCACTCCGTTTCGAACAACCAAACCGCTCAACAAGCGCAACAGACAGCCGAACTTCCCTTCCGCTTCCACTTCGTTTTGAACGAGAGACTTCTTTCGGCGCTATGGCACTACCAAGGCTTGGGCCGTTTAGAGGGCGTCAAATTCTTGACATTCCGCCTTTCCCCGCGGCGGGATCAGCACGCCCAGGCAATGGGTTTCACGTTCTAGGCGGGCAAGCCTGATGCGCGTTCGGGAAACGGCTCCCCCTCGAATAGGAAGGCATGCGCAAACGGTGCTCCGATTCCCCCGCCCCCCCCCTGGCCATCGATCTCACCCGTTCGGGCCGGTTTTGTATGTTTTCAACCGCTCCTCGAGCTCGCGGCGCGCCTGTTCGACGTCAAAGTCGTCGTCTTCCGGCGTGCTGTAATCCATGTTCAGCCAGTCAGGCACAATCTCGGTGCGGATCGGTTTTCGCACCGGCCGGCCGCCGTCGGATGGGGAAGGGGCGGATCGTTGTTTCAGCCGCTGTTCCCGAAACACAAGCCGCGCGGCGCGCACTTCGCCGACGGTGCGGTACCCTTTGTCGGCCCAGTCGCGCAAGACCGTTTCGACGTACGCCCATCGTTTTGCATCGTTTTCCACCGCGAGTTTCAGCGCCTCTAAAACCAATTCCTCCGACGTATCGCCCACCCACATATTGATTTTTTCCCGCAAATACCCGCCGATGGCTCCAAACCCGTTTTGCTCACAGAAACGGACAATCTCTTTGTACGTGCGCACGCGCGCGTCTTCTTCCTCTTCTCGTTTTCTCTCTGATGTCCTCTCTGTTGTTGTCTCTGGTATTGGTCTTGTCAAATTGAGCGCTTCGACCGTCTCATCTGACCAGCTGGACGGCTCATGTTGCGCGGACGAACGGTCCATTTGGCCCGTCGTCTGTTCAAGTTGGGCGCTCGAGGCGCCATTTTGGGCGCGACGCCCGCCGCCTTGACGGCTCAAAACATCCTCACGAACGGCCGCCGCGCTGTGCGACACCGTTGCAGCGGCGCCGTCAAGCGTCTGTTCACATTTTTCGCCCGCCAAATGTTTCGTGACTTCGGCGAGTTGGCTGTAGTCGATCCGGTACCATTTCGTTTTGTCGATTTTGGAACGATTGAAGTTGGCCGAAACGATGACGCCCATTTTTTCCAGTTTGGTGATCATTCGGCGGATGGTGCTTTCCGACCAGAACGGAAACTGTTGATGCCAGTCGCTGTATGTGTTGTACACCCAGCGATGGCCGTCGTGAATGTGCTCGCTTTTTTCAAGCCAATAGTGCAGCTGCTGCACGATGATGCTTTCGTTCAGCCCGATCGCCACAGCGAGTTGCGGCAACACGATTAACGGTTGGTCATCCAAAAGCAATTTCCCCATTCGCTCCCTCTCCTTCCCTTTCAACGTGAAAGTTCTTTATAAACGTTCCATTTTTTTGATAAACTTTCTTTGACGCCGCAGCAAATGATGCAAGAGCGTGAAAATCGCGATTTTTGCCTAATCGGAAGAAGAAAAGGAAGGAAAAAAGGGTGAAAATCGCCGATTGCAAGCGGAAAGGTCCGTTCGGCATTTAGGCTTTGAAACGAGCCGGCGCGGCTTGACGGCACATGTTGGCGAGGGGGATCGTGATGAGGCGAATGATGATCATGATCGTTTGTTGTTTGGTGATGGTAGTTCCGATCTATGCGGCCGCCCATCCTGGCGAGCTGGATGAATTGGGCGGACATTTCCGCAACAGCGACTGCACGTACTTGCTGCATGAACCGACTGCGCTCGCGAAACAGGCGAAAACGAAAGAAGAACTTGTCGAACTGATTCAGAAATACAACGGCAATGAACGATGCAAGCGGAACCTCACCCCTGACCGCATTGACCTCGACGGCCATGCGCTCGGCGGGAACGAGGACGAAGCGACGATTCGGCTCGGGCGCACGTATCAAGCTGAACTTGTCGAGTGCATTGATGGCGACACGGCGAAATTTCGCCTCAACGGCCGCGTGTATACGACGCGCTTTTTGTTCATCGATACGCCGGAAAGCACGATCGACGTCGAGCCGTATGGAAAAGAGGCGAGCCAGTTCACCTGCTCCCGCCTGCAAAAAGGCGGCATTGCGCTTGAGACGGACGGGAAGACGTTGTTTGACAAGTACCAGCGGCTGCTCGCCTGGGTGTGGGTGGACGGCCGCCTGCTGCAAGAGGAGATCGCCAAAGCGGGATTGGTGGAAGACTTTTATGACTATGGCGATTACAAATACGAAGACCGCGTCCGCGCCGCGCTGGACGAGGCGAAACGGACGGGGGCGGGCATGTACGGAAAGGGCGAGGCGGATGAAAAGCCAACGCCGAACGGGGCGGGCCAGCCGCCTGATGACAGGCGGCCTGAAGGCAACAAGCCGGCAAACGAGGCGCCCGCTGACAGCCCGTCCGCCGATCGTCCGTCTGCTGACAGCCAGCGCGCCGATCAACCGTCCGCTTCCGATCAAGAGGCGGCGCCGAAAGACCGCGCGGGCCATCCCGTTGTTTATACGTTGTTTGGTTTGTTGGCGGCGGCCGCGCTCTATTGGCTCGTCCGCCGGAGGACATGACCGGTGCGGGCGGACGATGGCGGCTCGAAACGCCCGACCGCCCGCGTCTCGGCCCCGTCAATGAAACAGCCTGTCCGGTGTGGACAGGCTGTTTTGGTGCAGGCTGCGGGACAACCCGCCGCTATTGTTTCGGAAGCAGCTCTTCAAGGGCGGCGTCATCACCGGCAATTCGCCCTTTCGCTGCCTCAAGCCGGCGAAAGCCGTATTTTTCGAGGCGCATGATTTGCCCATCGGTCAGATCGGTATACGCGATGACCGACGGCGTGCCGGACGATTTGTAAATCAAGTTGCCGGTCACCGGGCATTGAAAGGCGTCGGCGACAAATCCTTCGCCATCTTGAATCGTAAACAGCCGAATCGGCATGACGTTCATGTCATTCCCTCTTTCCTTGGCATTGTCATAATTATCCGTGCCCCATCCGGCGCCATTCTATACAAGCCGTTTGCCGACGATGACTAAATCGCGTTCGATGCCGTCAAGCTCAGCGATGCGCGGAAAATATCCCCATCGTTCAAACCCGAAGCGGGCAAAAAGCCGCAAGCTCGGCTCGTTATGGGCGAAAACAAAGCCGAGCAGCGTCTTGATCTCAAGAGCCGGCGCTTGGTCGATCGCCCGCTTGAGCAGCGTGGTGCCAAGCCCCCGGCCGCGGTGCGATTCGGCGATGTAAATGCTCACTTCCGCCGTATGGCGGTACGCCGGGCGGCCGTAAAACGACTGAAAGCTGAGCCAGGCGCAAATGGCGCCGCCGTCTTCCACGACCCAAAGTGGGCGGTGGTGCGGGTCATGGGCTGCAAACCACGCTTCACGGCTTTCAACGGTGACAGGCTCCAAGTCCGCCGTCACCATCCGGCTTGGGATCGTTTCGTTGTAGATGCGGACGATGTGCGGCAAATCGGCCGCCGTCGCATCGCGGATCACCCATTGTTCCATCCGAAATCCCCCTTTTCGATTCCTTTTTCGCGTCCAAAGCCGCTTTTTTCGCAGCGCATTTCAGTTCCAAAAGCGAAAAAACCGAGAGTATAATCATAACTATGTACAAACACAAAGAAAGGAGAACGACATGAAACGCCAGCTTGTCGTCTATCTCGTCTCGCTTGCCGCCTTTCTCGGCCCGTTTACACAGACGATTTACACTCCTATTTTACCAGAAGTGACAGCCGCGTTGGCGACTTCTTCGTTTTGGATCAACTTGACGATTTCCATTTTCACTTTTTTCTTGGCGATGATGCAAATCGTCTACGGGCCGCTCGCCGACCGGAAAGGGCGGCGGACGGTGTTGCTTGCCGGCGTCGGCATCTACGTCGCCGCCTCGCTCGGCTGCTTTTTCTCCACCTCCATTTATGCGCTTTTGTGTTTCCGCGCCTTGCAGGCCGTCGGCATCGCCGCCGGTTCGGTCGTCGCCGCTACGGTGATCGGCGATTTGTTTGCCGGGAAAGAGCGGGGCAGGGCGATGGGGACGTTTCAAATGATGGTGTCGCTCGGGCCTGTCATCGGGCCGATTGCCGGCGGATTGTTGGCGGAGCATTTTCCGTTTCACGCCGTCTTTTTGGCGCTCGTTGTCGCCGGCGGTTTGGTCGGCATCGGCAACTTTTTGTTTTTAAAGGAAACGAAGCCGGACACCGCCGCCTCCGCCCCGTTCCGCCTCTCCGACTTCGCCGCGGTGCTCCGCCATCGCGCCGGTTCGTCGATCGTTTTGCTTGGGTTTATGCAATATTACTCACTGTACAATTTTCTCGTCTTTTTGCCGGGCATCTTGACGGACCGCTACGGGTTGTCGGCGCAAGAAAAAGGGACGGTGTATTTGGCCATGTCGTCGATGATTGTCATCGGCAGCTTCCTCGGCGGCCGCCTTCAAGGGCGCTGGCCGGACCGGCACGTCATGGCGGCGGCGGCGTATTTGACGGTGGCGGCGATTTTCTTTTTCGTGATCGTCGCCGGGCGGTCGCTCGTGCTGCTAGTTTTGGCCATCGCCATGTTCGGCTTGTTTTTAGGCTTGTCGCTTCCGGTTCAGACGACCGTGTTGACGAACGTCTTTCAGGCGCGGCGCTCGACCGCCATCGGCGTCTACAATTTTTTCCGCTATATGGGCATGGCGTTCGGCCCGATGGTCGGGAGCGCGCTGTTTGCCATTGGCGGCTACCGTCTCGTCTATGCGGTCGACGATGTGCTCTTTTTCGCCTGCGCCTTGTTGTTGACAGCGCGCGCCGCCCGCATGGCCGGGCCGTCTTCTTCCGTCTGAACGGCGCGCCGCTTACGGGAAACCGGACGCCGCGCCGTAACAAAAGGGCGCTTCCGCTTGGGGCGCCTCCTAAAAAGCCGCATCCGGCGGCGAAAAACGCTCTCTCGTCTGAACATCGCGCCGCGGCAAAGACCGCGGCGGATCCCGCCCAGGCTTGCCTACCGCACCGCGCTTAGCCCAGCCGTTTTCCCGGCCGCCGCGCGAAGTGGACTGCTGCCGCTTCCCCCTTGCCGATGGTGGACGCGGGGGCCTCCCGGGTCATTCCGGCAAACGACCGGAATGGACCGGACCGTTCCTCTCGTTTCCAAAACGTCTCTCGCCTCCTCACGGGATTACGCCCTTCCGCTCCCGTTCGGACATCCGGTAAAAATAAAGCGCAAGCCCGGTCCGTTCCGGGCTTGCGCCGCCTGTGCGGCCGCGGTCTTTTCGCGCGCGCAACGCCGCTATTCGCTTTTGGCCGGTTCTTTTTTCCGCCATTTCATCAGCGTCTCGTAGACGATCGGGACGATGATCAACGTGAGAAGCGTCGAGCTCGTCAAGCCGCCGATGACCGTCACCCCTAGCCCTTTTGAAATCAACGCCCCGCCTTCCATGCCGACCGCCAGCGGCAGCAGGGCGCCGACCGTCGCGATGGCGGTCATGAGAATCGGGCGCAGGCGCGTGCCGGCCGCTTCCAAGAGGGCGTCGCGCACCGGCAGCCCTTCGCGTTCTTTCTGGATGACGCGGTCGATCAAGACGATCGCATTCGTCACGACAATCCCGATCAACATCAACATGCCGATCATCGCCGATATGCTGATCGTTTCGCCGGCGGCAAACAGCGCCAACAGCGCGCCGATGACGGCAAACGGCAGCGAGAACAAAATCGCAAACGGCGCCAGACCGCCGCCAAACGTGACGACAAGCACGAAATAGACGATGGCGACAGCCGCAAGCATCGCCAGCCCGAGCTGGGTGAACGACTCTTGAATGTCTTCCGTCACCCCTCCCATCCGGACGTCGACACCGGACGGAAGGCGCAGCTTGTCGAGTTCGTTTTGCACGTCCGCCGACACGTTGGCGACGTCTTTCGTTTTCACCTCCGCCGATACGCTCGCATACACGCGGCCGTCATGGCGCTGAATTTCGCTGTACGTATGCCCTTTTTTCAACTCGGCCACGTCCTCGATCGGCACTTGGATGCCAAGCGGCGACGGGATCGTTGTCTTCAGCAAATCGTGAATATCGGTGTATTGCTCTTTTTTGCCGGCCACGTAAACGTTGAGCTCTTCATCGTGTTGCTGGACTGTCGCAATCGCCTGGCGTTCGCCTTGGCCGGACAAAGCCGCGGCAATTTGGGCGGCCGTCAGCCCGAATTCGCTTAGTTTTTGTTGGTCGGCCATGATCGTATATTCGTCAAACCGGGCGGCCATGCTTGTTTTGACATTTGTCAAGGCTTCCTGGCGGCGCAAAATGTCCGCCACTTCCTCCACAACCGGTTCGATGTCTTCCATTTGATCGCCATAGACGTTGAGCTCAATGACATTCGAGGCGCCTGTGCCGGAAATATCTTGGCTTTGCCATTCCCCTTTGTCGCCGCGCCCCTCAAGCGCCTTCATCACCGTTTCCTTCTCTTCGGCAAAGCTTTTCACATCGGGATCATACTCGACATAAAACAGCGCCGCATTGTCTTGTCCCGGGTTCATCGGGTTGCCCCCGCCGACCGACAGTTGGATGTTCGCCACCCCGTCGCGCTTTTGGAAAAACGACTCGACTTCTTTGGCGATGCGCTCCACGTCATTGGCCGTTTGCCCCGGGGCGGGACTGTAGGTGGCGACGATCATCTTTTGTTCATCGGACGGCAAGAAGCTGACCCCGACGCGCGGAACGAGGAGTAAGCTGGCCGCAAGCAGCAATACGGCCGCGCCGCTGACGATCAGTTTATGGTCAAGCGACCAACGGAGCGCCGTTTTGTACCAGGCCGCCAAAAGGCTTTTCCGTTCCGGCGCCCGGGTGCGTTTCCTTGCCGCGCCATGGCGAAACAGCCCGTGGGCGAGCGCCGGGACGACGGTGACGGCGACAAGCAGCGAGGCGAGCAAGGCGAACACGATCGTCAACGCAAACGGCAAAAACAGCTCGCCAACCATCCCTTTGACCAATCCGAGCGGGAGAAACACCGCCACCGTCACAATCGTTGACGACGCGATCGGAATAAACATTTCGTTCGTCGCCGAAATGATCAGTTTTTTCCCGGCGAGCGGCTCACCCGGCAGCGTCATGCGCCGGTAAATGTTTTCCACAACGACGATCGAATCGTCGACGACGCGGCCGATCGCCACCGTCATGGCGCCAAGCGTCATCAGATTGAGCGTAATGTCCATCTCCCGCAGCAGCAAAATCGCGATCAACAGCGACAGCGGAATGGACACGACAGAAATGAACGTCGTGCGGATATTGCGCAAAAATACGAAGATGACAACGACCGCAAACAAGGCGCCGAACACCGCTTTGTTTACCATCGTGTCGACCGAATCTTCAATCGGCTTTCCTTGGTCAAACACGGTGATGATGCGCAAACCGTCATAACGCGCCTCGAGCTCTTTCATTTTTTCCTTGACGGCGTTGACGACCGCGACCGTATTGGCGTCTTGCGCCTTGACGATTTGCACGCCGATCGACGGCTCGCCGTTTGTCCGGGAAATCGATTCCGCTTTGGCGACGACGTTCACATCGGCAATGTCGCGCAGCGGAACGGACGGTGCACCCGTCTGGCCGAAAGCGCTGCCCCCCGCTCCCCCCATCGCCTGTCCGTGCCGGCCGGAAACGGCGCCTTGCATTTGGGCCGATGCTCCTTGACCTGACGTGATTCCTTGCATCTGGCCGGACGCTCCCATTCCTTCGCCGCCTGCCATCGGTGATGGCAGCGCTCCATTAGCAGAGGCAATCGGAATGCGGAGCGCTTTTAAGTCCTCGACCGTCACGATACGGCCGTCGACGACAACCGACTGTTCCTGATCCGCAAACGTGTACAGCCCGAGCGGAAGTGAAACGGCGGAAGCTTGAATGACGTTGATGACCGCCTGTTCAGTCAGCCCGTACTGCTTTAACTTCTGTTCATCAAACTGAATATGTACTTCTTGCATTTGCTGGCCGGCGACCTCCACCGAATCGACGCCGTCAATGCCCTCCAATTCCGGAACGACATGGCGCTCGACCGTTTCCGTCAGCTCGGCCAACGATTCATTTGGATGGGTGATGCTTAAGGAGATGACCGGAAACGCGGAAAAGCTGATCCGGGAAACGTCCGGCTCCTGCGCCCCGTCGGGCAGCTCCAAATGACCGAGCGCCTCTTTCACTTCGTTTTGCGCTCTTTCCATGTCTTTATCGAACTCATATTCAATTTGCACAAACGACGCATGCTGAAACGAAGAGGAGCGGACAACCGTGACCCCGTCCAAATGCTCGACCCGCTGTTCAATCGGTTCCGTCACCTTCTTGGCCACTTCTTCCGGAGTCGCCCCCGGATAGATTGTCGAAACGGAAATGAACGGGACGTTAATGTTCGGGATCGTTTCGAGCTTCATGTTCGCTCCTGAATACAACCCGGCGACCGCGACAATGATCGTCAAAATCCAAACAGCAAGTTTGTTGTTGAGCGAAAACTGAATGATTTTCCCCACGCGCTTCTCCCCTTCGGTTCGAGATCCATTTGATATTGACTTCATAGTCACTACCTATATGTTAATGACCAAACGGTCAGATGTCAAAAAGGAACGTCCTTCAAGGCAGAGCGTCCGCTCCCCCATTTCCCCCTGCCCGATGCACGATGGGACGGAGCGCATGGGGTGTTCCAATGTCGGCTGCAGCTTGCGGCCGAAAAAAAATCCGCCCCCAATCGGAGGCGGGTTTTTACCCTTCCTTCAGCTCGGCAACCGGTACGTCCCGGCGCTCATTGAGCCGGCCGTCGCGCAAGTGGACGGTCGCCATTTGCTTTTCCTCGTCATACCCGTCAATCCACACCGACACCCCGTTGTAGTACACCGGAATATCGGCAGGGGATGAAACGATTTGTTTGACGCGGTTCATCTCCATCGCCGCTTTCCCCCTTTCTGTCGCATTCCGTTTCCTAGTATGCGTGGAAACAGGAATGATTATGCAAAAATGGTTCACACTAAAGAAGGAAGCGATGAAAAGAGGGATGGATGGTGAAAACGAAAGATTTGCTTGTCTCCTATTGGCGGATGCCGGCTATTCTCCGTCTGTTTGCCGCTGCCAGCGCCATGATCGTGTTGTTTGGCGCACTCATGCGCCTCATTGAACCGAAGACGTTTCGCACCGTCTTTGACGGCATTTGGTGGGCGATTGTGACCGCCGCCACGATCGGCTACGGCGATATCGTGCCAAAAACGATCGCCGGAAAACTTGCCGCCATCGTGCTCATCACACTTGGCACCGGGATTATCACCGCCTACTTCGCTTCCGTCTCCGCGGCGGCCGCCGCCCAGGAAACGGCGCATACGAGCGGGCAACTTCCGTATACGGAGCGGGGACATGCCATTATTGTCGGCTGGAATGAGCGGGCGCGCGAAGTGTTGGCTCGCCTCGTACAGCGCGACTCCTCGCTCCGTTTTGTGCTCGTCGATGCCACCGTGCCGTCCCATCCGATGCCGGACGTTCCCGTTCACTTTATTAAAGGTCCGGCTGGCGATGATGCCGTGCTGAAGAAGGCCAATATCAGCCATGCCCGGTTTGTGCTCATTACCGCCGACCCGCACAAAGCGGAAGAGGAGGCGGATAAGGATACGATCGTCACACTGCTTGCCGCCAAAAGCCTGAACCCGTCGGTGTACGCCATCGTGGAAATTTTGACCGGCCGAAACGTCCAAAACGCCTTTCGCGCCGGGGCCGATGAAGTGATTCGGACAAACTTGTTGGCCAGTTTCGCCATGGCGGCCAGCCTTCGCTCGCCGGGAGTCGCCGGCGCGCTTGAAAGGATGCTCGGCCGCTTTGGCGAACAAACGCTCCGTCTTCTCGATCCCGACGAACAACAAATCGGACAGCCGTTTCACACCGTGCAACAGCAACTATTCGAGCAAAACGTGACATTGCTCGGCGTCGTCCGCGGCGACAACGGAAACATTTCCGTTTTGCCGCAACGCCCCATTAAAGAGGGCGACCGCCTGTTCGTGTTCGTTCCTTAATCGAGCAGGCGGCGCTCCAGTTCTTGCACGAGCGCTTTGCCGACGGAAATGTACGGCTCCGGAACGGTCGCGTCCGGGTCTTGCGGTTCAGCGAACTGGTTGAACGCTGCTCCTGCGTTGCCGACATCGGCGAAATCGTCAATCCCTCTTTGGTATTTATGCGCAAGCAAAAACGGCCTTCCGAGCTCCACCGTCGTCCCATGTGAATCAAGCTGCCCATCGACCGCTTGAAACGGCACACGCAAAAATTGGTAGCCTACATGATCCGCGATTTTGTAATCGAAATAGCCATGATCGTAATCCCAGCCGCCGCCGATCACATACCCCATCGGCTTTAATTGCCTTTCCAAATCATGCAGTTGAAATTGTTTTCCTTCCAAACGGGATGGAAGTTCAATCATCGACAACCCCTCCCTCTAGAAATGTTGATATATCAAGGCTTTTCGGCCTCTCAGGGGTGCCGAAAAAATATTTTTCGACAAAATCCCTTACATCCTTTTTCAATTTTGTGGATATCTTACAGACCTAGGGTGCGCTTCGCGGCCACGCCTGGATCCATTTTCCTGACGTGGGAGGAAGTGTATTCGATGCACCCTTGGATCTCCGCATCGCTGATGAGGACGAACCCTCCCATGTCTCCGGGCGTCTTTGCGCCAACATTCCCTCGTTCGGTCTCGTCATCAGGCGGAGGCCGGCCAAGCTCCTTTCGGGACTCGAGGTCGAATGGATGAGATCACGCCAGCTTCTCCGGTGTCATCCTGTTGTCCAACACTTCTTCCGTTCGTGGGGGGAGGCCTTAGGCCGCCCGGTGTGGAACATGGGACAAGACGTCCTGCCTCATTCGCTCCGCGTCAAACGCTTGTTTCTTCGTGCAAATCGCAAACAGCACATTCAACAGCTTTCGGCATAACGCGACGATGGACTGCTTTCCGGTCAGCGGGTTGACGGGCCGGGTCGTATAGTACTCATGCAGCTCGCGAAACGCCTCATTGTGCCGGATCAGCGGAATCACCGCCCGAAACAGCACCGATCGCAGCCGTTTCCGTCCCCGCTTCGAGATGTGCTTTTGCCCTTTGCGCTGGCCGGAGGAGTTCTCCTTGAGCGTCAGGCCCGCCAACTTCACCAATTGACGCGGGTCCCGATAGTGGGCAAAACTGCCGATCTCCGCCAGCAGATCGATGATCGTGGCATCTCCCAACCCGTCGACCGTTTTCAGCCATTGATACTCCATCGTTGTTTGAACCAATGCCTTCAACTCGGCGTCCAACGCTGCGATTTCGGCCTCGAACTGGCGGTATTGGCGGACGAGCGCGGCGATCTCAAACCGGGCCATCGTCGTCCCTTCCGTCACCCCAATCGAGCCCTTCGCGGCGTCGATCAACGCCTGAATTTTCGCTTTCTGCGGGCATTTCAGCCCTTCGCTTTGCCGGTACGCCTCCAGAAGCTCCTCGGCGGTCCGACCCGCCATATCGGCCGGAAGCGGCGTCCACTCCAGCACCGCCAGCGCTGTTTTCCCCAGGTCGCGAAACACGGTCCAAAACTCTGGAAAATACCGATCCGTCCAACGGATGATCGCGTTTTTCACCGCCGCCTGTTCCTTCCGGAGCTTCTCTTTGAGCGTGCTCCCGACGCGCAAATCCGCTTCGATCTCGTGCAGCAGCCGGGGGACGAGGAATCGCCCGTCTTTCGCCAGCCTGGCGATGACCAGGGCGTCTTTGGCGTCGTGTTTCGTCGGCAGGTTGTCATCGAGTTCTTTCGACCGGCACACATGCGCCGGGTTGACCATGACCAGCGGGATCCCGTTTTCCTCGAGGAAGTAGGCCAGGTTCAACCAGTAGTGCCCGGTCGGCTCCACAGCGACGATCACCTGTGACTTCCCGAACGCTTTCCTCCCCTCCTGAATCGCTTCATACAGCTGTTGAAACCCCTCTTTCGACTGGAAGATCGGGAACGACTTGCGAAGCACGCGCCCCCGGTCATCCACGAAGCAGGCGTAGTGGGTTCGTTTCGCGATATCGATGCCCACGACCAATGTGTGTTCCGTGACTTGATTGATTTTCTGATTTTGTGTACAATTCATCTGAAGTCCTCCTTGGCATGATGGTAGGTATTGTTTGGCACCCCTGCATCATACCAAGAGGGCTTTTTTTGATCAAGTCCCCGGAAAAGCTCCTAACGGGAATGCTCCTTTCTTTTTATCGTTTCCCGTTTGGCGGCAATTATTTGCCCGCGGCGGCTTCAGACGCCTGGCGAAAAACGGCAGGGGCGATATAGACGCGCCCGGGCGCCGGACGGCCGGTTCACGACGGGGTCAGGCCATAAAAAACGCCTCTTCCCCCGCAAAAGGGAAGAGGCGCTTTTTCCGCCGTTTGGGGCGCGCCGCGGCATGGCGGACAGCGGTGAACCGCGTTGTCATTTCAACCGTTTTTCCAGCTCTTCTTTCAGCTGCTCATACCCTGGTTTGCCCAAAAGGGCGAACATGTTTTTCTTGTACGCCTCGACACCCGGCTGGTCGAACGGGTTGACGCCGAGCAAATAGCCGCTCATGGCGCACGCTTTTTCAAAGAAGTAGACGAGGTAGCCGAACGTGTATTCATCGAGCTTCGGCAAGGTGACGACCAAGTTCGGCACGCCGCCGTCGGTATGGGCGAGCAGCGTCCCTTCGAACGCTTTCGTGTTGACGAAATCGACCGTTTGTCCCGCCAAATAGTTGAGTCCGTCAAGGTCGTTGTCTTCCGCTTCGATGACCAATTCATGGCGCGGCTCTTCGAGTTTCAGCACCGTTTCAAACAAATCGCGGCGGCCTTCTTGAATGTATTGGCCGAGCGAATGCAAGTCGGTCGAAAAGTCGGCCGACGCCGGGTAAATCCCTTTTTGGTCTTTCCCTTCGCTTTCGCCAAACAATTGCTTCCACCATTCGGCGAAATAGTGCAAGGCCGGTTCGTAGTTTACAAGCAGCTCGATCGTTTTCCCTTTGTTGTACAAAATGTTGCGGATGGCGGCGTATTGGTAGGCGGCGTTGTCCTCAAGCTCCGAGGAGCTGAAATCATCGCGCGCTTTCGCCGCCCCTTCCATCATCGCGTCAATGTCCGCGCCGCTCGCGGCAATCGGCAGCAGCCCGACGGCGGTCAGCACCGAATAGCGGCCGCCGATGTCGTCCGGAATGACAAACGTTTCATACCCTTCCTCCTCCGCAAGCGTCCGCAACGCGCCGCGCGCCCGGTCGGTCGTCGCGTAAATGCGGCGGCGCGCTTCGTCTTTGCCGTATTTGTCTTCGAGCAATTTGCGGAAAATGCGGAAGGCGATCGCCGGTTCGGTCGTCGTTCCTGATTTGGAAATGACGTTGATCGAGAACTCTTTTCCTTCTAGAAAATCGATCACGTCTTTCATGTACGTCGAACTGATGTTGTTGCCGACGAAGATGATTTGCGGCGCGTTTCGCTTTTCGTTCGGCAAGGCGTTATAGAACGAGTGATGCAGCATCTCAATCGCCGCGCGCGCCCCGAGGTACGAGCCGCCGATGCCGATCACAAGAAGGACATCGGAGTCTGATTGAATCTTGTTCGCCGCCTGCTTGATGCGGGCAAATTCGTCTTTGTCGTAATCGACCGGCCAATCGAGCCAGCCTAAAAAGTCGCTTCCGGTGCCCGTTTTTTCATGGAGCGAGTGGTGCGCGACTTTCACCGCATCGCGCAAGTATGTAAGTTCATGTTCGCCAAAAAAGGCGAGGGCTTTCGAATAATCGAAACGAATATGGGTCATCCAATTCCGCCTCCTCTTCCATAATCATTGCCTTCTTTCACTTTAGCGGAACGGACAAGGGAAATCAAGCGACGCCCCTAGTCGAAAGCGGATTCAATTCCGACAATTTTCGCCGCGCCATATCGCTTTCCCCGGCAGCCAATGCGCCATGGTCTTTCCCGAGGCGAAGCGATCAGCGGGAAACCGTTGTTGCGGTGCGGCCGCCATCGAAAAAACCGGCCTCACTGTTGGGCCGGCTTGTAAAGGTTCTTATAAAGAGGCGCGCAAAATGGCGCGCACGTCGTCGCGGTTCAGTGTCTTGAAACGGCCGAACTCACCGAACGCCATGGCTTTGTCGGCCATAAGGTCCAACTTGTCATCCCCGATGCCGTAATCCGCCAGCCGCGAGGGCGCCCCAAGGCTTGACCAGAAGGCGCGCAGCCGTTCAATGCCTTCAAGCGCCACATCGCGCTCCGCTTTTCCGGCCGGGTCGACTCCGAAGACGCGCACTGCGAGCTGGGCGAAGCGGCTCACGTTTTCGTCCAAAACGTGCTTCATCCAGTTCGGAAACAAAATCGCCAAACCGCCGCCGTGCGGAATGTCGTACACCGCGGAAACGGCATGCTCAATATCGTGCGTCGCCCAGTCGCCGCGCACGCCCATTTGCAGAAATCCGTTTAAGGCGATCGTGCCCGAGTACATGATCGTCTCGCGCAGCTCGTAGTTTTCCAAGTCGTTGACCAGCTTCGGCGCCGTCTCGATGATGGTGTTGAGCACCGCTTCGCACATCCGGTCTTGCAGCGGCGTGTTCGGTACATGGTGGAAATATTGCTCAAACACATGCGACATGATATCGACGATGCCATAAACGGTTTGGTCTTTCGGAACCGTCATCGTATACGTCGGGTCCAAAATCGAAAACTGCGGAAATGTCACCGGGCTTCCCCAGCCGTATTTTTCTTTTGTCTCCCAGTTCGTGATCACTGAACCGGCGTTCATTTCCGAGCCGGTCGCCGCCAGTGTCAAGATCGTTCCAAACGGCAAGGCTTCATGGACGGGCGCTTTTTTCGTAATAAACTCCCACGGATCGCCGTCAAATTTCGCCCCGGCCGCGATCGCTTTCGTACAATCGATGACACTGCCGCCGCCGACTGCCAGCAAAAACTCAATCCCTTCGCGCCGGCAAATGTCCACCCCTTTGCGGACGGTCGAAACGCGCGGGTTCGGCTCAACGCCCGGCAGCTCCGTGACCTTGGCGCCGATGCTTGCCAATATGTTGATCACTTGATCGTACAAGCCGCTCCGTTTGATGCTGCCGCCGCCGTAAACGAGCAGCACGTTTTTGCCGTACTGCGGCACTTCTTGCTTCAGCTGCTCAATCTCCCCCCGTCCGAAAATGAGTTTCGTCGGGTTGCGAAACGTAAAATGTTGCATATGTATCTTCCTCCTTTTGCCTCTATTATGGCGATGCCCGCCATTGATGTAAAGCCGGACGCTTCGGCGACAAATCATGCATATTTTCCACCGTGGTGACCCATTCTATAAGTGAATGAAGAAAATGTCCAAAGGAGGCGTACATGATGGGAGCATGGCAGCGCATTGCCTTGTTGTTGACGATTATTGGCGCGATCAACTGGGGACTGATTGGATTTTTTCAATTTGATTTGGTCGCGGCCATTTTCGGCGGCCAAGACGCCGTCTGGTCGCGCATTATTTACAGCCTCGTCGGCATCGCCGGCCTGATCAACTTAGCGCTGCTGTTCAAACCGGCCGAAGAGCTGGAGCGCACTGAACCGAAAGCAACGCGCACATAACGCGGGACACTCACCGCCTGGCGGTGGGTGTCTTATTTTTTCGGTAAATCTTCCTTCTTTGATTGCTCAATCCATTCACGCAATTTTTCTTTCAACGGGCGAAAACCGGGCTCAAGGGGCATTTTCATGCGCGCCTGGCGCTTTTCCTTCTCCCCGCCCGGTTCGAGCGCCTTTAAGGATAAGCTCGCCCGCCCCGCCTTATAGTCGACATCAAGCACTTTGACGGTCACTTCGTCACCGACATTGACATACTCACGCACATCTTTCACAAATTGATGAGAGATTTCCGAAATATGAATTAATCCTTGCATGCCGTCCTCAAGCTGGACGAACGCGCCATATGGCTGAATGCCCGTCACCTTCCCTTTCGCAATCGTTCCTCGTTTCATCGTTGACAAGCAAAACACTCCTATTGGTTAGATTCATCGTTTCTGTATTATAACATAACCGAAAGGGAAAACCCAAAAAAAGATGTTCCGCCCAAGGCGGAACATCATCGGTTACAGGCGTTCCAAAAACCGTTTCATTCGTTTAACAGCTTCTTGCAGCTGTTCAAGCGACGAAGCGTACGAACAGCGAATATAGCCTTCCCCGCTTTGGCCGAAGACGTTGCCGGGGACAACAGCCACTTTTTCTTCCAAAAGCAGCTGTTCGGCGAACTGTTCGGACGTCAAACCGGTATGGCGAATGGACGGAAACGCGTAAAACGCACCGCCCGGCACGTGGCATGGCAGCCCGATTTCATTGAGCGAGGCAACGAAATAGTTGCGCCGCCGCCGATAGCTGTTGCGCATTTGCTCGACATCGTGCTCCCCGTTGCGGAGCGCTTCAAGGGCACCGTATTGCGCCATCGTCGGCGCGCACATCATCGCGTATTGATGGATTTTCAACATCGCCTGCAAAATGTCTTCCGGCGCGGCAGCAAAGCCAAGCCGCCACCCGGTCATCGCAAATCCTTTCGAAAAACCGGAAATCAAAATCGTCCGTTCGCGCATGCCGTTAACGGCGGCCATGCTCATATACTCGCCTTCATACGTCAGCTCGGCGTAAATTTCGTCGGCAATGACAAGCAAATCATGCGCCTCGGCCAGGCGGGCGAGCGCTTCAAGCTCGGCCGGGCTGAATACCGTTCCGGTTGGGTTGTTCGGCGAACAAATCACAACCGCCTTCGTCCGTTCGGTAATCGCCTGCTCCAACTGCGCCAAATTGAGTTGAAACCCGTCAGCGCCGGACGTCCGAACGGACACCGGCGTCCCGCCGGCGAGCACGACGAGCGGCTCGTAAGCGACGAAGCTCGGTTCGACCACGATCACTTCATCGCCCGGGTCCACAATCGCCCGGAGCGCCAAATCAATGGCCTGGCTCGCCCCGACCGTCACCAAAATTTCCGTCTCCGGCCGATAGCAGACGCGAAACTTGCGGCGCAAATAGGCGGCAATTTCCTGGCGCAGCTCAGGCAGCCCGGCGTTTGCTGTATACGATGTATAGCCTTGCTCGAGCGACAAAATGCTCGCCTCCCGGATGCCCCACGATGTGACAAAGTCCGGCTCGCCGACGCCAAGCGAAATGACGCCCTCCATGCCGGAGGCGAGATCAAAAAAGCGGCGGATGCCGGACGGCTTCAAGCCTGCGACCGTTTCCGACACATACGTTTTTCTCGTTTGCGGCTTCATGGCGCCACCACGATGCGGCGATCTTGATCTCCTTGGTCAAAGATGATACCGTCATGCTTATATTTTTTTAAAATGAAATGGGTTGTCGTCGAAATGACGGAATCAAGCGTCGACAGTTTCTCGGAAACGAATTGGGCCACTTCCGTCATCGACCGTCCTTCAATGACGACCGACAAATCGTAGGCGCCGGACATTAAATACACCGATTTCACTTCCGGAAAACGGTAAATGCGCTCCGCCACCTCATTAAAGCCGACGCCGCGCTTCGGGGTCACTTTCACATCGATCATCGCTGTCACCCCTTCATGGCCGTCCGCCTTGTGCCAGTCGACGAGCGCTGTATACTGGACGATCACTTTCGCTTCTTCCAATTTTTTTACGAGCGCTTCCGTTTCGTCTACCGGTAAATCGATCATTTTCGCCAGCACATCGATCGGGGTTCGCGCATCTTTTTCCAATATTTCGATAATTTCCAGTTCTTTATCGCTCAGTTTCACGGAACATCCCTCCACTTGAACGGTTTCACCGGATCAGCCGCCCGGCTGATGGGCGTCATGACGTTAACGAACAAGACGCGCTTTGTTTCAGCTCGAGCAGCCGGCCGGCGAGTTTTAGACAGTCGCGAAAAGGAATGGGCTTGTCAAAGGCGAATTCATATATAGACTGAATACGGGCAGCGAGCTTGCGGGCATCATCCGTGTCGTATACGGCCTGAAGCACGTCGATCGCCTCCACCTCGTACGCGCCGTTTCCGCAGCCGAACGGATCCCAGGCGCCAACGGTCTCAAGAAGCAGCCGGTTCAATCGTTGTCCGTCCATGCGCCGCCATCCACCTTCTTTCCTTAGATATGTGATATAACAAATTATAAGCGATCGATTTTAAAAAAAGAAGGGAGAAGATGCAACAATGTTTTCATTTGACCGCGTGATTGAGCGCCGGGGCACGTCATCGGTGAAATGGGATGACGTTGAGCGGGTGTTCGGCCACGAAGACGTCTGGCCGATGTGGGTCGCCGATATGGATTTTCCGGCGCCGGCCGAGGTGCAAGAAGCGTTATGGCAGCGGGTCAAGCACGGGGTGTTTGGCTACACGGTTATTCCCGATTCGTTGAACGACGCGGTGTGCGAATGGCTCAAACGCCGTCACGATTGGGAAATCGACCCGGAGTGGCTCGTGTTTGCCCACGGTGTCGTGCCGGCGGTCTCCGCCGCCATTGAGGCGTTTTCCGAACCGGGGGATGGCGTCGTCGTCTTTTCCCCGGTCTATCGTCCGCTGTTTGATCTCGTTCGCCGCCACGGCCGCACGCTCCGCTCCAGTCCGCTTCAGTTGACGAAAGAGAACTACGCCATCGACTGGGACGACTTGGAGCGAAAACTGCCCGGAGCGAAGCTGCTCATCCTTTGCCACCCGCATAACCCGGGCGGCAAAGTGTGGACGAACGAAGACCTGCAGCGGCTCGGGGAGCTGTGCCTGAAGCACGGCGTCTTCGTCTTATCGGACGAAATTCACGCCGATTTGACGCTGCCGCCGCACCGGCATGTGCCGTTTGCCGCGCTTCGCCCCGAATTCGCGGCGCAAAGCGCCACCTTCCGCGCGCCGACGAAAACGTTCAACTTGGCCGGCTTGCAGGCGGCCGAAGCGGTCATTCCCGACGATTCGCGGCGCCGGGCGTTCCACCGCGTTCAGCATCGGCACGGCTTTTTTACGTTGAATGCGTTCGCCGTTGTCGGGGCCGAAGCCGCGTACCGATACGGCGGGCCGTGGCTCGACGCCTTGCTGGCTTATTTACGGGAAAACATCGGCATGACCGCCGCCTATTTAGCCGACCGCCTGCCGGCGCTTCGCCCCGTCCGGCCGCAGGCGACATATCTCGTCTGGATCGACTGCCGCGGCCTCGGCCTCCCGGAAGCGGAGTTGAAACGGCGGCTTCTGGAAAAAGGAAAACTGGCCGTTGAGTTCGGCAGCAAATTCGGGGAGGAAGGAACCGGCTTCATCCGTCTGAACGTTGCCTGCCCGCGCCCGACACTCGAAGAAGGGCTGCGGCGATTGACCGTGGCGCTGGGCGGGCAGTAACGGAAGGGGAAGCAGGTGAATGCCTGACGCCGCCCCCCTTTCGGGACACAACCGCCGCGGCCGGCGCCGACGAAAAGCCGCTTTCCGGCGCAGCTGCCAAAGAAAAAGGCACGGCAAGCCGAAAAAAACGGCGCGGGCCGCCTTGCTTGCCAACTAAGCGGCGCGCCGGGATGGCGGCCTTCCGGTGCCGGCCATGAAACAAGGGGCTCTCACGCGAGCCCCTTGTTTCATGACGACTTGATTTCCCCGCAGGCGATGCGCCCGCCGGCATCTCCCGCCGGCTGGGTCATGCCGTCGTCTTTCTTGGCGTGAATGACGATCGACGTGCCGTCTTTCGTCAACAGCGATCCTTTTTCCCCTTCTTTTAGCGTCACGTTCGGCGCCGTCAGTTCGACGTTGACCGTGCCATCGTCTTTTACAATAATGTTCGGCAAGTCGCCGGCGTGCGCCCCTTCCGGATGGAGAAGGCCGTGCTTTTTCCCGTCCGGGTTGTAATGCCCGCCCGCCGACTGAAAATCAGGCGGCTGGCAGCTGCCTTTTTCATGAATATGAATGGCGCGCTCCCCCGGCGGAAGCCCTTCCAAATCGAGCTTCAACCGCACTCCTTCGGCTTGCTCCGTCAATTCCACCGTACCGATCGGATCGCCGTCCGCATTGATCATCTCCACCGTCCGGCTCGTGCCATCCTCCTGGCCGCAGCCGGATAAAACGAGCGCCGCGGCGAAAAGAAGGGCATATTTCCTCTGCAACACAACACTCCCCCCAGCATGGCCAATGTTAGCTGCCAGTATTGCCGAAAGGAGCTTCGTTTATACATCCGACTTCCGCCCGGACTCGTCCTTTTGGCCGAGCAGCTGCTGTTCGAGCCGCTTCGCTTCCTTCTCCTGGCGCCGGGAAATCAAAACGATAAGCCGCATCGTCAGTATGGCAATAAGGAGAAAAACCGAAAAGGAAATTGCCGCGGGAATATACTCACGCTTATCTTCCGGAAAGTATAAAAATAAATAAAGCATCCATGGCCACATCGTAAACAACCTCTCCGCCGTGAATGATCCACCACCTACACTTCGCTTAGAGGTGGGGGCTTCAAGCGACTTGTGTGTGTTCGCCGAACGGTAAGCCACACACAAGAACCTTTTACGCTTCCCTTCGTTCCGAAGGTGTCCGTTCTCGCCATATTCTATCATATTCGTTGGCTAACGCCAACCGACATTCATCTCCCACTTTCCCTTCGCTTCGAAGCGGGAGACTTCTTTCGGAAAGATGTTAAAATTGTCCGTTCACATTGTAACACAAAAAAGCTGCCGCCAATGCAGCAGCTATAACGCGAATTTTTTCCGCAGCTGGGTGAAATCAATCCGCTCCCCGATCGTCGGCGGCTTCGTCTTCGTTAAATACTTTTTGTCGTTTTCAATGAGCCGGAAGATCGTGTAGGCGGTAAACGCATCATCAAGCGCGCAATGGGCTTTTCCAATCCCTTCGTTTCCATACTCTTGCACGGCCTTGCGCAATCCGGTTTGATTTTTGTTGCCGAAAAACCGTTTATACTCCATCGCCAAATCGCGGTGTTCACCGGTGAACGGAAACCCGACCCGCGCCGACTGGCAGTTTTCCCGGAGCACTTTCATATCCATGCTTCCCCACGTCACGACCGTCGTCGGGCGTTCACGGTCATATTGCCGGAGCAAGGAAACGAGCTCATAAAAACTGATTCCGCCGTCAATTTGCTCTTGGGTGATGTTGAGAAATGACTTGCACCGGTCGGTGAGCTGCGGGAAACGGAGCGGTTTCACATAAGCGGAAAATTGGTTTGCGATTTGCCCGTCCATGACCGCCACGAGGCCCACTTCGATAATTTCCGGGCAAAATCCATCCGGGTTCGTTTTCGACTCCGGCATCGTAAATTCAAAATCGAGAAACAAATATTGCGGAACGTCCATCGTCGCTTCCCCCCTTTCTGATGCATAGCCACAGTCCGTCTTACTATTATTATATCATGGGGAAGCGATTGTTTATTTCTTTTTTCAGAAAATGGCGAAAAAGAGGCGAATGTCGGAAAGACATGGAATGGCCCCGAAAGAAAAAGATCCTGCTGCCTTCTCTCATCTTTTTGCGCTCTTCGCCAATGTTTCCCTCCGTTCGGCCAAATCATCGCGAACCGTCCCTTCCCACGGGCGGACTCCCGAATAATACGCCGCACGGCTGATCAAATGGGCCGACACCGGGGAGGTTAAGAAAATAAAGACAATGGCCAGCAGCAAACGGGAATTGACATGATCGTGCCTAAACCAAAAATGCAGCAACGTTCCCGTCAAAATGAGCATAATGCCAAGGGTGGTGCTTTTGCTAATGGCATGGCTTCTCGTATAAATGTCGGGAAGGCGGAGGGCGCCGATGGCGGAGATCACCGTTAAGAGCGCGCCGGCGACGACAAGCAGCACGACCAATCCCTCAATGATTTCCGTCACGTTCAATCACGACCCCTTTTTGCAAAAATTTCGCAAATGCCGCCGTACCGAGAAACGCCAAAATTCCGATCAGCAAAATAATTTCCAAAAACACGCTCGTCTCTAGCACGATCGACAGCACCGCCACCATCCCCGCGAGACAAATCCCGATCGCATCTAGGGCAATGACCCGGTCCGCTACCGTCGGCCCTTTGACAACCCGGTAAAGGAAACAAAGAATCGCCAGCGCCAAAAGTGCGAGCGCTACATAGAACATCATCGTCATCGGCTCACCTCCAAAATCGTTTTTTCAAATGATGTTTTGATTTGCCGGATCACTTCATCCACATCCGGGGCATCAATCGTATGAATATAAATCAGTTTCTTGTCATCCGAGACATCGATCACAAACGTCCCCGGCGTCAAAGTAATCAAGCTCGACAACAGCGTAATTTCCCAGTCCTTTTTCACTTCAAGAGGAAGGGCGAAAATGCAAGGTTTCATGTCCAGCGACGGGGACAGGACGATTTTGAGCACCGCCCAGTTGGCCAGCAGCAGTTCTTTCATGAAAATCACCGTCAACTTTCCGATGACAAACAGCGGGACGACGTAAAATGTTGTCGAAAAATATCGCCGCAGTGCGAACATGATGCCAAGCCCAAGGAGATACCCAATCACAAATGATGACCCGGTAAACGAATCGGCCAGAAACATCCACACGAACGCCAGTACCACATTCAGCAGCAATTGCTGTGCCATTTGCCTCTACTCCTTCAGCACGGATTCGATATACACCGACGGATCCGCCAATGTTGCCGCCGCCTGGGCGATATACGGGCGAACAAACTCGGCGCCAATGCCGTATAACACCGCCAGCGACAGAAGCGCCACAATCGGCACATAAAGCGGAGCGATCCGCTTTTGTTCGCAGCCGCGCGCTTCTCCCCAGCAAGATTGGATGAAAATTTTCATCACCGAATACAACACAAGCAAACTTGATAGCAACACGATCAGCGGAAATGCGAGCTGCCCTTGTTCAAACGCCGCCCGGATGATGAGCGCTTTTCCGATAAACCCGCTGAACGGGGGGATGCCGGCGAGCGCAAGCGCGGAGATCAACACCGCCCAGCCGAGCAGCGGATACGAGCCGAGCAAGCCGCTGAACCGTCCGAGCTGGTTCGTCCCGGCGACATACGCGATGGCGCCGACAATGAAAAAGAGGGCGGTTTTCATCACCATATCTTGCAGCAAGTAAAAGATCGTGCCTTCCATACTTTCCTCGGTCATTAACGAAATGCCAAACGCCATCACCCCGACCGCCGCGACAATATTATAAATGGCGATTTGCCGCATATCGCGGTAGGCGACGGCGCCGATGACGCCAAACACAACGGTCGCGACCGCCAGCCATGCCAAAATCGTATGGGTGTAGCCGATATCCTGGCGGAACAGAAGCGAAAAGGTGCGCAAAATCGAATACACCCCGACTTTCGTCAGCAGGCCCCCGAACAACGCAAGCACGGCCGCCGGCGGAGCGGCATACGCCCCCGGCATCCAGACATAAAACGGAAACAGCGCTCCCTTCAGGGCAAAAACAATGAGAAAAAGCAAAGAAATGACCGTCAATACGGCTGTATTTTCCATTTGCGGAATCCGCACCGCCAAGTGCGCCATATTCAACGTGCCGGTCACAGCGTACAAGTAGCCGACGGCAATCACAAACAGCGCCGACGAAAACACATTGATCACCATATATTTCATCGTTTCCTGCAGCTGGATTTTCGTGCCGCCGTGCACGAGCAGCGCATACGACGACATGAGCATCACTTCGTAAAACACGAACAAGTTAAAAATATCGCCTGTCGTAAACGCCCCGTTCACCCCGACGATCAGAAACTGAAAAAACACGTAGTAGTACATGGACGCCTGCTTTGCGCCGATCGTAAAAAAGGAATACAGCAGGCAGGCAAGCGCAATCACACTGGTGGTCAACACCAACAGCGCCGAAAGCATGTCGGAGACGAGCGTAATCCCAAACGGCGCCGGCCAGTTGCCGACATCGAGCTTCTGCACCCCTTCATGATGAACAAGGCGGACGAGCCAAAGGGAGGCGGCGATCAGCAAACTAGCCGAAACGACGGAAACCGCCTTTTGCGCTTTCCATGATTGCACACAAAAAATCAATATAACGGCCGTCGTCAGCGGAATGGCAATTGGAAAAATTACGGCATTAGTCATGGTCTTCCTTTCCCCTCATCCGTTCAATGTTGTCCGTTCCAATCTCCTGATAAGACCGGTACGCCAAAACGAGCAAAAACGCCGTCACACCGAAACTAATGACAATGGCCGTTAAAATGAGCGCCTGCGGAACGGGGTCGACATATTGTTCCGCCTGCACGCCGAGCAGCGGCGGCGCCCCTTTTTTCAATCCGCCCATCGTCAACAAAAGCAAGTGCGCCCCATGGCTCAACAGCCCCGTGCCGATAATGATCCGAAGCAAACTTTTGCTTAAAATCAAGTACGTGGCACCGGCAAACAAACAGCCGATGACGACAATCATGACGATTTCCATCTATTCTTCCTCTCCTATCGTTTCGATAATGGTCATGGTGACCCCGACAACGACCAAATACACGCCCAAATCAAACAAAACAGCGGTATGGAGCGAGACATCGCCAAGCACCGGCAACATGACATGGCCGTGAGCGTGCGTTAAAAACGGCACATCGAAGACAACGCCGCCAAGCCCTGTCCCTAAGGCAAACAGCAGCCCGACGCCAATCAGCATTCGATAATTGACCGGAACCATCGTCTTCACCGTTTGAATATCGAACGCCAACAATAACAAAACGAGGGCGCCGGCGGTGACAAGGCCGGCGATAAATCCGCCGCCCGGATAATAATGGCCGGCGAAAAAAAGCTGGATGCCAAACAAAATAATGATAAACGTGACAACGGCCGTCACCGTCCGCAAAATCAGTTCATTCATATTTGCCGCTCTCCCCTTTCGGAGCTTTCAGCTTCACTAACGCATAAATGCCGAGCGCCGCGATCGCCAGCACGCAAATTTCAAACAGCGTATCAAATCCGCGGAAATCCACCAAAATGACGTTGACGATATTTTTTCCGGCCGCTTTTTCATAGGCATTTTCAATATGGTATTGCGCAATGGACGCGAAGTTTTTCTCGCTGTACGCCAAAAGGGCGATCACGCTCACCAACGCCCCGACTCCGAGCGAAAGAATGGCGTTCCCAAGGCGGAAACGGACGCCTTTCTCATGGCGGCTGAGCTTTGGCAAATGATAGAAGCAAAGCAAAAACAGCGAAACGGAAATCGTTTCAATGACGAGCTGGGTCAATGCCAAGTCAGGCGCCCGGAACAACACAAAGAAGAGGGAAACCGTATACCCGACCGAACCTAAAGCGATAATGGCGACAAGGCGCGATTTTGCCGCTACGGTCGTCACCGTCCCGGCTAAGGCCGCCAACACCAAAATCAATTCATGAACGCCTACTTCTGCTACATGGCGGAACGAAAGCCCCCAATCCACTTTCAGGGCGATCGTCGCAATCAAGAGCGCCATCATCGCAGAAAAAATATAAACGAAATACGTCCGGACATACCCGGTCATATACGCGCTCGTCAAACGGTAAGACTGCTCTTCCATATGACGGACGGATGCGTCATACAGCCGGTTTAAGGAAAGCTGTTCCGGAAAAGCGCCGTAAACGCGCTTCCACGAAGGAAACGTTTTATACAACAAGGCGCCAACCGCAATGACCCCGATCGTCATCCACACTTCCGTCGTCCAGCCGTGCCAATGGCTGATATGCACCGAAAGGCCTTCGCCGCGAAGCAGACCGTTGACGACCGCATCCGCCGCCGGCGCAATCACCGTCTCGGACAGCACATTCGGAAACAGCCCAAATCCGATGACCAGAACAGCCAAAACAACGGGCGCCACGAGCATCCCCGCCGGGGCTTCATGCGGCTGTTTCGGCCATGCGGACGGCTTCGGCGCACCGAAAAACGTTTTTCCGACAAACAAAACGCTGTATAAAAAGGTAAACACGCTTCCAACCCAAGCCAACACCGGGAATAAAGCGCCCCAGACCTCGAGCGAAAGCCAGTCGGCGTTGGCCACTTGCACCATCGCGGCAAAAAACATTTCTTTGCTTAAAAACCCGTTAAACGGGGGAATGCCCGCCATCGATAACGAACCGATGACCGCGACGGTAAACGTGACCGGCATGATGCCAAGCAGCCCGCCAAGGCGCCGGATGTCTCTCGTCCCGGTCTCATGGTCGACAATGCCGGCCGCCATAAACAAACTTCCCTTAAATGTAGCGTGATTGATTAAATGAAATACGGCCGCGATGACCGCCGCCGTATACAAACGGCGGTCGGACAAATCCCCATGAAAAGCCAGCGCCCCCGCGCCGAGCAGCGACATGATGAGCCCGAGCTGGCTTACGGTCGAATACGCGAGCAGCCCTTTCAAATCGGTCTGGCGGGCGGCGTGAAACGACGCCCAACAGAGCGTTGCCATCCCGACCCCCATCACGAGCCAAACCCATAGCGGAGAGACGGCAAAAATCGGGGTGAAGCGGGCCACTATGTAAATGCCGGCTTTCACCATGGTCGCCGAATGCAAGTACGCGCTAACCGGCGTCGGCGCTTCCATCGCATCCGGAAGCCAAATGTAAAACGGAAACTGGGCTGACTTCGTAAACGCCCCAAGCAAAATCAGGAGCATCGCCGGCAAAAACAACGGGTGCTCCGGCCATGCGCCGGCCATATCGATCCAGCCGCGAATGCTGTATGTCCCCCCGCTCATGATCGAAAGCAATAAAAAGCCGCCAAGCAGCGACAACCCGCCAAAGACGGTAATGAGCATCGATTTTTGCGCCCCGTACCGGGAGCGGTCGCGCTCATTCCAATAGCCGATCAGCAGAAACGATGAAAACGATGTCAACTCCCAAAACAAATAAAGCACGATGGCATTATCGGAAAGAACGACGCCGAGCATCGCTCCCATAAACAAAAGCAAGTACACATAAAAATGGCCGAGCTTTTCCTTTTCCTTTGGCAAATAGTAAATGGAGTACAACACGACAAGAGACCCGATCCCGGTGATTAAAAGCGAAAAGAGCAAGCCTAACCCGTCCATATACACTTGAAAATCCATTCCGAGCGACGGAATCCATGGGATCGTTTGCCCGTAGGGTTTAAGGGGGAGATGTTGAATGAAATATGAGAATAATAAGACCGGAATCGGCAGTACAAACCACCCGGTATGGATCGAACGGACATATTTAGACAAAAACGGAACAAATAAAGCCGCGATCAATGGTGAGACAATCGCCCAATTTAACATCAACCATCCTCCTTCCCTGACCAACCAACTGCCATGTCGCCTCTTTTTTTCCTACATCGCCCCGCTTATCCTACTTCGTATTGTATCATAAACTTCCGCCTCTGTCGGCACAACTGTTTGACCGGGATCGAGGCGGACTTCCGCTGCATACGTATATACGGGCAACATTCCGGAACAGTTTCGCTTTCGACTGACAAGGGCAAAAGGCATCGGTCCTGTTGCACCGCCTTCAGACGAAGCGAGTATAGTAAGTAGTAATCCGCAGAAAAGGAGGGGACGAACAAATGGTTTATTTCCCGCAGCCTTCGTCATGGGCAAGACCGTATCCGCCGGTCGATCCCGCCATCTTCTCCCAATCCGCCGCCACCGCCCAGACGCTCATGAACGATGCCGGGGTCATTTTAAAACGGCTCGCCGAATCGCGCTCGTTTGCCGCCACAGTCATGTCGGCCGCCCAAGAAGGAAAAACGGAAGAAGTGAAGCGCCTCATCCGCTCGCTCGGCATCCGCTCGAAAACCGATGTGTACTTCAACCCTGACGGCATCCGCCTGACGCTGTCGCCGCCCCCCGGCGCGTTCCCGTGCTGCCAGCTCGTCGTCGGCTTGCGCTGGAACGTGTTTCCGCCTGTTAGCGGGTAGCCCTTTCCCTTCGTCCCTTGTCTTTACCACTTCATCCCCTGCCGGGCATTGAATCAACTGTCGGGCGGCATGCCAACGCCGCTTCCAGACTGTCATGGCGCTGGAAGCGGCATGATCGTTTTCGCCTTGCCGCGAAAGCAGCTCCTTTCACATCAAAACGGTTCTTGCCGCCGAATTTTGCGAACGAAAAAAGACGGCGATCGCCCCATCGCCGTCCAATATCCGGGCGAACTCACCAGCCGCCGTCGCCCGCCGGCCTCTTTCGTTTACATTGCGCATCCGCTCACGTGCGTCGATAAATGACATCCCCGACTATGATCGTGATCAACGAAATCAACATCGTCAGCTTGACCGCCTTGTAGTCTAAAAAGCGCAGCACTTCGAAAAAGCCGGTGAAAAACGAGCGCGGCATCCGAGCCGGCCGCATATTATCGGCATGACAAAATCCCCGACTGGCCACGCAATGAATGGCTGATATCCGTTTTCATCCATCACCGGCCTTCTCGCGGCGCGAAGCTATCCAAGACGTTTTTTCCCGTCCATCCGCGCCCTTCTTTCACGCATGGCCGTTTTCATCCACCGGCTGCCGCTTCCCGATTTCCGCCGGGGTGCGCAAATCGTAGCCGTCGTCGTTTTTGCTTGTGTGGATGATGTCTTCGTTCGCCCCCATTTTGCTCGCCCGCTTCAGCTCCTCATCCGGAAAAAACCGTTCCATCGCCATCCTCCTTTCGCGCTTCCGCCTCTTGCATTGGCCCGTCTCCTCTCTTCGCGCCATGAAGAGAGGGAGGCGGCGGTTTTTCCTTTATCATTCCCCAAAGCCGCTTGATCATCCGCCGAAAAAAGAGGATTGACAGCCCGGCGGTTGTTCGGTACGATTTTGTTAACAAATAAAAAGAGGTGGTTTACATATGAAACGACAACGCACCGCCCTCCGCCCGCTCGACATGACGCTTGCCGCCATGTTCGTCGCCTTGATGGCGATCGGCGCCAACATTACGTCATGGGTGCCGTTTTTGGTCGTCGGCGGCGTGCCGATTACGCTGCAGACGTTTTTCTGCGTCCTGGCCGGGGCCGTATTAGGGCGGCGGCTTGGCGCGGTCGCCATGATCGTCTACATGCTCGTCGGGCTTGCCGGCGTGCCGGTGTTTGCGAAACTGAGCGGCGGATTGTCGATCATTTTCCAGCCGACGTTTGGCTTCATTCTTTCGTTTATCGTTGCCGCGTATGCGACCGGCTGGCTGATCAACCGCGGCCCGCAGCCGGCGTCAACCGCCCGTTTCGTCACCGCCGCGCTTGTCGGCATGATCCTCAACTATGTCATCGGCACGAACTGGATGTACATGGCGTACAAACTGTGGGCGGAGGCGCCGCAAGGCTTGTCGTACGGAATGGTATGGGGCTGGATGCTCGCGCCGCTGCCAAAAGACATCGTTCTGTCGATCGTCGCCGGCGTGATCGCGCCAAAGCTTTGCCGGGCGATTCAACGCTCCTCGGCCGCCGGCCGGCCGGCGGCCTGACCGAAAGGGGCCGGCCCAAAAAGGGAGCGCCTCTGAAACTTGCGGCATACAGCCATAAGAAAGGGTGTCCCGAACCGTTTGGGACACCCTTTTGGCATTACAAAAACAAATTGAACAGCTGGTACAGAAAACCGGCCATTAACGCCGAAATCGGCAAGGTGATGATCCAAGTGAGCACAATGCGGCGGGCGACACCCCATTTGACGCCTTTCACGCGCTGGGCGGCGCCGACCCCCATGATCGCCGACGAAATGACGTGCGTCGTGCTGACCGGCAAATGGAACGTCGTCGCCGTGAAAATGACGAGCGCGGACGATAAGTCGGCCGCCGCGCCGTTGATCGGGCGGATTTTCATAATCTTCCCGCCGACCGTTTTGATGATTTTCCAACCGCCGACCGCCGTTCCAAGCCCCATGGCCAAGGCGGCGGAAATGCGCACCCACTCCGGAATATCGGTCGTCGCATGATACCCGCCGGCAATGAGCGCCATCGTAATAATCCCCATCGCCTTTTGGGCGTCGTTCGTTCCATGTGTATACGACTGCAATGCCGCAGTTACGATTTGAAACAGGCGGAATCCCCGCGTTGTGCTGTACAAGTTGGCGTTTTTAAAGATCAAACGAAAAAGACTCATAATGACAAAGCCGACCCCTAACGCCAAAAACGGAGAAAGAATGAGGGATTCCAAAATTTTTAAAAAGCCGCCATAGTTCAAAATCCCGACCCCGGCTGCGGAAATCGCCGCTCCGGCGATCGAACCGATCAACGCGTGCGAAGAGCTGCTCGGGATGCCGTAATACCACGTAATCAAGTTCCAGGCGATCGCCGACGTGAGCGCCGCCAAAATGATGACCGGCCCGTTTTCGAGCGCGAACGGGTCGACGATGTCTTTCGTAATCGTTTTGGCGACACCGGTGAAGGTGAGCGCGCCGATAAAGTTCATCGTCGCCGCGAGAATAATGGCTTTGCGCGGCGTCAGCGCCCTCGTCGACACCGACGTCGCGATGGCGTTCGCTGTATCGTGGAACCCGTTAATAAAGTCAAACGCCAGCGCGAAAATCACAATGCATATCGTCAAAACTAAAATCATATCCATAAAAACAACGTCCCCTCTTATGCGTTGCGCATGATGATCGTCTCTAACGTATTGGCGACATCTTCACAGCTGTCGGCGATTTCCTCGAGCATTTCGTAAAGCTCTTTGTATTGGATGAGCTTAATCGGGTCTTTTTGCGTCACAAACAAGTTTTTGATCGAGGCGCGCAAAATTTCGTCGCATTTCGTTTCGTAGTCCTTGATTTTAATGGCGTGCTGGCGCATGTCGAGCAGCTTTTTGTGCGACAGCAGTTCGAGCGCATGAACGATTTCGATCGTGCTTTGGTAAATATAGTCGAAAAACTTCACCATATGTTCGTCAATGTCGGTGAACGAGAACATTTCAAACCGGGCCGAACATTGTTCAAATCCGTCGAGCACATCGTCCATTTTCATCGCCAGCTGATGGATGTCTTCCCGTTCAATCGGCGTAATGAACGTTTTGTTCAATTGGACGACCAGCTCATGGATGAACGAATCGCCTTTCCGTTCATACTCTTTCATGACGCGGGCGAATTCTTTCAAGTCGCTCACACTTTGGATTTTATACTCGACAAAATATTGGGCCGCTTCCTTCACATTTTCCGAAATGGTAAACAACATATCGAAGAAAACGTCCTTTTTCGGTGAAAAAATCATACCGGACACCCTCCATCATTGGAATCAAAAATCACCGCTATTTATTGTAGCAATTTACCCTTTATTTACAATAAAAAAAGATAAACTTTACACGAAATTTACATTGTCTTTACATTTTGTTCGCGTTTCCTACTATGTAGCGTGCCAAAAAAAGCCGAAGCTATGCATGTTTGCTTCGGCTCCCCCGTTCGACAGCGCGCGGCCGCCTGCTCTATCCGGAGCGCGGCGGCCGCTTGCGTCTTGCTTATTCAAACCGTTCGACAAACGCGGTGAGCGTCCGCACCATGACGCCCGTCGCCCCGGCCGGGCCGAGGTCGCCGTCTTTCTTTGCGGTCGCCGTGCCGGCAATGTCCAAGTGCACCCACGGGGTGTCTTCGGCGAACTCGCCGATAAACGCCCCGCCCATAATGGCGTGCCCTTCGCGCCCCGGGGAGTTGTTCAAATCGGCGATTTTGCTGCTTCGCACCCGCTCGCGGTCGTGTTCGGTGATCGGCAGCCGCCAAATGAATTCCCCGGTTTCGGCGGACGCTTCAAGCAGCTGCTCAAACAGCGCCTCGTTGTTCGTCATCGCCCCTGTTTTGTCCGTGCCAAGGGCGACGATCACCCCGCCTGTCAGCGTGGCGACATCGATGATGCAATTCGCGCCGCATTGTTTCGCGTACGTCACCGCATCGGCCAAAATGAGCCGCCCTTCGGCGTCCGTGTTGCGGACTTCGATCGTTTTTCCGGACAGCGACGTGATGACGTCGTCCGGTTTGAACGCCTCACCGCTGATCATATTGTCGGTCGCCGGGATGACGGCGAGCACGTTTTGTTCCGGCCGCAGCTCGCCGATCGCTTCCATCGCTCCGAGCACGGCCGCCGCGCCGCCATGTCCGTTTTCATGTCAAGCATGCTGTCGCGCGGCTTCAGGCAGTAGCCGCCCGTATCAAACGTCACCCCTTTGCCGACCAAAGCGATGACGCCTTCCCATTTTTCTTTCCCTTGATATTTCAACACGATCAATTTCGGCGGCTGCTTCGACCCTTGGTTGACGGCGAGCAGCGCCCCCATGCCGAGCCGCTCCATGTCTTCTTTCTCTAAAATTTCATAGTCGAAATCAAACCGGTTGGCGAGCGTTGCCGCATAATCCGCCAAATCGGACGCCGTCAGCAAATTCCCCGGCGTGTTGACGAGCGTGCGCGCCGAATTCGTCGCCTTTCCGTACACCGAACCGACGAACAAATTCGCCTCGATGTCCGCCGCGTCCGCCGCCGTATAAACGGTGAGCGATTTCATCTCATAGTCGCGCTCCCGCTTGTTTTGCTTGTATCCCGAAAACTCATACGTCGCCAAATAATACGCTTCGGCAAGCGCGTGCGCGGCTTCGTTTTCATCGACGTCCCCGGCGGTGAACGCATCAAGCACGATGGACGCCTCTGTCCGCTTCGCCTGCTTGAGCGCGCCGAACAGCTTGCCGAACGCCTCGCGCAAGCGCGCAAACGTCAGCTCCTCTTTTTTGCCGAGGCCGACAAAATAGAGCCGTTTCGCCCCGGACGGCAAAAACGGATGAACCACGGCGATGCGCCCCCGTTTTGCGGAAATGTCGCCTTCTTTCCACAGCCCGGACAGCTGTCCGCCAAGGCGGGTGTCATACTCGCCGGCGAGGCCGGCAAACGGCTTCCCCCCTTCAAACAAGCCGATGACCAGCGCTTCCTCGGTCGTTTCGACAGACGGCAATGGCTTTACCGTAAACATTGTCTCATCCTTTCTATGATTATGCCTTTCCGCTTTTCATTATAGCGAAACAAGCAAATTATTTCGATCATCTAATGGATGGGTTCGCCATATTTCAAAACAAAGGGATGAAAGAAGGAAAAAGGCAAGACGGGGCGAATGGATAACGATATCCCGATGCAGAAAGGAGCGATGCCGTTGAAACTCGTTTCCTTATGTCCAAGCAACACCGAGCTGCTCGCCTATCTCGGCCGCCTTGACGATGTCGTCGCCGTCGATGACTCGTCCGACTGGCCGCCCGAGGTGAAGCGGCTGCCGAACGTCGGGCCGGATTTGCGCATCGATATGGACCGCGTCGAGGCGCTCAAGCCCGATCTTGTCGTCGCCTCTTTAAGCGTGCCCGGCATGGAGCGCAACGTCGAGGAGCTCAAACGGCGCGGGCTCCCGCATCTCGTCCTGGCGCCGAATTCGCTCGAGGATATTGCCAATGATCTCCTTCAACTTGGCGAGGCGCTCGGCGAAACGAAAAAAGCGGCCGAACTCGTCCGCCGCTACCGCGCATTTCTCGGCGAATACCGCGAACGGGCCGCAACGGTGGCGGAGCCGGCCCGCCTCTATTGGGAATGGTGGCCGCGGCCCGTGTTCACGCCGGGCGGGGCGAACTGGCTGAGCGAACTAAGCGAACTCGCCGGCGGGCGCAACGTGTTCGCCGACCGTCCGGAAGCGAGCGTCCAGACGGAATGGGAAGACGTCGTCAGCCGCAACCCGTCGCACGTGCTGCTCGTTTGGGTCGGCGTGCAGACGAACAACATGAACGCCAACGCCGTCATCGCGCGCCCGCACGCCGACAAGACCGAGGCGGTCCGCACCGGGCGCATCCACGTGTTGGAAGAAGCGCTCTACTGCCGGCCGTCGCCGCGCCTTTTAGTCGGATTAAAAAAATTGGCGCCGCTTTTGCATCCGGCGCTGTTTCCTCCCGCTGACGGCAGCGACCCGCTTCTTGGCCGCTGACGGGCGGGAGCCCTTTTTCAGCTTTTCGATTCCAAATATTGCTGCCGGAACACTTGCATCGTTTCATCTTCGTTCAGCCGCGTCAACTCCTCTTCCGACAGCGTGCCATCTCCTTTTTGGATAACATACACTTGCACTTTCTTTTTTCCCCAATATTTATAGACATCTTCGACCGTTTCATAGTATAAATCAATGCGATGGCCTTTGATCGCCCCGCCTTTGTCAGCGACGACGCCAAATCCGTACCCGGGGATGAACAAAATCGTGCCGATCGGAAAAATGGTTAAATCGGCGGCAATCGTCGAGTAAAGATCGCGCTTTACGCGCACGCCGGAGTACGTAATGCCATACTCCGGATGATCGGGCGTTTTCCCGGTCGATTCGACGCCAGCCGTATAGCCGGTCGCCACCACTTCGACGGACGGGTATTTCGACCAGTCAAACTGATCCTCAAGCCGCGGAGCGGAGCGGCTGCTGTTTTTGGCTCGGCCGTTTGTCCCGTCATTCGGCTCATGCTCGAGCCATAACGCGCTTGAAAAGGGACGGAGGACCGTTTTCGCCTCGACCCCGGAAACGGATTGAAAGGTCGCGATGAACGCGAGAAGAAACAATATCGTCATCGCGGTCCGGCGCATGAACTGCCTGAACCTGTTCAATGATCTCAACTCCTCTCACACCTCTATTTATCTCCATCCAAAATCGAAATATTCATTGCCAAAGAGACAAAAAAACGAAAAAACCTGTTTGCCCAAACACGTCCATGAGCCAGCTTCCCGTCTGTCCTAAAACTAGAAACTCAAGGCGCGCGCCTGTTCACCGAAAAGATCCATAGGCCGGTCCTCGTCTCCACCGGGCGCGAAGGGGGCAAGCCAAGGCGCATAGGCACGGAAAACAAAAAAAAACGCCCCCGCTTGCGCGGAGGCGCTTTACCACCTTTGATGCCCTTTCGCGAAACATACAACCGATTGAGCAACGCGATCGATCCGGGACGCCTTAGAACATTTGATATCCTTTTGCCCGCAACGTCCGAATCGTCCAGCCGGCGCAAAGGGCGCCCGCAAAGCCGCTCGCCAAAATCAACAAGTCGGCGGCCGCCAATGAAGCGATTTTCCGGCCAAGCGCCGAAAACGAGGCCGACGGTTCGGTCAAATATTGCGTCCATGGCACGTCATCAATAATGAACACCGCAATGACCGGAAAACAAACCGCCATAATCCATGTCATGCGCAGCAACATATTTAACAAAAACCCGATGCCGAAAAATAAGACGAAAAATAAAAGCATCGAAATGAGTACGACCGGCAAACTCATTTGCATCCGCCCTCAACCTCCCTTACACCCTTTTTCAGTGTACTGGATGGGCGGATGACAGTCAATGCTCGCCGTCTTCTTCCTGCTCGCTTCCCGTCCCTTGGCAGCCGTAGCACGTTTCCGAGCCGCCGAGCAAAAGCTGGACGTATCCGTTCCCGCCGCAGTACGAGCAAGCGGTCGTCGTCGCCGTTTGTGCCATCTGTATTCCCCTCCACTTCTTTTTTGTTAATATATCAAAATTTTCTGTAAAAAACAAACGGCGGTTGTTCCGTATTTTCGCCCGTGTAAGCGAATACATCGAGCGCTTCCGTTCATTTTCTCAATCATTCTTACAATTTTGACGATTTGAAATAAAGGCGGTACTTCGTATATCCGAACGGGTCGCCCGGGTTGAAGCCATCGTACGGGGGGAGGGAAGCCAACGGTTCAAGCGCCAACAAATGACGAAGCAGCCCCGATGTGGCCGGATCGTCGCGGAGCGCCGCTTTGCTTAAAAACGCGGCCGCATGCAGCTCATCTTCCTGCACGGTAATCGCTTGCGACCGCGGCCGAAGGAGAAAAATGGCCATATTGTCGCTGATGTTTCCGTCGATGACCCCGGTGCGCAAGCCGAGAAACGCGACCGGTTCCGCCTCGATCCCCGTTTCTTCCTTCACTTCGCGAACAGCGGCTTCGTCGAGCATCTCCCCCGGCTTGACGAACCCGGCCGGCAGCGACCATTTGCCTTTCAGCCCGCTGTAGTTTTTCTTGACGACGAGCCATTCGCCTGCTTCATTGATGACAAGCCCGGCCGCCGCAATCCATACGTTTCCGCGTTTGTGGTTCATCGTCCTCATCCTTTTCCCGTTGTTATCCTTGTTTGTATTTCGACAAAAAAGCGGCCGTTCCCTGTCAGCCGCCATACAAAAAAGCTTCCGCCGGCGCGGAAGCTTTCGGTCTTCATCAGAAAAACTTGAATTTCCCTTTTTTCATGACGAGCGACGAGCCGCCGATCAAATACAAGGCGCGGTTGTCGATCACTTTTTTCATGAAGCTCGCTTTCGTTCCCCACAATTTTTTGCCGAATACAACGCCGATGGCATCGTCATGGCCGAGCGAGCAAACGGTCCCTTTAATATCGGCTTGAAACGGCTCAAGCTCCCCTTGCCCGCGGATGAGCACCGCCAAGTTTTTCGCGCACAGTTGGCCTTCTTGCATCGCGATTTGCGCCGTCGGCGGATACGGACGGTTCGTTTCCTCATTTATGACAAGCGAACAGTCGCCGACGACGAAAATGTCTTCATACCCCGGCACGCGCAAGAACGGGTCGACTTTAATGCGCGAGCGCATCGTTTCAAAGCCGGATTCTTCAAGGACGCTGCTGCCGCGCACGCCCGCCGCCCACACGACTGTGCCGGCTTTGATTTCCTCGACATCGTCGCCTTTCGCCACAATGATGCCGTCCGGCGTGCATTCTTTAATGGCGGTGCCGATTTTAAATTCGACCCCTTTGCGCTCAAGCTGGCTCACCGCGTATTCGACAAGCTCCGGATCGAAGCCCGGCAGCGCGGTCGGCGCCGCTTCGACACAAATGATGCGCACTTTGTGCGGATCGATGTCATACTCGCGGCACAGCTCCGGAATGCGGTTGGCGAGCTCGCCCAAAAACTCGATGCCGGTGAACCCGGCCCCGCCGACCACGATCGTCAGCCGCTCGTCTTTCTTTTCCTCTTCCGTGTTGTACGTCGCAAACTGATATTCAATATGCTCACGGATTTGCCGCGCCGCGTTGACGTTGGCGATCGAAAACGCGTATTCTTTCAATCCTTTAATGCCAAACGTCTCCGATTCAAACCCGAGGGCAATGACAAGGTAATCGTACGCCAATTCGCCATTTTCGAGCAGCACTTTCTTTTCATTCGGAACGATTTTGGTGACAGTGTCCTGGATAAATTTTACTTTATTCCGGTCGATGACATCGCGGATCGGATAGCGGACACGGTCATGGTGCAACGTGCCGGCCGACGCTTCATGAAGCCAAGTTGTCTCATAATGATAGTCATGCTTATTCACTAACGTAATGTTCGCCTCGTTCACCCCGACGAGTTTTTGCAGGCGGACGGTCGTCATGAGCCCGCCATAACCAGCCCCTAAAATGACGATGTTTGGTTTTCTCACCTGAATCACTTCCACCCTTTTTAATTTTTTCCCACACGTTTCTTATAGCTTTTGCTGCTGCCCCCGTTTTTATTGAGCGAAGTTTGTGAAACTATTCACGTTAACCTCCAAAAAAATGTTGACAGACTGTCACAAAAAATTAACAATCTCTCCACAACCATATTAGTTCTTTTTTGGCCTCTTTTCAAGCCCTTTTTTCCGCCGGCTCGGCAAAAATTCGCCGTTATAACGGCGCACATTTATGGTAAGATAAACTTGTAGTGTCATGATTTATTTATATGCGGGGAGGAATATCGGTGAGAGAAGATCAAAACGTGTATGATGTAACGGTGATCGGCGGCGGGCCGACCGGGATGTTTGCTGCGTTTTATGGCGGCTTGCGGCAAATGAAGGTGAAAATCATCGAAAGCCTTCCGCAGCTAGGCGGACAGCTGGCCGCTTTATATCCGGAAAAATACATATACGATATCGCTGGATTCCCGAAAGTGCGCGCCCAAGAACTCGTGAATCAGCTGAAAGAACAGCTGAGCATGTTTTCACCCACCGTCTGCTTAAATCAGTCGGTTGAAATGTTGGAAAAACAAGACGACGGGACGCTCAAATTGGTGACCGATCAAGAAGTGCATTATTCGAAGACGGTGATCATCACCGCCGGAAACGGCGCCTTCCAGCCGCGTCGGCTCGAACTTGAGAGCGCTTCCCAATACGAAGGGAAAAACTTGCATTACTTTATTAGCGACTTAGAACAGTTTGCCGGCAAGCGCGTGCTCGTCTGCGGCGGCGGCGACTCGGCCGTCGACTGGTCGCTCATGCTTGAACCGATTGCCGAAAGCGTCATGATTGTTCACCGCCGCGACAAATTCCGCGCCCATGAACATAGCGTCGAACAGCTGATGAAATCAAGCGTGCACGTGAAAACGCCGTTTGTGCCGGTCGAGCTCATCGGCGATGAACAAGGCATCCGCCAAGTTGTTCTTGAGCATGTGAAAGAAGGCGCGAAAGAAACGGTCGATGTCGATGCCGTCGTGGTCAACTACGGCTTTATTTCGTCGCTCGGCCCGATCAAAAACTGGGGGCTTGAGATCGAAAAAAATTCGATCAAAGTCAATTCGCGCATGGAAACGAACATCCCCGGCGTATATGCGGCCGGCGACATTTGCACGTACGACGGCAAAATCAAGCTGATCGCCTGCGGCTTCGGCGAAGCGCCGATCGCCATCAGCAGCGCAAAAACGTACATCGACCCGACGGCGCGGATGCAGCCGGCGCACTCGTCGTCGCTCTTTTAAGCGGCAACAAAGCGGCGGCCGCCGAAACGGAGCCGCCTATATCGCGAACGCAAAAACAGCGTCTGCCAAAACAACAGCCCGCGCGGACGACGACGGGACGAAACGGCAGACGCCAAAAATGCGCCCTGCCAAGCCCAGGCGGAAACCGCCGCCCGGCTCGCGGCAGGGCGCGTTTTTGATCGCGCTATTCTTTCGCAGCCGCCGTCTCCGGCCGCTCTGTTTGCTCCAAAAGCGCCGCCAGCTCCTCCTTTTTCTTTTCCGCCGCCTTCAACTGCCGCTGCAAGCTGAACAAGCGCACCCAGCCGAGCATGCCGACGACAAGGCCGCCAACAATAGCCGACCCGAAAATGACGATAATAAGCGGCAGGCGGGTCTCGCCGATGAAGTAACGGACCGTCACCTGCTCGACGTTCGCCACCGCCAGCAGCGCGACGACGAGCGCCAACGCGAGCGCCAGCAACAAATTCAACTGTCCTTTCATGGGCGATCTTCCCTCCCCTTGTCGGCTGTGTAGAAACAGCCATCGGCGGCGGGCGTCTTCAGCCGTTCGTCCGCCGCCCGAAATGGCCATCCGTTCGCCCGGCATGGCCCCGGCGTGCCGGAAACGATGGATGCGTTGAACAGCGCATTTTCATGCCATTCCGCTAACATTGCTCCGGCGTGCCGGCGTTCGTCGCCGTGCGGAACGACGAACCGCAGCCGCATGTCGCGATGGCGTTCGGGTTGTTGATCGTAAACCCGCCGCCAAGAAGCGACTGTTTGTAATCGATGACCGTGCCCTGCAAAATCGGGGCGCTGTCGCGGTCGATCAATATTTTAATCCCGTGCTGTTCCAATTCAATGTCATCCTCGCCCCGCTCATGCTCAAAGCCCATGCCGTACGACAGCCCGCTGCAGCCGCCGCCATGAACGCCGACGCGCAAGTAGGCGTGTTCTTCTTCCTGCTCCTTCATCATGTCTTTAATTTGAAACGCCGCCGCTTCCGTCAACGTCACGATCGTTTCAGTCATGGCACTCTCTCCTTTCTTTCCGGTTTCCCGGAAGCTCGTTCGTTTTGTTTCATTTCCACCTTACTTATAGTATACTGTTTTATCTTCCGAATGCTCAACCGTTCTGCCTGTTTTGATAATAGTACACGCCGGTGCACACCGTCTCCGCCGGTCCGGTCATCCGCACGCGTCCGTCGTGCCCCCAGACGATTTGTAAATCCCCGCCGGCCAAATGGACGACCGTTTCCGCCCCGCGCGCCGTTTTGCCGTTCAACACCGAAGCGACGACGGCCGCGCACGCCCCGGTTCCGCACGCCTGCGTCACGCCCGAGCCGCGCTCCCAGACGCGGAAATGCAGCTCGCGCTCATTGACGACTTCGACAAATTCGACGTTCACCCCTTCCGGAAAGCGCGGGTCTTTTTCGACGAGCGGGCCGAGCGTTGTCACCGGCGCTGTTTCAATATCCTCAACATAAAAAATGACGTGCGGGTTGCCCATTGAAACGGCGGTAATCGCATAGTCCCGCCCGTTTACGGCAAACGGCTCGGCGACCACTTGCGCCGCTTCCGGTCCGGTCATCGGAATGGCGCTTCGCGCGAGGCGCGGCTCGCCCATATCGACGGTCACGCTCGTCACCTTGCCATGTTCGACCGTCACTTCCGCCTCGACAAGCCCGGAGAGCGTTTCAATCAAAAACGAGCGGTCGCCGACGAGGCCGTGCTCATACGCATATTTCGCGACGCAGCGCAAGCCGTTCCCGCAGTTTTTCCCTTCCGAGCCGTCGCTGTTAAAAATGCGCATTTTCACCGGCGCCTCATCCGACGGGCAAATGAGAATCAACCCGTCCGAACCGATGCCGGTGTTGACATCCGAAACGCGGCGGGCGATCGCCGGCAGCTCGTCTTCCGGAAGCGTTTCACGAAACATATCGACATATATGTAACTATTTCCCAACCCATGCATTTTGGTGAACGAAAATGAGCACACGCGAGATCCCTCCTGAAAAATTTTCAGCTTTCTTATGTATAACGATACCGGTCCTTGGACACAATGGGAATATCCCCCGTTTTTTCATATACATTGAAGAGGATGCCGCTTGCAGGCATCCTCCTTTTTTCGGTCAAAACATCGGATTTTCTTCCAGATGTTTATAAATATTTTCCACGAGCTGCTCCGGCGTCTCGCCGCTGACAAATTCGCCGTTGACGAGCGCAAACAACGTTTCCGCACAGCGCGTGCAATAACTTAAACAGCTGTATTCGATGATATCCAAATTCGGATCTTTTTCGAGCATTTCCATCGCCTTGTGCGATCCGCTCGCCAAGTTGCTGATGCAAAATTCAATGATCGGCAACATCATCGCCTGTTCACCTTCCTGCTTCCCATCGTAGCCGTTTTGCGGCGCGGCGTCAACGAACATGCTCACGTGAAAGCCGGGCAGAAAAATTGTTGTTCTTTTGTCACAATTTCGCTATACTTTTTTATGGCATTGGCGGCTTAAGAAACTGGACAAAAGGGGATTTTTTGCGATGAGACAACTTGTACTGCTTGGCGGAGGATACGGCAACATGCGCATTTTGCAGCGCCTCCTCCCGGACGCATTGCCCAACGACATTCATATTATCCTCATTGATCGCGTTCCATACCATTGTTTAAAAACGGAATATTACGCGTTAGCGGCAGGGACGATCAGCGATCACCATATTCGCGTCCCGTTTCCGGATCATCCGCAGTTCACATACCAGTTCGGCGAAGTCGTCTCGATCGATTTGGACAAGCGGCTCGTCCATCTGAAAGACGGAGGCAGTGTCCGTTATGACGATCTTGTCATCGGACTTGGCTGCGAAGACAAATACCACGGGGTGCCGGGCGCTGATGCCTACACGTACAGCATTCAGTCGATCGACAAAGCGCGCGCCGCGTATGAGGCGCTGAACAACTTGCCGCCCAACGCGACGGTCGGCATCGTCGGCGCAGGGTTGAGCGGCGTCGAGCTGGCAAGCGAATTGGCGGAAAGCCGCCCGGATTTGCACATTAAGCTGTTTGACCGCGGCGAGCGCATTTTGCCGATGTTTCCGAAACGGCTGAGCGATTATGTCGAAGGATGGTTTGTCGAACATGGCGTTGAAATCGTCCGCCATTCGAACGTCACGAAAGTTGAGCCGGGCGTCTTGTACAACCATGACGAGCCGATCACATGCGATGTCATCGTCTGGACGGCCGGCATTCAACCGAACCGCGTCGTCCGCGAGCTGAACGTAGAAAAAGATAAACAAGGCCGCGTCGTCTTGACAAAGCGACACCACATCCCCGGCTATGAAAACGCATACGTTGTCGGCGACTGTGCGAGCTTGCCGCATTCGCCGAGCGCCCAGCTCGCCGAGGGGCAGGCGGAGCAAATCGTTCAAGTGCTGCAAAAGCGTTGGAACGGCGAAGAGCCGCCGAGCGAATTCCCGCCGATCAAGCTCAAAGGCATTCTCGGCTCGCTCGGCAAAAAACACGGCTTTGGTCTCGTCGCCGACCGCCCGCTCACCGGCCGGGTGCCGCGCCTTTTAAAGTCCGGTGTTCTTTGGATGTATAAATACCATAACGGCTATTAAGCCATCCGGACAGCCGGCAAACCGGGAAGGCGGCGGGAATCCCCCGCCGCCCGTTCGTTTTTCCGCCCTGCGTCCTCGCTGCTACGACGAACGGTAGCCGTGTTTCTCCATTTCCGCATAAATGGCCTTCAGCCGCGGATTGCCTTCAGCCACGACTTCCTCTTCCACGACCACGACCGGGTACACCCAATCTTCCTCGACGATCGTCTGCGCCAGTTTCCGCTTTGCCTCATCGTCAGCCGGCGGCGCGAAAATGTCGACGTACGTGATCCGAAACGGCTGATCGGGATATTTGCGGCGCAGCGCGGCCTCAAGCCATTCGTACGTCTCTTTCGACGACGGCAGCTGCACGCATGACGAGCAAATGACATCCGCTCCATACACACAAATTTCAATCGGCTTCAACGTCATCATTGTCACCCTTTTCAAAAACAAAATTTATCATTAGATTTTTTCTGTCACCATGATTATAATAAAAAGTAAGGAAAGGAGTCGATGGAAATGACGGATCAAGAAATCAAAGAACAAGTGCAAGAAGTTTTAGATAAACTCCGCCCGTTCCTGCTTCGCGACGGCGGCGACTGCGAACTTGTCGATGTTGAAGAAGGCGTCGTCAAACTCCGCCTTCTCGGCGCGTGCGGCAGCTGCCCGAGCTCGACGATCACGTTAAAAGCGGGAATCGAGCGCGCCTTGTTCGAAGAAGTGCCGGGCGTCGTGGAAGTCGAACAAGTGTTTTAATCCCATAAAAATCCGAACAGCGATGGGCTGTTCGGATTTTTTTATGCCTCGAGCGCCAGCTTGTAGACGCGGCTGCCGTGCGGCTCGACCGCGAGCCTTGCGACTTCACACGCCGGGAAATGCGGGCGCAGCTGCCGTTCGAGACGCCCGCCTGCCCCCGGCTCGGCAACGACGAGCACCGTCGGCCCCGCTCCGCTCAGCACCGCGCCGATCGCCCCGTATTCCGCAGCGAGCGCCTCGGCCCGCTCGAGTTCTGGAACGAGCGGTTTCCGATACGGTTGGTGGAACAAATCGGCCGCCATCATCCGGCCGGCGAGCTTCCAGTTTTTCGTGAGCAAGGCGGCGACAAGGACGTTGCTGACGGCGCTCGCCTCGACCGCCCGCTGCCGCGGCCATTGTTCCGGCAGCCGTCCGCGCGCTTTTTTCGTTTCCAGCTCGTAACTGGGGATAATGGCGACGAGCTCCACACTCAGTTCCGGCACATGGACGACATCCACCCCCGCTTCGCGGTAGCAGCCGATGACCAGCCCCCCGTACAGCGAGGCGCCGACATTGTCGGGATGGCCTTCATAGCGGGTCGCCCATTCCATCTTCTGTTCGCGCGACAAGCCTAGCCCAAGCAGCGCATCGGCGAGCTCAATGCCGGCGACGACCGCCGCCGCGCTGCTCCCCAACCCGCGCGTAAACGGAATGTCGCTGTACACGTCGACCGCACAGCCCGGCAGCTGGCAGCCGTGCGCATCCGCCACCTCGTCCGCCACTTGGTACACCAAATTGTCCGTCCCGCGCGGAATGCCGCGCACCTCCGCTGTTTTGGGCGCAAACGACCACTCGTCCGCCAACCGGACGTCAAGCGTCAAGTAACGGTTGACGGCGAGCCCGACCGAATCAAAGCCGGGCCCTAAATTCGCCGTGCTTCCCGGCACGACGATTTTCAACATCTCGTCTTCCTTCATGTGCGGACAACCCCTTGCAAATGTTCCAAGACGACTTGTTCATCATTTGGCAGCACGACCGGCTCAATCGCCGCCGTCTCCAGCGCGACGGCCGGGTCTTTTAAGCCGTTGCCGGTCAAGACCGCCACGACGAGGCTGCCGCGTTCGATTTCGTTTCGTTCGCGCTGTTTGATGACGCCGGCGATGGCCGCGCATGACGCCGGTTCAGCAAAAACGCCTTCCGTCCGGGCGAGCCGCTTGTAGGCGGCCAAAATGTCGGCATCGCTCACCTCATCAATTTTCCCGCGCGATTCGTTGGCGGCCTCGACCGCTTTTTCCCAGCTGGCCGGATTGCCGATGCGGATCGCCGTCGCCACCGTTTCCGGCTGTTCGATCACCCGGTTGCGGACGATCGCCGCCGCTCCTTCCGCTTCAAAGCCGCGCATTTGCGGCAATCCTGTCCCTTTGGCCGCGTGGTACTCTTTAAACCCTTTCCAATAGGCGGTGATGTTGCCGGCGTTGCCGACCGGAATGGCGAGCACGTCCGGCGCGCGGCCGAGCTGGTCGCACACTTCAAACGCCGCCGTTTTCTGCCCTTCGATCCGGTACGGGTTGACCGAATTCACAAGCGTAATCGGCGCCGTTTCGCTCAGGCGGCGCACCATTTTCAGCGCTTCGTCAAAGTTGCCGTCAATGGCGAAAATGTCCGCCCCGTACATCGCCGCTTGCGCCAGTTTGCCAAGCGCGATTTTCCCGTTTGGAATGACGACGAGGCAGCGCATGCCGGCACGCGCCGCATAGGCGGCCGCCGACGCCGACGTATTGCCGGTTGAGGCGCAAATGATCGTATGGCTTCCTTCCTCTTTCGCTTTCGCCACCGCCATCACCATGCCGCGGTCTTTAAACGAACCGGTCGGGTTCGCCCCCTCGACTTTGACATACAAGGTGATCCCGAGCTCTTCCGACAGGCGCGGCAGCGGGATGAGCGGCGTATTCCCTTCGCAAAGCGACAGCCTCGGCGTCGCCGCCGTGAGCGGCAAAAACTCGCCGTAGGCGTCAAGCAGCCCGTTCCATGCCATTACCGTTTCTCCCCTTCCACCCGATACGAACTTTGGACGCGCTCGACGATTTCCAAATCGCCCAGCTGCTGCAAAATGTCTTCATAGTCTTGCTGCGACGCATCGTGCGTCACGATCACGATTTCCGCCAAGCCGTTTTCTTTCAGCGGCAGCTGCAAAATTTTCTCAAAGCTTACCCCGCGCTCCGAGAACAGTGTTGTAATCTTGGCAAACGCACCGACTTGGTCTTTCACATGAATGCGCAAAAAGTATTTCGAAAAAATTTCCGCCGGCGCTTTCAACTGTTTTTCATATTGCGGGACGACCGCGTAGTGGCCGTTGACGCCAAGGCGCATGTTTTTCATCACCGCGACCAGGTCGGACACAACGGCCGTCGCCGTCGGCAGGCTGCCCGCCCCCGGCCCGTAAAACATCGTCTCCCCGACCGCTTCGCCGTACACATAGACGGCGTTGTATTCGTTATGCACCGACGCAAGCGGGTGCGAATCCGGCAAAAACGTCGGCTGAACGCTCACTTCGACCTTCTGTCCGTCGCGTTGGGCGATGCCGATCAATTTCATCGTATAGCCGAGCCGCTTCCCGTAGTTCAAATCTTCCTCCGTCACTTCCGTAATTCCTTTCACTTGCACATCGTCCAAATCGATGTCCATCGAAAAGCCGAGGCGGGCCAAAATCGCCATTTTCCGCGCCGCATCGAGTCCTTCCACGTCTGACGTCGGATCGGCTTCGGCGAACCCGAGCGCCTGCGCTTCCGCCAGCACGTCTTCATACGAAGCGCCGTTTTGCGACATGTTCGTCAAAATGTAGTTCGTCGTCCCGTTTACGATGCCCATGAGCTTGGTGATCCGGTCGGACGCCAGCCCGTCCACCAAGCTGCGCAAAATCGGAATGCCGCCGGCGACGCTCGCTTCATAAAACAAATCGCAGCGGTGCTCCGCCGCCACCCGCAGCAATTCAGATCCGTAGACGGCCATTAAGTCTTTGTTCGCCGTCACAACGTGCTTCCCTTGGCGGAGCGCGCGCAGCAGCCACGCTTTCGTCTCTTCGACGCCGCCCATCACTTCGATGATGACATCGATGTCCGGATCGTCGAGCACGTCGGCGGCGCTTGTCGTCAACAACGCGGGGTCGACGGCGACGTCGCGCGGCTTATGTACGTCGCGGACGAGAATTTTTTTCACCTTCACCGGGCAGCCGACTTGGTGCATCAGTTTTTCTTGGTGGTTTTCAATAATTTTGACGACACCGCTTCCGACCGTTCCTAATCCTAGCAGTCCAACGAAAATTGGTTTTTCCATCCTTCCCGCCCCTTCTGTTTACTCACCGTAGACATTTGTATTTTTATAGTAGACATTATAAAAGACGATCGGCCGTTTGGCAATGAAAATTTTTACGACGGCCGGTTGACCGGCGTCAACGGCGGCCGGCCTTCCAAGACGGCGATAATGTTGTCGCGCGCCAACGTCATCATCGCCCGCCGCGTTTCGTATGTAGCGCTGCCGATATGCGGCAAGGCAACGACGTTCGGCAGCGACACGAGCGGATGATCGGCGGCGACCGGCTCTTGTTCAAACACGTCAAGCCCGGCGGCGGCAATCTCCCCTTGGGTGAGCGCCTCATACAGCGCCTGTTCGTCAACGACCGCGCCGCGCGCCGCATTAATGAAAATCGCCGACGTTTTCATGTGCCGAAACGCCTCACGGTTGAACAAATGGCGCGTCTCGCGGGTCAGCGGCGTCAAGCAGACGACAAAATCGCTCTCCGCAAGCAAATCGGCGAACGGGCGGTAGACGGCGCCCAGCTTCTCTTCCGCCTCCGGACGGCGCGAGCGGTTGTGATACAGCACGTTCATATCAAACCCTTTCGCCCGCTTCGCCACCGCTTGACCGATGTTGCCCATGCCGACGATGCCGACCGTTTTATGATGGACATCGGCGCCCGCCAGCAAAAACGGGCTCCAGCTTTTCCATTTTCCTTCTTTCAAAAATTCGGCCGCTTCGACAAGGCGGCGGGCTGTCGCCAATAAAAGCGCAAACGTCAGATCGGCGGTCGTATCGGTCAGCACGTCCGGCGTGTTGCACACAAGAACGCCGCGCTTCGTCGCCGCCGGCACGTCAATGTTGTCATAGCCGACGCCCATGTTGGCGACGACTTTAAGCCCTGAACCGGCCGCCAGCACGTCTTCATCGATCGGGTCAGACACCATCGGCAAAAGAGCCGCCGCCTTTTTCGCCTCTTCCACCAGCACCTCGCGCGGCACGGCCACGTCGTCATGCGGCCACACGCCGACCTCGGCGACGGCGGCGAGCGGGGCGAGCACATCGTCCGGCAGCTTTCGCGTCACAAAGACGTACGGTTTCGTCATGAAACAGCCCTCCATCCCATTTTTTCTAAATCTTATCACAACTCCGGCTGAAAAAAAACGGAAAGTTGTCCATACCATCGACCGGGAAACTAGGCTCGTCCGTTACGAACGAAAAAAAGCTCCTGTCACCGAAAGAAAACGAGCGCCCACCCGCTTCGGCTGAAAAAACGAAAACCCTTTGCCCTCGCAAGGACACGAGCACCTGTTTCGGCTGACAAAATGAACTGTTCCCCTTTCCCTCGAATGGAAACGAGCGCCCACTTTGGCTAAAAAAACGGGGTGTTTCCTTTCCGGTGAAAGAAAACCACCCCCCGCCCGCTTCGGCTGAAAAAACGGGAAGTCACCTCCCCGTTCATCGCGCCGGCGGCAGCCATTCAACGGCCGGCAGCCGGATACGGTTGGCGATGCCGGCGATCTCGGCAAATGACGCCAAAAACTGTTCATACTCGCGCGACGCGTCAAGCAGCTGCCGCAGCGCGCGCTCCTGTTTCGCCTGTTCTTTGCGGTCCGCCGCCGTATAATACGCCTCGACGCATTCAAAATACGGAAGCGGAAACAGCAGGCGCGCATAAACTAGCCGCCAGGCAAACGGCGACAGCGGCGCCAAATGCCCGTAATCTTGGAGAAACTGGCGCACCGCCCGTTGGCACTGTTTCCCGTGCCGCTGATACAAATGACGCACCCACTCGGCCAAATCGCGGGCGCCATGGTCGTACACCCAATCGAGCGGCAGCTTCGCCTCCGTTCCTTCAACCCAGCCGGCTTGCGGCAGCCGCTCATGGCAAAACGCCGCATAATCGACACGGAGCGGTTCGTCATCAAGCTCTGTGTCGGCCACATATTGCACCGCGTTTTCCGCCAATCCTAAATAATACGGAAACGATTCAAGAAACAGGCGGTCAAACGGCGACGCCGGCCCCGCTGCCAGCATGTTCGCCCAAAACGCCTCCATTTGGTCGATTCGCTTCGCCCATAGTTCGCGCCATTGCCCGATGCGCCGGCAAGATGTGATCGGCAGCGGGCAAGAGCGCCCGTATTCATGCATGAGCGCCAACTCGCGGCCAAGCGAACGAAGGCGGGCGGCCGGAAGCGGCGCGCGGATGAAAACGAACGGCTGGCCGCGATCCATAGCGATATACGTCCCATGTTTCGTTTTGACCAGCTCCCCGACGCCGTCCACCCCTTTTGCCCGCAAATAGCGGCTCATTTGTTGGCGCTCTTCCAACTCCGCCTCGCTCCGCCCGTCCGCCGGCACGATGAGAAACCGCTCCTGCTCACACCAAACGACCGTCGATGCCCCCCGCTGTTCCATTCGCCCGATGCGCATGTTATATTGGTCATACACCCACGTTTCCATGGCCGCGCCTCCTTCGTCTTTTTGGCCTGCCTTCTTCAGCCCGCCATGTTGGCGCCGCCCCGATGCCGCCCGGGCGGGAACGGACGTTTGTGCGCCGATTCCCGAGCCCGCGCCGCGACAAGAGCGGCTATTGTTTATATATGACAGCGGGCGCCAAAAAAGCCGATGAGCATTTTTCTTTATATGACGGACTGTTTTATGACATGATACATATATATAAAAAACGACTTTTTCAAAGAAACAGGTGACTGTTATGAGCGAATTCATTATGAATAATTTGGAACAGACGGCCCGCCGTTGGCTCGAGGAGCGGGGGGTGACGGTGGAAAAAATTGCAGAGCTTGTGTATTATTTGCAATCAAAATACCACCCGGATTTAACGATGGACGAATGCACCGAAAACGTCAACCGCGTCATCTCGAAACGCGAAGTGCAAAACGCCATTTTGACCGGCATTCAGCTCGACAGGCTCGCCGAGGACGGCCGGCTTGACGAGCCGCTGCAATCGATCATCCGCCGCGATGAAGGACTGTACGGGGTCGATGAAATTTTGGCCCTTTCGATCGTCAACGTATACGGATCGATCGGGTTTACGAACTACGGTTATATCGACAAGCAAAAACCAGGCATTTTGCAATATTTAAATGACAAATCGAACGGCAAGTGCAACACGTTTTTGGACGACATCGTCGGCGCCATCGCCGCGGCGGCGTCCAGCCGCCTCGCACACCGGGCCGCCAACGCCGAGTGAGCGGCGGCCGAGCGGCTATCGCGAGAAAGCGCGAAGCGGCAGACGCCCATGCCAGACGCGGCCCGTTCCGCCATCCGCAACGCCCGTCTAACAAACGCCAGTCATCCCATACAAAACGCCGCCCTGTGAAAAAGGGGGCGGCGTTTCGTTACAGGCGCTCCATCCATTCGCGGAGCGAATCGGCCGTATAGGTCGGCTGCCGTTCGTAGCGGGCGAGCATCTCTTTTGTCGTGACGCCCGTATGGACGAGCAGCGTATCGATGCCCGCGTTCATGCCGGCTAAAATGTCCGTTTCGTAATAATCGCCGACCATGAGTACGTCCTCTTTCGGGATGCCGAGCACTTTGAGCGCCTGTTCCATAATGATGTTTTCCGGCTTGCCGATAAATGTCGGCTTCACTTGCGTCGAGACGGCGACAACCGACGTGATGGCGCCGTTGCCCGGCAGCAGCCCGCGCTCGGTCGGCAAGGCGATGTCGCCGTTTGTCGAAATGAACATCGCCCCGTTGCGGACGGCAAGGCACGCGACGGCGAGCTTCTCGTACGTCAGCTGCCGGTCGATGCCGATGACCACCACGTCTGCATCCTCTCCGGCGAAGCGGAATCCTTTTTCCGCCAATGCGGTGCGGATCCCTTCCTCACCGATGACATAAACAGACGCGTCGGGCTTTTGTTCAAAAATGTAGTTGGCCGTCGCCTGGCTCGTCGTAAAGACGTGCTTCTCATCGGCCGGCACGCCGAACGAGCGCAATTTTTCCGCCACTTGCGCCGGCGTGCGCGACGAGTTGTTGGTCACAAATAAATACGGGAGTCCGCGGCGGTACAGCTCATTGACAAACTCGCGCGCCTCGGCGATGCATTCCGTGCCGCGGTACATCGTCCCGTCCAAGTCGAGCAAATAGCCTTTGTATCGTTTCAACGGTTGTCCTTCTCCTTTCCGGCCATCGATTCATTGCCAAACGCCGACACCGGGCCGAGCTCGCTTTCCAAGTAATGGCGCACCGCCTTCGGATACGCCTCAAGCGCCGGCCAATGCGCATTCAAATCGGCGAGCAGGCTCGCATGATCAATATTCGTATAGTCGTGGACAAGCGCTTTCCGGTGGGCGATGAACGCTTTCAGCCGCTCGCCGTCCTCGGCCGCAATCACCCGCTCGTCAACCAAAATGTCAATAATGTCGTTATAACTTCCCGGGTCGCGCATAATAAAGCCGTCAATCATCGCGTTGCCGACATCGAGCACCGCCTCGATGAGGACGTGGGCGATCCGCTCAAGCGCCAGCCGCTCGAGCGCGCCGTCCCAGCGGTGCTGCGCTTTGCAGTGCACCATCAGTTGCTCCATGCAGCGAAGCCGCTCTTCCATTTTGTTTCGGTCGACAAAATACATGGCGTCTCCTCCTTTTTTCTCCCCCATATTTCCTCCCTTTTTGGCCGTTCGTCTGCTATGATGGACATAGACGAAAAACAGAGGAGGAATGCATATGGGTGAACGGTTTTACTTATACGATGACACGGTCGAAGCGGCGGTCCGGTTTGTCAGCTTTGTCGGCGGACGGCAGCGGTTCGATTTGGCGTTAATTGAAACCGACCGCTTTTACGGAAAATATTTGGTGCTCGATTTGCAAAGCAACCGCTTTGCCATTCTCGGCCGCGACGATTTGGAGGAACCGGGCTATATCGAACACGCCTATGCGCTCGACGGACAAGACGCCGACGATTTGCGCGCCTTTTTGGACGAATGTCTTTCATAACCTTCCGCGGTTTTGGGCATCTTATGAAACACCCCGGCAGCAAGGAAGGTGAGACGAATGGCGGAACGGGAACAATATGCCGACTTTTCCGTCGTCGAAAAACAGCGCAACTTTTTAACCGCCGAAGAATTCCCGGAAGGGCCGTACGGCTCGCCGCGCCGCGACGACGCCCCGGTCGAAAACAAAAGCACGCCGTGGGAAGAAGGGCAGCGGCATTACAGCGCCTTTAACTATGAATTCAAGTCATTCCACCAAAACATCCCAAGGCGCGACCCGGCCTCCCACCCGCCGCACGACGATCCGCGCGCAAGCGAACAGTTTCCGTACAATGAAAGCGAATGATGTGCAGCCGCCCGGCAGCGGGCGGCTGCCGCCTTTACCGCTTCACTTTGCGCAATACAAAATAGGCGCAGCCGAAATTGCAGTATTCGTACAAATACTCGGACAGCGTACTGATTTTCGTGTCGTATGTCGCCTTTTGGTTATGGTCATCGAAAAACCCGCGCAGGCGAAGCTGATTGTATCCCCAATCGCCGACAATGTAGTCGTACTTCCCTAAAATATCGGCGTACCGGGCGCGAAATACTTCCTCGTTAAAGGCGTTTTTGACGTTTTCAACGAGTTCGTAACAATGATTGTTAATGCAAATCACCGCTCTCACCTCGCCTTTCCATTTCCATCATACCTGATGCACTGCACCCAATCAATTACTGTTATCAAACGGGCGATTTGTGCCACCCTAAAAGCGAAGGGGGTGCTGACGATGAGACGACCATGGTTGGCCGTTGCGTTCGGAACGGCCGTCGCCCTGGCCGGCTGCGCGCAGACGGCACAGGACGAAAACACCGACGTCTACAAGCGGAGCGGCAATACGATCAATGTGACCGACCGCAACGAGCTCTATAACGAAAACGGGGTGCCAAACGGCGATGACACGCCGATGAACAACTTCGGCTACGTCCGCCACCAAAAAAGCCCGACTCTCGGCGATGCCAACGGCTATAACGACATGCCGTCATTCAACCGCGAACAAGCGGCCGATTTAATCAGCAAATTGTGCACGCAGCTGCCAGGCGTCAACGACGTCGCCACGCTCGTCACCGATGAAGAGGTGCTTGTCGTCTATGACGCCGACACCAAAAACCGGCAGCAAACCGCCGACCAAGTGAAAAAGACAGCACTGTCCGTCGTTCCCCGTTACTATCATGTGTATATCGCCGACAATCCGCAGCTGATGAGGGATATTGAGCGTTTCGGCCGCCTTGACTCCAACAGCCGCGATATCGACCGAATCATCGATGCGACCATCCAGCAAATGTTGAAATACCCACAAGGGAAAAAACTAAACGACGGGGAAAATGAAAACGGCGAGATGATCAATGAGACAAATGACAACCTCGACCGCGACTTCCGCGACGGCACGCCGCGGCCGGCACCGGAGGGACGTTAGGGCAAAGAAAACGGTCTGCCTTCTTCCCAAAGAGGCACGACCGTTTTTTCCTTGGCCTGGCCGCTGTTATGCTTTCAGCTGCTGCGCTTTCGCCGCTTCGTTCACCTGCTCATCGGCATGGTACGACGAGCGGACGAGCGGGCCGGCTTCGCAATGGCTGAACCCTTTGCTTAGCGCGATTTCTTTCAGCTCTTGGAATTCGTCGGGATGATAGTATTTGACGACTTTCAAATGTTTTTTCGTCGGCTGCAAATATTGGCCGATCGTCAAAATGTCGACTTGATTGGCGCGCAAATCGTCCATCGCCTCGATAATTTCCTCTTTCGTTTCCCCAAGGCCGACCATGATGCTTGATTTCGTCGGAATGTCCGGCTGCAGTTCTTTCGCGCGCCGCAAAAACTCAAGCGAACGTTCGTAGGTCGCGCGGGTGCGTACCCGCGGCGTCAGGCGGCGCACCGTTTCGATGTTATGGTTTAAAATATCGGGACGGGCGTCCATCAGCGTTTTTAAGTTTTCATACACGCCGCCCATATCCGACGGCAGCACTTCAATCGTCGTAAACGGATTTTTCCGGCGAATGGCGCGCACCGTTTCCGCAAACACCGCCGCTCCGCCGTCTTTGAGATCGTCGCGGGCGACCGCGGTGACGACGACATGCTTTAAGTTCATGATGCGCACCGACTCGGCGACGCGTTCCGGTTCTTGCCAGTCAAGCTCGGTCGGCAGCCCCGTTTTGACGGCGCAAAAGCGGCAGGCGCGCGTGCAGACGCTGCCTAAAATCATAAACGTCGCCGTCCGTCTGAGCGCCCAACATTCATGAATGTTCGGGCATTTCGCTTCCTCGCATACAGTATGTAAACGGTTTTCCCGCATCAGTTTCTTCAATCCGGTGTAATGTTCGTTCGTATTCAGCTTAATTTTCAACCAGTCTGGCTTGCGAACATGTTCTTCCTTCGTCGCCATGGTTCTCACTCCAGTTATGTATGATTGTTCATTTCCCATTATAATGAAAAACGCGGGAAAACACAAAAAAAATAAGCCATGCTCGTCTTTTCCGCTTTTTAACATTTATGAATATCCCTTTTCTCTCCAAACTAAACATATGAAACGGGCGAAAGGGGGGATCCACGTGCACCGATGGCTTGTCGCCATATGGGTGGCGGCGATTTTGTTCATTGCCGCCGGTGCGGCTTACGCGGCGGAAACGGAGGACGCCGTATACAAGCAGCGCATGGAGCTGTATAAAAAGGCGGAAGCCGTTTCGCTCATTCCGTGGTATTACTTTGCGGCCATCGACCAATATGAACGGAACATCCGCCAGGCGCGCCGCGATTTGCCGAAACCGACCGGCGTTCTCGGTCTTTACATCAAACCGGAAATATGGGCCGGCCCGCTGAACAAAAATCCGCACGATACGAACCCGTTTACGATTTCCCAGTTTGGCGGGCTCGGTGTGGACGGAGACGGAGACGGCGAGGCGCGGGCCGATGACGATGATGATCTGATTATGGCGATAGCCCGGTATTTGCAAACGTACGGCATCGACCACCACCATATTAAAGTGGCGCTTTGGAATTATTACCAACGGGCGAAAGCCGTTGACTTGATTTTAGGGAAGGCGAAAATTTACAAAAAGTATCAAACGCTGAAATTGGACAAACACGTGTTCCCGCTCCCGTTGCGGGCGAATTACAGCTACCGTGATACGTGGGGCGATGCGCGCGGCTGGGGAGGACGCCGCATCCATGAAGGAACCGACATTTTCGCCGGCTACGGCGTGCCGGTGCGCTCGACGTGCTATGGCATCGTCGAACTGAAAGGGTGGAACAAATACGGCGGTTGGCGCGTCGGCATCCGTGACATCAACAACACGTATCATTATTTCGCCCATTTGAACGGCTTTGCCGCCGAGCTTCGCGAAGGGCAAATCGTCGAGCCGGGCACGATCATCGGCTCCGTCGGCAGCTCCGGCTACGGGCCGCCGGGCACCGCCGGAAAGTTTCCGCCCCACCTCCATTATGGCATGTACAAAGACAACGGCTATACGGAGTGGGCGTTTGACCCGTATCCGCACTTAAAAGCGTGGGAACGGGCCGAGCGGCAGCAGCAACGACGCTAGCGGCGGCCCCCATGCCAAAAAAGAGGCCGATGTCGGCCTCTTTTCGTCTTTTCGTTAATGCCCGCCCAAATACGCCTGTCTCACTTGTTCGCTCGCCTGCAGCTCGCCGGCCGTCCCCGACAGGACGACGCGCCCGGATTCGATGACATAGGCGCGGTCGGCGATCGAGAGCGCCATATGGGCGTTTTGTTCGACAAGCAAAATCGTCGTTCCCGATTCGTTGATTTCTTGGATGATGCGGAAAATCGTTTTGACGAGCAATGGCGCGAGCCCCATCGACGGTTCGTCAAGCAAGAGCAGCTTCGGGCGCGCCATGAGCGCGCGGCCGATGGCAAGCATTTGCTGCTCGCCGCCTGAAAGCGTGCCGGCCAATTGCTTGCGCCGCTCCTCAAGGCGCGGGAACAGCTGGTACACGTTCGCGAAATCATCTTGAATCCCTTGCTTGTCTTTGCGCAAAAACGCGCCGAGCTCCAAGTTTTCCTCAACCGTCATGTTGGCGAACACCCGCCGTCCTTCCGGCACGTGGGAAATGCCGTGCTTGACGATCGCTTGCGCCGCCTTGCCGGCGATCGAAACCCCTTCGTAGACGATGTCGCCGCTTTTCGGCTTCAACAAGCCGGAGATCGTCTTCAACAGCGTCGTTTTGCCGGCGCCGTTCGCGCCGATCAACGTGACGATTTCCCCGCTGTTGACCTCAAGCGATACGCCTTTTAAAGCATGAATGTTGCCGTAAAACACATCGATTCCATCCACTTTCAACACGTCACGACACCTCCTCGCCAAGGTAAGCCTCGATCACTTTCGGGTTGCTGCGCACTTCTTCCGGCGTGCCGTGGGCGATCAACTGGCCGTGGTCCAACACGTAAATGCGCTCGCAAATGCCCATCACAAGCGACATGTCGTGCTCAATCAACAAAATCGTCAACGCAAACCGTTCGCGGATAAACGCGATCAAGTTCATCAATTCGTTCGTTTCTTGCGGGTTCATGCCGGCCGCCGGCTCGTCCAAAAGGAGCACCTTCGGCTGCGCCGCGAGCGCCCGGGCGATCTCAAGCCGGCGCTGTTGGCCGTACGGCAAGTTTTTCGCCTGCTCATGCATCACGTCCCCTAAATGGAAAATGTCCAAAAACTCAATGGCCTTCTCTTCCATCTCCTTTTCCCCGCGGAAATGGGACGGGAGGCGGAAAATGGAGCTCAGCATCGAATGGCGGGCGTGCGCATGGTACGCCACTTTCACATTGTCAAGCACCGACAGCTCGCCAAACAGGCGGATGTTTTGGAACGTCCGGCTGATCCCTTTGCGCGTAATTTTATACGGCGGCAGGCCGTTTACCGTTTCCCCGTCAAGCACAATCCGCCCTTCCGTCGGCACATACACGCCCGTCAACAAGTTAAACAGCGTCGTTTTACCGGCGCCGTTCGGGCCGATGAGCCCGACGAGCTCTCCTTCGTAAAGTTCCATATTCACGCCGGAGAGCGCCTTCAGCCCGCCAAATTGGATGCCGACGCTTTCCACTTTAAGCAACGGTGTTCTTGTTGTCATGGTTCATTCCCCCTTGCGCCGCCTTCCGCCACTTGAAAAGCGAAGTCAATTCTTTCGTGCCCATCAGCCCTTTCGGACGGTACAGCATCACCAAAATCAAGACAAGGCTGTAAATGATCATCCGCGTTTCCGGATAATTTTGCAAGAACGTCGAAACGACCGTCAGCAACACCGCTGCCACCACCGCGCCGGATAAGCTGCCAAGCCCGCCGAGGACGACAAAAATCAAAATGTCGAACGATTTCAAAAAGCCGAAGTTCGACGGCTGAATGATGTAAAAGTGGTGCGCATACAGCGCCCCGGCGATGCCAGCGAAAAACGATCCGATCGCGAACGCCGCCACCTTGTAGTACGTCGTGTTGATCCCCATCGCATCGGCGGCGATTTCATCTTCGCGAATCGAGATGCACGCCCGTCCGTGCGTCGAGTTCGTGAAGTTGGCGATGACGACAATCGTCGCCAACAAGCAGGCGAACACCCACGGCCATGTCGTCATATGCGTTACCGTCATCCCGCTCGCGCCGCCGACATAATCGATGTTCAATAAGGCGATGCGGACGATTTCGCCAAAGCCGAGCGTGGCGATCGCCAAATAATCGCCTTTTAAGCGCAGGCTCGGCACGCCAATCAAGAGGCCGGCCAGCGCCGCCGCCACCCCGGCGGCCGCGATCCCGACGGCAAACGGCAGCTGCAGCTTCATCGTCATAATCGCCGAGGCGTAGGCGCCGACGGCGAAGAAGCCGGCATGGCCAATGGAAAACTGTCCGGTAATCCCAATAATCAAGTGAAGGCTGACGGCCAAAATGACGTTAATCGCCATAAAAAAGAGGGTGTTCACATAAAAGATGTTTAACATTCCGCTTGCAATGAGCCACTGTACAACGGCGAAAAAGGCAAAAACCAGTATGATGGAAACCCAAAATCCCCGCGTCCGCTTCCAAGTTGCCATTGTTCCCTACCATCCTTTACACTTTTTCTCGTACGTTCTTGCCAAACAATCCGGCCGGCCGGAAAATGAGGATGAGAATTAAAATGACAAACGCCACCCCGTCGCGCCAAAGCGAATACCCGAGCCCGCTGACAAGCGATTCGATGACGCCAAGCAACAGCCCGCCCACCATCGCGCCCGGGATGATGCCGATTCCGCCCAACACGGCGGCAACAAACGCCTTCAAGCCGGGAAGGATGCCCATCAACGGATCAATTTTTGTATAATAAATGCCAAAAATAACACCGGCTGCTCCGGCGAGCGCCGAGCCGACGGCAAACGTGGCGGAGATGGTGTTGTCGACGTTAATCCCCATCAGCCGGGCCGCTTCCGCATCGTGGGAGACGGCGCGCATCGCTTTCCCGATTTTCGTCCGGTGAACAATGAACTGAAGAAGGATCATCAAGGCGAGGGACGTGCCGAGGATGAACAGCGACTGGCTGCTAACGACGACGCCAAACAGCTTTATGTTCCCGCCCGGCAACAGCGCGCCCGGGTACGCCTCCGGCTGTGCCCCGCGCAAATAAATCATGACGTATTCAATAAGCAGCGAGACGCCGATTGCGGTAATGAGAACGGCAATGCGCGTCGCGTTGCGCAACGGCTTGTACGCAATCCGCTCAATGAGCACCCCAAGCACGGCGCAAGCCGCCATCGCCAGCAAAAGCGCCGGAAAAAAGCCGACACCAAGCATCGTGACGGCGTAAAACCCAACGAATGAACCGATCATAAAGACGTCGCCATGGGCGAAGTTAATGAGCCGGACGATGCCGTAGACCATCGTATAGCCAAGAGCGATGAGCGCATAAATGCTGCCTAACGAAATGCCGTTCACGAGCTGTTGAATGAGTTCCATGTCTGCACGCTCCTTACGAAAAACTCGTCGTTGACCGCAAGAAATGGCGGACGGGGGGAGCGCCCTCTGCGGTGCGCCCCCTCCCCGTCCCGGCCAATCCATTACGGGTTGACTTTTGTTTTAAATTGTTGTTGCCCGTCTTTGTATTCCAAAATGACGGCCGATTTGACCGGGTTATGGTTTTCATCAATGGTGAAGGTGCCGGTGACAAGCTGCAAATCTTTCGTTTGCGCGAGAGCATCTTTAATTTTCACCGGATCGGCGCTGCCGGCCCGTTTGATGGCATCAGCCAGAAGGTAGGCCGTATCGTAGCCGAGAGCGTTGAACGAATCCGGCGCTTTGTTGTATTTTGCCTGGAACGCTTTGACGAACTCTTGAATTTTCGGATCCGGGTCGCCCGACGAATAATGGTTCGTGATGTACGTATTGTTCAACGCCTCTTTGCCGGCAATTTCAACAAGCTTCGGCGAATCCCAGCCGTCCGCGCCCATGATCGGCACGTTCAAGCCAAGCTCACGCGCTTGTTTGACGATCAGACCGACTTCTTCATAGTAGCCCGGCAAGAACAAAAATTCCGGGTTGGCCGATTTGATGCGCGTCAGCGTGGCGCGGAAGTCGGTGTCCTTCGCGACGTACGCTTCTTCGGCAACGATTTTGCCGCCGCCTTTTGCAAATTCATCTTTAAATGCCGCGGCCAGCCCCTTCGAGTAGTCGCTCGCGCTGTCGATCAACACCGCCGCATTTTTCACTTTCAAGTCGTTCAAGGCAAATTTCGCCGCCACCGTCCCTTGGAACGGATCGATGAAGCACGTCCGGAACACAAATTCGTTTACTTTGCCGTCTTTGACGGTGACCGTTTCGCTCGTTCCAGACGGCGTAATGAGCGGAATTTGATTATCATTGACGATCTGTGCCTGGGCGATCGTGTTCGTGCTCGTCGCCGAGCCGATGAGAGCGGTGACTTTGTCTTGGCTGATCAGCTTGATCGCGCCGTTTGTCGCTTCAGCCGCTTCCGACTTATTGTCCACTTTGACCAGTTCCAATTTTTTACCGTCAATGCCGCCGTTTTTGTTCATTTCTTCGAAGGCCAGCTCGACCCCTTCGGCGATCGATTGGCCGTATGAAGCGACTGCGCCGGACAGCTCGAGGTTGGCGCCGACTTTGATGACATCGCCGCCGCCACCTCCTCCGCCGCCTGACGAACCGCCGCCTTGCTGGTTGCCGCCGCAGCCGGCCATAAGGCCCGCCGTCAGCATGAGCGAGAACAACACACTTGCTGCTCTTTTTTTCTTCACGTCATATCCCCCCATTATTCAAAATGTTCTGTCATTAATGCCCGGCCTGCGTGGCACGGCAATGCGCGAGCGCCCGGGCCGCTTTCGTTCGAAGGCGTTCGAGAAAAATCCCGCCTTCTCCGTATGATCGTTTTCGTCCTCTGCTCTCACATCCCCTCTAGCAGCTATGTAAATAATAAAATTATTTTCAATTTAATATAATATTACAAAATTCGGAGCGTCTCGTCTACCTCTTTTCTTTCTGAAAACAAAAAAGCTGTTTCACTCCCCGTCGCAGGGGGGGAAACAACCGAGTAAAAGGCGGCCGCGTATACGTTTTTGTTGTATAACATTTCCATGTTTCCAGCAAAACCATTTTCCCTTCTATCGCTTCGGAAGCGGAACCGACGGGCCGAGCGGGCCGCCGTTTTTGTTGTAAAACTGCGGCACTTCTCCCGGAATGAAGCTCATCACGACCGGGATATCTTCTTTGACCGTCGTCAGCTTGGAGGCAAACGGAATGACGACTTGGATGTCCACTTCGACTTGAATATTGATTTCAATAAAAAAGTTGTTAATGTCATAAGCATGTACTTTCTTGATCACTTCCGAATCGACGTTGCCGACGATTTGAAACTGCACCGGGATGCGCGGGCCGAGATTGGCAAGCAATGCATTGTCCGTCACTTGACCGAGCGGGATGTAGTAAATGATGCCGCGGCTGTCCCCTTGGCCGGATTCGACCTCAGGCAGCACCAACCGCTCAATCCGTCCTTCTGTCGCCGCCTTTAAACTTGCCATGACATGGTCATCTATTTCTTCCAAAATGCGGTTGATCGCTTCGGCGTTAAAATCGACGGAAACAATTCGTCCGTTATTGTCTTGCTGGACGGTCACGAGCTGCTGAAATTTCGGGTTTTCTTCTTTAAACTGCTCCTCAAGGGCGTTATTGATGATCAAATTGGCAATCCGCTTCGTTTCCGTTTCAGCGATTTCCATCAGCACCGGCTCAATGCCTTTGTTCACGATCCAAAGCCCGGCCGCTGTGGAAAACATAAAAAAAACGAACGTCAATAAAAACACGTAGCGGAACGGAAGCGGCCCTCTCCGCACGAATCGGGGGCGCAGCAAAATAAAATCCCTCCTTTACAAGCTATATGTATGCTTGCAAGGAGGGATTTTTTCACCGCATTTTCAACAGCGCGTCTTTTCCTTTCATTCCCCGTTTGATGCCGAGCTCCTCGGCGGCGACTGTCACGGATTCGAGCGGCGCCTCAAGCAGCTGCTCGATCGTGCGCACCCCGACCGCCCGTCCGGCGACAATGCCGCGGTCGCGCAGCTTTTCGTTCAATAACGCCACGTCGAGCGCCCCGCACATGATGTATCCTCTCTCGCCCGCCACCGCCAGCAAGTTCGTTTTCGGCAGCCGGACGGACACGGCGGTAAACGGATGTCCGTCAATGATGATCGGCTTGACTTCCACCATCGCCGCAGTCACTCTCCTTTCCATACTTCAATGTATGAAGCGTGGAAAAAGAAGTGCCTGCCTACTGGGTCAATTTCCAGGCGAGAAGATCGCGCAAAAATTCCGGCATGTAATACGTTTTCTCCGCCGCCCGCTGAATTTGCGGGTAAAAATGGCCGATGGCAAACATGTCGGTCGTCGCCACGTCATATGTGCGCTCCGGGTCGAGCGGCTCGCCGTTGATTCGAATGCCGCGGATATGCCAAGCGCCGTCTTCTTCGAGCTCCGTTTCGATCTCGACGCCGTCGTACACCATTTCCCCCATCACTTCGCCGCGGAAGCCAAACCCTTTAAAACGCAAATGCTTCATCCGTTCGGTATGGGCCTCGAGCATAATTTCCTTCAGCTCCGCCCCGCGCAGCTTCACCTTGCACGGGTTGAGCGGATGCGGGCAAATGCGGTGCAAATCTTTTTTCGTCACCGGCCCTTTCTCGAGCGGCTCCAGCAGCACCCCGGCGTTCACCATCCCGATGTCCGCCCCGCACCATTCGCGCAACGCGGACGCAAGCAAATTCCCGAGCGGCGACGGGGCAAACCAGTTGAGCGGCAAGTCGTCTTCCAGCACCGCCACCTGCTCGGCCGCAAGCCGCGCCAAACTGTCTTGCTCAAGGCAATGGAGATGGCGCTCCACCTGTTCCGAACGGGGTAAAGTATCGACATCGACGACGGTCGCGGATGCCCGCGCCAATCGGTGCTGCTCGATGTCGAGCTTGACGACGCCGACATATTTCCCGTACTTCCCTGCCGCGCAAAGCAACGTCCCGTTCACCATTTTCCCCTCCGGAAATACATGATGGGTATGCGACCCTAAAATAATGTCGACATCGGGAATCATCGCCGCCATTTTTTCATCCTCATTCACCCCGAGATGGGACAAGACAACGACGCAATCGGCCTGCCGCTTCACGTCGGCCACCGCCGCCGCCAACATGTCAAACGGCGGCGCAATCTTCCAGCCGAGCAGCTCGTAAAATTTCACAAGCGGGGCGGTGGCGCCGACGACCCCGATGCGAAACGTCTCCGTCGCCGGGATGACGGCATACGGCAGCGCCCACGGCGGCCGCGTGCCGTCGCGGCGGAACAAGTTGGCGACAACAACGGGAAACCGCGCCCGCTCGTAGAGCGAATCGAGCTCATTGTAATCCAAGGTGATCCCTTCGTTGTTGCCGATCGTCACCGCATCATAGCCGAGATCGTTCAACAAGTCCACGTTCGCCTTCCCCCGCGTCGCTTCCGTAATCGGGTGCACGCGGTCGAGAAAATCGCCGACATCAAACAAAAGCATCGCCTCGTTGCGCGCGCGATGCTCCCCTCTCCGTTCCGACAAAAAGCGGGCGATTTGCGGCCAATGTTCAAAATGGCTGTGCACATCGTTCGTATGGTAAATATAAATCGTCTGCTTCAAAAACGCCCCTCCTTGATTACAACAAACTTTCCACGACAAGCCGAACCCCGAGCAACACGAGCACCATTCGAAGCACGGTGACCAGCGCCCGGCTTGACATCCGTTTATTGATCCACGCCCCGGTTTTCGCGCCGATCCATACGCCGGGGATCAGCAGCAGCGCAAACAGCCAGTGCACATTGCCCATCGCGACATGGGTGAGCGAGCCGATGAGCGAGGACAAAAAAATCATCAACATCGATGTCGCCACCGCTACATGAGGCGGAAAGCGAAACAGCACGATCATCGCCGGCACCATGAGCGACCCGCCGCCGATGCCGAACAGCCCACCGAAAAAACCGACGAGAAACGCGATGGCGACCGCCGCGAGCGGCTGGTAGCCGTATGTAAACGTCTCCCCGTTCCGGTCCGTGTACGTCCGCACCACGTTCCGCCGCCACCAAGGCGCCGGCTGCAGGCGGCTGTCCGCTTCCCCCCTGCACTGGCGCGAACCGGCTCCGCTCTCCGTCGCCGCCGCCGTCTCGTCAGCCGAACGCTTCGCTTTCTTTTGGCTCAGCGACAAAAAAACCGACATGGCGATTAAAAACAGCCCAAAATATAACGAAAAATGAGCGGCGCTCAACGTATTGTTCACCAAGGCGCCGGCGACCGCCCCAGGGACGCTCCCGATGCAAAAAAGCAAGCCGCTCCGATAATCGACCAGTTTGTCTTTCATATACGACAGCGTGGATGACAACCCGTTGAAAATAATGACGACGAGCGACGTGCCGACCGCCACTTGCGGCGTCACCGCCGAAAGCCAGCCGAGCGCCCCGAAAAACAAAAGCGCCGGCACGATGACCACCCCGCCGCCCAAACCGGCCAAACTGCCGAGCGTTCCGGCGGTAAACCCGATCAAGACAAGCAGCATGTACCCCATATCCGTCCCCCGCTTCAAAACAACCCGAGCTGCCGCGGCGCGAGACCGTTGTACTCAATGCCAAGCAACTCGATCAACTGTTTGGCGTTGTCGGCGGCATCGCCGCCGGAGTTGTTGTTAAACAGCACGTAAATTTGTTTCGTGTTTTCTTGCAGCGCCTCAAGATGGCGCACCCATTCGCGCAGCTCGCGCTCATTGTACCGGTACAAGTAACGCACAGCGCGCCAGTTGTCGCCGGCCGTCGCCTTGTTCCAGCCGTAGACGTTCCGCCCGTGCAGGCGGATGAGCGTCTTTTCGCGGTCGGTCGGATGCAAAACGGTCGGCACCGACCCCTCCCCCGCCTGCGGCTCGTCGCAAATCGCGTGAATCCAGCCTTCCTCTTCCATAAAGCGGAGCGTTTTTTCGCGAAAGCGCGGCGAAAACCACGACTGATGGCGAAACTCTAAGGCGGCAGGCACCTCCCCCATCCGCGCCTTCACCCAGCGCAAATACGCGACATGCTCGCGCCGGCAGTCAACCCACGGCGGAAACTGAAACAGCACCATCGCCAGCTTCCCCGCTTCCCGAAACGGCGCGATCGAGTCCAAAAACGCCGCAAACATCGCTTCCTTGTTCTCATAGGGGATCGGCCCGCGCTCATGCCCGGTCATCCCTTGGTACGCTTTGACGATGAACTGAAACGACGGCGGCGTCTCGCGAATCCACTTTTCCACGTTCGAACGCGGCTGAATGGCGTAAAAATACGAATCGACCTCGACCGTCGGAAAATGGGCCGCATACTCCGGCAATTTATCTTTCGCCGCCAAGCCGGGCGGATAGAGGCTGTCATGATCCCCCCAGCCGGTCAGTCCGATGTAAATCATCACGATCACCAGTTCATTGGATTTTCAGCTATCTTCACTATACCATAAGCGCGGGCGGCGCGAAATAAAAATGACCGCCCCACCATGAAGGGCAACGGCGGTTCAGAAAGTCCATATTTACATTCGAGGAACGGTTGCGATACAATGATATCCATCGAAACATTCTGACAATGGGAGGGCCGTCTGATGATCCATCTGTACCCGTTTCTTCTTTTATCGATATTTTTGATTGTGCTGCCCGGGCCCGACACAGCGGTAGTGACCAAAAACACCATTTCCGTTGGGAAGATCGGCGGCTTGAAAACCGCACTAGGGGTTTGTTGCGCCTTGTTTCTCCACACCGCCGCAGCGTCGCTTGGGCTTTCCGCCGTCATTATGCAATCGGCCTTGCTGTTTTCCGCCTTGAAATATATAGGAGCGGTGTATTTAACCTACTTGGGTGTCAAAGCGTTGTACAGCGTCTTAAAACATGGCGAAGCGGCCGGCATGGAAACGGATGTCAATAGCAAAGAACAACAGCCCGCCTGCTTCCGGCAAGGGTTTCTCACCGATTTTTTGAACCCAAAGGTGGCGGCCTTTTTCCTAACCTTTTTGCCGCAGTTCGTGGCGCCGGGCGCGCACGCGTTCGCCCCGTTTCTTATGATGGGGGCGGCTTATACGGTGATGACGGCCGCCTGGTTTTTGTTTTACATTTCCTTTATCCACTATATCAGCGAGTTCATGAAGCGGCCGAAAACGAAGAAATGGATCGAAGGCATCACGGGCGCGGTGATGATCGGGTTTGGCGTCAAATTGGCGCTTGAAAAAGTGCAGCGCTAAACAGGAAGACCGGGCGCGGCTGAACAGAACCGCCTGGCATGGAAAAGGAACGACAGGGGAGCGCCCAAAAAGAGCGCTCCCCTAAAAACATGCTCCCATGAAGGAGGAATGGCCTGCGGGACGGCCTTGGCGCTTCCGGAGATCAAGCGCCGGCCGCTCCCTTGCTTTGTCCTGCGTCGATCATGCGGGCGTTTTGTGGGTGCGACACCCACAAACGAACGCCGCACCCTTGATTTATCAAGCTTACCCAATGCTTCCTTCCATTTCGAACTTGATCAGGCGGTTCATCTCGACCGCGTATTCCATCGGCAGCTCTCTTGTGAACGGCTCGATGAAGCCCATGACGATCATTTCCGTCGCTTCCTGCTCGGAAATGCCGCGGCTCATCAAGTAGAACAGCTGCTCCTCGGACACTTTCGACACTTTCGCTTCGTGCTCAAGCGAGATGTTGTCGTTTAAAATTTCGTTGTACGGAATCGTGTCCGATGTCGACTGGTTATCCAAAATGAGCGTGTCGCATTCGATGTTCGAACGCGAGCCGGACGCTTTGCGGCCGAAATGGACGATGCCGCGGTACGTGACTTTTCCGCCTTGTTTCGAGATCGATTTCGAGACGATCGTCGACGACGTGTTCGGCGCCAGATGGATCATTTTCGCCCCGGCGTCTTGGTGCTGGCCTTTGCCGGCGATGGCGATCGACAGCGTCAAGCCGCGCGCCCCTTCGCCTTTTAAGATGACGGCCGGGTATTTCATCGTCAATTTTGAGCCGATGTTGCCGTCAATCCATTCCATCGTCGCGTTTTCTTCACAGACGGCGCGCTTTGTCACCAAGTTGAAAACGTTGTTCGCCCAGTTTTGGATCGTCGTGTAGCGGCAGTACGCGCCTTTTTTAACGATGATTTCCACAACCGCGCTATGGAGCGAGTTTGTCGTGTAAATCGGCGCCGTACAGCCTTCGACGTAATGGACGTGCGCCCCTTCATCGACGATGATGAGCGTCCGTTCAAACTGCCCCATGTTTTCCGAGTTGATGCGGAAATACGCCTGCAGCGGCGTGTTGACTTTCACGCCTTTCGGGACGTAGATGAACGAACCGCCCGACCAGACGGCCGAGTTCAAGGCCGCAAACTTGTTATCGGTCGGCGGCACAACTTTGGCGAAATGTTCGCGGAACAAATCTTCGTTTTCCTTCAGCGCCGAGTCGGTGTCTTTAAAGATGACGCCGAGCGCTTCGAGGTCTTCTTTCATGTTGTGGTAGACGACTTCCGATTCGTATTGCGCGGAAACGCCGGCCAAATATTTTTGTTCCGCCTCCGGAATGCCTAACTTATCAAACGTCGCTTTAATTTCCTCCGGCACTTCGTCCCACGAACGGCCCGATTTTTCCGTCGGTTTGACGTAGTACGTAATTTCATCGAAATCGAGGCTCGACAAATCGCCGCCCCATTGCGGCATCGGTTTGCTGTAGAAGATGTCGAGCGCTTTTAAGCGGAACTCGAGCATCCATTGCGGCTCGTTTTTCATCCGCGAAATTTCTTCGACGACTTCGCGCGTCAGGCCGCGCTGGGCGCGGAAGACGGAGACGTCCTTGTCAACGAAGCCATATTTGTATTCGCCAATGTCTGGCGCTTTTTTCGCCATCTCGGTTCACCTTCCTTTAGATTAGTGGTGATGCAGTCCTTTTTCGAGCGCTTTCCACGCCAACGTCGCGCATTTGATGCGGGCCGGAAACTTGGAAACGCCTTGAAGCGCCTCGATGTCGCCAAGGTCGACGGAATCGTCGTACTCTTTGCCTTGGATCATGTCGGAAAAAATATGGGCGAGCCGAAGCGCTTCCTCTACCGTTCTTCCTTTGATCGCCTGCGTCATCATCGACGCCGACGACATCGAAATCGAACAGCCTTCGCCTTCAAATTTGACGTCGACGACTTTTCCGTCTTCCACTTTCATCGTCAAATGGATGCGGTCGCCGCACGTCGGGTTGTTCATGTTGATATCGACGTTCGTGCCCTCAAGCACCCCGCGGTTGCGCGGGTTTTTATAATGATCCATAATGACTTGGCGGTACAGCTGGTCCAACGGATGATTAGAAGACATGGCTGAAGTACTCCTCCGCTTTCTGTAATGCGGCGATGAACCGGTCGATTTCCTCTTTCGTGTTGTACAAATAAAAGCTCGCCCGGGCGGTTGCTGTGACATTAAGCCACTTCATGAGCGGCTGGGCGCAATGGTGGCCGGCGCGGATGGCGATCCCTTCCGCGTCCAAGACGGTCGCCACATCGTGCGGATGCACGCCGTCGATGTTAAACGTCACAAGCCCGGCCCGCTCTTTCGGCCCATAGACGGTGACGCCGTCCATGTCAGCCAGCCGCTCAAGCGCATATTGCGCCAGCTCGTGTTCATGGGCGGCGATCGCGTCCAAGCCGACTTGCTCGAGGAAATCGATCGCCGCACCAAGGCCGATGGCGCCGGCGATGATCGGCGTGCCGCCTTCAAACTTCCACGGCAGCTCTTTCCACGTTGAGTCGTACAGCTCGACGAAATCGATCATTTCGCCGCCAAACTCGATCGGCTCCATCTGCTCGAGCCATTTCTTTTTGCCATATAATACGCCGATGCCCGTCGGCCCGCCCATTTTATGGCCGGAAAACGCCAAAAAGTCGCAATCGAGCTCTTGGACGTCGATCTTCATATGCGGAGCGCTTTGCGCCGCGTCGACGACGACGACCGCGCCGCGGTCATGGGCGAGGCGGGCGATCTCCCGAACCGGGTTGATCGTGCCGAGCACGTTCGAAACATGGGCGATGGCGACGATTTTCGCCGCCGGCGTGATCGCCGCCTCGACATCGTTGAGGTCGAGCGTGCCGTCTTCCTGCAGCGGAATGTATTTCAGCGCCGCCCCCGTCTGTTTCGCGAGCTGCTGCCACGGAATCAAGTTGCTGTGATGCTCCATGTACGTGATGACGATCTCATCGCCTTCTTTGACGTTGGCGCGCCCGTAGCTTGAGGCGACGAGGTTGAGCGCCGTTGTCGTTCCGCGCGTAAAAATGATCTCCTGCGCCGATTTGGCGTTCAGAAAGCGCCGCACTTTTTCGCGCGCCCCTTCGTACGCGTCGGTCGCCTTCGTTCCAAGCGTGTGGACGCCGCGGTGGACGTTCGAGTTGTATTCGCGGTAGTAGCGGTCAAGCGCCTCGATCACCGGCAGCGGCTTTTGCGACGTCGCCGCGCTGTCAAAATAAACGAGCGGATGGCCGTTGACGTTCTGATGCAAAATCGGAAACAACGCACGAATCTCATTTATATTCATGATTGAACTTTCCTTTCAATCACTTCGATTAATTGATTTTTCACGCCTTCAATCGGAATCGCTTCGACAACCGGGGCCAAAAAGCCGTGGATGATGAGTCGCTCCGCTTCCCGTCTCGGAATGCCGCGGCTCATTAAGTAATACAATTGAACCGGATCGACCCGCCCGACCGAGGCCGCATGGCCGGCCATGACGTCGTCTTCGTCGATCAGCAAAATCGGGTTCGCATCGCCGCGCGCTTTTTCGCTTAACATCAACACGCGCGACTCTTGCTCGGCGTTCGATTTTGACGCGCCGTGCTCAATTTTGCCGATGCCGTTGAAAATCGAGGTGGCGCTGTCGCGGACGACGCCGTGTTTTAAAATATAGCCTTCCGTATGCTTTCCGTAATGGATGACGCTCGTCGTAAAGTTTTGCACTTGCTCGCCGCGGCCGACAACGACCGTTTTCGTATCGCCAAACGCCCCGTCACCGACAAGGCGGGTGGTGTTTTCCGACACGGTGTTGCCGTCATTCATCAGCCCGAGCGCCCATTCGATCCGCCCGTCGCGCCCGGCGATGCCGCGCCGGTTGACGTATGTCGTCGCGCCTTTGGCCAAATGGTCGACGGCGGCGAAAAAGACGCGCGCGTTGGCATTGGCAAACACTTCAGCAACGATATTGACGACCGCTTTCCCTTGCTCGTGCGCCGACAAATAATTTTCGACAAACACGACGCGGCTGTTGTCGTCCGCCACGACGATGACGTGGTTAAACAAGGCGATATCGTCTTCGTCTTGAATGTAGACCGCCTGAAGCGGCGTTTCGATTTCGACGTTTTTCGGAACGTACACAAACACCCCGCCGTTAAACAGCGCCGCATGGAGTGCGGCGAGACGGTGCTCATCCGGCTTGACCCCATCGGTCATGAAGTATTTCTTCAGCAAGTCGCCATGTTCCCGTGCCGCGGTGAAAATGTCGGTGAAAATCACGCCTTTTTCTTTCAGCTCGTCAGAGAGCGACACGTACGCCGGCGTATGGTTGCGCTGCACATACAAATTTTTCGTTCCTTCGCCCGCCTCAAGGAGCGCCTTGACCGCCTCCGGCAAATCGTTCAAATCCGCGTACGGCGCGCTGTCGACCGCATGACGGGCAAAATCGGTAAAGTTCCACTTATCAATTTTCGTTTTGTCCGGTTTCGGCAGCGGCAGCCGCTCCACCTGACCGAGCGCCTCAAGGCGCCGCCCGGTCAGCCAGTCCGGTTCGCCGCGCTCGCCTGAGAACGTGCGGATGTAGGTTTCATCAAATGGGATTTTCGTTTCTGTCGCCATAGTCCTCCTCCTAACGCTTACGCTTCTTGCCCGACCGTCTCGTCTTCGATGCCGAGTTCTTTTTTAATCCAGTCGTACCCTTCCGCCTCAAGCCGCTGCGCCAGCTCCGGACCGCCGGACTTGACGATGCGCCCTTGCATCATGACGTGCACGTAATCCGGGGTGATGTAGTTGAGCAGCCGCTGGTAGTGGGTGATGATCAAACAGCCGAACTCGCTGCTGCGCATTTCGTTAATGCCTTTGGCGACGATTTTAAGCGCGTCAATATCCAATCCGGAGTCGATCTCGTCCAAAATGGCAATTTTTGGCTCGAGCATCATCAATTGCAAAATTTCGTTCCGCTTTTTCTCCCCGCCCGAGAACCCTTCGTTTACATAGCGGTGCGCCATGTCCGGATTCATTTCCAAAAACGACATTTTGTCATCGAGCTTGCGGATGAATTTCATGAGCGAAATTTCATTGCCCTCACCAAGACGGGCGTTAATGGCGGAGCGCAAAAAGTCGGCGTTCGTCACTCCGCTGATCTCACTTGGATATTGCATCGCCAAAAACAAGCCGGCGCGCGCCCGCTCATCGACTTCCATCTCCAGAACATTTTGGCCGTCAAGCGTAATCGCCCCCTCCGTCACCTCGTATTTCGGATGGCCCATAATCGCCGATGACAGCGTCGATTTCCCCGTTCCGTTCGGACCCATAATGGCGTGGATTTCCCCGCCTTTAACCTCTAAGTCAACCCCTTTTAAAATTTCTTTTCCTTCCACTGATACGTGGAGATTTTCCACCTTTAATACGGCCATAAAGCATACCTCCAGTTTTCGCGTGAAAATAATGTAAGCTCGCTTTTGACCCAGCGATCGCTCATTCTCACTTTATTCTCATTACAATCTTATAACAAATGAAAAGTATTCGCAACCTTTTCGCTGCCGTTTTCCACTATGTATATAAGGGAAACGAGAAAGGCAGGAAAAGCGGCAATGCTTTTTATATTTTACACGAAAACGACTAGTTTGTACGAGCTTTTGCAAAAAAAAAGACCCCGTTGCCGGAGTCTAATGGGCCGTCCGCAGCTCGCGGAGGCATTCTTGCACAAGCGTCACCGTCTGGCTCATCGCCGCCCCGCCGCCAAACGCGGCCGCGACCGCGCACGCTTCCAAAATCTCTTGTTCCGATGCCCCTTCGTCAAGGCATCCTTTCGTATGGTAAATCGTGCAATACTCGTCTTGCGCCGCCAGGCTGATGCCGAGGGCGATCAGCTGCTTTTCTTTTTTCGACAGCGCCCCTTCCGCAAAACAGGCGTCGGTAAACGCGTTAAACCGTTCGGCAACCGCCGGCAGCTTTTGCGTAAACGCCCCGATCCCTTCCTTGTAATGGCGAAGGGCGGCTTCGACCGATGTGTATGTTTCGTTGTTCATCTTCGTTTTCCCCCTTTGTCCGTTTCTGCTGTTAGTATGCATGAAGGAAAACGAAATTAAACAACGAATAGTATTGAAAGCGTGTGGAAACACCACCATTCCGTCAACATAGACGGAATGTCATGATGAAAACCGCCTGTTCTGTTCCACTTCCATCATCATAGGAAAGGGGGGAAATTCCCTTGATTCGTTGGGTTGTCTTTGCCTTAACCGCCGCTTTCGCTTCGTTTTTGGCGTGGATCATCATCGGCAACATTCTCGGTGAACACGGGGACGCCATCTTCAGTTTAACGACGGTGGTCGTCCTGCAAAACTGCGTCATCATCGTCATGCTTGCCGCCGTACTGGCGCGTTTGAATGGCCGATGAAGCGCGGGAAAGCAAAGCGGCCGTGGCGCCCTCGGATTCAGAATCGTTTTAACCTTTGCCGCTTTCGTTTAAGGGGAGCGGTTTTTTGGGGACAAAAAAGAAACGGAAGCGAAACGCTCCCGTTATTGATTGTTCTCCGCCGCCGGAATGACGGCGCCTTTATATTTTTCGTTAATGAAATCTTGAATTTCTTTCGATTGCAGCACTTCAACTAACGTTTTGATTTCTTTCCGGTTTTCATCGCCTTTGCGCACGGCGACAATGTTGACATACGGGTTGTCTTTCGGCGATTCGACGGCGATCGGGTCTTTCGCCGGGTCAAGGCCTGCGTCCAGCGCATAGTTGGCGTTGATCAGGACGGCATCACCCTCCCCGTTCTGATAAATTTGCGGCAGCAACCCGGCATCGACATCCGCCTTAAACTTTAAGTTTTTCGGGTTTTCCGCAATATCATTGACCGTCGCTTTCGTTTTGTCGACGCCTTCTTTCAGCTTAATGAGCCCTTTTTCCTGCAGCATCGACAAAATGCGGCCATGGTCGGCGACCGAGTTGCTCATGATGATCGTCGCGCCATCCGGCAGCTCTTCGATGCTTTTGTATTTTTTGGAATACAGGCCGATCGGCTCAATGTGAATGCCGCCGGCGTTGACGAAATCATACCCGTGTTCTTTCATTTGCGATTCCAAATACGGAATGTGCTGGAAGTAGTTGGCGTCGATTTCTTTATCGGCCAACGCTTTGTTCGGCAAAATGTAGTCTTGGAACGTAATGATCTCCAAGTCGATGCCTTTTTCTTTCAAAATCGGTTTCGCTTGTTCCAAAATTTCCGCGTGCGGCACGTTTGATGCGCCGACTTTCAGTTTGACCAACTCGCCGCCTTCGCCCCCTTCGGCCGCGTTGTTGTTGTCGTTGCCGCCGCACGCCGCCAAAGCGAAGACAAGAACAGCAGCGAACAGGGCGCCAAGCCATTTTTTCATCGTTTTCTTCCTCCTTATCGTTTATCAATTTTGGAAGTGACAACGTCACCGATCAACTGAATGACAAAGACAATGACGAGCACCAACACGGTCGCGACAAACGTCACATCGTTATGGCTGCGCTGGAATCCTTCCAAATACGCCAAGTTCCCAAGCCCGCCGGCGCCGATGGCTCCAGCCATCGCCGTATAGCTGACGAGCGACACGGCCGTCACCGTAATGCCGGAGACGAGCGCCGGCAGCGATTCCGGCAGCAGCACTTTCCAAATGATCGTCCACGTTGAGGCGCCCATCGCTTGGGCTGCTTCGATGACGCCTTTATCAATTTCGCGAAGGGCAATCTCCACCATGCGGGCGTAAAACGGCGCGGCCCCAATGACCAAAGCCGGCAGCGCCGCATTGGCGCCAAGCATCGTCCCAACAAGCCAGGTGGTAAACGGAATGAGCAAAATGATCAAAATAATAAACGGAATCGAGCGGAAAATGTTCACAAACGCCGCAATCACTGTATTGACAAACCGGTTTTCCCATAGGTTGCCCTTCGCTGTCAAAAATAGAAGCAAGCCAAGAACGATTCCGAGGACGAAAGTGGCCGCCACCGCCACTCCCGTCATATACAGCGTCTCGACCGTCGCCGCCCACATTGTCTCCCATTGGACGTTCGGCAGGAGGTTAGCGAGCATCGTGAATCACCTCCACCGCCACCTGCTGGCTTTGAATGTAGTCAAGCGCCCGGGCGATTTCGTCCGCCGCCCCGTCGATGTGCACAAATAGCACGCCGTAGGCGCCTTGATGTGTTTGGGAAATTTTCCCTTGCAAAATGTTCATATGAACGGAAAACTGCCGCACGACTTGCGTGATGAGCGGCTGGCCGGCCGCCGCACCGACAAAGGTCAACTGCGCGATCACCCCGTTCGGATATTGACCGAACAGATGGGAAATCGCCTCTTCCGTTTCCTCCGGTTCAACGAGCTGCTTGACGAACCGTTTCGTAATCGGCTGCTGCGGATTGCGGAACACATGCAGCACTTCGCCTTGCTCAACGATTTTGCCGCTTTCCATCACGGCGACGCGGTCGCAAATTTTGCGGATGACGTGCATCTCATGGGTAATGAGCACGATCGTCAGTCCGAGCCGCTTGTTGATGTCGACAAGCAAGTCCAATATCGCATCCGTCGTTTGCGGGTCAAGCGCGGATGTCGCCTCATCGCAAAGCAATACTTTCGGGTTGTTGGCAAGCGCCCGGGCGATGCCGACCCGCTGTTTTTGCCCGCCGCTCAACTGCGACGGATACGCCTCTTCCCGTCCCGTGAGCCCGACGAGCTCGATGAGCTCCTCGACCCGCTTTTGCCGCTCCGCTTTCGGAACGCCGGTGATCTCGAGCGGAAACGCGATATTTTCCCGCACCGTCCGCGACCAAAGCAAGTTGAAATGCTGGAAAATCATCCCGATTTCCTGACGCGCTTTGCGCAGCTCCCGCCCTTTGATGCGCGCCATATCGCGGCCGGCGACGATCACCTGGCCGCTCGTCGGCGTCTCAAGCCCGTTTAACAGCCGGATGAGCGAACTTTTCCCCGCGCCGCTGTAACCGATAATGCCGAAAATTTCCCCTTCGCGAATGTCAAGCGACACGTCATCGACCGCCGTCACCGCCCCGTTCGCCGCATCGTAAATTTTCGTCACCCGTTCGAGTGTAATCATCGTTTCACCTTCCTTCCTCCTAAGGCGGCGGAACGCAAAAAGAAAACCTTTCTGCCCGCAGAGAACAGAAAGGTATTGTCCACCATTCCGTCTCTTATCTCCCAAAGCAGGGCGCTTTGTGTGAATTGGCACCTTTTCAGCAGACGCGCTGACGGTTGCCGGGCTTCATTGGGCACATCCCTCCACCTCTCTTGATAAGAGCGCAACAAACGCCTATTCGATTGATTACGTGTGTGATTGTATCATTGTATGTCGAATCATGTCAATAAATTTTTCACCCGACATGACGATACGGCTTAGCCAAATGGAGGAGAGATTCGAGCAGCAACAGGTGGCGAAAACTTCCCGACACATGCACTTCGCGCAGCCGGACGAGCTGCTGCAGCTTCAGTTCGCCGCCTAAGAGCGAGCAAAGCGCTGTTTTTGTGCCGCGCACCGTTAACGTTTTCCGTTCATCCTTTTCCATTTCCGCGGCAGCCGGCTCTTTGCCGATCACCAACATGGCGACGCCTTCTTCACTCTCAAACCGCACATACAACGGTTCATCCGGCAAAATCGGCAACAAATGGCGCAACGTTTGCATCCGTTCTGCGAACTGTCCAACTAACTGACGCATTTCCATTGACCATCCTCCCCCCATTTTCCTTTATTCTCTTTATTTCCATACCGAGGGGGAGAATCCTTTACAAAAATCTCGACAACCGGTTTAGCGAATGAGCGCTGTTTTTGTCATTTCCGAAGAAATATGTCAAATGGCGTCAAAAAAAGGCGGATCGTCAGCGCGGCAAACGGGCTTGAAGTTCATCATACAAATAAGGGACGGAATGAAACGCATACCATTTGCCGGCCAGCGACCCGCCAACAAAAAGAAGCAAACAAGGAACACTTTCAATTTTCCAAACGACTGCCTGCTCCGGCATATAATTAATGTCCGTTTCGTAAAACGGCAGCGTTGGGAACAGCTGCTCGACTACCGCCAACATCCGTCTCGCCAGCTGGCATGTGCCGCACAGCGGCGTGTAAATATAAAGCGCCATAAGCGGCTGTTCATTCACAATCCGTTGCACATCTGGTCGTTCGATCGCTTTCACTCGCCTCTTCCTCTCATGAACGAATCGATGCGGACGTCAAAATGGGCGCGCAGCAACACTTGGGCTAAATGCCAAGGCGGGGCGGCGGCCACTTCGCGGTACGCCCGGTCAATATAAATATGTTCCGCCTCCGGAAACATGCGGCGAAACTGCCGGCGTAGCTTTTCCCCCGCCTCATCGGCGTCCGCCAGCACGTACACATCGTGACCCTCAAGCTCGTCAGCCAGCTCCTCAAGACGCGCATCGCTGATCGTGCCGTTCGTGCAAAGAATGACAACCGGTTCGTTCAGCACGGCCGCCACCTTTTGCTTATCCGATCGCCCTTCTACAATAATCACTTTTTCTGCCTGTCGCATGTCCGACCCACCTAGCTTCGAAAAGGATACCATATTGTATGTCTCTCACCAGAAAAAGGTTGAAAAAAAGCAACGGTCATCCACCGTTGCCTTTCAACACCAACCCGCTTCCCCGTCACAGTCGACATATTTTTGGTCCGGTTCAACGGTAGCGGTCACCTCTTTATATATTTTGCCATTTTGCTCGCTATACCCGTTTTTCAGCTCGACGGCCGCTGCCGGAAGCGGAAGACGTCCGATGAATTCACCTTCGTCATACAAGTCGAGCGAGCGGCCGTTCAGCTTGCCGGTCACCCGGTCCGTAATATCGACACGCGTTGGTTGCAACGCCATCGGAAGCACCCCTTTTTTCATCAAGTTTCGGTATGTATAGGGTGTCCGATTCGGGGGCGAAGACCACAGGAACGTTTATCCTTCGTTCACCATCGCCTCGTATTGTTCAGCCGTCAACAACTTGTCGACTTCACTTACATCTTTTGGTTCAACGACAACCATCCATGCTTTTTCGTACGGTGACTCGTTTACATATTCTGGATTGTCGTTCAACTCTTCATTCACTTCGACGACCGTGCCGCTGATCGGCGCGTACAATTCCGAAACCGTTTTTACCGATTCGACGCTGCCGAACGGCTCGTTCGCCGTCAGTTCCGCGCCGACTTCCGGCAATTCAACAAAAACGATATCCCCCAACTCCGACTGAGCGAAGTCGGTGATGCCGATGCGCACTTTGTCCCCTTCGACGCGCACCCATTCGTGTTCTTTTGAATAGCGAAGTTCTTTTGGCGTGTTCATCGAATCCCTCCATTGCGACAAATTGTGTTCTTTTTCATCATAACCGATTTTCGATAAAAACTCACTGAGTTCGCATCATTTTTATGCAAATTTTTTAACTTTCTGCCGGCGGCCGCCCGGCGAAAAACGCTTCGTACTCTTGCTCGCGAAATCCGACCACGACCCGTTCGCCATCCGTTAAAATGGGCCGTTTCACCAGCATCCCGTCCGACGCGAGCCAGTTGAGCATCTCGTCCTCCGCGGCGCCGTCAAGCTTGTCTTTCAACCCGAGTTCGCGGTATTTCATGCCGCTTGTATTGAAAAATTTTTTGAGCGGCAGCCCGCTTTTTCGGTGCAGGTCGGCCAGTTGTTCTTTCGTCAGCGGTTCGTCGACGAGATGCACCGTTTGCACGTCAATGCCGTGTTCATCGAGCCATTTTTTCGCCTTCCGGCACGTTCCGCATTTCGGATACCAATAGAGCGTCAGCGCCATTCCTACCCCTCCTTTTAACCGTGTTGAACGATCGGTCATCCGCGGGGAAGCGGGGCGTTACAGCGGCCGCTTCCCCAAGCGGAGCGCCTGTTCCAGAGAGCAAGAAGTACCGGGCTGTGCCCGGTACTTCCTAATTATCACACAATATACCGTTCCGCTTCAATGAGGGCGGCGGCCGCCTCGCGTTTTTTCGCGATCACATTGATTGGCGTATGGCGCGTCAGCCGACGGAGGGCGGCGAGCATCATCCGCAGCGTGTCGCCTTGTTCGACGGCGACGAGCGTTTCTTTCGCATGCGCTTCGATTTCATTGAACGCCTCTTGGCAGAAAATTTGCGTATAGAGCCATTTTTGTTTGTGCTTCTCTTCCCCGTCCGCGTTGATCGCTTTTTCGGTGCGAAGAAGCGCCGATTCCATGGCGTAAATGTTGGCGACAATATCGGCGATGTTCACGAGCACTTCTTGCTCTTCCTCGATTTTCGCGCCGAATGTTTGCGCCGCCAGCCCGGCGACCATCAAAGCGATTTTTTTCGCGTTGCGCACCAAATATTTCTCTTGTTCGAGCGCGCCCGTTCCCGGTTCTTCGGCCGTCATCATCATGAGCTCTTCTTGCAGCTGCTGCGCTTTTTGGAAAAGAGGCAGTTCGCCTTTTACCGCTTTTTTCAAATACATGCCCGGCACGAGCAGGCGGTTGATTTCGTTCGTCCCTTCGAAAATGCGGTTGATGCGCGAGTCGCGGTAGGCGCGCTCAATTTCGTATTCCTGCATGAAGCCGTAGCCGCCGTGGATTTGCACCCCTTCGTCCACGATGTAATCGAGCACTTCGGTCGCGAAAAACTTGTTCAGCGAGCACTCGATCGCGTATTCGGCGATCGATTTCGCCACTTCTTTGCCGTCTTTCGCTTTTTCCCCATCGAGCAAGCCCATCCGTTCATCGAACAAGCCGACCGTGCGGTACACCGAGCTTTCCGCCGCATACAGGCGCGACGCCATCGTCGCAAATTTTTCCTGCGTCAGCGTAAACTGCGAAATCGGGCGTTTGAATTGCTGGCGTTGATTCGCGTATTTGAGCGTGATTTCGAGCGCCCGCTTCGCGCCGCCGACCGCTCCCAATCCGAGCTTGTAGCGGCCGATGTTCAAAATGTTAAACGCGATGACATGGCCTTTGCCGATTTCACCGAGGACGTTTTCTTTCGGCACCGGCACGTCTTGCAAAATGAGCGTCCGCGTCGACGAGCTTTTGATCCCCATTTTCTTTTCTTCCGGACCAGTCGAAACGCCCGGGAAATCGCGCTCGACGATGAACGCTGTGAAATGCTGGCCGTCCACTTTCGCGTAGACGACGAACACATCGGCAAACCCGGAGTTCGTGATCCATTGCTTTTCACCGTTTAAAATGTAATGCGTTCCTTCGGCGTTCAATTTCGCCGTCGTTTTCGCGCCGAGGGCGTCCGAACCCGAACCCGGCTCCGTCAGGGCATAGGCGGCGATTTTTTCGCCGGTCGCCAACTGCGGCAAATAGTTTTGTTTTTGTTCTTCCGTGCCGAACAAGACGATCGGCAGCGAGCCAATTCCGACGTGCGCCCCGTGCGAAATCGCAAACCCGCCGGCCGGCGCCATCTGTTCTGCGATGATGGCCGAGCTCACTTTATCCAAGCCCAAACCGCCGTATTCTTCCGGAATGTCGGCGCTTAGCAAACCGAGTTCGCCCGCTTTGCGGAGCAGCTTCACCGAGCGGTCAAACTCGTGGTGTTCCAAATGCTCCAGCTGCGGAAGCACTTCGTTGTTCACATATTCCGCCGTCGTTTTCGCGATCATGTGATGTTCGTCGGTGAAATCTTCCGGCGTAAAGACGCGCTCGGCCGGAATGTCCTCAATTAAAAAGCTGCCGCCTTGAATCGCGTTTTCGGCTGTTTTTGCCATTGGTTGTTTCCTCCCCCGAATATCGTAATAGTCCGGGCGGCGCTGCCGCCCGCTTTAGTTGTCATTGGCCGGCATTACAGCAGTTCAAAGACACCCGCGGCGCCCATGCCGCCGCCGATGCACATCGTGACAATGCCAAACTGGACGTCGCGGCGCCGCATTTCATGAAGAAGCGACAACGTCAGCTTCGCGCCCGTGCAGCCGAGCGGATGGCCGAGCGCAATCGCCCCGCCGTTGACGTTGACGATCTCTTCGTCAAGCCCGAGCTCGCGAATGACTTGAATCGACTGGGACGCGAACGCTTCGTTCAGCTCGATCAAGCCGATGTCGGACAGCTCCAGGCCGGCGAGCTTCAACGCTTTCGGCACCGCGGCGACCGGGCCGATCCCCATCACTTCCGGCGGCACGCCGGCGACGGCGAACGAGCGGAACTTGCCGAGCGGTTTTAAGCCGAGAGATGCCGCTTTTTCGCGGTCCATCACCATCACGGCCGCCGCCCCGTCGCTCATTTGCGACGCGTTGCCGGCTGTGACCGTGCCGTTGGCGGCAAACGCCGGGCGCAGTTTGGCGAGCGTCTCCATGTTCGTCTCCGGGCGCACGCCTTCATCTTGGGCAAACACAACCGTCTCTTCCACCAGTTTGTTGTTTTCCACCTTGCGCACGACGACTTCGACCGGCACGATTTCGTCGTCGAACTTGCCTTCTGCAATCGCCTTCGCGGCGCGCTGGTGGCTGCGCACGGCGAACGCGTCCTGGTCCTCGCGGCTCACGCCGTATTGTTTCGCCACTTGCTCGGCCGTATGGCCCATCGACATGTAATATTCCGGCGCCTCTTCGGCCAGGCGGGCGTTCGGGCGGACGACATGCCCCATCATCGGCACCATGCTCATCGATTCGACCCCGCCGGCAATGACCGTATCCGAATGGCCAAGCATGACCCGTTCGGCCGCATAGGCGATCGCCTGCAAGCCGGACGAGCAATACCGGTTGATCGTAATCGCCGGCACCGTATGCGGCAGCCCGGCGAGCGCCCCGATGTTGCGGGCGACGTTCAACCCTTGCTCCGCCTCGGGCATGGCGCAGCCGATAATTAAGTCATCGATATTCCCGTCATAGTTTCCCGCGCGCTTCAACGTTTCCTTGACGACGAGCGCTCCCAAATCGTCCGGCCGCGTATGGGCGAGCGTTCCTTTTTTCGCTTTTCCGACCGGTGTGCGCGCGCCTGCGACAATGACCGCTTCTCTCACGCCAATCTCCCCCTTGAATCCCCCGCTTTAGTTGCGGAGCGGTTTTCCTTTCACCAACATATGCTGCATTCTCGCTTGCGTCTTCGGCTCGCCAATCAGGCTCAAAAACGCCTCGCGCTCAAGATCAAGCAAGTACTGCTCATCGACTTCCGTCCCGTACGGCACTTTGCCGCCCGAGAGGACGTACGCCAACTTTTTCGCGATCTTCAAATCGTGCTCGCTAATGTAGCCGGAATGGAGCATCGATTGCGCGCCTAAAAGCATGGCGGCATAGCCGCTTTCCCCGGCGACCGGCACTTTCTTTCTGACTGGCGGCCGGTATCCTTCTTCATACAGCGAGAGCACCGCCTGTTTCGCTTCATACAACAGATGGTCGCCGTTCATCGTGACGCCGTCGCGGCTGCCTAAGAAACCGAGCGCGCGCGCTTCGGCCGCCGACGTCGACACTTTCGCCATGGCGATCGTTTCAAACACCTTGGCGACGAGTTTGACGTAGTCGACATCCGCGCCGCCTGGCAGGCTGTTCAATTGTTTGATGTACAGCTCCTTGTTGCCGCCGCCGCCCGGAATCAAGCCGACGCCGACTTCGACAAGCCCGATGTACGTCTCGGCGGCCGCTTGGATGCGCGAAGCCGCCAACGTCACTTCCGCCCCGCCGCCTAACGTCATGGCAAACGGCGCCACAACGACCGGTTTCGGGTTGTATTTGACGCGCATGAGCGCTTGCTGGAACTGGCGGACGGCAAGCTCGAGTTCAAAGAAGTTTTCATCTTGCGCTTCCATGAGCATCATCGCCAAGTTCGCGCCGACGCAGAAGTTTTTCCCTTGATTGCCGATGACAAGCCCTTTGTAGTTGCGGTTCACCTCATCAAGCGCCTCGTTGATCATTTGGACGATGTCCGTGCCGATCGCGTTGTTCGGCGAATGGAACTCCAAAAGCGCCACGTCATCGCCGAGGTCGATCAGGCTTGCGCCGGCGTTTTTCTTCACGACGCCGCGCTGCTCTTTCCACCGTTTCAAATGGATCGTCTTTGGATTTTCTTTCACTAATGTATAGCCGCTTTGCCCATAATAGAACAGCCGGCCGTTGTTCGTTTGATAGAACGATGCGGCGCCGTCGGCGAGCATATCCGTCACCCACGCCGGAACGTCGCGCCCTTCCGCCTGCATGTTCCGCACCGATTTCTCAAGGCCGATCGCATCCCACAGTTCAAACGGTCCTTGCTCCCAGCCGAACCCCCACTTCATCGCATTGTCGATCGCCACGATGTCATCGGCGATTTCGCCGACCAGGCGCGCCGCATACAGCAAGGTCGGCGCGATGATGTTCCAAAGGAGTGTCCCCGCGCGGTCGCCGCCGGCATAAAGGAGCGTTTGCAGCTTGGCGGCCGTTCCTTTCGCCTGCTTCGCCATTTCCACCGCCGGGGTGACGAGCTTTTTGCGCGGCTCGTACTGCATCGTGACGTAATTGAGCTCGAGGATGTCTTTCCCTTGCTTCAAGAAAAAGCCTTGTCCGGATTTGCTGCCGAGCCAGCCGTTTTGCAGCATCGTTTTCATAAATTCCGGCACGCGGAAGGCGTCTTTTTCTTCCCCTTCGACGTTGTCATACACGTTGTTGGCGACATGGACGAACGTATCGAGCCCGACGACGTCAAGCGTGCGGAACGTCGCGCTTTTCGGCCGGCCGATGAGCGGCCCGGTGACCGAATCGACTTCGCCGACGCTGTAGCCGCCTTGCATCATCTCGCGCACGGTGACAAGCAGCCCGTACGTGCCGATCCGGTTGGCGATGAAGTTCGGCGTATCTTTCGCCATGACGACGCCTTTGCCGAGCACGTCTTCGGCGAACGTTTTCATATAGGCGACGACATCCGGATCCGTCTGCTCGGTCGGGATGATTTCAAGCAGCTTCAAATAGCGCGGCGGGTTGAAAAAGTGGGTGCCTAAAAAATGCTTTTGAAAATCATCCGAGCGCCCTTCCGCCATCGCGGCGATGGAAATGCCGGATGTGTTCGAGCTGACGATCGTCCCCGGCGTCCGCACCTCGTCGATGCGGGCGAAGACGCTTCGTTTGACCTCCAAGTTTTCGACGACGACTTCAATGATCCAATCGACATCCGCAAGGCGGTGAAAGTCATCTTCAAAGTTGCCCGTTTCAATGAGCGTGATGTTGTCTTTTGCCATCAGCGGCGCCGGCTTTTGTTTTTTCATCCGCTCCAGCGCCCGGTTGGCGAGGCGGTTGCGCACTTGCGGATGTTCCAACGTCCATCCTTTCGCCTCTTCTTCTTTCGTCAATTCCTTTGGCACAATGTCAAGCAATAACGTCGGGATGCCGACGTTCGCCAAATGGGCGGCAATGCCCGAACCCATGACGCCAGACCCAAGCACGGCGGCGCGCCGAATGCGTTTTGCCATTTCGGTTCCCCCTCACACCATTGAATGAATCATCATTCATTTTTCGGTGAAAAAAATATAGTGAAAACGTTCTCTACACTTAAATATATAGTATGTTGGTAATTTTCGCAATATATTTGCCGCACATTTTTTCCACATCGCAATCCGGATTTTGCCCATACTAACAACAGGAGGTGAACATGATGGCGCGGTTGAAAAAAAATCCGTCTGAACGCGGCGTCAGCGCGGCGAGCGTGAAAGGAAACGCCGGCCCGACGGTCGAAGCGGACGGCGGCGGCAAGCGGACGAGCCAAAACCAACAGTACAAAAAGCACAATATGCAAGGGGACTGAACGCCCGATGGCGTCCGTCCCCTTGTGTGCTGCCGCGGCGCCGCCTCCCGTTGGCCGGGCGGGCGTCACTTGCGGAACATGCCTTTAGCGACGAACGCCACGTTGGCCGGGCGTTCGGCGAGCCGGCGCATAAAGTAGCCGTACCAATCGGTCCCGTACGGAACGTACACGCGCATCGTATACCCTTCGCGCGCCAGCTCAATTTGCCGCTCCGGACGGATGCCGTACAACATTTGAAATTCAAACTGGCTGTTTGGAATGTTGTACTCGGCAACGAGCCGCTTCGTATACTCGATGATGGCGTCATCGTGCGTCGCAACGGCCGTATAGTTGCCGTTGAGCAAATGTTGTTTAATGACCTTTTTAAAATTCTCATCCACATCTTTTTTATCCGGAAACGCCACTTCCGGCGATTCTTTATACGCCCCCTTGACGAGCCGCAAGTTCGGGCGGTACGGCTTCAGATCTTCAATGTCTTGCTCCGTCCGGTACAAATACGCCTGCAGCACCGTACCGACGTTGTCGTACTCTTTTTTCAACGTTTTAAAAATATCGATCGTCTTTTGGCAGCGTGAATAATCTTCCATATCAATCGTCACGAACACGCCCCGCTCTTTCGCCGCCTCCAAAATGCGGCGCATGTTGCGCATAACGAGCTCATCGGAAATGTCAAGCCCCATGGACGTCATTTTCAGCGACAGCTGCGAATTCAGCTTCTCACGGCTGATCGCCTCAATCGCCTCGAGGCAATGGTTCGCCATCTCGTTTGCTTCCCGCTCATTGTCAACAAATTCGCCTAAATAGTCGACCGTGACAGCCAACCCTTTTTCGTTCAATTGACGGATGACGCGCACCGCTTCCTCAATCGTTTCGCCGGCGACGAATCTTGATGCGCCGAAGCGGAGGCCGTATCGCTTCGCCAAATGGGTCAACGTTTTATTTTTGGACAAGAACAAAAAAAAGTCGCGCATCAGCTGTTCCACAGTTGTGATCCCCCTCGCATGGAAACGCATTCATCACTCTTATTGTACCATGTTTCCATTCCATTGAATATGTTTTTTCCCTGTTGTTTATTTTTTATTTGTGTATAATTTTCCACTCACTGCACAATCTACAAGCGACTACATTGTGAAAGGAGCGAACCACGATGCAACAACAGCCGCAAATGAACCCGCAGGCGGCGATGCCCGAGCCGCCGCAAATGGTGTCATCGAAAGACGCCATGTACTTTTCCGATATGATGTCATGGAACTTGCTGGCGGCGAAAAAAGCGCACTTTTTCGCTTCGCAGTGCCGCGATCCGGAAGTGGTGCAGGCGATCGAGCGCGCCGGGCAAATGCATCAGCGCCATTACGACATGATTTTGCGCCATTTGCAAAACCCGCCGCAGCCGCCGGTGATGTGAAAGGAGGAACGTTCGGTGAACCAAAAACAAGTGCAAAATCCGGAAACGCAAGTGCCGAAAACGCCGCAAATGAACGAGCGCGACTTTTTGAATGACATGCTGACGACGGAAAAATACATGACGTTGTCTTACAGCGTGTACTTGCATGAGGCGAGCAACCAACCGTTATACCAAGATATGATGAACATTTTTACGGAAACGCAAAACTGCCAGCGTGAATTGTACAATTTAATGTTCAAAAAAGGATGGTACAAGCTCGAAGCCGCCGATCCGCAAAAACTTCAGCAAACGTACCAACAGTTCCAAGGATACACCAACCAGTTTCCTTACCAAGGAAACACCATGCAATGAAAGGAGCAAACGGGGATGTCCTCTAGTGCATGCGGACATCCTCTTTCTCATCCGGAAAGCGGAAATCCTTGACGCAAAGGGGGAGAGGGATGACCGTTCCGCCTGAATCCGTATGGGCGACGCTGCAAACATTAGGGAGTTCGATGGACTTCCAAACGAAAGTGTACCGGAACGAGACATCCGGTCTCCTGTTATGGGTGTCGTATGTCGAGCCGATGGTTGAGATGGAAACTGTTGTTCGCTCGATTTTCCCTTACTTGTTTCATTGTCCGTTTTCATCTTTGGAAGATATGCGCCAAATTCTTCCGATCGACGACGCCTATATTTCTAGCGATCCGGCTGATGTGAAAGCAAAATTGTTCGAAGGATATTTATTCATTCGCCTTCATGAAACCGATGAGACCGGGCTGCTTGTGAAGGCGCAAAAAACATTGGAACGGACACTCACCATCCCCGAAGTGGAATTTAGCGTCGTCGGCCCGAAAGAGTCGTTTATTGAATCGTTGGAAACGAATTTATATTTATTGCGCAAACGAATCCCTATAGACCGTTTGACAGTCAAACTGACAAGGGTCGGCACGCTGTCGAAAACGAAAGTCGCTGTCGTCTATCTTGACGGCATTGCCAATCCCGACAACGTCCAAACGGTTTTGCAGCGCATCAAACAAATCGAATTTGACGAAATGATCGACAGCTCTTATATTGTGCAAATTATTTCAGACAATCGGCATTCCCCCTTTCCGCAGCTGCTCGATACCGAGCGCCCGGACCGGGTTGCGGCCGTACTGGCCGAGGGAAAAGTGGCGATTATGGTGGACGGATCTCCGCACGTGTTAATCGGTCCTACGACATTGGTTGAATTTTTTTCATCCTTTGAAGACTATTTTCTCAATTGGACGATCGCGTCGTTTTTCCGTCTCATTCGCCTGTTTTCCGTCGCCTTTTCCATTTTGATTACACCGATGTATGTGGCGACATTAAACTACCATTATGAATTGATTCCAAAAGACTTGCTCGGCACCTTGATCACCTCAAGAAGGGAGATTCCGTTCCCGCCGATTTTAGAGGTGCTGTTTCTCGAACTGACGATTGAACTGCTGCGGGAGGCAGGCGCACGGCTTCCGACCAAGGTCGGCCAAACGATCGGCATTGTCGGCGGGATTGTCATCGGAACGGCTTCCGTGGAAGCCGGCCTGACAAGCAATGTGTTGTTAATTTTAGTGGCGCTTGCCGCCCTTGCTTCCTTTACGACGCCTGTTTATAAAATAGGCAATACGATCCGCCTCATGCGCTTTCCGTTTTTATTGTTTGCGGAAGTCTGGGGGCTGCTTGGCGTTGCTTTTTGTTTTTGCATGGTCATGACCCACCTGCTTTACTTGACGTCGCTCGGCCGGCCGTTCCTTGCTCCTTTATATCCGCCGCGTTGGCGGGATTTAAAAGATGCGTTCATCCGTCTGCCGTTTACCAGCCAATCGAAACGGCCGGAAACATTACGGACCGAGCAACCCATTCGCTTCAGCGGGAAAAAGGTCAGAAAAAAACGAGACATCGACGAATAGCGAACAGACAGGAGGACGACGATGGCTTCTGTTGCCGAACGTCTACAAGTTTCACCTTTCATGACTTTTTATATTATCATGTCGATGCAAATCGGTGTCGGGGTGCTCGGTTTTCAGCGGGTCATCGCACAAACAGCCGGACATGACGCATGGATTTCGGTCCTGCTGGCCGGCGCCTCGTCCCATCTGATTCTCATCGTGCTGTATTGGCTGTTGCAGCAGGCGGACGGCGATTTCCTCCTCCTCCATCAGCGCCTGTTCGGCCGCTGGGTGGGAGGGGCATTTTCATTATGGCTCGCCCTTTACTTCGCCGCCATGTCATTTGTTGTTTTGCGCACCTATATCGAAGTAATTCAAGTCTGGATGTTTCCCGACTTGCAAACATGGGAATTTTCACTCGCTTTTTTGCTTCTTTGTTTGTACATTACGGTCGGCGGATTTCGCGTCGTTGTCGGCATTTGCTTTTTTTGCCTGATCATTCCCAGCTATTTGCTGTTTACTTTTTGGTTTGTCCTGGATCATGCCGACTTTCACCTCTTGCTCCCGATATTGGACCATCCGCCTTCAGCTATTGTAAAAGCGGCGGGACAGACGACGTTGACGATGCTCGGGTACGAAACGATTTTGCTCTTTTATCCGTTTATCAAGCGCGGAGCCCAATCCGCCAAATGGGCGCATGCCGCCTTATTGGCAACGACATTGTTTTATACGCTGCTTACCGTGCTGACATTGGCTTACTTTAGCGAGAAACAGCTGCAGCGGCAAATTTGGCCGACATTGACGATGTGGAAAATGGTTGAGCTGCCGTTTATTGAACGGTTTGAATACGTCGGCATCGCCAATTGGCTGCTGATCATTTTACCGAACGTCTGCTTAGGGCTGTGGTGTTCTTCCCGTATATGCAAACAGCTTTTTCCCATCCGCCAAAAAACGGCTTTGCTGATTATTGCCGCCATTTGTTTTTTCAGCACGCTGTTCGTTCATGATCGCAAACAAGTCGACCTCATTAACACCATTTTAAACAGAACCGGCTTTTATTTTCTCTATATATGGATTCCTTGTGTCGCAGTCATCACCTATATCGTGAAGAAAGTGAGAGGGAACGTATGAGAATGCGGACCGCCCTGTTGGCTATGGCCATCGTCGCCATCTTGTCCGGCTGCCTTCGCAAAGAAATTTTAGATGATATCAATATTGAAAGCGCCGTTGGATTTGATGAGGCGGGAAAAGACAAAGTTCGGGGAACCATTCTCATTCCGGTTTACAAAAAAGGAGAAACAGCGAACAAAACGTTGACGGCCGTTTCCACTACGGCGAAAGATGTGATGGAAGAACTGCAATACAAAACATCCGAACCGCTCGTCAGCGGAAGCATTGAGACTGCCTTGTACGGGGAACGCCTCGCCAGAAAAGGAATATTTCCGTTCGTTGATCAACTTCGTCGCGATGCAAGCATCGGGACGCGACTTTATTTGGCCGTGGTGGACGGGACGGCCAAACATCTGCTCGAGGGAAATTATGGCCGCCAAGGAAGCGGCATTTACCTTTCCAACTTGGTCAGACAAAATATCGAGCAACGGGATTTGCCGAAAACAAATTTACATTTATTTCTAAAATCATACTACGCCGATGGAAAAGACCCGTTTTTGCCATACGTACGCCGGGCCGGTGAAGATGTACAGGTGGCCGGCGTAGCCTTATTCCGCGGCGACCGGGTTGTCGATACGCTGAAACGAAACGACATGTTCTACTTTAAAATCGCCATGGATTCTTATAGTGAAGGCACCCATACCATCCGGCTCGACAACCAAAACTTCGTATCCATTAAAAACATCTCGACAAAGCGGACCATTTCTTTTTCAGGCCCCAAAACCCGACCGTCCATTCATATTCATATCGCCCTTGAAGGCGTCGTGCGCGAATACAAACGCGGGGCGTTCACATTCGCTGTCCGCCGGTCTGTCGAAAAAACATTTGCGCAACAAATCCGCTCGAAAACCGGGGCCCTTCTCCGCTGTTTTCAAGAACACCAAATCGACCCGGTCGGCCTTGGCGAATTTGCCGCCAGTCATTATCGCCGCTTTCACTACCGTGATTTTTACAAGCATTACGACCAGCTTCCGATCCGCGTCACCGCCGATGTGACGATCCGTGACAGCGGCATTATCGAATAAGCATCCCTGCTTCACCGGCGGGATGCTTACTCTTTAAGGCTTCGTTTCAATACCACCAGCCTGGATACGGCGGATACGGCGGATACGGATAAAACGGGCGCGGAGCTAGAGCGCCGCCGAGCAATCCGCCCAAAAACCCGCCGATGAACGGAGCGCCAAACAGCAAACCTGGAAATGGCATCGTTCTTTCTCCTTTCATTCATGAATAGGATGCGATACTTTATTCATATGCACATAACAAAAAAGAGGGTGGGCTGTCCGCCCAACCTCCGCTCCTTTCTCACCACCAAATCGGGCCATACCAATACGGGTAGAAAAACGGCGGGAACAAGGCGCTGCCAAGCAGCCCCCCTAAAAAGCCGCCGAAAAACGGAGCGCCAAAAAACGGGAAACCGAACGGCCGCCAAAACCCCCAAGGCCGCCAAATGCGCGCATCCGCCATCTCAATATGGTTCACTTTGCTTCCCTCCTTCCGCCTGCCCTTAGTCTCACTGTATGTATGAAAAACGCCTGTTGCTTAGGCGTGCACCTAGCCGGCCAAAAAGAAACGGGCGGCTGTCCGCCGCCCCCGCTTATACAAGTTCTCCCCGCATCTGTCCATACAAACAGGCGATCGAATCAAACAAAATGCGCACCGCTTCAGTCATCTCGTCTTCGCTCATGGAAAGGACCGGAATGAACGTCAACACCGGGCCGAGCGGGCGGATGACAAGCCCCCTCCGGCGCGCTTCGAGGATAATGCGGTGCTCCATCATGGCCGCGCGCGGAAAAATCGCTTTCGTCCTCCGCTCTTTTACAATTTCAATGCCGCACATGAGCCCTTTTTGCCGAATATCGCCGACGATCGGGATTTCATACAATGCCTCGAGCCGTTCCGTCAGCCTGTGCGCCTTTCGTTGAACATCAGCAAGCAAACCGCGTGCTTCGATGAGCTCGATGTTTTTCAGCGCGGCGGAACAAGCGAGCTGGTTCCCCGTATACGTATGACCGTGGTAAAACGTTTTGTCTTCATCCGCTTTGCCGAGAAACGCCGCATACACGTCTTCAGTGACGAGCGTCGCGGCCAGCGGCAAATACCCTCCGGTGATCCCTTTCCCAACGCAGACGAGATCCGGCTTTGCCTCTTCCTGCTCGCAGGCGAACATCGTGCCGGTGCGGCCGAAGCCGACGGCGACCTCATCGCAAATGAAAAGCACCCCATACCGGCGGCAAAGCGTTTCGACTCCTTTTAAAAACCCGCGCGGGTGGACGATGATCCCCGCCGCTCCTTGCACAAGCGGTTCCACGATCACGCCGGCGATGTGCTCATGCTGCTCTTCAAGCACTCGTTCCAGCTCACGCAAACAATAGCGGACGATCTCCTGCTCGCTTCCGTATTCGTCCATACGGTACACATACGGCGACGGCACTTCGATCCGCTCAAACAACAGCGGCGCAAAAATGCGATGGAACACCTCCATTCCCCCGACGCTCACCGCCCCGACCGTATCGCCATGGTACGCCTCTTTCAACGAGACAAATTTGTTTTTCTTCGCATAGCGGACCGGGTCGATGTTTTTCCAATACTGATAGGCGATCTTGAGTGCGATTTCCACCGCCGCCGCCCCGGTGTCGGAATAAAACACTTTCGACATGTGCGGCCAATATTCCAGCAGCCGTTTGGCCAGCAAAATCGACGGCACGTTCGCCGATCCGAGCAGCGTCGAGTGGGCGATTTTCTCCAATTGCTCGCGAAGCGCCGCATTCAATTCCGGGTCGTTATGGCCGTGGACGTTGACCCATAGCGACGCATAGCCGTCTAGGTACCGATTGCCGTCGACATCATACAAATAGCTTCCTTGCCCGCGTTCAATGATCAACGGGCGTTCTTGCGCATACTGTTTCATTTGCGTGAACGGATGCCAGACGCACTGCTTGTCCCACTGTTCCAATTGCTCGCAGCTATACGCCAACGCCCAACACCTCCAGCCATCGTTTCGCTTCCCCTTGCCTAATCCACTGTTCCGCCAGCCTTTCCAGCTCCTCCCTTGTCACTGCAGGAAGAAGCGGCACGACCGCCAGCACCGGCAGCTGCACCAAAGCGGCAATCATGTCGACATTGTTTCGGTCGATGATGTCTTGCTCCTGAAACCGATTGAACGCAAGACCCAACAACCGAATGCCTTTGGCGTCCGCATACGCCGCCGTCGTCACCGCGTGGTGAATCGCCCCGAGGCTTGAGAGCGACACGAGCACCGCCGGCAGCCGATAGTCGCGGACAAAATCGCCCGTCATATACCACCTTCCGTCGCGCTCGCACCACGGGACGGCCAACCCTCCCGCCCCTTCGACGAGCACGACATCATAGCGCTGTTTCAGCCGCTCGAGCCGTTCGGCAATCCGCTCCGGTTCGATGGACGTCCCGGTCAACGCCGCTGCCAAATGCGGCGACATCGCCGGCTCCATATAGTACATCCCTTCCACAGCGGGAAGCTTGGCCACTCGTTCATACCAATCCTGCTCGGCAAACGACACCCCATCTTCGGCCAGTCCGGTCTGAACCGGTTTAAACACACTTACACTCATGCCAAGCCGCTCGAGCGCCAATGCCGCGATGGACGTCACCACCGTCTTGCCGATTTCCGTTCCTGTTCCGGTCATAAAAATTACGTTTCCCATTGTTACCCCCCTATCCCCCGTGTCATCGTAAGCGGCCGGATGTGCGGCCATACGCGCGCCGCGATGACCGAACAAACGGCACAAAGCACGAGATCCCCCGGCATTGGAAGCAGGAAGCCAAACCAGATTGTTTGGCCGATGGTAAGCGGAGTTGCGGCGACCCATTTCATCACTATGTACAGCCACGTGCAGCCAAACGCATACACGACCAACAAGGCCGCCGCATTCGCCTTCCATATGTCCCGTGCTTTTGTCCATTGAAAGCGGCGCACCAACGAGCCGCCGGTATACGCTCCGGCGATGAAACCGAGCAAATAGCCAAACGTCGGCTTCAGCACATAACCGAGCCCGCCTCCTTCCGCAAACACCGGCGCGCCCGCCAACCCGATCGACACGTAAAGCAGCTGGCTGAGCGCTCCCATTCTCGGACCGAGCAGGCAGCCCGACAAATAGACCGCGGCGATTTGCAGCGTAAACGGCACATACGGCACCGGGATTTTGATGAATCCGCCGACCGCCGTCAACGCGGCGAAAAAGGCCGCCCAAACAAAGGCATGGATTCGCACCTCTTCCCTCCTCTCCAATATTTGTTTCTATTGTGCCTAACACCCTTTTATTTGTCAACTAATTTTTTATATAGGTTTACATATAAACGAAAACACGGAGTCCCGAAAGCAGCGGGACTCCGATTTGACACGGCGAGGGACCGTCTTTGTGAACGCGGCAGGGGAGTCCGTTCCGTCGGCCAACGTTTCACCGCGTCTTTTCACAAGTCGAACAAATCCGTTCGTTCGCCGTCCATTTCCGGCATCGCCGGCTTACCCCGTCTTTCTTCCTTTTTCAGCAGCGACGACAACAGGCGCACCGCTTCGGCAATATACCTTCCTTTGTTCAACATGACGCACTGCGCCTGCTTTCCAAGGAAAACGTCCGAAATCTCGGCGCGCGACGGAATTCCCTTTTTCGCCATTTGTTCGAGCACTTGCGTCGCCCAAATGACCGGGATGTGTGCCGCACGGCAGAGCGCCAAAATGTCGCGTTGGGCGGCGGCAAGACGGTCAAACCCGATCTCAAGCGCCAAATCGCCGCGTGCAATCATGACGCCAAACGCCGGGATTTGCAACCCTTCCAACAAAAGACGGGCCAGGTTGTGAAGCGCCGTCTGCGTCTCAATTTTCGCAATCACCGGCAGAGAGTCCGCCCCTTGTTCGGCAAGCAAATACGAAAGCTTCCGCAAATCATGAGGCGTTTGCACAAACGACAGCCCGACGATGTCCGCATGACTGGCGATGAACGGAATCCATTCCAGGTCGCGATCCGTAAGCGGCGGAACCGTCAAGTGGGGAAAAGAATCCGGAAGATGAAGGCCCGTTCCTTGCTTAATCGCTTTCCGCTTCCCGCCATCAAAAACGACTTTGGCCTCCACATACCGATCATGCACTTTGACGATCCGCGCAACCATTTGCCCATCGTTTAAGTAAAGGCGGTCCCCTGCCCTCACATTGCGCCACGCCTTCGCCAATGTCGTCGTCATTTTGATCCCGGCCCCCCCGTACGCTGCCATAAAGGCGGCATCATCGAAATAAATATGCAGCGGTGTGCCGGCGGTCGCAAACGCTTTCACCGGAATCAACAAGGCGGAAGAAACGGTGAAAGAGGCTTTCCCGTTTTGCAGTTTCATCTCTTTTTGCACATAAGCTGTCCGTGAAAGGAACACTTTAAAACAAGACGGCGCGATTTGTTCGGTCACCCGCAGTTTTTGTTTTTTTCCGCGCACATCGGTAAACAGCAGTTCATCTCCTTCTTCAACGGCTGCTCCGTCCTCAGCCGTCAACTGCCACATGAATGAAACATCGCGGGGAAGCGGAGACGGAGGCGGGAAGGAAGAGAAGGAGATGAGGCCGACTAACGGCTCTATTGCTTCCCCATATTGATTTTTCTTTACCGAAAGCTTCATCGTCCCCATGTTGACCGCCAGGCGGTCGACCCGGATTTTCGGCCCCGGCAGATCCATGTAAATGCGGCATTTCCTCCCCTGCATCTGTTGCGCTAACTGCCTCTCCGCTTGACGGATGACGGAAACGAGCGATTCCCACGTTTCCGGTGAACCGTAGGCGCAGTTGATGCGGGCGACATCCATACCGTACAGAAGCAGCCGCTCGATCAGCCCCGGTTCATCGACCCACGACTCGTCCATCGTCACCATAATGTGCGTCGGCCGATGCGGACGAGAGCTTCCAAACACGGCCTTTGTCCGTTCATGAAGCAGCTCGTTCGCTTCCTTTCTCGTCACCTTTCGCCACTCTGTTTTGCCGTCGACCGGCACATGCAGACAAGCGAGCACTTGCTCCATCATATCAATGAGATGCGCTTCCCGGCCGTCAAGCTGCCATCCGTGTTCTTCGAGCGCCTCAGCCAAATCTGACGGCATGCACCCCCTCATATACGCGTAAGCCAGCAGCTGATCCCGGCTTCCCTCGTGAAAGGAAAGGGGAACTTCCTTCCGCTTTTGTCCCACCCATTCCGCCATCTCGCGGTAAAAAGCTGCCAGGCGGGCGCCCAACTCCCGTTTATCGTGCATCAGCGGCACCAACCCTCATCAAAAATGCGGTTTTATTTTTATATATTCGCCGCCAGCCCAAATAAGGACAGAAAAAAACCGGCGCCATTCGCCGGTTCGACACACTAGTACGGTGTTATTTTTGAACGACAATTTTCATCCCGCATTGACAAAGCACCGAATGTTTCAGCCGCCGCACGGGCTGTTGGCATTGTTCACAAATCATCGTTTTATTCACTCGTTCTTCTCTCCTTTGTCATCCCTTCTGCTTTCCATTATACACCTAGCCATATTTAAAGTAAATATAATTTAATAATAAGTATCATTTTATAAAACAAATCATTTGGACCTTATTTCCACTTATGCTACACTATCCATAGTATTAATATTCAAACAAAGGGAGGCTGTGACGATGTACGACATCGCCATTATCGGGGCCGGCCCCGCGGGGGCAAGCGCCGCCATTTTCACCGCCAAAGCCGGGAAGAAAACCGTCTTGTTTGACCATGACAAAGGGATGACGAAACGCGCTTGGGTGGAAAACCATTACGGCGTCCCGCAAATCAGCGGGCCGGAATTGGTGGAAACCGGGAAAAAGCAAGCAGCGAAATTCGGCGCGGAATTGGTCGAAGCACAAGTGACCGACGTGCAAAAAACAGACGGGGGGTTCCGTCTCGAAACGGAAAACGGCTCCTATGAGGCGAAACACGTCATTTTCGCCACCGGCGTCGCCACCGATCTGGCGGAAAAAATCGGCCTGCGCACAAAACCGGGAACAGAGCCGCGCATTAAAACGGTGCTTGACGTCGATGCCGACGGCAAAACGAACATCGACGGCATTTGGGCGGCCGGGACGGTCGCCGGCGTCAGCGTCCATACGATCATCACCGCCGGCAACGGCGCGAACGTTGCCATCAACGTCATTAGCGAGCTGAACGGCGAGCGATATGTCGATCATGATGTATTGAAAAAATGACAAAACGAGGGTGTCTCAAACGCAACGAGACACCCTTTTTCCGTGCTATATATGCATTGAACCGATCCGTACCTCTCTATCTTGTCTGTTGCCGCCGGACAGACGGCCATAGACGCAGCCGAAACACCATACGGCAGGCTGAACGACCGCTTGCGTCATCACCGCATCCAAACGACAGTCGGCCGCCCCGCCCACCCGGAGGCGCTCACCGCCCGATGCTCCGGTACTTCCCTTCAAAAAACAAGAGCGGGTCGCCCGGTTCGTCTTTCAGCAAAATCTCGGTCACTTCCCCAAAATAAAGCGTATGGTCGCCGGCCACGTGCGTGCTGTGGACGTTGCATAAAATATTCGCCATCGCATCCGGCAAAATCGGATGACCGTCCACCCATTCAAACGAAACAGGGCGTTCTTCTTTCAACTGGCCGGCAAACAAGCGCGACAGCTCCTCTTGATCGCGCGTCAAAATGTTAATGGCAAACTTCCCTGTTTGCTTGACGATGTCATGCATCCGCGCTTTATGGCCGATCGAGACGACGACAAGCTTCGGATCAAGCGAAACGGACATAAACGCGTTCGCCGTCATCCCTTTCACTTCCCCTTGAAAGTCGGTCGTCACCACCGTCACACCGGTTGCGAATTTCCCCATCGCATTGCGAAATGTGCGATCATCCATACGTTCTCCCATCCTTCCCTTTTCGTCATCCGCCACCCGGCGCCTTCCGCCGGCATATGGACGGCTTTCCTTCTTGCTGTTTCCGCCCCCGGGCGCTTTCCCCGGCTTTTTGTCTTTGCGCCCTGTGAAAAAGCGGCCAATCTACACCCCCATCATAGCAGAAAGAAGGAAAAGACACAACGACGATACACGGCTCTTACCGGCGCCTTGCCGCCCCAAGGTACGCCTCGGCCACCCGCTCGTCGTTGAGCAGCTCGGCGGCTTTTCCGTGCAAAGCCATAGCGCCGCGCTCGAGAACGTACGCGTAGTCCGCTGTTTGCAGCGCGGCCCGCACGTTTTGTTCGACAAGAATCATGGTCGTGTGGAATTGATCGCCAAGCGGTTTCAGCATGCCCATCACTTCCTTGACCACAAGCGGCGCCAACCCTAACGACGGTTCGTCAAGCAAAAGCAGCTTCGGTCTCGCCATCAGCCCGCGGGCGATCGCCAACATTTGCTGCTCCCCGCCGCTTAATAGTCCGCCCGGGCGGTCGAGCATCGTTTGCAGTTTGGGAAACAGCTCGAGCACCCGCTCATAGTCGCGTTTCACATCCTGCCTGTCGCGGCGCTGGCGGCGGTACGCCCCAAGCAGCAAATTATCTTTCACCGACAAACCGTCAAAAATTTGCCGCCTCTCCGGCACAAGGCAAATGCCTTTGTCGACGATGTCCTCCACCTTTCCGCACGGAAGCGGTTCGCCTTCAAACACCATCTCCCCTTCGGTTGGAGTGTAGACGCCGGCAATCGTGCCGAGCAGCGTGCTTTTGCCCGCCCCGTTGGCGCCGACAATGGCGACGATTTCTCCTTCGCCGACGTGCAAATCGATTCCTTTCAATACGTGCAAATGGCCGTGGTGAACGTGAACGTTGCGAAGCACAAGCATCAGACCGTCTCCTCTCCCAAATACGCTTTGATGACGTCCGGATGCCGCACAATCTCTTCCGGCGCTCCTTCGGCGATTTTTTTGCCGTAATCGAGAACGACGATCCGGTCGGCGATCGCCATCACCGTTTCCATATCATGTTCCACAAACAAAAAGGTAAACCCTTGTTCTCTCATGACCAACAACACATCAACAAGCCGCCTGGATTCTTGCGGGTTCAGCCCGGCCATCGGCTCGTCAAGCAAAATGAGGGAAGGACGGGATACAGCCGCCCGGGCGATTTCCACAAGCCGCTGCATCCCGTACGGCAGCGTGCCGGCCTTCTCCGCAGCGAGATGCGCCAACCCCACTTGCGCAAGGCGGGAAAGCGCCTCTTCCCGCGCTGTCTGTTCTTCTTTCGCCGCTCGCGGCAGCCGAAAGCCGGCGCTGAAAATTCCGCCCGTCAACCGCGGATGAAAACCGACCATCACGTTTTCGGCAACCGTCATATCGGAAAACAGCTGCAAGTTTTGAAACGTCCTCGTCATTCCCAACATCGCCAGCTCATGCGGCTTTTTGCCGTTGGTCACGACCCCTTGAAAGCGGACGAAGCCGCCAGTCGGGGGAAAAATGCCGCTGATCGCATTAAACAGCGTCGTTTTCCCCGCCCCGTTCGGCCCGATCACCGCCACCATCTCCCCTTGGGCGACGCCGAACGATACATCTTGCACCGCCTGCACGCCGCCAAACGACTTGGACAATCGCTCCACTTCAAGCAACATGGCGCTCACCCCCGCTCCCCTCCGATCGAACGGGCTTGATGACTGTCGACGGCCGCCGTCTGCTTCTGTTGACGCCAACTTGCTTTCCACAGCCGCCTCCATCCTTTGGCCGCGACGCCCGTCAGCCCGTTCGGCATGTAGATCAACATGACGACGAGCAACAAGCCAAAAAAGACGATTTCAAATTCCCCGCCGGCATTCGGCAGCAGCAGCGGAACAACGGCCTTAAGCCACTCTCCCAAACAGACATAGACGGCCGCGCCGACGAGCCCGCCCCACACGCTGCCCGTCCCGCCGATCACCACCATAATCAAAAAGTAAATGGAAGGGACGATGCCGAATAAGTCCGGATTGATGAACGTGACATAATGGGCGTATAAGCTCCCGGCCGCCGAAGCGTAGACAGCGCTGAGCATAAACATTTGCAGCTTGTATTTCGTAATGTTCACCCCAAGCGAGCTTGCCGCCACTTCGCTCCCATGAATCGCCCGCAGCGCCCTTCCGACCCGGGAGCGGACGATGTTGCGGGCAAACCATACCCCGGCCAGAACGAACAACGACACAAGGTAGTAAAAAGGAAGATCGCTTTGCAGCGGAATCCCGGCGATGCGGATCGGCGGGATGCCAAAAAAGCCATTCAACCCTCCTGTGATCCCTTTCCACTCCTTAAAAAATGTAAACATAATGACGCCAAAGCCTAACGTCGCCAACGCCAAATAATGTTCACGCAGCCGGAAAACCGGAATGCCGACCACAAGCGCCACCAAAGCGGCCAAAGCCGCGCCGGCAGCCAACGCCAGCCAGGCCGACCATCCCGCGTGCGCCGTCAAATAGGCGGACGTATAGGCGCCAATGCCGTAAAACGCCGCCTGGCCGAGCGAAATTTGCCCCGCATATCCCATCAGCAGCGTCATCCCCGTGCTCACGAGCGCGTACAGCCCGATGAGAATAAGGGTGCTTAGCACGTAATTATTGCCGAAGACGAGCCAAGGGAGACCGAGCCAGACGGCTGCACCGACAAGCCAAAGCCACCGTTTTCGTCCATCCGTCATTCGTTGACCGCTCTCCATCCATCCGTCCCCCTTATACCCGCTTTCCGGTCATCTTGGCGAACAGCCCGTTCGGCATGAAAAACAGCACGAGCAGCAGCAGCCCAAAGCTGATCGCTTCTTTGTATCCCGAGGACAAATACCCTTCCGCAAACGACTCAAGCAGCCCGACGAGAAAGGCGCCGGCGATCGCCGCCGGAGCGTTCGTCAGCCCGCCGACAACGGCGGCGATGAACGCCTTCAGCCCGATCATCATCCCCATATCATAAGAAGCGCCCGAAATCGGGGCGATGACGATTCCCGCGAGCGCCCCTAGACCGGCGCTGACGGCCATGGCCCCAAGCGACATTTTGCGGATGTTAATCCCCATCAACCGAGCGGCGAACGGGTTGATGACACACGCTGTCACCGCTTTGCCGATCGAAGTCCGGTTCAAAAACAGATGCAGCGCCAAGAAACTGATGACCGAGATGATGACCGCCCAAATGCTTTGCCATTGGATGACCGCTCCGAACAGATGGAGCGCCTCATGACCGCTAAACGGCCGCAGCGCATACGGATCCGTCCCCCACACGAGCAGCGCCAGCCCGCGAAACACAAATGAGACGCCGATCGTGATAATAATGAGCACGGCGACAGACGAACGGCGCGCCGGCTGAATGGCCAGCCGCTCAAACAGCGCGCCGATCGCCATCACCGCCGCAATGCTGAGCCCGATCGCGAGCGCAAACGGCATGCCGCTGTTGACAAACGTCATGCACAGCAGCGCCCCTAACATGGCAAAGTCGCCTTGGGCCAAATTCAAAATGCCGGTCACACTGTACGTAATGACAAATCCGAGCGCCACCAACGCGTAAATGCTGCCGACGGTCAGCCCGGAAAACAACAGCTGCACAAACTGGCTCCACGCTTCCATGACCCGCCCTCCTTCAACAGCTGGGTGAAACAAAAGAAAAGGGAATGAGCAGCCTAATTCCCGGTTTCCTATTCAGCAAGAACAAACTTGCCGTCTTGAATTTGCACCATCACTAAGCTGTCGGCATCCAGCCCTGTATGATCATCTGTAGACATATGGAAGACGCCCGAAATGCCGATAAATTTTTTCGTATTTTCCAAAGCCGACCGTATTTTTTCTTTATCGGTTCCCCCTTCTTTGATCGCATTGGCCAACAGATGAAACGCATCCCACGCATGTCCGCCAAATGTGGTCGGCTCATAGCCGTACGCTTTTTCAAAATCCCGTTTGTATGCCAGCAGCGTTTCCTTTTGCGGATCGCTGTCCGGAAGCTGGTCGGCCACTAAAATGCGCCCGGCGGGGAACCATACGCCGTTGGCCGCCTCACCGGCCAAATCGATGAACCCTTTCGTGCCAATGCCATGGCTTTCTACAATCGGCGCCTCGATGCCCAACTGGCGGATGTTTTTCGTCACGACCGCCGATTCTTGCGCCGTGCCCCATACAATCACGGCCTGTGGATTCGCCTTTTTCACCCGTGTCAACATCGCTTTTGCATCATCGACTGTCGCTTCAAACTCTTCCTCCGCCACCGCCTGGACGCCATACTGCGGGGCGTAGCGCACGAACTCGTCGTGCCCGCTCGTTCCGTATGCATTGGCGACGTTCAGCCACGCTACTTTCGTCCACCCTTTTTCTTTTAGGAAGCTGAGCAGCTTTTGGATGACAATATCGTCTCCTTGAGCCGTTTTAAATGTCCAAGGGCGCGAAGATCCATCGTCTGGGTTGACAATTTGTTTGCTCGCTGCGAGGGAAATGTACGGAATGCCTGCCTTTTCGATTTGCGGGATCATGGCTAAGGAGTTGCCGCTGATCGTGCCGCCGATGATGGCGGTCACTTTGTCTTGCTCGATGAGTTTTTTCGTGGATAGCACTGCTTCGTTTTGATTGGATTTGTCGTCATAAGCGATCAGTTTGATCGTCTTCCCTTCAATGCCGCCTTGCTCGTTCCATTGCTTGACGAGCATTTTGACCGTCTCCATCTCCGGCTTGCCGAGCGGCGCCGCTCCACCTGAAGCAGAGAAAATGGCGCCGATTTTCAGTTCTCCCTCTCCCCCGCCGGAAGCCGGCGACTGGCCGCAGGCGGCGAGCATCATCGTCATCCATAAAGCGAGAAGCGCTGCCCACCATCGTTTCATCTTCCCTTTGCCCCCTTTTTTGATAGCGGTTTCAAAATAAGTGTTCATTGCCCCCGCCGGGGGTTGCCTCCCCCGGCGGGGACGGTGCTACCGGCGGCGCTTGAACGCCTCCGCCGTATTCATTTTATGTTGCCGGGCATACTGCTCGATTTCATGCGCCGGCGCCTTCCCCCGCAGCAGGCGGATGATATGGGCGTGCTCGTCGATCGACGCTTTCGCCCGCTGCGGCACAAAGGTGAAGCCGTAGGCGCGGATCCGCTTCATCCGCTGCCAAATGCTTTTGATTTGCTCTTCTAAATAGGCGTTGCCGCAATGGGCGTAAATGAGCGTATGAAACTCGTAATTGAGGTCGCTGAACTGCTCAAATTCAAATTCCTCAAGCGCCCGCTCCATCCGCTCGTTTAATTGTTCCAGCCGATCGATCGCCTCCTTTGTCACACGGGCGGAGCCGAGCGCGGTCGCATAGCCTTCCAGCACAGCCAACACCGACAGCGTCTCGATATATTCTTTCTCGTTGATATTGCTGACGACGGCGCCTGTATACGGCTTAAATTCAACGAGCCCTTCCGCTTCAAGCTGGCGGATCGCTTCCCGCACCGGGATGCTGCTTAGCCCGAGCTCGCGGGCGATTTGGTCGATGACAACCCGGTATCCCGGGCCATAGACGCCGTTTTCAATGCGAGAAAGAATATACTCGTAAGCCAATTGGGTTTTGTTTTTCGCTTTCGTTTCCATACCTTCATCATATCCTATGCCGTATACGTCCGGCTACCGATTTATGTCCGCTCCGCCGACAGCGCGGATGACGGGGCGGCTTTCCCAAGCGGCGGGATGGACGGATCGCCGACGGCAACGTGGACGACTTGCACTTCCGTATAGAAATCAAAGCTGTAATGCCCGCCTTCGCGGCCGATGCCGCTGTATTTCGTCCCGCCAAACGGAATGCGCAAATCGCGGACGTTCGGCGAGTTGACCCACGCCATCCCGCTTTCGATCGCCTGGGCGACGCGGTGGCCGCGCTTCATGTCGCTCGTCCAGACGTACGCCGCCAAGCCGTACTTGACATCATTCGCCAGCCGAATGGCCTCCTCTTCATCGGCAAAGGACATCACGGCCATGACCGGGCCGAAAATTTCTTCTTGCGCCACTTTCATATCGTTGCGGCAGTTAAGCAGCAAAGTCGGCGGCACAAAGTTGCCGCGCTCGAGCCCTTTCGGAACGCCGGGGGCATGGACGCTCGCTCCTTCTTGCCTGGCGATCTCGATATAGCGGTTCACCCGCTCCCAATGGTCGCGGTGAATGAGCGGCCCCAGTTCGGTCGCCGGGTTCATCGGGTCGCCGATGACGATGCGGTCGACGCGCTCTTTCAGCCGGGCGACAAATTCGTCGTAAATCGATTGTTCAAGCAACAGCCGCGAGTTGGCCGTGCACCGCTCGCCATTGAGCGAAAATACGCCCCAAACGGCCGCATCGAGCGCCTGTTCAAGGTCCGCGTCGGCGAATACGATGAGCGGCGACTTGCCGCCGAGCTCCATCGACGTTTTTTTCAACGTCGCGGCGCTGTTGCGGATGATGTCCATGCCGGTCGTCGTTTCACCGGTAAACGAGATGAGGCGGACATCCGGGTGGGCGACCAGCGCGGCGCCCGCCGTTTCGCCAAATCCGTGCACGACGTTGAACACCCCGGCGGGAAGCCCGGCTTCATCGATGATTTCCGCCAGTTTATTCGCCGTCAGCGGCGACCATTCGGCCGGCTTCAAGACGACGGTGTTGCCGGTCGCCAGCGCCGGGGCGACTTTCCACGTCTCAAGCATAAACGGCGTATTCCACGGCGTGATGAGCCCCGCCACCCCGACCGGCTTGTAAACGGTGTAGTTTAAAAACTGCCCGTTCACCTGGTACGCTTCGCCGACAAGACGCGTTTTCACCATTTCCGCATAAAAGCGGAAGTTTTCCGCCGCGCGGGCGGCCTGCTTTTTCGCCTGGCTGATCGGAATGCCGGTGTCAAGCGCCTCTAAATAGGCGATGTCGTCCGAATATGTTTCAATCAGCTCGGCAATGCGGAACAAATACCGGAGCCTCTTTTCAACCGGCATCGTCCGCCACGGCCCGCCATCAAACGCCTGTTTCGCCGCCCGGACCGCCGCGTCGATATCCTCTTTCCGCCCTTCGGCGACTTCGTTGATCGGCTCGTTCGTAAACGGATTAATGTTGCGGAAATACACACCGGCTTCCCCTTCCGCAAACCGCCCATTGATATAATGAAGCACTTTCGGTTGCCCCGTCATTCGTTTCCCCCTCCCGCTATGTCCGATAACGCGCATGAATGTTGTTATGCTTATACGTCCCCGCCTCGCTGAACTCATACAGCTCAAGCGACAGCGCCAAATAGCGTTTCGCCAGCAGCGGGGCGAAATGGTCTTTCATGACGGCAAACAGCTCGTCGCCGACTTCTTTTTTCACCTGTTCCGGCCGCCCGGCGCCGATTTTCAGCGTCGCGTGCACAAACGCATCGTCTTCCGCGCCGTCGGCCACATAATATTCGCTGAGCCGAATGGCGCGCGAACGGATGCCGCCGACGGGAAACACGCCGCGCCGTTTGATCAGCACGCGGTGAACTTTTTCAAGCAAACCGCGAATATCGGCTTCTTCGCCGAGATTGTCCGTATATTCCACAATAAAATGCGGCATCCTCTCCCCTCCTTTGGCTAAACGATGTAGTTGATCAGCCGGCCGATGCGCTCAATTTCGGCCGCCACTTCATCGCCGGGCTCGACGTTCACCGCTCCTTTTGGCGTGCCGGTCAAAATCACATCGCCCGGCGCAAGCGTCATAAATTCCGTGATGTACTCAAGCAAATACGGGATGGAAAAGATCATGTCGCCCGTATATCCTTCCTGCACGACCGTTCCGTTGACATACGTCCGCAAACGAAGCGCCATCGGATCGCCGACTTCCTCATGGCTGACGATCCACGGGCCGAGCGGCGTCGTCCGGTCGCGGTTTTTGACGCGGAAATTCGGCCGGTAATAGTTTTCCAAGTAGTCGCGGACCGCGTAATCGTTGGCAATCGTGTAGCCGAAAATGTAGTCGTACGCCCGCTCCTCTTTCACCCGGCGGGCCGGGCGGCCGATCACCACCGCAAGTTCGCATTCGTAATGCATCATGTGGACGCCGGCGGGGCGGACGGTGCGGCCGCGATGGCCGACAAGGGTGTTTTTCCCTTTGAGAAATAAAAGCGGCTCGGCCGGCGCTGAAAACGACAATTCCCCGGCATGGTCGGCATAATTCAAGCCAAGCGCCACGATCACGCCCGGCTCGACCGGCGGAAGCCATACGACCTCGTGCTCGCTGACGGTCATCCCGTCCGGCAGGCGGAGGCGGCCGTCAGCAAGCGGCTCCGCTTCGGTCACCGCGCCGTTCCATGCGACGCGCGCCCGCTTCATCGTTCCTCTCCCCCTTCTTCCCGAGCGAGCCGGTTTTCCAGGACGCCGACGCCTTCAATCTCGACGCGCACCACATCGCCGGCCGCCGCGAGCGGGGCGTCAGCCGGCCAGCCGAAAAACAGCACATCGCCCGGATAAAGGGTCATAAAGTCGGTCACATCGGCCAGCCATTGTTCAACCGGACGGCGAAAACGGCCCGCGCCGGCCTGTTGGACGAGGAGGCCGTTCACGTATACGCGCACCGAAAGCGCCGATAACGGCGGGGCTTCCCTTTTCGGCACGATCCACGGCCCGACGGGGGCGAACCCGTCGCGCGCCTGCTCCTTCACCGCCGGCCGATACCGCTGTTCGTGCGGAATCGAGAAATCGTTGACGATCGTATAGCCGTCCACATAATCGAGCGCCCGGCCCGGCTGCACGCGCGCCGCCGTCCGTCCGATGACAAGGCCGAGCGCCGGAACGGCCCGCAGCTCGTTGACGCCGGGCGGAAGAAACACCGGCCGCCGATGGGCGTTGATCGTGTTGGCCGGCTTCATGTACAGCACCGGGCCTTCGGGCGGCTTCCGATAAGGGGGCTGATGCATGCGCTCGAAACATCGCTCCCATTCCAACCGGTCGTTCCACGCCACCCCGTACATCGCCCCGCCAACAGGCGCAGCCCACTCGAGTTCCTCCATCCGGTGCATCCGTCCATGCCATCGCACCGTCCCGCTTTGCGGCGCGGCCTCCGCCTCAATCATCCCCCGCACGCCGGCTAAGCGCAGTTGCACGTTCATCCTATCCCCGCCTTTCTTGGTCAGGCTGATGATTTCAACGGCTGATGAAACACAATCGTTCTCTCCCGCCGGTGTTGTTCACCGCAAGAAGAGGAGCCGGGCTTGAGCACGTTTCCCAGCTTGAGAACAGCGCATTTCGAATTGAGTTTTCGTTGAATCACGCGCCTTTTAGACGCCCGGCTGTTTTCACGCCTTTGCTTGATTCCTCATTTCGGCCATTCGCGGCAAACGTCCGGCGCGCGCGGTTTCCCATCTTCCCCATCCCCTTCTTCCGCTTCCCGTCCGCTGTTTTCACCGTTGCAGCTCTTCGGCCAGCAGCCCGTATTTGACGAGCGTGCGGCGGATTTGCTGCTGGTGCTCCCCGCTTGGCAAATCGAGCGGCAGCCGGAGCGTCGGGGTGATTTTCCCCATCATGCCGAGCGCCGCCTTGACAGGGCCCGGGTTCGTTTCAATAAACAGCACATCGTTCAGCTCCATCAGCTCAAAATGGAGATCTTGCGCCCGCTTGATGTCACCTGCAAACCACGCGTCGTGCAGCTCGGCCACCTTCTGCGGCACGACGTTCGCCGTCGCGCTGATCGACCCGGCGCCGCCGATCGCCAGCATCGGGTAGCACAACAGCTCGATGCCGGAAAAGAGGAGAAAATCGCGTCCGCAATACAAAAGCACCCGGTTCACATGCTCAAAATCTTTGTTCGACTCCTTCACCCCGATGATGTTCGGGCAATCCTCGGCGAGCCGCGCCAACGTTTTGACTTCCAAATTGACCGCCGTCCGCCCCGGAATGTTGTAGACGATAATCGGGATGTCAACCGCCTCGGCCACCGCTTTAAAATGTTTATAGAGCGCGGCTTGAGACGGGCGGTTATAATACGGGACGATGACCATCGCCGCATCGGCGCCCATTTCCTGCGCGAATCGGGTCAACTCAATCGTTTCCGCATGGTTGGTCGAGCCCGTCCCCGGCACGAACGGCACGCGCCCGGCCACCGCTTTTTTCGCCGCTTCCATCACCTGTTTCCGCTCGTCAAGCGTCAGCGAGCTCGGCTCTCCCGACGTTCCGGTGACGGAAATGCCGTGCGTGCCGCTTTCAATATGCCAATCGATAAGCGCGGTCAACGCCGCAAAATCCACGTTTCCTTCCTCATCGAACGGCGTGACGACCGGCGCGATCGAGCCGCGCAGCCGTTCTTTCACCTCGCGATGCGCCATGTCTCTCCCTCCTATTTATCAGAATTATCTAAACGTTATATACATATTACACAAAAATCATATATGAAATCAACTATTAAATTATATATGAATCAAATGAGGAACGTCGGCTTGACTTTGGCGAGCGCCGGCTCTTTAGGTTCGACCGGTTGGCCGCTATGAACGTCAAGCACGACCGACGCCTCCTCAAACCAGCTGTCCGGCGCCGCATGCCCCCAAAACGTTTGCCGGCGCGGATCATCAAGATCCCAGCGGATCGGCGGGAAATCCGGATCGCTCGTCAAGTAGTCGCCGTTATACAGCTCGATCCGATGGCCATCGGGATCGCGCAAATAAACAAAGAAGGCGTTCGACAGCCCGTGCCGCCCCGGCCCGCGTTCGATATGCGCCCCATATCCGGACGCCGCCAACACGTCGCACGCATGAATCAAACTGAGCGGATCCGGCAGCCAAAACCCGATATGATGAAGGCGCGGGCCTTTCCCGTTCATCATCGCCACGTCATGGACGTTTTGTTTCCGGTGAAGCCACGCCGCCCACAGCTTGCCGTCTTTCGTTTCCGTATACTCCGAGCAGGCAAAGCCGAGGCCGTGCACGTAAAAATCGTACGCCTGCTGAACATCAGCCACCATGCAATTGAAATGGTCAATGCGCTGCACGCGGGCGCCGCGGTACAAGTCATACCGCTGCAAAAGCCGCTCCACCGCCGTCATTTGCGCGAAAAACTCCAGCGGCAGCCCGGACGGATCTTGCACGCGAAACGCCCGGCCGACGGCGCGCTGACTCCGTGCGTCAACCCATTTTGGCTCCAACTGCCTGGCGGCGAACCAACGGTAAAGCTCCTCAAGTTCCCGCTCCGATCCCACTTTATAGCTGATCGCCTCGACGGCGGGACGGTCCGCCTTTTTCAACAGCAAGCTATGGTGTTGGTACTCTTCCAACCCGCGCAAATACAAATGCCCTTCATCCGCTTCCGTCACGACAAAGCCAAGCACCCGTTCATAAAAATCGCGCGCCGCCGCCAAATCCGTCACATGCAGCACCGCGCGGGCCGCACGAATAATGGAAAATGCCATCGTCCTTCCCCCTTTTACTGTTCGCTATTGGCCGGAATGTGCACGCTTGTGGCCGTCCGCAAAAAATCATGGATGAGCTGTTTGTAATACGCTTTTTCATATCCGTCGAAATATGCCATCCCCATCCGCACCGGGTCGCCGAAAAAGTAATATTCATAATGCGTCTGCCGGGCGCCGAACGCGCTCATCGTAAGGTCCCAGGCGAGCCGGAACAGCTGGACGCGCTCATAGCCGTCCACCGTCGCCCCTTGCATGGCGCGGCGAACGATATCGCCGATTTCTTCATGATGGAAATCGGCTTCCGTCGGAATCGCCATCAACCCCGATGCGCCTAAAATGCGAATGATCTCCGCCAAACGCGGATACACGCGCGGGTACCAGTTGCGCGCCGCATCAAGCGCGGCAAAATCCGGCGTCATCGTTCCCCAGCGGTCCGGCTTGGCGTTATGCTCAGCCCGGTACAAGTGGCTTCTCATCGTCTCCAAAACGAGCATGATTTCCGCCCCTTTGTCTTTCACGTGCTGGAACTCGCCGATGCCGATCGCGTCCATCAGGCAAAGCGTGACGCCGAGCAAAAACTCCGTTTTGACGATGTTTTTCGCCACGACTTGGTGCGACATATGGACAACGGCGTTCGTCTCGCGGAACGTCCGGTTGCAAATCGACGAATTGCCGCACACAAACACGCGCTCCCACGGCACGAACACATTTTCAAATGAAACGATCGCATCGCCTTCTTCAAAGCGGGAGGCGAGCGGATGGTCCCATGCGCTCCGTCCGTAGTCAAACGCCTCGCGGCAAATGAACTTGACGCCCGGCGTGTTGTTCGGGATGGCGAAAGCGAGCGCGTACGGGTCCTCTCCGGAAGACGATCTTTTCACCGTGGAGGGAAACACTAAAATTTCATCGGTAATGCCGCCTTGCGTCGCCAACAGACGGATGCCGCTGACGATAATGCCGTCTTTTCGCCGCTCCACCAAATGAAGCGGCACATCGGCGTCTTTCTGTTCATGAAGCGCCTTTGCGCGATTCATTTGCGGATGGATGAGCGTATGCGTCAGGCTGATGTCGTTTTCGCGCGCATATTCATAGTAACGTTTCGCGTTTTCGGCAAACATCGGATCATCTTCGGCAAATAGATCGTTGGCAATGCCCATGGCCATGACTTCGGCGTTCAAATAATCGGGAGAGCGGCCCATCATCCCCGCCGACATATGCGCCCACTCTTGCGTCGCCTCGCGCCGGGCGATGAGCTCGTCAACCGTTGTCGGCTGAATAAACGTCATGCCGACAAGCTGCCCGGTTGTCGGCGACCGGTACAACATTTTGTCCGGCTTTTCATATTGCCGGTCATAAAGCGCCGCCATCGAGCGGACGACGTTGCGAAACGCCGGATGCTCGGTGACATCCCCGACTTTTTCCCCGTGGATGTACACGCTGCTTTTCGCCTGCTTGAGGCGTCCCATGTACTCTTGACCTGTTTTCGCCGGCATTTTCATTCCCTCCATTTTCACGTATAATGGGATAAGAAAGCGCTATCATTCAGAATGTTCGGAATTAATATAACATATGATTTCATATATGAAAAATACAAAAAACATTACCTAATTCATATAAAAAATATATAAACAGGGGGAGAAACGGATGATCGATCTAAAACAGCTCAAGTACTTTACGACGATCGTCGAGGAAGGACAAATTACAAAAGCGGCCAAAAAGCTGCACATCGCCCAGCCCCCGCTCAGCCAGCAGCTGAAGCAGCTCGAGGAAACGCTGGGGGTGACTTTATTGGAACGAAGCACGAAAAAATTGGAGCTGACCGAACCGGGAAAAGTGCTGTACGAACGGGCGAAACAGCTTCTTCAGCAGCTCGATGACGCCTTGTTGGAAGTGCGCGAGATCGAAGAAGGGGCAAAGGGGACGCTGTCCATCGGCTGTGTCAAATCTTGCTTCTATTACTTATCCGAGGTGATGGAGCCTTTCCACCGCTCGTTTCCCAACATTAAGTTTCACCTTCGCGAAGGGGACAGCTTTTTAATCGGCGAACTGTTAAGAGAGCGCATCATCGACATCGGCATCGTCCGCCTGCCCATCGACGACCTTCGGCAGTATGACATCATTTCGCTTCCAAGCGAACCGTACGTCGCCGTTTTGCCCGCCCAATGGCCGGCACGCGGGCCGCATATGCATGTGCGGGAATTCCGCGGGCTTCCGCTGTTGCTTTTGCACCGCATCCACGGCAAAGGCCAATATGAGCTGGTCGTTCACGAATGCCGCCGCCATGGGTTTGAGCCGAAAATCGTTTGCGAATGTCCTGACGCGACCGTCCTCCTTTCGCTCGTCGCCAAAGGAATCGGCGCCACCATTCTTCCCCAATCAACCGTTTCCTTTTTTCCGGTTCCCGGCATTCGGGTGTGTTCTCTCGTTGATTTCAGCGTCCAGGCCGAAGCCGCGGCCATTGTGGATCAAAGCCGGCATCTCTCTAAGAGCGCCCGCCATTTCTTATCGTTCTTGCAACATCGGTTGGGCGGAATGTGACTTGCCGCCGCTAACGTTTTAGAGAGCGAGGCCTATGCGCCCTATGGCGGTAGAAAGCCGGTGAACAGCGAAGTCTCTAGAAAGATGGGGAAAAACAACAAATTCGCTCGATTTGTGAGAAATCGCCAAAAAGGAAGTGATGGCGTTACAAAGTTTTCCATTTGAGAAAAACGGTTGGAGAGCAGCCTTTTAGATTGATGCGCAACGCAACGAAACAGCATACGCACCGCCAGGTTTTTCAATTTGAGAAACAGAGGAGGAATCAGCATTTCCCTCATATTTCGCAACCTTTGCATAATATACAAAAAACAACCCGAATATGCGCATAAAAATAATTTTTTATACAAAAATTGTAAAATAATTAATTTTTATTCGGTCAAACCTGGCTTATTTCGAATTTTTATTCAGGGTGCGAAATGTGAGATTTCCCTTCAAATCCCCAACCTTTTCGCAAACGAACGAACAAGGAACATATTCGGCGAAACCAACCGTTTTTCACCGATCCTAAAAAAAGCAGGACCCACCGTCGTGGTGAGTCCTTTCCTAATTTTATATTCCGGAACGAGTGTTTATGACGCCGACTTTTGCATCTGCTCCCGCTTCCCGGCCATATATTGAACGGCGAACATGGCGACAAACAGCACCAAGCCGACGATATCGCTCACTCTTTCCGGATAAATGAGCAACAGCCCGGTGACGGTCGCGATGATGCGTTCAAGAATGTTAAGTTTCCGGTACCAAAAGCCGATCATTCCTGCGCTGATGGCGAGCATGCCGATAAATGCCGAGAATACGACCCAAATCAAATACGGAACGGTCGTGTCAATCATGAGCAAGGCCGGTGAAAGCACGAACATGTACGGGATGATAAACGCCGAAATGGCAAGCTTCGTGGCGATAACCCCGGTCCGCAGCGGGCTTCCTCCGGAAATGCCGGCTGCCGCAAACGCCGCCAACGCCACCGGCGGTGTAATGTCGGCGACAATGCCAAAGTAAAACACGAACAAATGCGCAGCCAGCTCCGGCACGCCGGATGCGATGATCGCCGGCGCCGCGATCGTCGAAGTGATGACGTAGTTGGCCGTTGTCGGCGAACCCATGCCGAGAATGAGCGAAGTCAGCATCGTGAAAAAGAGCGTCAACAGCAAAACGCCGTTTGACAAATCGATCAAGCCGTTTGCCATTTTCAAGCCAAGGCCCGTTTTCGTCACGACCCCGACGATGATGCCGGCTGCGGCGGTCGCCGCCGCCACGGACAGCGCGCTTCTCGCCCCGTCGACTAGCGCGTCAATGATGTCGCGCCATCCTAGCCGCGTTTCCTTTTTCAAACCGCTGACGACAATGATCGCCACGATCGACCAGAGCGCCGCCCGCATCACGCTCATCCCGCTCATCAGCAACACGATGACGACTACAATCGGAACGAGCAAGTAAATTTTCCCAAGCACTTCTTTTCGGTTTGGCATTTCATCTTCCGTCAACCCGCGCAGCCCGATCCGTTTCGCCTCGAAGTGCGTCATCATCCAAATGCCGGCGAAATACAAAATCGCCGGGATGGCGGCCGCTTTCGCGATCTCCCAATACGAAATGCCGCCGATAAATTCGACCATCAAGAACGCAGCCGCTCCCATGACCGGAGGCATGAGCTGGCCGCCGGTGGACGATGTCGCCTCCACAGCGCCGGCAAATTCTTTTCCGTACCCGAGCCGTTTCATCATCGGAATGGTAAACGCCCCGGACGTCACGACGTTCGCCACCGAACTGCCGCTGATCGTTCCTTGCAGCGCGCTTGAGAACACCGCCACCTTGGCCGGACCGCCGATCCGCTTCCCGGCGACAACGAGCGCCAAATCGTTAAAATACTCCCCGACGCCCGTTTTCACTAAGAAGGCGCCAAACAACAGGAACACGAAAATATACGTCGCCGACACGTACAGCGGCGTGCCGAAAATGCCTTCTGTCGTGAAAAACATCGTTTTGACGAGCCCTTCCAAATCAACGCCGCGATGAGCTAAAAATCCCGGCATATACGGCCCGAAATACGCATACAGCAAAAACAGCGAGGCGATGATCGTAATCGGCAGCCCGACCGCCCGCCTCGTCGCTTCGAGCACAAGCAGGACGGCGACAAGGCCGACCGTAAAGTCGAGCGGCGTCATAATGCCGATGCGCTGGACAATGTCATCAAGCATGAGCGGCAAATATGCCCCGACTCCGATGGACAACAAAGATAACATGATATTGACAATGCCGACATTAGAACGCCGAAGATTCTTTTTTCGCGCCGGAAACAGCAAAAAAATGAGAGATAATGCAAATCCTAAATGAATCGACAATAAAATTTGTTTCGGAAGTGTTTGAAAAATGGAAGCGTACAACTGAAAGAGCGAAAACGAAAGGAGTCCGAAAAAGGCGATCCAGCCAAGCGGCCCCTTCAGCCTGCGCGTCGCCGCTTCCGGGTCATATTTTTCCAGCAATTCTTGCTGCTCCTCGACGGACAGCTGTTCAAACTTCTCAGCCAAATAAGTTCACTCCCCTCCAGCATTGAAACAGTGATAGTCGCGTCATCTTGATGCGGACAATGGAGCCGGGAGGGATGACTGTTTTTAACGCCACCGTCTTCCCTTGATACACGACACGATGGTTGGCGACAACTCGTCCGATGCTCAACCAGATGGATGGAAACTTGCGCTCCATGCCAGTAATATAATATTTTCCATCCCGCAACGTAAACGTCTCTCCCGGCGCTGCGTCAGCCGGCATCCCGACCGCCGTATCCTCATAAGTGAGCGCGATTTGTTCAATCGTCCCGTCCGCCAACAGTTTATACGTTTCCTCGACATCTGAACGATGGATCGAATGAGTATAACGAATCGCGAACGTATCCCCGACGGAAGCCGGGATGTAGGCAGCCACCCAACCGTCCTTTTCAAACGCCACCGCCTGGCGGAAAGGAATGAAGAAGACGGCAACCGTCACCAGAAATATACTCGTCGCCAAGACTCGTTTGCGCATCAGCCGTTCCCCCTTGCCGGCCGGTGGAAATAAGGAAGGGCTGGCATCCTCATTCAAGCCAGTCCTTCCCCTATCCCGTTATTCCGCTTTAACTCCTTTTTCATCAAAATATTTTTTCGCGCCCGGGTGAAGCTCAATCGACATGCCATCGAGCGCATGTTCGAGTTTGATTTGCTGGGCTTTGGCATGTTTCACTTTATCCAAGTTTTCAAAAATCGCCTTCGTAATGTTGTAGACTGCATCCTCCGGCAGATCCGCCCGGGCGACTAACATCGCGCGCACAGCGACCGTCGGAACCGTTTCAGCAAGCTTATACGTTCCTTTTGGCACTTCGTCTTTCGCATAGTACGGATATTTTTCAATTAAAGCATTGATTTTATCTTCCGCAATCGGCACAATGACGACATCTTCGGTCGCCGACAGCCCTTCTACCGCCCCGGTTGGCGTTCCGGCCGTAATGAAGGCGGCGTCGATCGTTCCATCTTGGATGCCGGAGACGGAATCATCAAACGACAAGTTGCGCACCTTAATATCGTCAAACGTCATTCCGTGGACTTCCAAAATTTGCTCAGCGTTCGCCCGCGTTCCCGAACCGGCTTCCCCAACGGAAACGACTTTCCCTTTCAAATCTTCCACTGACTGAATGCCGGATTTTTTCGTTGTGACGATTTGGATCGTTTCCGGGTAAAGGGTCGCAATCCCTTTAACGCTTTCAATTTTCTCTTTAAACATAAGCTTTCCTTCGGTCGCATATGTCGCGATATCGGTTTGGGCGAACGCGATTTCCGCATCACCGGCATCCAAAATGGCCATGTTTTCCGCCGATGCACCAGACGTAATCGCATTGGCGTCAATGCCGGTCTCATCTTTAATAATATCCGCAAACGCACCGCCAAGCGGATAGTACGTTCCACCCGTTCCGCCGGTGGCAATGCTGAGGAATTTCACGTCGCCGCCTTGCTGTTCACCGGCTCCTTCCTGTTCCGCCCCTCCGCCGCCGTTGCCGTTGCCGCAGGCTCCAAGCAGCAGCGACATAGAAAGAACGGCCATCAGACGCATGAACCGCTTTCGTTTCTTCATTGTCATCATCCCCTTTTCTATTTTTCTTTCCCTTTTGATTATATTGTATTAAAAATACTTTCACAACTATGAAACAATTCCAATCACCCCTGCATCCAACATTTACCTTCCCCAACTTCTGCTTTGAAAAGCGTGGGATTGCGATCCCTTCTCTTTCAAGCGGCCTCATCGATACAACATTACCGGGCGGCCACGGCCGAGTTATTGCTGCTGCCTCCATCGTCCTGCGGGAACCTGGCCGTACGAACGATCCGCCTGCCAAAAGGTCTGGTTGACAAATTCAGCAGCCTCAGGCGATAAATAGAGCCATTGTTCCACTCACGATGTGAATCCTCTATTTTTTCTAAACCCATAAAGCCGCAAACTCCCCTACACTACCGCCGCAACGAGCCGGCTGCTGATGGCGTTTTTCCCCCCTTCCTTCGGCCCCGCAGCCGGGCACGAACGGCAAAAATCCGACAATCGTCGGACTTCAATGGGAAGACAAATTGTCATAAAATTTAAACATATTAAAGCGCTTACAGCGCCTACTATTCAAAAAGGGGGAGGAGAAAAGCCATGGAAATGGCGACAAAACTGGTCATCATTGGGGGGCGCACGGCGAAAAAGCCGCTGCTCGCCGCGCTGTTAGGGGGGTTCCTGCTGTTGGGCGCCTTGCTGTCGATCTTCGGGCTGACGGGCGTCGCCTACGCCGTGCCGCTTGGCGGCGTCGGGGAGTTCACCGTCCAGTTCAAAACGCTCGAGGGCAACGGTTTTAAAATGTACGGCGGGATGGCGGAATCCGGAAAAGCCAAACAAACGCCCGTGTTTGTCAACGAGATTAACAAAGCAACCATCCAAGGACTCAAAATTTCGAAAGATTTCGAGGCGCTGAACCTCCGCGTTGTCATCGAGGCTGGGGGGACTGTATCGATTGACGGCCTCGTCCAAAAAGCAACGCAAATTAACGGCAACATCTCCTTCGGCAGCCTGACAATGAAAGAAAACTATATCGGCGACGTTGAGGGAGATGTGCAAAAAGCAGCGGCTGAGTTCACCCAAAACGCCAATACGATTCATATTGAAAACGGCGACTTGAAAACCGTCTATTTGTTCCAGCAAGCCGTATCGCTTCCGGGCATGAAAGTATATTTCGAACCGCTGAAATAGCGATGCTACCTTAAGTAAGGAATGATGGAGATGATCCGTTCCCGTTGGCAGGCACTTCAACGTTGGCGCAAACGGCGTCCATTTTGGGGAGCGACGCTGCTGTTGCTGTCGGGCTTGATCATTTTATGGATTCCGGCGCACTTATATGAAATTTCGCTCGTCCCCGGCAGCACCGTCTTCGTCGGCTTTTTCCTCGGCGGGATGGTATTGTTGATGGCCATCCTGTCGTATACAATGCCGCGGCTGTCCACGTTGTTTGGCATCATCGGCATGTTCAGCGCCATTTTGTCGATCATGGGCGCCTTAGGCGGCTTCTTAGTCGGCACCATTCTTGGCATCATCGGCGGGGCGCTTTGCATCGCCTGGCGGCCGCAATGGGCCGAAGCCGGCGCGCCGATGGCGCACAGCGAAGCCGCGGCGGATCAAGAACGCCATGCTCCGGCGGCAGACTGAACAACCTATAGGTGAATGCCCCGCGGGACAGCGGGGCGAACCGAAAGCGCCGTGCATCAACCGGAATGCGCGGCGCTTTGCCATTTTCCCGGCCTCCCCGCCTGTTTCTGCGTCGAAAGCCGCAAAGCAGCCATCGTCTGCGGAAACAAGGCGCACCGGCCCGCACTTCCCGCGGCGGGGCAAATGAAAAAACGGCTGCCGCAGCAGCCGTCATTGCGTGATGTGAAATTGAAAAAGCCAAAAATGGAGACGGTGGGAGTCGAACCCACGTCCAGAGGCATCGCCACTTAAGCATCTACGAGCGTAGTCGGTATATTTCGCTTCGCCGTCCGTTCCGCCTACCGACAGGCCTCCCGGCGGCTAGCCTGGTTCGTCTCTTCCCTCGTCCTCAGGCGGCGGAGTTGGGCGTAGCCCGCTTCATATGAAGCCCTCGGACGCCACACGGGCGATGGCGGGAGGAGCTAGCTGCAGCAATTAGGCAGCTAAAGCGTAGTTTTGTTTGCCAGTTATCTTTAGGTGACGTTTTTACGAGGACGTCCCCCTCGGCTCGCCGCTTAAGCTCGACCTACCCCTGTCGAATCCGGATCGTCCCCGCGATGCGAAGAGATCGGAACAGCTTAAGCATGGGATAACTGGCTGTTGCACTTTTTATTATACCATGTCGTTGCGCATTTGCAATGGGAATGTTTTCAATATCGGTGAAACCCGGTGAGTTTTGCCGCCGCGGTCGAATCCGCCGGAAAAGAAGAGCTGATGCGCCAAAGCTTCTCCGCTTGAGAAGAGCCGGCTTTAAGCCGGTTTTTCCGTCCGCCGCTTACACCCTACAGCTTTTGCCGGTCGCGAAACGCCCGCTCGATGTCGCGCTGCGCTTCTTTCCGCTTCATATCTTCGCGCTTGTCGTATTTTTTCTTCCCTTTGGCCACGCCGAGCTGGACTTTGGCAAAGCCGTTTTTGATGTACAGCTTGAGCGGCACGAGCGTATACCCTTGCTCTTTCGTGTAGCCGATCAGCTTGTTGATTTCGCGCCGGTGCAGCAAAAGCTTTCGCGTCCGCAGCGGATCGTGGTTGTAGCGGTTGCCTTGTTCGTACGGGCTGATATGCATGTTATGGAGAAACACTTCCCCTTTTTCGACTTTGGCGAACGAGTCTTTCAAGTTCACCCGGCCGTTGCGGATCGATTTGATTTCCGTCCCTTGCAGCACGAGGCCGGCTTCGTACGTTTCCTCGATGAAATAATCGTGGTGTGCTTTTTTGTTTTGGGCGATCACTTTTCCTTCGCCTTTGGGCATCCGTTTTCCCCCCTCCTCATCGTAGCGTTTCTTATTTTATCAAAAACGAAAAAGAAGGAAAAGCCGGGCGCCAGGCTTTTCCTCACCGTTTTTTCTTTTTCTTCTTTTTCGCTTTCGCGCCGCCGCCCTTGCCGCTGTTCGCCTTCGCTTTGGCCTGCTTTTGCTTTTTTCCTTCAATGACGACCGGCGCGGCTTTCGCTTTCGGCGGGCGGCGCCCTTTCATGCCGACAACTTCAAAATCGACGATCCGCTCGTCTTTGTTCACGTTGATGACGCGGACGGTGATTTCATCGCCGATGCGGTACATTTTCCCGGTCCGTTCGCCGATCATCGCATAGTTCCGTTCGTCATAGCGGTAGTAGTCGTCGGTTAAGTAGCTGACATGCACCAACCCTTCAATCGTGTTCGGCAGCTCGACAAACAAGCCGAAGTTCGTCACCGAGCTGATGATGCCGTCAAATTCCATCCCGATTTTGTCTTCCATAAACTCGGTTTTCTTCAGATCGTCCGTCTCCCGTTCCGCCTCGACGGCGCGCCGCTCCATGTTGGACGCATGCTCGGCAATCTCCGGCAGCTTTTCCGCCCATTTTTGCTGCGTCTCCGGATCCATTTGCCCGTTGATCAAGTACGTCCGGATGAGCCGGTGGACGATCAAATCCGGATAGCGGCGGATCGGCGAGGTAAAATGGGTGTAAAACTCGGTTGACAGCCCGTAATGGCCGAGGCTTTCCGCGTCATAGCGCGCCTGCTTCATCGACCGGAGCATGACGGTCGAAATGACCATCTCTTCCGGCTCGCCGCGCACCGCTTCTAAAATTTGCTGGAGGGCGCGCGGATGGATTTGGTTGCCCGTTCCTTTCACGACATAGCCGAAGTTCGTGATGAACTCCAAAAAGCGCTGCAGTTTTTCCGGCTTCGGATCCTCATGGACGCGGTACATAAACGGTACGTTCAGCCAATGGAAATGCTCGGCGACCGTTTCGTTCGCCGCCAGCATAAACTCTTCAATGAGCCGCTCGGCGACCGAACGCTCGCGCAAGACGACATCGTACGGTTTGCCGTTTTCATCGACGAGCACTTTCGCTTCCTTGAAATCAAAATCGATCGCCCCGCGCTTCATCCGCTTCGTGCGCAAAATGTCGGCGAGCTCGGCCATCAGCTCAAACATCGGCACGAGCGGCGCGTATGTTTCCCGCAACGCTTCGTCTTTGTCCACCAAAATTTTATTGACATCGGAATACGTCATCCGCTCCGTCGTGCGGATGACGCTTTGGAAAATGTCGTGGCGGACGACTTCGCCTTGCGGGGTGATTTCCATCTCGCACGACAGCGTCAGCCGGTCGACTTTCGGGTTGAGCGAGCAAATGCCGTTGGACAGCCGGTGCGGAATCATCGGAATGACGCGGTCGACCAAATAGACGCTCGTGCCGCGCTCGTACGCCTCGCGGTCGATCGGCGACCCTTCTTCGACGTAATGGCTCACGTCGGCGATGTGGACGCCGAGTTTATAGTTGCCGTTCTCAAGCTTCGTCACCGTCACCGCATCGTCCAAGTCTTTTGCATCCTCGCCGTCAATCGTGACGATCATCTCGCCGCGCAAATCGCGCCGCCCTTCCAAATCTTGCTCGGTAATCACATCGGGCACGCGGTTCGCATGCTCGATGACGTCATCGGGAAATTGAAGCGGCAGGCCATGCTTATAGATGACCGCCAAAATGTCGACGCCCGGGTCGTTTTTATGGCCGAGAATTTGCACGACTTCCCCTTCGGCGCTCATCCGCCCTTCCGGATACGAGGTGAGCCGGACGACGACTTTATGTCCCTCAACCGCGCCGTTGGCGGCGTTTTTCGGAATGAAAATGTCGTTGACGATTCGCTTGTCATCCGGGATGACGAAGCCGAAATATTTGCTTTCGGTGTATGTACCGACGACTTCTTTCACCCCGCGCTCCAAAATGCGGACGATCGTCCCTTCGCGGCGCGCCCCGGATGAATCGGCCTGGACGCGCACGAGCACGGTGTCGCCGTGCATGGCGTTTTTCAATTCGGACGGCGGGATGAAAATATCGTCCATTCCCGGCTCTTCCGGCGCGACAAAGGCAAATCCTTTCGGGTGGCCAATCACTTTGCCGCGCACGAGGTTCATCCGCTCGGGCACGCCATAGCGGTTGCTGCGCGTCCGGACGATGAGCCCTTCCTCTTCCATGGCGACAAGCGTTTTGACAAATTCCTTAAACCCGTCCGCATCCTCAATCCCAAACGCCTCTTCCAGCTCCTCAACCGTCAGCGGCTTATACGCCTCATCGCGCATAAACGTTAAAATTCGTTCGGCCAATGCGTGATCCATCGGCCATCCCCTCCTTTCCGCCGTTACCAATCCAACGACTCCAAAAACGCATAAACATCTTCGTGCAATTGTTCTTTTTCTTCATCAAGCGTAATGACATGGCCGGATCGTTCGTACCATTTGATTTGTTTCACCGGTGATTCAATTTCGTTATAGATAATGTTGGCGCTGTCCGGGTTGATCATCTTATCGTGGCGCGCTTGCACGACAAACGTCGGGGCGTAAATCAAATCGAGATGGTTGCGCACATCGGCGATCAGCTCTTGCAGCGCCTTTAACGTCTTCATCGGCGTCTGCTTGAACTGCTCCATCTCCTGTTCGATTTGCTCCTCTGCTTTTCCTTCCCGCTTTTTATACTCGCGCGCATACTCGAGCACGCCTTCGTACATCGTTTCCACGCTTTTGATGTACATCGGCGCGCACATCGTCACAATGCCCTCTATAGGTACAGTGTAACCTAATTTCAATGAAAATACGCCTCCGAGCGACAGTCCGGCGACCGCAATTTTTTCATAGCCTTTCCCTTTCAAAAACTGATAGCCGTTCATGACGTCTTGCCACCAGTCATCCGGCCCGGTGTGGACGAGCTCCTCGGGCGGCACACCGTGTCCTTTGTAAATCGGCGCGTGGCATGTGTAGCCTTTCGATTCTAAAAAACGGCCGAGCATCCGGACATCAGCGGAATTACCGGTAAACCCGTGCAAAAGCAGCACCGCCCGCTCCCCGGCTTCAAAGAAAAACGGTTTTGGCGGAACAATTTTCATCATGCGTTCTCCTTCCTCTCTCGCTGAAATAGAAAAGGCAGCCCGTTTCGTTTTGGACCGCCCCCGCGTTTCGCTTATGATGGTTGCACATAGGCGACGACAATCGCCAACACAAAGAACAAAACGGCCAACACGACCGTGACGCGCTGAAACACCGCGTCGAGCCCGCGCGCTTTCTGTTTACCAAACAGCTGTTCGGCGCCGCCGGTAATCGCCCCGGACAGCCCGGCGCTCCGGCCCGACTGCAGCAACACGACCACAATAAGCGCAACCGACACAATGACAAGCAGCGTCACAAGCAAGGCATGCATGCCTGACACCTCCAACGACCAACATTGCAATAGTTTTACTATACCATAGATCGGCGTTGGCGGCAACTGACGAAGCGGGTCAGAGTCAGTCAAGACTGTGTGGAAACTTTTTTGACAAGGCCGTGCTCCAATTCCACACAGAGAAAGCTCTACTCTCTCGACAAATTGGGCCAAAATGAAGGGCGACAGGAGCGAAAGGGGAGAATGATCACGGTTCGATTTGCAACGACCGGCACAAACTGGATCACCGAGTCGTTCATTGATGCCGCGCGGTTGGTCGACTCGTTCGAATTCGCCGCCGTCTACTCGCGAGCTGAGGAAACAGCACATGCCGCTGCATCAACAGACACATAGATTCCTCCAAAGAACGGCTTCGGTCATCGGGGAACAAGCGAGCTGATCGAGTCGCTGCCAACGGTGTTAAAGGAAAGACTGCGTTTCCTGCCTTTGCGAGACAGCTGAATCGAAGGGCGGAGTCCAAAAAATTCCTCCCCCTTTGCCTAGATGAAGGAACGTTTTCTCCTCCGTCTGTTTGACGCTCCCACGCCTCGGGTGCGGGCTGGTCATTGTCGTCCGCCGCTGAAATGCGTTACAATAGAAAGCAAATGAGCAACGACTGGAGGGACTTCAATGGCAAGACCGGACGAACGAGTCGTCATCGCGATTGACGGCTATCAATTCAAGCGGGCGCGCGAGGCGAAGGAAGGGAAAATTTTCGTCACGTCGCCGATCGGGGCGAACTTTACGTTCGATGTCAACGTCATGCGCAAGCTCATCGAGGCCATCGACCGCGACCCGGCGCTGGCGGAACAGTTCGGGCTTCCTTCCCGGGGGGCGAACGAATAACAAAGGAACGGCGCGATGGCCGTTCCTTTTTGTTTTGATGAAGAAACGTCAGAACTCCTTTTTCGATGACGGACATGCTCTCAGACGTTCGCCCCGCCGCTGGCCGGATCGTTCAAACGCGCCCTTGCCACGCCGCCCGCTCGCGGCCGAACGGATCGTCTTCCGCATGGCTTGCGGCCGAAAAGACAAAGGCCGCTTTGCGCTCGCTCGTATACGCCGGCCACGCTTCCGGCAAATGAGCGCCGTTTGGATCGCCGGTGCGGGCGAACGAAAGCCAAGCATAATGCATTTCGTTGGCGATCGCCTCGCGCTCCGGGCGGGCGCCGACGAAATTCGCGACGCCCGGCTGGTGGAGGTTATGAAACACAAACGGCAGCTCGAGCGCGTGGCACGCTTTCAGCCGGCCGCCGAACACCGGCGTTTCATAGTCAAACCGGTACATGTACACATCCGCCCCGTGCGCCGCCTGAGCGTCCGCCGTCCGCAGCATCCCCTCGACAAACACGCGGTACGTCATGATGCGAAGCCATTTCTGCCAGGCGGGCGCCGACGGCTCGGCCGTTTCCGCATAATAGCGGATCGCCGCTTCCGGCACCGGTCCGACTTCCCGGCTGATCCGGTCGAGCAGTTCGCGTTCGCCAAGCTTCGTCCACGACAGATCGGTCAACGTAAACAAGTTGTATTCGTCTTTCGTCACGCCGATCAAAATCGGAACGCCGCCGGCCGCCCCGTCTTGGAGCGCCTCGATCGGATGGCGGCGCAGCACGCGCCCGTCTATGACCGGGCCGTACATGACTCCGGGGCCGAGCGACAGCGCCGCTTGCAGCAGCTCCCCGGCCGGAATCGACAACAGCCGGCCGCGGTCGCCCGGACGGATGCCGGCCCGCTCGAGAATGCGCTCGGTCGCCGCCATCGCCGTCTCCGGCGAACGAAGGAGAAGCGACCCCGAACCGCTTTGCAAAATGGCGCGCTGAAACAGCCCCCTTGCCTCCGGCAGCGACAACAGCACACCGACGCTCGCCGCTCCGGCCGATTCGCCGAAAATCGTCACATTGTCCGGATCGCCGCCAAACGCCGCGATGTTCTCTTTCACCCAGCGCAGCGCCGCCACTTGGTCCAAAATGCCCAGGTTGCCGGATGAAGCGTACTCGCCGCCAAACAAATCCCCAAGATGCAAAAAACCAAACACGTTCATCCGATAGTTGATCGTCACGACGACGACATCGCCGTGTTTCGCGAACGCCGTCCCGTCATACCACGGCGAAGAGCCGGACCCGAACAAAAAGGCGCCGCCATGAATCCAGACGAGCACCGGCCGCTTCTTCTCATCCGCCGCCGGCGACCAAACGTTCAAATACAGCCCGTCCTCGCTCGGCGCCTCATTCATCCGCCCGAGCAATCCGCTGAAAATCGGATCCGACGGCTGCATGACGACAGGGCCAAACGATATCGCCTCCCGCACCCCATCCCACGCCTCGGGCGGTTCCGGCGGCAGAAACCGCCGCTCGCCGACCGGCGCTTTCGCATACGGGATTCCTTTCCAAACGAAAACGCCTTCATTCATTCCCCCGCGCAACCGTCCATACCGCGTCTCGACAATCGTTCGTTCCATTCCCTCACTCCCTATTGTTTTCGAACTATTCAAACATATTATAACCTGCGGGGCGGCGAAGTGGCAAATATTCCCCTGTTTCCCAACCGGTACACGCACGATCTTTTTTGGGCGTCATACACTAGTGAGCAGTGCTGCACCAGCGCATCTTGAACGAAAAAGGGGGTCTTACACAATGCGGGCGAAAGTGCTTTTGTCATTGCTTGGCGCTTGGCTTCTCGTCTGGCTTTCGGCGTGCGGGCAGCCATCTCCCTCCAAAAGCGGCGGGTCAAACGGAAAAACGGCGCACGTCATCCGCATCGGCTACCAAAAAAACGGGCCGCTCATTATGTTAAAGGAGCTCGGCACGCTGGAAAAGCGGCTCGAACCGCTCGGCTATCGAGTGGAATGGTCGGAATTTCAAGCCGGGCCGGCGCTTTTGGAAGCGTTGAACGCCGGAAGCATCGATTTCGGGCGGACGGGCGATTCTCCGCCGATTTTCGCCCAGGCGGCCGGCTCATCGTTAGTGTACTTGGCCGCCGGCAATTCGAAAGCGCGCGGGTCCGCCATTTTGGTGAAAGCGGATTCGCCCATCCAAACGATAGCCGATCTGAAAGGGAAAACCGTCGGGTTTGCCAAAGGATCAAGCTCCCATTTTCTTCTCATTCAGGCGCTTGCGAAAGCCGGCTTGTCATATGGCGAGATCAAACCGGCGTTTTTAGCCCCGGGGGACGCGAGAGTCGCCTTTGAACAAGGGGATATTGACGCGTGGGTTGTGTGGGACCCGTTCGCCGCTGATGCCGAACGGTCCGGCGGGGCGCGGGTGTTGACAAATGGAGAAGGATTGACGTCCGACCGCGACTTTTTCCTCGCTTCGGCCTCCTTTGCCCGCGAACACGAAGCGTTGTTGAAAGTCGTTTTGGAAGAAGTGCAAAAGGCGTGCGATTGGGTGAACACCCATCACGATGAAGCCGCCGCCATGCTGACCGAGATCCTCGGCATCGACCAAGAAGCGGTGCGCATGGCGCTTGAGCGGCGCGTATACGGGATCGGGCCGATGACTGATGAGATCATCAACGAGCAGCAGCAAATCGCTGCCACCTTTTACGAACTCGGCATCGTCCCGACGAAAGTGAACATTCAAGAAAACATCTTTGTCTGGAGCGAAAACGTGTTTACTTGGAACTAAAGGGGGATGGTGACAGATGCGCCGTTTGCTTGTGAACCGAAAATGGCTGCCATGGGGACTTCCGGTTCTTTGCCTCATCGCCTGGCAAGTGTTCGCGAAAGCCGGGCTCATTCCGGCCCGCATCCTCCCGGCGCCATCAGACGTTTCGGTTGCCGCGGCGGCTCTCGTCCAATCCGGGGAGCTGTTCCAACACATTTGGGTCAGCCTTTGGCGGGCGTTGGCCGGATTTCTCATCGGCGGGACGATCGGTTTTGTGCTCGGCCTCGTCAATGGGCTGTTCCGCACGACCGAGATGCTGTTTGATACATCGGTGCAGATGCTCCGCAACATTCCGCATTTGGCGCTTATTCCGCTCGTCATTTTGTGGTTTGGCATCGGAGAAAGCGCGAAAATTTTCCTCGTTTCGCTCGGCGTTCTTTTTCCGATTTACATCAATACGTACCACGGCATTAAGTCGGTCGACCGCGGGCTGATCGAAATGGGGAAAATGTACGGGTTAAACGGGCCGGCACTCTTTTTCCACGTCATTTTTCCCGGGGCGCTGTCGTCCATTCTTGTCGGCGTCCGCTTCGCCCTCGGCGTCATGTGGATGACGCTCATCGTCGCCGAAACCATTTCGTCCACCTCCGGCATCGGCTATATGGCCATGACGGCGAGGGAATTCATGCAAATGGATGTCATTGTGCTCAGCATTTTGCTATATGCCTTGTTTGGCAAACTATCCGATGTGATCGCCCGATTTTGCGAGCGCCAATGGCTGCGCTGGCATCCGAACTATCAACCTGACAACCGCCCATAAAAGGAGGAACGCCCAGTGAAACGGAAACCGCTGCACCCGCACGTGCGGCTTGCCAACGTCCGGAAATGCTACGGGACGGCGGCCGTGTTGAACGGACTTGACCTGGACATATACGCCGGGGAATTTCTCGCCATCGTCGGCAAAAGCGGCTGCGGGAAAAGCACGCTGCTCCGCCTCGTATCCGGTCTCGAAACGCCGGATGAAGGGGCCATCGTCATGGACGGCAAACCGCTTGATGGCGTAAACGCGCACGCCCGCATCATGTTTCAAGACGGGCGGCTGCTGCCGTGGAAAACAGTGCTCGACAACGTCTCCCTCGGCCTCGGCCCGGGCGGCCGGGAAGCGGCGGCGGCCGCGCTGCAAAGCGTCGGTCTCGGAGAACGGCTCCACGACTGGCCGGCCAACTTATCGGGTGGACAAAAACAGCGGGTCGCCTTAGCCCGCGCCCTCGTCCATGAGCCGCGCCTCCTTTTACTTGACGAGCCGCTCGGCGCCCTCGATGCGCTGACACGGCTGGAAATGCAGGCGCTGATTGAAGACATATGGATAGAAAAACGAATCACCTCGCTGCTCGTCACGCACGATGTCGAGGAAGCGGTGGCCTTGGCCGACCGCGTCATTTTGCTGCAAAACGGCGGCATCGCCCTTGACCTGCCCGTCCCGCTCCCGCGGCCGCGGGAACGAAGCCATCCGGCGTTTTCCGCCCTTGTCGGCCACCTGCTGCGGCAAATCATGGGCCGCCAAACAGAACAGCCGCTCACGATTTATTAACGCCCCCGGACGCGGGGCGTTTTTTCTGTCTGTTCGCAAACCCGTTGTGCTGAACCGGAACAACAACGACCGGCGTTTTCGCCGCCTTTTTCTGCCTGTTCGCAAGCCATCCTGTCCAAGTGCTAAACAACGGTTGACAAGCATAAGAACATAGTAGCCTTTTCGCTGCCGCCGCATAGGAAAAGCAAAAGGTTTTCAACATTCGGAAACAAGGATGGTCGTTGTGGACAAACAACTCGTCAGCTCCCCATCGTCTGTGGCGTATATTTTAGGCAAAAAATATTTGCTTGTCGTGATCGGAAGCATCATTCAAGGGGCGGCCATGGGGGTGTTCCTCTTTCCCAATGCCATTCCGTCCGGAGGAGCCGGCGGCATCACCGTGTTGTTGAACCACCTGTTCCGTCTGCCGACAAGCATCGGGCTTTGGATCGTGAACGCATCGGCGCTCCTTGTCGCCTTTAGGTATTTAGGCGGCGCCAGCGCCGTCGGCACGGTCATCAGCATCACGGTCACCTCCGTTTCCATCCAGTTTTTTGAAACGCATTGGCATACACCGCTCCCAAACGTCTGGGCCGATGCCGCAGCCGGCTCGATCGTTCTTGGCGTTGGAATCGCGATCCTGCTCCGGCAAGGCGTCTCCCACGGCGGCATCGGGATCATCGCCTTGCTCATCGCCCGATCGAAGCACGTCAACCCCGGGCGGCCGCTCTTTTGGATCAACGGCGCCATTTTTCTGCTGATCGGCTACATCATCGACTGGCATCTTGTCCCCCAAGCCATCGGCTGCCAATGGCTGTCCACCCGCGTTGTCGACTGGCTGTACAGCACGCCGATGCCGCGCCGCATTTCAACAGCCGCGCTCGGCTGGCGAAAGCGGTAGGCTTCATTCTGCCCTCCTGGGGCCGGCCGCAGCCATGGACAAGGCGCGGCGGCCGACAAGGCGGGCGTCCCTTCGCCGCAAGCCGGCGACTGACGGAAGGTCGCTAAGGGACACCGCCTCCCCTTTCGGCTACGGGCTGGCGAACGACGGTCTCTAGGGGCGCCGCTCGGTTCGGTCCCGCCTTTGCGAAAACGTCCGGCAAACAACACGAGGCCTCGAGAAGGCACCTCGCCTCATCCGGCCTTTGCGAAAACACCCGGCCGCTTCCGGTGAACTCCGGGGAGCCGCCTCGCCTCATCCCGCCTTGCGAAAACACCCAGCCCTCTCCGAAGGACTACGGAGAGCCCCCCGCTCCACTCCCAAAAGCCGGCCGAACACGCCCGACAAGCCGCAAGGGAGCTCGAAAAGCCCCTTCTCTCCGCCCCGCCTTTGCGAAAACGTCCGGCCACTTGCAGAAGACTCTGGGGAGCGCCCCGCTTCGCCCCCCGCAAGCCGGGCGAAGACATTCGGCGACCTACAGAAGGCCGCCGCCGGAAGGGAGCAGCTCGTTCAAATCATCATCGCCTAAGCGCCGGCCGCGGTTCGGTTTCCCCCCTGGCTGCCGCCCGCTCCCGTCGACGCGAATCATCGTCAACGCCAGCACACCGACAAGCAGCGTCAAGGCGGCGACCGACCAAAACATGCCGGCTTTCGACCAATCCATTAGCCGCCCGAAAACCGGCGGGCCGGCGGCGACGCCCAAAAAGCGGACCGAGCCGTACAGCGAAGTGACAAACCCGCGCCGCTCCTTGCCGACTGCGTTGGTGATGAAGCTGTTGATGCACGGGAGAACAAGCCCGGTTCCGATGCCGCCAAGCGCCAAAACAAGCAAAAACGGAACGAGGCGGGACGGAAACACAAGCGCCGCATACGAGGCCGTCATGAGCGAAAAGCCCGTGACGATCAGCGTTTTCATGAGCCGCTGCCGCCGGCCGATTTTCGCTCCGGTCGTGTACGACGTCGTGCACATGGCCAAAAGCGGGATGGCGAGGATCAACCCTTTTTTCACTCCGTCGATGCCGTACTGCTTTTCCAAGACGTCCGACAAATAAAACAGCATGCCAAACAGCGTAAACAAACATACCGCTCCGGCCAAATAGGCGGTCAGCAGCCACCGGCCTTCGCGGTGAAACACAGTTGCCAGCCCATGGACATAGTTCCGAAACGGCGGCGGCTCTTTCCGTTCCTTTTTCTCCTTGATGCACACCCAGACGAGGATAACGGAAAGAAGGCAAAACGCCGGAAAGGCGAAAAAGACGCCATACCAGGCGAGCAAGGCGATGAGCGAGCCGACAATCGGCGACAGCACCTTGCCGAAGCCGTTTGAAGCCTCAACAAGCCCCAACACCCGGCTTTCTTCCTTTCCTTGAAACAAGTCGCCGGTCAGCGCCATGGCGATCGGCGCCGTGCCGGCCGCCCCGATGCCTTGCAGCGCCCGGCCGACGAGCACCCACATGTACGCATGGGCGAACGCGCTCGCCGCCAATCCGGCGAGCAGCCCGCCCGCGCCATACAGAAAGAGAGCCGGAAGCATCACCGCCTTGCGCGAGAAGCGGTCGGACAAGTAGCCGAAAATCGGGATGAAGACAGCCGCTGTCACGGAAAAGACGGTGATCGTCAAGCTCACTTGAAACTGCGACAAATGAAGCGCCGATTTCATCGCCGGCAGCACCGGAATCAACATCGAGTTGCCCAGCGTCATAATGAGCGGAACCGAGCCGATCGCGGCCACCGCCAGCGGAGACGGACGTTGCATGGTGTTTGACAATGGCTTGCACCTTCCCTAAAACGTAATGAGTCCCCATTTAGCATCTCCGCGCGCCATGCCCGCTATCCCCGGCCGCCGCGAAAAAAGGCACCTTTCTTGGCAAACAGCCGAAAGGTGCCTCTCATCTTCCACTGTCGGTTATTGTTTCAAATTGTAAAACGAGCGGATGCCTTGATAAATCGCCGTGCCGCCTAATTCATCTTCAATGCGGAGCAATTGGTTGTATTTCGCGACGCGGTCGGTGCGCGACGGCGCGCCCGTTTTGATTTGGCCGGCGTTCGTGGCGACGGCGATGTCGGCGATCGTGCTGTCTTCCGTTTCGCCGGAACGGTGCGAGACGACAGCCGTATAGCCGGCGCGCTTCGCCATTTCGATGGCGTCAAACGTTTCGGTTAGCGTGCCGATTTGGTTCACTTTGATCAAAATCGAGTTGCCGACGCCTTTTTCAATGCCTTCGGCCAGCTTTTTCGTGTTCGTCACAAACAAGTCGTCGCCGACGAGCTGCACTTTTTTGCCGAGCCGCTCGGTGAGCAGTTTATGCCCTTCCCAGTCGTTTTCATCGAGCCCGTCTTCGATCGAGATGATCGGGTATTTTGAGACGAGTTCTTCATACCAAGCGACCATTTCTTCCGACGTTTTGACGACGCCTTCGCCTTCGAGGTGGTACTTGCCGTCTTCTTTGTTATACAGCTCCGACGACGCCACGTCCATCGCGAGCATCACTTGCTCGCCCGGCTTGTAGCCGGCTTTTTCGATCGCTTCGATGATCGTTTGCAGCGCTTCTTCGTTCGATTTCAAGTTCGGGGCAAAACCGCCTTCGTCACCGACCGCGGTGTTGTAGCCTTTCGCTTTCAATACCGCTTTTAAGCTATGGAAAATTTCCGCCCCCATGCGCAGCGCTTCGCGGAAGCTTTCCGCCCCGACCGGCATGACCATGAATTCTTGAATGTCGACGTTGTTGTCGGCGTGCGCGCCGCCGTTTAAAATGTTCATCATCGGCACCGGCAGCGTTTTGGCGTTAAAGCCGCCCAAGTATTGGTACAGCGGCAAGCCCACTTCATCGGCCGCCGCGCGGGCGACAGCGAGCGATACGCCCAAAATGGCGTTGGCGCCAAGCTTCCCTTTGTTTTCCGTGCCGTCCAATTCAATCAACGTGCGGTCAATCGCCACTTGATCGGTCACTTCCAGACCGATGATTTCCGGCGCGATCACGTCGTTGACGTTCTCAACCGCTTTTAACACCCCTTTGCCGAGGTAGCGGTTTTTGTCGCCGTCGCGCAGCTCGACCGCTTCGTACTCCCCGGTCGACGCGCCGCTCGGCACCAAGGCGCGGCCGAAGCCGCCGTCTTCCGTATACACTTCCACTTCCACCGTCGGGTTGCCGCGCGAATCCAGCACTTCGCGGGCGTAAACATCGATAATGGCAGACATGTGAACCCACTCCTTTTCTTTCCTTTAGTTATCGTTTCGTGCAACCGTTTGTTATTTGACAATCAACGATTTCCCCGTCATTTCTTTCGGCTGCGGCAAGCCGAGCAAATCGAGCATCGTCGGCGCCAAATCGCCTAAAATGCCGTCTTTGCGCAATTCAAGGCCTTTTTTCGTGACAATGACCGGCACCGGATTTGTCGTATGCGCCGTTTGCGGCTCGCCATCCGGCGTCAGCACTTCATCGGCGTTGCCATGGTCGGCGGTGATGATGGCAATGCCGCCCTTCTCTAAAATGGCGTCGACGACTTTGCCGAGGCATTCATCGACCGCTTCGACCGCCTTGATCGTCGGCTCGAGCTTGCCGGAGTGGCCGACCATATCCGGGTTGGCGTAGTTCAAAATAATCGCGTCGTATTTGTCGGCGGCAATTTCCTTGAGCAGCGCGTCGGTCACTTCATAGGCGCTCATTTCCGGTTTCAAGTCATACGTCGCCACTTTCGGCGAGTTGATCAAAATCCGGTCTTCGCCCGGAAACTTCTCTTCGCGGCCGCCGCTCATGAAAAACGTCACATGCGGGTATTTTTCCGTCTCGGCGATGCGCAGCTGACGCAAACCGTGCTGTGACAACACTTCACCGATCGTGTTGTCAAGGTTCGTCGGTTTGAAGGCGACATAGCCTTTCACCGTTTCGCTGAAATGCGTCAAGCAGACGAAAAACAAATGGTTCGGATGTTTCGGGCCGCGGTCAAATTCGCGGAAATCTTCGTTCGTAAATGTATTCGAAATTTGGATCGCCCGGTCGGGGCGGAAGTTGTAGAAAATGATCGCATCGTTGTCTTGAATCGTCGCCACCGGCCGGCCGTCTTCGCGGACGATGACCGACGGCAGGACGAACTCGTCGTAAATGCCGTGTTCATACGAGTCCTCAATGCACTCGAGCGGATCGCGGTACGTCGGGCCTTCGCCGTACACCATCGCCCGGTACGCCTTCTCGACGCGGTCCCACCGTTTGTCGCGGTCCATCGAGTAGTAGCGGCCTGACAAGGTGGCGATTTCGCCGACGCCGTATTCCTTGATTTTTTCTTGCAGCTCTTTGATGTATTGCGGCGCCGTTTGCGGGCCGACGTCGCGGCCGTCCAAAAAGCCGTGGATGTACACCCGCTTCACGCCTTCTTTCGCCGCGAGACGCAACAGGGCGTACAGGTGGTGAATATGGCTGTGCACCCCGCCGTCAGACAGCAGTCCGAACAAATGCAAACTCGTTCCGTGTTGTTTGACATGGTTCATCGCCGCCAAAAACGTTTCGTTCCGCTCAAACTCACCTTCGCGAATGGCGATGTTCACCCTTGTCAAGCTTTGGTACACAATGCGGCCGGCGCCGATGTTCAAATGCCCGACTTCCGAGTTGCCCATCTGCCCTTCCGGCAGCCCGACCGCCTCGCCGCACGCTTTTAGCGTCGCATGCGGATACTCGTTCCAATAGCGGTCAAAGTTTGGCTTATGGGCTTGGGCGACGGCGTTGCCGTACGTCTCTTCGCGCAATGCAAATCCGTCCAAAATGATGAGGGCAACCGGCTGTTTACTCATGGCGCCCCGCCTCCACGAGCTGCAAGAACGAAGCCGGCTCAAGGCTCGCGCCGCCGACTAAGGCGCCGTCAATGTGTTCTTGCGCCAAAAAGTCGCGGATGTTGTCCGGTTTGACGCTGCCGCCGTATTGGATGCGGACCGCTTCCGCCGCATCGCTGCCAAATTGGCGGGCGATGACGGAACGAATATGGCCGCACACTTCGTTCGCATCTTCCGCGGTCGACGACTTGCCGGTGCCGATCGCCCAAATCGGCTCGTAAGCGATGACCGCCTGCTTCACTTGGTCCGGCGTCAAGCCGGAAAGCGCCTTTTCCACTTGCGACGCCACAACCGCATTCGTCTGCCCTGCCTCCCGCTCCTCAAGCGTCTCGCCGCAACAAATGATCGGCACAAGCCCGCGGGTGAAAGCGGCCAACACTTTTTTGTTCACCGTTTCATCCGTTTCGGCGAACATCTGCCGGCGCTCGGAATGGCCGATAATGACGTACGTGACGCCGAGATCTTTGAGCATCACCGGGCTCACTTCGCCGGTGTACGCCCCTTGGTCGGCAAAATGCATGGTTTGCGCCCCGATTTTCAAATCGGTGCCGGTTGTATTTTGCACCAGCCGGTCCAAAAACAAAAACGGTGCGCAAACGACAGACTCCACTTCGTTTGCCGGTGGGACGAGCCGTTTCACTTCTTCCACAAACTGAACGGCTTCCGCCATCGTTTTATGCATTTTCCAGTTGCCTGCAATGATCGGTTTTCTCATCGTTCACCTTTCCTTTCGCTAGGCGGCGGACAACCGCCGTGCGCCGGCCGTTTCCCTAGCACGGCGCCTTTAGGGGCATCTTACTTATCGTTTAACGCCACAACCCCTGGCAGCTGCTTGCCTTCCATAAACTCAAGCGACGCGCCGCCGCCTGTGGAAATATGATCCATTTTGTCCGCCAAGCCGAATTTCTCGACAGCTGCGGCCGAGTCTCCACCGCCGATCACCGAGTATGTATCAGCAGCTTCAGCGAGCGCTTCGGCGACCGCTCTCGTCCCGTGGGCGAATGTGTCCATTTCAAAGACGCCCATCGGGCCGTTCCAGACGACGAGCTTCGATTGGCGAATGACGTCGCGGTACAGTTCGCGCGTTTTCGGACCGATGTCAAGCGCCTCCCAATCGCCCGGAATAGCGTCAATCGGGACGATGTTCGTGTTGGCGTCGTTCGCAAACCGGTCCGCGACGACGACATCGACCGGCATGTAAAAGCGGACGCCTTTTTCTTTCGCCTTCTCCATAAACGATTTCGCCAGCTCGATTTTGTCTTCCTCAAGAAGCGACTTGCCGACGTCATACCCAAGCGCCTTGACGAACGTGTACGCCAACCCGCCGCCGATGATCAAGTTGTCGACTTTCTCCAACAAGTTGTCAATGACGCCGATTTTGTCTTTCACCTTCGCCCCGCCGATAATCGCCGTAAACGGTCGGTCCGGGTCCGAGAGCGCCTTGCCGAGCACTTCGATTTCTTTTTCCATCAAAAACCCGGCCACCGCCGGCAAGTAGTGGGCGATCCCTTCTGTCGACGCATGGGCGCGGTGGGCGGCGCCGAACGCATCGTTGACGTATAGACCGGCAAGTTCCGCAAACGCTTTGGCGAGCTCAGGATCGTTTTTCTCTTCACCGGGATAAAAGCGGACGTTCTCCAACAGCAGCACGTCGCCTTCCTTCAAGTTCGCGACGGCTGCCTTTACCTCATCGCCGACCGCTTCGTCTGTTTTCACAACCGGACGCTCAAGCAGTTCGCCGAGCCGCTTGGCGACGGCATTCAAGCGCAGCTCCTCGACGACTTTTCCTTTCGGGCGGCCGAGATGGCTTGCCAAAATGACTTTCGCCCCGTGTTCGACCAAATAGCGGATCGTCGGGAGTGCGGCGCGAATGCGCGTGTCATCGGTGATGGCGCCATCTTCCATCGGCACGTTAAAATCGACGCGGCAAAACACGCGCTTCCCTCTCACCTCGACGTCGCGGATCGTCTTCTTGTTCATCGTTCCAGCCCCCTTTAGTGACAGTTTTGGCAAAGGAAAAGGAGTGGGGATCATTTCCCCGCTCCCCTCCATTTTCCTATTATAGACTTGAATAAATGGAAAACTCAATGCCAAGCTCGCCTTATAGTCCTTTTGAAGCAATGTAGGCAGCCAAATCGACGACGCGGTGCGAATAGCCGGTTTCGTTGTCATACCACGAAACGACTTTCACCATTTTCCCTTCGATGACCATCGTCGAGAGCGCATCGATCGTCGACGATGCCGGGTTGCCGTTGTAGTCGCGCGAGACGAGCGGCTCTTCGCTGTAGGCCAAAATGCCTTTCAACTCGCCTTCCGCCGCCGCTTTCAACGCGGCATTCACTTCTTCGGCCGTCACTTCTTTTTCCAGCTCAGCGACCAAGTCCACGACCGATACGTTCGGCGTCGGCACGCGCATCGCCATGCCGTTCAATTTTCCTTTCAATTCCGGCAAAACAAGCGCGACGGCTTTCGCCGCCCCGGTCGTCGTCGGGATGATCGATTCCGCCGCGGCGCGGGCCCGGCGCAAATCTTTATGCGGCAAGTCTAAAATTTGTTGGTCGTTCGTATACGAGTGAACGGTCGTCATCATGCCGCGGACGATGCCGAATTTTTCATGCAGCACTTTCGCAAACGGCGCCAAGCAGTTCGTCGTGCACGACGCGTTCGAGATCACATGATGGTTTTTCGGATCGTATTTGTCTTGGTTGACGCCCATCACGATCGTAATGTCTTCGTTTTTCGCCGGGGCGGAAATGATGACTTTTTTCGCGCCCGCTTCCAAATGTTTCGCCGCATCTTCGCGTTTCGTGAAGCGGCCGGTCGATTCGACGACGATCTCAACGCCGATCTCGCTCCACGCCAAGTTGGCCGGATCGCGTTCTGCTTTCACGATGATTTCTTTGCCGTTGACGACTAAATTGTTGCCGTTCACCGACACCTCAGCATCAAGCGGGCCGTGAACCGAGTCATATTTCAACAAATGCGCAAGCGTGTTCGCATCCGTTAAATCGTTGACTGCCACGACTTCAATGTCCGGGTTTTTCAATGCGGCGCGAAACACGTTGCGCCCAATACGGCCGAAACCGTTAATCCCAACTTTTACTGTCATCGTGTTTTCCTCCTTACAATGGATGATTGTATCGGCAAGGGATGTCACTCCCCTACTAACGCTTTGGCGGCGCCTTCGTCCGTCACCAACAGCGAACGGGGGGCCTGCTTCATGTAGGCGCGAATGGCCTTCGCTTTTGACGCCCCTCCGGCGACGGCAATGACATGTTCAACGTGCGGGAGGTTTTCGAGCTGAATGCCGACTGTTTTTACTTTGTGGACGACGTCGCCATGTTCGTTGAAATAATAACCGAACGCCTCGGCGACGGCATGGCGGGCGATGATGTTTTCCATCTCCGAAGGCGGCGTCCTCCGCCGTTTCGCCATCGTCACCGCTTCCCCGATGCCATGGACGACCATGCGGCACGATTGAATAAGCTCGAGCACTTCCTTCACCGCCGGCTCTTCGATGAGCGATGTGTACGCCTCGCCGCTCAGCTGGTCGGGCACATGGAGAAGCCGATAACGGCCGGCTGCTTTTTCCGCCATTTTGGCGCAAATCGTGTTCGCCTGGTTTTCGACATCCTCACCAAGCCCGCCGCGCGCCGGGACGAACAACACATCACCGAGCTTGGGATCCGGCGTCATCATTTCCGCCACCGCCGCCATCGTCGTCCCGCCGGCCACCGCGACAATATCTCCAGGTCGGAGCCGTTCTTTCATGCAGGCGACACACGCTCTTCCCATTTCTTTTTTTACCCAAGGAGAATGGTCGCTATCCCCGGCGACTACCACCACGTGCTCCACATTCAACAGCTGTTTCAGCGCCGTTTCCAGTTCCTTAAGCCCAAGCGCTTCCCGCATCACGTCATTGAGCGTGTGAAGCAGCGTTCGGCCTTCTTCCGTTAACCGCATGCCTGACACATCGGCGGAAAGCAAGTTTTGTTCTTTTAAAAATTGCGTTTCCGACCGAAGCACCCGCTCGCTCATGCCGAGGCTCGCGGCCAGCACCCGCCGCCCGATCGGCGCCATAAGCGAAATGGAGTGCAAAATTTGATATCGCTTTTGCATAACGTCGAGCAAGTCCGGCGATAATTTTTTTAATGCCTCTAATAACGGTTGCATCGATCCTTTCTCCCTGACCGAACTTAGGGACATTATATGTCCCGGCGTGACATATTGTGTCCCGCCAATCGATAAAAAATTCCTCCCGCGCCATTTTCATTATAGCAGGAGGAGGATTGCCGTTCAACCGTTTCGCGCCTGCCGCAACCGCTTTCTTACCACTTCTTTTTCAATCATCCCGTAGCCGATTTCTTCCCCGTCCAATTCGACGACCGGAATCATTAACTGATATTGCTCAAGCAACGCGTCATCTTGATAAATATCGATCTCTTCCATCGTAAACCGATAGTCTGCCTGCAGCTCCGTTAAAATTGCTTTCGCTTTGTCACAAAGCGGGCAGTTCATTTTTGTATACAAACGAATGTGCATCGGTTTCTTCCTTTCTTTCTCACAGCGTTTGCCGTTCGTTTCTTCCCTTTTGACCGCCTTTACAGCAGGCCTGTATATTGTTTCCGTTTCGCTGATGACGGAATGCGCAGCTGTTCACGGTATTTGGCGACCGTGCGGCGGGAGATGGCAATGCCATGCCGTTCGCGAAGCAAATCGGCCAGCTGCTGGTCGGAAAACGGCGCCCGCCGGTTTTCAGCGGAAATGAGCGCCCGAATGATCTCTTTCACTTGAACGGAAGAGACTTCCTCCTCTGCCCCGGCCGTCGCCGCACTCGAGAAAAAGCGGCGCAGCTCGAGCGTGCCAAACGGTGTTTGTACGTATTTATGGCGGACCGCGCGGCTCACCGTCGATTCATGGACGCCGAGCTCTTCCGCCACTTCGCGCATCGTCATCGGTTTAAGCGCCGACAGTCCCCTTTCAAAACAAGAGCGTTGCCGGTCAACAATGACGCCCATCAGATGGAGCAGCGTCTGCTTCCGCTGTTCTAAACTTTTGGCCAGCCATGTAAACTGCCGGTACTTTTCCTTCATAAACCGCTCGGCGTGCCGGTCGCCGGCGGCGGCGATATGCCGCTCGTACTCCTCATTCCATCTGAGCTCCGGGTGGATGTCATCGTTATAAGCTACAACCAAACCGCCATCCGCTTGACGGATGACGATCAAATCGGGCACGATAAAATGCGGCAGTTCACCTGCATAATGGATGCCGGGCCGCGGCTCGAGCGTGCGAATGAGCTCAAAGACGCGCTGCAGCTCGCCGAGACTGACGCCGAGTTGCTTGGCGAGCGCCTTCCACGACTTTTCGGCAAACGGAAGAAAATGATCGCGGACGATCGTCTCCGCCAGTTCGTCGCGCTCGGGAAGACGTTCAAGCTGCAGCAAAAGGCACTCCGCCAAATCGCGGGCGCCGACTCCCGGCGGGTCAAGCGATTGTACGAAACGCAGCCCGCGCTCAACCTCCTGTTCCGTTACGGAGAAACGCGCCGCCAGCTCGGCAAGCGGCACACGCAAATAGCCGTCCTCATCAAGCGCCGCGATCATATGACGAACAATGCGCTCTTCCTTCCCCGACAACATCAGCCCGGGCAGCTGCGCAAGCAAGTGGCTGGCCAGCGTCTCCGTCCGGGCGCTGATGTTCTCGAGCCATTGCTTTCGGTCTTTGTCCGTCCGGCCTGGTCGCTGCCGCGTTCGATCACGGCGGATTTCCAAAAACGGGTTTTCCAGCGACTGTTCATATAAAAACGCTTCCAAATCAAGCGCCGAATATTGCAGCAGTTCAATCGCCTGCACAAGCTCTTTGGTCAGCGACAACTGCAGCCGCTGCTCTTGCCATAACTCCGCCCTCATCGTCACGCCCCCTTTCTTTTATTGTACACGACAAGGGCGGGAGGGGGTAGGAGAAATTTTTGTCGACTGCCTGCAGGCAAAACAAAAAGCATCCGATCATTGCGGATGCTTTCCTGATCTCCTTGCAGCGAACATCACTGCGCCTTACACCGTCTGTTTTCATGTCCAGGCGGGGAGTCGAGCGTGCTTCTTGATGATGGCTGTATGGCTACGGATTCTCCCAACCTTAAGAGGCGGCTTGCTTGGCCAATTCAGCCCTCATTTCGCGGCATGGCGGCGCCATTGCCGAAAATGAAAAACGGCTGCTAACGCAACCGTTCTGTCGAAACGCCCTCGGCAGGATTCGAACCCACGCTAAGAGAACCGGAATCTCTCGTGCTATCCACTACACTACGAGGGCATATTATGTTGTTTCGTTCCCGTCGCATGTTCTATTATAGCAGGATCGAAAAAAAATGCAAGGGAAAAATGCAATAAAAAAAGAGGAAAAATTGGGCGCTCATTCCGCACCTGATTTCCTGCGCCGGCGGCGCGGTTCTTCGTCCCGTTGCAGAAGCGGCGGAAAACCGTGGTTTAAAAAATGAAAAAGCGGTTATGATGAAAAGAGGGATGTTCGCTGTTGTTCGCGAATATATATAAATGGGCGGGAAGAGGGCATTTCGTTTGACCTTCATTGACCATTCATGTATGATGAAGGCGTACATATTTATGAAAGGGAAAAGGAGGCGTTTTCCATGCATTTAATTCCAACGGTCATCGAGCAGACGAACCGCGGGGAGCGCGCGTATGACATTTATTCGCGGTTGTTGAAAGACCGGATTATTTTCCTTGGCAGTGCCATCGACGACCAAGTTGCCAACTCGATCGTGTCGCAGCTGCTGTTTTTGGCAGCGGAAGACCCGGAAAAAGACATTTCCCTGTACATCAACAGCCCGGGCGGCTCGATCACGGCCGGCTTGGCGATTTACGACACGATGCAGTTCATCAAACCGGATGTGTCAACGATTTGCATCGGCATGGCCGCATCGATGGGAGCGTTTCTGCTGGCGGCCGGCGCCAAAGGAAAACGGTTTGCTCTTCCGAACAGTGAAGTAATGATTCACCAGCCGCTCGGCGGCGCCCAAGGGCAGGCGACGGAAATCGAAATCGCTGCGAAGCGCATTTTGTTCTTGCGCGACAAACTGAACCGCATTTTGGCGGAAAACACCGGCCAGCCGATCGAAGTGATCGAACGCGATACGGACCGCGACAACTTTATGACCGCAGAAAAGGCGCAACAATATGGCATTATCGACCGGGTGCTGACGCGCTCAGACGAGAAGTAAAAGCAAAGGCTGCTTCCGCAACAAACGGAGCAGCCTTCTTTGCTGTTCGCCTTCCTCCGGTGAAACCGCGCGCATCGTCCGCGCAGACGCACCGCTCACTTTTCTTTTTGCACATAGGCGCTGAGCTTTTCAACCGCTTCCCGCTCATCCGGCCCGTCGGCGATCAACGTGATGACCGCGCCATGGCCGACCGCCAGGCTCATCAAGCCCATAATGCTTTTCGCGTTCACCCGCTTGCCGTCTTTCTCTAAAAAGACGTCCGCCGAAAACCGGTTCGCTTCTTGAACGAACAGCGCCGCCGGACGCGCTTGCAGTCCGGTTTTTAGTTTCACTTCGACTTGTTTTTCGACCATTCCCCATCTCCCCCCTTTACAGCGATTTGTGGAAATCGACCGGCTTTCCGGCCCGCAGCCGTTCGGCGATTTCGTCGATTTTGCGCAGGCGGTGGTTGATGCCAGATTTGCTGATTTTTCCACCGGTGACCATCTCGCCGAGTTCCTTTAACGTGACATCTTGATGCTCGATGCGGAGCCTGGCAATTTCCCGCAGTTTCGCCGGCAATGAATCCAGACCGATCGTTTCATCGATGTAGCGAATGTTTTCCACTTGGCGGAGCGCGGCACCGATCGTCTTGTTTAAATTGGCGGTTTCACAGTTGACAAGCCGGTTGACCGAATTGCGCATGTCGCGGACGATGCGAATGTCTTCAAAGCGGAGCAGCGCCTGATGGGCGCCGATGATGTTCAAAAACTCCGCAATTTTTTCCGCCTCTTTTAAATACGTAATAAACCCCTTTTTCCGTTCCAACGTTTTCGCATTTAAAAAAAAGTGACTGTTCATTAATTCACATAACGACCGATTATGTTCCTCGTACAGCGAAAAAATCTCCAAATGGTACGAGGACGTCTCCGGATTGTTGACCGAACCGCCCGCCAAAAAGGCGCCGCGCAAATACGAGCGCTTGCAACACTTTTTCTTGATGAGCTCCGGAGAAATATCGTGGACGAACGAAAAATCGCCGTTCCAAATATGAAGCTCGCGCAGCAACGGGGCGGCACCGTCGGTAATACGGACGATATACACGTTATTTTTCTTTAAACGCATTTTTTTGCGGACAAACAGCTCAACGGCGACATCATACCCTTTTTTCAACAATGTATAAATACGCCGGGCGATCGCTGCGTTTTCCGTCTGAACATCGACCGTCATCCGCCCTCCGGAAAACGACAGCGAACCGTTCATGCGCAATAGCGCCGACAGCTCCGCCCGCAGGCAACAACGCTTGACTTCTAAATGGGTCAGTTCTTTTTTCGTTTCTGACGCAAAAGACACGATCGCTCCACCTCCATTCGTTCCCCGCATCGGCCGGTTGGAGATGTCCCAAAACCTCGGTGCGGCCACTTGCCGCCTCATTCCGGCGCTTCATAACCATGCCTGACCGCCCGGCGCCTGCCTAGCGGCGGGGAAGCAGCCCGAGAAGAAGGGCGGCGACTTTCGCTGTATTATGACGAATGACCCCATCTTCATACGTAACAATGTCGTCGTGAATGACTTGGACGCTGAGTCCGCTGCTGTCGTCCCGCACCGGTTCGGCCCGCTCCTCCTCGTAACGGCGGCGGATGACTTCCGGAATCGCCCCGCTGTTGACGATCACCGCATCCAAAAACGGACCGCCAAGATGGCGGTGAAGCGCCTTCACATGGTCGCTCACCGTATAGTGCGGCGTCTCGCCGGCTTGGGTCATAATGTTGCATATATAGATTTTTTTCGCCTTCGCCTTGCATACTTCCTGCCCGATTTTCGGCACGAGCAAATTCGGCAAAATGCTCGTATATAGGCTTCCCGGCCCGATGACGATCAAATCGGCTCGGCGGATGGCGGCAATCGTTTCCGGCAGCGGTTCAATATCTTCCGGGGTTAAAAACACCCTCTTAATTTTTTTGCCCGCATTCGGAATTTTGGACTCGCCAGAAACAATGGAACCATCTTCCATTTCTGCATGCAACACGACGCTTTTGTTCGCTGCCGGCAACACTTGACCGTGCACGTTCAATACTTTGCTCATCTCGCGAATCGCTTTCACAAAATCGCCGGTGATCGATGTGAGCGCCGCCAAAATCAAGTTGCCAAGCGAATGGCCGGATAAGCCGTTGCCGTTTTGAAACCGATGCTGAAACAGCTCGACAATGAGCGGTTCGACATCAGACAGCGCGGCGAGCACATTGCGTACATCCCCGGGCGGCGGGATGCGCAGCTCATCCCGCAGCCGCCCGGAACTCCCCCCGTCATCGGCGACGGTGACAATGGCAGTCAAGTCGAGCTCATATTGCTTAAGCCCCCGCAACAAGACGGGCAACCCGGTGCCGCCGCCGATGACGACGATTTTTGCTGCTTGTTCGTCTCTCATCGATGCGCTTCCTTTCTCCTCTCCATGTCCCGGTGCGAGACAGCCGTTTTGTAATCAGCGGAAAAATGGCGGGCGATATACTCCGCCAGCGCCACCGAGCGGTGTTGCCCGCCCGTGCAGCCGATGGCGATCACCAGCTGGCTTTTCCCCTCGCGCTGGTAATACGGCAACATAAACGTCAACAAGTCAAGCAACTTTTCTAAAAATTTTTGTGTTTCTCCCCATTTTAACACATACGATGATACTTCGTCATCCAGTCCGGTTTTCGGGCGCATATGCTCAATATAATGCGGATTCGGCAAGAAGCGGACATCAAACACTAAATCAGCATCAATCGGAATGCCGTACTTAAAGCCGAACGACATGACGTTGACTGTAAACCCGGACTGGGTGTGCGACGAAAACTGGCGGACGATTTTTTCCCGCAGTTCGCGCGGCTTAAGTCCGGTCGTATCGTAAATGATTTGCGCCCGCCCTTTAATCTCCTCGAGCAGTTTCCGCTCCAGGCGAATCCCTTCAAGCGGCGGCTCGTTCGGCGCGAGCGGGTGCGTCCGACGCGTTTCTTTGTAGCGCGCAACAAGCGTGGAGTCTTGCGCGTCTAAAAACAAAATTTGCGGCACAATCCATGCCTGCTCGGACAATTCGTCGAGCGCCGCGAACAAATGGTCAAAAAAGTCGCGGCTGCGCAAGTCCATGACGAGCGCGACTTTATTCATTTTATTCCCGGACTCTTTCACCAGCTCCAAAAACTTTGGCAACAACGTCGGCGGCAAATTGTCAACGCAAAAAAAACCGAGGTCTTCAAAGCTTTGGATCGCCACCGTTTTCCCCGCCCCGGACATGCCGGTAATAATGACGAGCTGGATCGGCTGCACCGTCCCGTTTTGCCCCATCTTCTTCTCTCCTCTCCGTTAACTCGGATCAAGGCGATACGAAAGCAGCTCAAATTCCTCCGTATACACAAATGCTCCGTACAAGATTCCTCGGCCTTTTAAAGCGTAGTCTAAAATATGGTAGTCGCCAGGGGCCATCGGCAGCGTCGAAAGCGTCTCAACCTCATGCCAGGCGAGTGTCCCTTCTTCGGAAGACGGCACGTTTTCGCCGATGAAGTCGTCGGCGAAAAACGTAAACATCATCCACTCCGACACCGTTTCATTCCCATTTTTCATCACGATCGTAAAAACGCCTTTCAACTCCGGATTTTTTAAATAAATGCCCGTCTCTTCCCGGTATTCGCGAATGCAAGCTTCGCGCACCGTCTCTCCGGGCTCCATTTTGCCGCCCGGGGCGACCCACCACCCGCGTTTTGGCTTTTGCAAAAGCAGCACCCGGCCGTCTTTATATAGTACGCAATTCGTTACCCGTTGCAATTCGTTCACCCCAAACATGGCCCAAACCTAGCCATCGTCATCTTCATTTTACCATAAATAGTTAAGCCGCTCCAACCTACAAACCGTTGGAAACAAAACCGCCGTCGCGCGGCAGTCATCAAAAAAAAGGCGCGGACATACGCCCGCGCCGCTCCATAAAAGGTCTATATAAAAGGGGGTCAATTACTTATCTATAGCATACAAAATCTTTATTGCATTCGTGTTACATCTGGATTAAATAACCATTACGGTTCGGTTGCGGTTTGGTTACCGGCTTAGCTGACCCCTTGCGTATTTAATTTTTCTTTCAGTTCTTCAACATAATGTTGGGCGCTTTGGGCGGCGATGCTGCCGTCGCCGGTCGCCGTGACGATTTGCCGGAGCGTTTTTTCGCGCACATCGCCGGCGGCGAAAATGCCCGGCACTTTCGTTTCCATCTGCTCGTTCGTCACAATATAGCCGTTTTCGTTTGTAATGCCAAGGCTCGCAAACGGTTTCGAGAGCGGCACCATCCCGATGTAAATGAAGACGCCGTCGCACGGGAATTCACGCTCTTCCCCTGTTTGCGTATGCACAAGCGTCACACTGCCGACTTTTCCGTCCTTTTCATTGATTTGTTTCACTGTATGGTTCCAGATGAAATCGATTTTCTCGTTGGCAAACGCCCGGTCTTGCAAAATTTTTTGCGCCCGCAGCTGGTCGCGGCGGTGAACGATCGTCACTTTATTGGCAAAGCGCGTCAAATACACCCCTTCTTCGACCGCCGAGTCGCCGCCGCCGACAACAACCAACTCTTTTCCTTTAAAAAACGCCCCGTCGCATACCGCGCAGTACGAAACGCCGCGGCCGCCGAGCTCCGCTTCCCCCGGCACGCCGAGCTTTTTGTATTCGGCTCCGGTGGCGATAATGATGGAGCGCGCTTTATACTCTTTGTCGCCGACAACAACTGTTTTATACGCTTCACCGTCGATGATTTCCTTCACATCGCCGTAAGCGTATTCCGCCCCAAACTTTTTCGCATGTTCAAACATTTTGGTGGCTAATTCGGGTCCTAAAATCGTCTCAAAGCCCGGATAGTTTTCCACTTCTTCGGTATTCACCATCTGCCCGCCCGGGACGCCGCGCTCGATCATCAAGGTCGACAAATTGGCGCGCGATGTATAGACAGCCGCCGTCAGCCCTGCCGGCCCGGCCCCGGCAATAATCACGTCATAAATTTTCTCGTCCGCCACAACGTCCACTCCTTCGCTCCAAAATGATTCCATCTCCATCGTATAAAAGTCGGCGCACGGCGTCTATTGATTTGCTCACGGCCATAGCCGACGCACTTTTCGCACGTACTTTTGCACCGTCGTCACGGAAACGCCGTATTTGGCGGCCAGCGCTTTTTGCGTCACATGTTCCCCTTGCCGCTGGCGCCAAACGTATTCAATCGCGGCCGCCCACGCCGCTCCGTTCGCAAACCGTTCGCCCTCGGCCAACGGATGGACGGCAGTCGCGAACGCAAAGCGGCAAAGCGCCTCCTTTTCCTCATTATTTGCCGAAAGGGCATCGACCATGCGGCCGATATTCGCCGCCTGGGCGGACGAGCCGGCGGTTAAGCCAAATAAAAACGAGTCGATGAACGGACGCAAGCGCGGATCAGCCGGCAGCAAGCGGGAGACGGCCAACGACAGCGCCTGCTCCTCCGCTTGCTTCGAACGGCTGAACAAATACAGCCCGTATAGCCGGTCGACAAGCTCCTCCCCTTCAAACAGCTGAACAATGTGGAGAATTGTTTCATCCAACAGCATAGGGGCAGTCCACGGCTCTTCGCCGCGCTTTTCCGGGTGAAGGGCGGTGAGCGTTTCCCACACTTGCCGCGCCAACGATTCGTGCCCGGTATAGTACGCGGCGTAAGCGAGCCAGTAATAAAACGGCCCGTCGCCCTCAAAACCGTTCTTATACAGGCGATACAACCAGCGAAACGCCGAGTCGAACCGCCTGACAAGGGCAAAGGTGGCCCCGAGCTTGTATTGGTGCTCGCGGAAAAGCGGGTAAAGAGCCGCCAACGTCTCGCAAAGAGCGGCGACCTGTTCTTGGTCGTGCAAATAATAGGCGAAGACGAGCGCATTGCAAAGCGCATGCAAGTTGCCGGGGTCGCGCTTCAGCACATCCAACAGCTTCTGTTTCGCCTTTTCAACGTCCCCGCTGTAAAAATAGGCAAGCGCCAAGTTGTTGTGCGCCGACCAAAATTCCGGGTACCGGGAAACGATCGCCTCTAACGCCTTGATCGCCTCCGCAAACTGCTCCTGCTCAAGCAAATACCGGGCCCGCTCCTGCATGGTGATCAGCTGTTCTTGCTCCTCGCTGACATCATGCCGGTCGAGCTTGAGCAGTTCCAACAAATCGGCCGCATCGTCAGCAAACTCCCCGTCCGGCTCATGCGCCAAATACTGTTCCGCATATTGTCCTGCCTCACGGAACAAACCGAGACAGGCGAAATTGTTCGCCAAAAAATACAAACAGTCGTCCATCGTTTCGTCGAGATCATGAATAATTTTGAACAGCCATTGGTTCGAAAACTGGTATTCGCCAAGCTCGGACAATACAAGCGCCAGCTGCAGGGCAAACGACGCATCGCGCTCATCCAAACGGACGGCGCGCTCGAAATATTTTCTCGCCTTATGCAAATCGCCCCGCTCGTATGCTTTCATCCCTTTTTTGAAAAAATACTCTCCGTTCTGGATAAACGGTACAATCGTCGCCTTTCGTGATGATCGCTTCAGTTGTTTTCCCATTCTGTCCTCCGTCGTCCGTAAAATTCGTCGAACAACAGTATATCATATTGGCCGCTGAAACAGACAACAAAACTCGGCCAAAAAAGATGGCAGCCGCACCATCGCCGTCCGCCAAGCTTCGGAGACGTCAAAAAAGGATGCCCCACCCTCCGGCTGCCTCCGCGGTTCGCTCACGCGAGCCACGAGCCCCGCAGCCTGAGTGGCGGGCATCCCGTTTTCCCATTTCTCCGTTTCCAATCGTTCCCGTGAGCAGGCCTTCGCCGCCCATCAGCTTACGATTGGGGTTGTTCCGCCGCTTCCGTTTTTTGCGCGTGCCGCTCGGCAAGCGTCGCAAGCACGGCGTCAAGCGGCAGCTTTTGTTCGCGCAGCAAAACAAGCAAATGGTACAACAAATCCGCCGCTTCCCATTTCAGCTCGTCATGGCTCCGGTTTTTTGCCGCGATGATGACTTCCGCCGCTTCTTCGCCGACTTTTTTCAAGATTTTGTCGACGCCTTTTTCAAACAAATACGTCGTGTACGCCCCTTCCGGCCGTTCGGCGTCGCGCTTGGCGATGATCCGCTCCAGCTCGTTCAAAATCGCAAACCGGTCGGCCGCCGGCGTGCGCGCCGCGCCGTCAAGCGAGCGGGAAAAGCACGAGTACGCCCCCGTATGGCACGCCGGACCGGCCGGCTCAACGAGCACGAGCAGCGCGTCGGCATCGCAGTCGTAGCGGATGTCGACAACGCGCTGCACGTTCCCGGACGTCGCCCCTTTATGCCACAACTCTTGGCGCGAGCGGCTGTAAAACCACGTTTCCCCCGTCTCGAGTGTTTTTTTGAGCGACTCTTTATTCATATAAGCAAGCGTGAGCACTTCTTTGCTTTGCGCATCTTGAACGATCGCAGGCACAAGCCCGTTGCCGTCAAACCGGATGTCTGCTGTCACCGCACGTTCACCCCTTTTTCTTTTAAGTACGCTTTCACTTGCCCGACCGACGTCTCTTTGTAGTGGAAAATGGAGGCCGCGAGCGCCGCGTCTGCTTTCCCTTCCACAAACGCTTCGAGAAAATGCTCCGCCTTGCCGGCGCCGCCTGAGGCGATGACCGGAACCGACACCGCTTCGCTCACCCGCCGCGTCAAGGCAATGTCAAAGCCGTTTTTGCCGCCATCGGCATCCATGCTCGTCAGCAAAATCTCCCCGGCGCCCAAACGGACCGCTTCCTGCGCCCAAGCGACCACTTCCCACTCGGTCGCGTTGCGGCCGCCGTGCGTATAGACGCGCCAGGAGCCAATCGTTTCATCGTATTTCGCGTCAATGGCAACGACGATGCATTGCGAACCGAAAAAGTCCGCCCCTTCGGTCACCAATGACGGATGGAGCACCGCAGCGGTGTTGAGCGACACTTTATCGGCGCCGGCGCGCAACATGCGCTTCATGTCGTCAAGCGAGTGGATGCCGCCGCCGACCGTAAACGGAATCGCCAGCTCGGCAGCGACGCGCTCGACGACATCGACCATCGTTTTCCGCCCTTCGTGGGAAGCGGAAATGTCCAAAAACACGAGCTCGTCCGCCCCTTGTTCATCGTACGCCTTCGCAAGCTCGACCGGGTCGCCGGCATCGCGCAGCTGGACAAACTGCACCCCTTTCACGACGCGGCCGTCTTTCACGTCAAGGCACGGGATGATGCGTTTCGTGATCATCGCCCGCTCACCGCCTTTAACGCTTCCGCAAGCGTAAACTGGTTCGTATAAAGCGCCTTGCCGACGATCGCCCCGCCGATGCCTTGTCCGGCATATTCGCAGAGCGCGCGCAAATCGTCAAGCGAGCTGACGCCGCCAGAGGCGATCACTTCTTTTCCCGTCGCCGCGGCGAGACGGACGGAAGCGGCGATGTTCGGACCCGACAGCGTGCCGTCGGTCGCAATATCGGTGAAAATAAACGTCTCCGCCCCGGCCTCGGCGAGCATTTGCCCAAGTTCTTCCGCTTTCACGTTCGACGTCGAAAGCCATCCTTCCGTCGCCACGAAGCCGTCGCGGGCGTCAATGCCGATCACGATGCGGCGGCCGTATGTTTTCAACATCTGTTTCACAAACGGCGGGTCGGAAATCGCCGCGCTTCCCAAAATGACGCGGGCGACGCCATGTTCCAAATAGTAGGCGACATCGGCTTCCGTGCGGATGCCGCCGCCGACTTGCACGTTGACGCCCAAACGGGCCGCCTCAATGACAAACCGGTCGTTCACCCGCCGCCCTTCTTTCGCCCCGTCCAAATCGACCATATGAATCCACTTCGCCCCTTGGGCCGCAAACTGCTCGGCCATCGCCACCGGCGAGTCGCCGTACACCGTTTCTTTGTTGTAATCGCCTTGCAGCAGGCGGACGCATTTGCCGCCGCGCATATCGATCGCCGGATACACCGTAAACGCCGCCATCAGCCATTCCCCCTTCCCGCGACAATGCCGACATAGTTGCGCAATATGCTCATGCCGACCGCGCCGCTTTTTTCCGGGTGAAACTGCGCACCCCATACGTTGCCGCGCCCGACAACCGCCGGGACGTCCACGTCATACTCGCTGCTTGCCAACACGACGTCCTCATCGCCCGGAACGACGTAATACGAATGAACAAAATACACGTGCCCTTCCCTAACGCCATGCAGAAGCGGCGACGGGCGATGAAAACGGAGCCGGTTCCAGCCCATATGCGGCACTTTATACCGTTCGCCCGTTTTCGTGACGCCCGAAAAGCGGACGACGCGGCCGCGCAGCAAGCCAAGCCCTTCGGTCGGCCCGTTTTCCTCGCTTTCGTCAAACAACAGCTGCATCCCTAAACAAATGCCGAGCAGCGGCGTGCCGCCCCGGGCCGCTTCACGAATGAAATCGGCGAGGCCTGTCTCGTTCAAAATGTGCATCGCGTCGCGAAACGAGCCGACCCCAGGCAAAAGAAGCCCATCCGCCCGCCGCAATTCGCCTTGATCGCCGCTGACGATATACGGGCAACCGAGCCGCTCAAGCGCTTTGCGGACGCTGTATAAGTTGCCCATGCCATAATCGATGATGCCGATCATCGTCATCCCACCCTTTTCATTGCCATCATGTTCCCGCCAATGGGCGCGCCGATTTCGCCGGCGCGCGAATTCGTCAAGCCGCCGCCCCGTGGGACGGCGGGCCATCCCGCTTTCGCCGCTCCCGGCGCCCATGGACTTTACAGCATCCCTTTCGTCGATGGGACGCCTTTGACGCGCGGGTCGATCATCGTCGCTTCATCGAGCGCCCGCCCGAGCGCCTTAAACACCGCCTCGATCATATGGTGCGTATTGCGTCCGTAATGGACGATGACGTGCAAATTCATGCGCGCCTCAAGCGCCAGCTTCCATAAAAACTCATGGACGAGTTCGACATCGAACGCACCGACTTTCGCTGACGGAAACTCGCCGCGAAACTCAAAATGCGGACGGTTGCTCAAGTCGATCACCACTTGGGCCAAGGCGTCATCCATCGGCACAAACGCATTGCCATACCGCTTGATCCCCTTTTTGTCGCCAAGCGCCTCTTTGATCGCCTGCCCGAGGCAAATGCCGATGTCTTCCGTCGTATGGTGGTCGTCAATGTGCGTGTCGCCTTTGGCGGCAATGCGCAAATCGAACTGGCCGTGCTTCGCAAACAAATCGAGCATATGGGTCAAAAACGGCACGCCCGTTTCCAGTTCGGCTTTTCCTTCGCCGTCAATCGCCAAACGCAGCTCAATGCTCGTCTCGTTCGTCGTCCTCGCGATCGTCGCTTCCCTTGCCATCGTTCATTCCCCTTTCTTCAGCCGCATCTCAACGGCGCGCGCGTGCGCCTCCAGCCCCTCGAGGCGGGCGAAGGCGGCGATGTTTTCGCCATGTTGTGTCAATGCCGCTTCACTGTAAACGATCACGCTTGATTTTTTCACAAACTCATCGACGCTCAAGCCGCTTGAAAACCTTGCCGTCCCGTTCGTCGGCAGCACGTGGTTCGGCCCGGCGAAATAGTCGCCGACCGGTTCGGAGCTGAAGCGGCCGAAAAACATCGCCCCCGCATGGCGGAGCCGGCCGAGCAAGGCGAGCGGTTCGGCCGTCATCACTTCCAAATGCTCCGGCGCCAGCTCGTTCACTGCCTCGACCGCTTCATCAAGCGTCTCGGTCACATAAATGGCGCCATACTTCTCAAGCGCCGCCCGGGCGATGTCGCGGCGCGGCAGCGTCTCGAGCTGCCGTTCGATTTCGCTCGCCACCGAAAGCGCCAGCTTCATCGACGGCGTCACCAAAATGGCCGACGCCCGCGCGTCATGTTCAGCCTGTGACAACAAATCGGCGGCAATCTCATCCGGGCGCGCCGTTTCATCAGCGAGCACGACAATTTCGCTCGGCCCGGCGATCATGTCGATCGCCACATGCCCGAACACTTCCCGCTTCGCCAACGCGACATAAATATTGCCCGGCCCGAAAATTTTATCGACCGGCCGGATCGTTTCCGTCCCATACGCCAATGCGGCGATCGCCTGCGCGCCGCCGACTTTGTAAATTTCGGTCACCCCGAGTTCATACGCCGCCGCCAACACGCCGTCCGGCAGCGTGCCGTCTTCATTCGGCGGCGAGGTGATGACAATCCGCTTCACCCCCGCCACTTGCGCGGGAATGACGTTCATGAGCACCGATGACGGGTAGGCGGCCGTCCCGCCCGGCACGTACAACCCGACCGCATCAAGCGGCGTCACTTTTTGCCCGAGAATCGTCCCGTCTTCGTTCGTCATCCACCATGATTCGCGTTTTTGCCGTTTGTGGTAGTCGCGAATGTTGGCCGCCGCTTCGCGAATGATCTGAAGCATGTCCGCGTCCATCGCCGCATGCGCCCGCTCCAGTTCCGCTTCCGTCACCTTGAGCGCATCCAACCGGACGCCGTCAAACCGTTCCGTGTATTCTTTCAGCGCTTCATCGCCGCGGGCGCGCACGGCGGCGATGATATCAAGCACCGCACGCCGCTGCTCCTCCGTTCCGCTTTCAATCGTCCGCCTTAGCGACACGCTGCCTTGCACCCGTTCGATTTTCATCGTTCGCTCCCCTTTCTGTGTCGCCATCGATTTTCATCCACTGGCCATCGCTTCGGCGTGGCGAACGCCGCTTCTCCAGTCGGCAACGCCAAGTCGAGCCTTCACCAAACCATCCGTGGGAAACCACGTTCCGCTCCGTCGCACTTTTTTTCCTACGGCTGCGGGATCACCGCCGCCAACCGGTCGACCAACCGTTCAATCATCCCGCCATTCAGCCGGTAGCTCGCCGGATTGACGATAAGGCGCGATGTCACCTCGGCGATGCGCTCCAGTTCAACCAGCCCGTTTTCCCGGAGCGTCTGTCCGGTCGAAACAATATCGACGATCCGGTCGGCGAGTCCAATGAGCGGGGCGAGCTCAATCGATCCGTTCAAACGGATGATTTCCACTTGCTCACCTTGTTCGCGAAAATACGTCGACGCAATATTGGGGTATTTCGTCGCCACCCGCGGCGCGATTTCGTTCATCTTCCCATCCGGCAGCCCGGCCACCGCCAAATGGCAGCGGCTGATTTGCAAATCCAATAGCTCGTATACGTTCCGCTCTTCTTCCATTAACACATCCTTGCCGGCAATGCCCAAATCGGCGACCCCATGCTCCACATATGTGACGACATCCATCGGTTTCGCCAAAATAAAGCGCAGCTGCTCCTCCGCCACCTCGATCACAAGCTTGCGCGACTCTTCAAACTCCGGCGGCAGCCGGTAATCGGCCTGGCGGAGAAGCTCAAGCGCTTCGTCGAAAATGCGCCCTTTTGGCATCGCAATCGTCAGCATCGTTCTTCCTCCTTGCTCCTCATCATGTCAAACGCCGCGCCTCGCCGCGGCGTTTTGCAGCCCGCGGCCTCATCCGCTTCCGCCATCCCCTTCCGGCCTCAGAAAGCGCGGATCGCCTCTTTCATTGCATGGCCTTTTCGTCTCTTTTGCCCTATGCGCTCCTTCGTATCATTCCCATCCGCCGCTCCCCTGCTTCATCCGCTGCAGGTTTCGTGTCTCCGGCGTTCATGGTTCGTCATGCCCGCCGCCGCGGCCGAGCAAATACACAATCGACCGGTAGCGCTGGCTGTAGGCGTCAATATCGCGAATGCCGGCGATGTGCTGCAAGACGACGCGCTGGCCTTCCGCCCGTTTCGCTTCCGCCAACTCCACCGCTTCCGCCAGCCGCTCTTGGCTGAAGACGATGCACTCGATGTCACCGCGCACATCCGTTTCCCCGATCGCCTCAATCAACCGGTCAACGCGCAACCCAAACCCCGTCGCCGGCGCCGGACGGGAAAACTTCGCCAACAAATCATCGTACCGCCCGCCGTTGCCGATCGGGAATCCGACCTGCTCGGCGTACACGTCAAACAAAATGCCGGTGTAGTAGCTCATATGGCTGACAAGCGCCATATCAAGCTTCACCGCCTCGGCCACTCCGTACGTCCGAAGCGCCGCCATAAGCGCGGACAACTCGTCGGCCGCCCGCCGCCCTTCGTCGCTTGTGACGAGCGTTTTCGCCTCGTCTATCACGTCCGTGCCGCCGCGCAGCGAAAGAAGATCCAACAACCGCTTTTGATCGATCGATGAAAGCGGCCATGACTTCACATGTTCACGGTAGCCGACGTAGTTTTTCTCATATAAGAAACGGCGCAATACGCTCGCCCGCTCTTCATTCCCTAAAATCTCCAAAAACAGCGCATTCACATACCCGATATGGCCGATGGCCACCGAAAAGCGACCGAGCCCTGCCCGTTTCAGCAGCGCGACCATCAAACTGATCACCTCGGCATCGGCGGTCACCGTGCCGTCGCCAACCAGCTCCACACCGATCTGCTCAAACTCCGCCGGCCGGCCGCCCTCGCGCTGCTGGGCGCGGAACACGTTGGCGTTGTACGCCAACCGGAGCGGATTGCCGTCGTCATAAAGCCTTGACGCCGCCACCCGGGCGATCGGCGCCGTCATATCGGGCCGAAGCACGAGCGTATGCCCTTGCTGGTCGAGAAGCTTAAACAGCCGATGATCGGCAATCGCCGACGCCGTCCCGACCGTTTCATAATACTCCAACGTCGGCGTTTCAATAAACTCATACCCCCAACGCTCAATTTCCTCCGCCATCACCGAGCGCACTTGCTTTTTCAACTCATATAAAAACGGCAGCGTATCGCGCATGCCTAACGGTTTTTCAAACATGAACAACTTTTTTGCCATGTCCCCACGCCCTTTATCGAAATACTTTAGGAAATACTTTAGTTTGCTAATATGGTAGAGAAGTGAAGTTATTAGTAGTTTACTCCTTTGCGGCCACAGCGTCAAGAGGGAACGCGCCATCCACAACAAAACGGACAAGACCGCTTCCAAAACGGGAAGCACTTGTCCGTTTCATTCCGCACCGTATAGGCGACCGCCTCCGCCCCATGATCGCGATCAAGAAAATCACCATCGTCAATTTGACCACTTTGTGATCGAAAAACTGCAACACTCGATCTTCCAGATTTTCCACACAAAAACCCGCCCCCGTTCAATCGGAAGGCGCGTCATTCCGGCGGACGATGCGCATCGGGCAGCCGGCGACCATCGCTCCAGGCGGGACGTCTTGATGGACGACGGTGCCGGCGGCGACGACAGCGCGGTCGCCGATCACCACACCGGGCAAAATGGTCGAGTTCGCGCCGACCATCACCTCATCGCCGATCACGACATCCCCGAGGCGGTATTCGTCAATCAAATATTCGTGGGCGAGAATGGTCGTATTGTAGCCGATGACGCAGTTGCGGCCGATATGGATTTTTTCCGGGAAGAGAATGTCCGGCATGACCATAAAGGCGAGGGCGGTCTGCTCGCCGATGTTCATGCCGAGAAACGTGCGGTACAGCCAGCGTTTCAGCGGCAAAAACGGCGTGTAGCGCCCGATTTGGATGATGATGACGTTTTTCAGCACTTTCCAAAACGATACGGTGCGATACAATTGCCAGAGCGAGTTCGCCCCTTGAACGGGGTATTTGGTCGTCCGTCTCATTAGGGGCGCCGCCCCCGGAATGCGGGAGCGGCTTCCTCCTTTCATTCGTGTACGCCGACAATATCCAACAAATCACTCATTTTTTCCAGCATATAGTCCGGTTCATATTGTGCCAAATATTCGCGCCCTTTAATCGCCCAGGCGACGCCGGCTGTTTTCACTCCGGCGTTTTTGCCGGCCAAAATGTCGTGGTAGTTGTCCCCGACCATGAGCGCTTCGTCCGGCGTTGACTGCAACATGCCAAGCGCTTTATGAATCGGCTCGGGATCGGGCTTTGGCCGCGTGACGTCATCAAGGCCGATGACGCACGAGAAAAACGGTTCCAACCGCGTTTTTCTCAGCCCCATCAAGGCGGTGTCATGAATTTTCGTCGTCACAACGCCCAAGCGGAATCCGTGGCGGTGGAGCGTTTCGATCGTTTCATACACCGTCTCAAACTCGCGGATCAGCTCGTCATGGCGGGCATGATTGAACGTGCGGTACGTTTTCACCATTTCTTCCATCCGTTCCGGATCGAGCGAGCCGAACGTTTCATAAAGCGACGGGCCGATAAACGGCAAGACGTCCTCGCGCCCGTAGCGGCCCGGGTAGTATTGTTCCAACGTATGCAAAAACGACTGGATGATGAGCTCATTCGTATCAATCAACGTGCCGTCAAGGTCAAACAAAATGGTGCGAATCGTCATGAAGCGGCTTCCTTTCTAGTCGATTGTTCAAAGCGGCGCCAAATGAACGCCACGGCCATCGTCAGAAGCACCGCCGTCAGCAGGCGGATCAAAAGCAGCGGCCAGACGGGAATGCCAAGCGGGACGAAAATGAGCGTATCCTCGACGACCGCATGGCAAGATACGAGAAAAATAAACGCCAGCGTCAAATCGCGCTTCGAGACGCCGTCTTCTTTCGCCGCCTGAATCATCACCCCCGCCCCGTACGCCAGGCCGAACACAAAGCCGGCGGCGAGCGTGAGCGACGTGTTTGGGCTCATGCCCAGCATCTTCGTCGCCGGCGCCATCCAGCGCGAAACCGTCTCGATCCAGTGGCGTTCTTTTAATATTTGAATGACCGTCATAAGCGGGATGACGATCGCGACGAGCTGCACGATGCCGGCAACCGCTTTTTTCAGCGCCGCTAAGATGATCGCTCCCCAGCCGGACGGCGGCGCGGCTTCATGCGTGACAAACCCATATTGGGCGATCTCCTGTCCCCCGTCCCATAGATGGGCGATCAACAGCCCGGATACCAACGCGAGCCCGATGCGCACGACGATCATTAGCCAGACGCTCATCCCGGTGCGCGAGGCGACCGATGACTCAACGATCAAGTTATGGGAGAAGGAAAGCATGACCGCGAGAATGAACACTTCTTTCACCGTAAACTCGATCGTCAGCATCGCCCCGATCGCCGCGTACAGCCCAAGCAACTTGCCGAGCACAAGCGGCACGGCCGCATCGCCGGATAAGCCGAACCATTTCATCAGCGGCGCGACCCCCTCAATGATCCACGAAAAAAGCGGCGTCGGCTGCAGCAACGCCAGAATGAGCGTCACCGGGAAAATGATTTTCCCGAGCGCCCACGATGTCTTCAGCCCGGCGAGCACGCCGCGCTGCAACGTTCCTGTCATGTTCTCCTCTCTCCTTTGCTAGTCTTGCCCGTGCATGATAGCTTTTGAATCGCCCCAGCGGAACAGGGCCTTTGCTAGTCTTGATACCGCTCCTTGGCCCAGCCTTTTGCCCGGCGCACAATCCAAAGCGTCACAGACAAAACGATGAGCGTCACGGACATCACTTGCGCCGCCCGCAAACCGCCGGCCAGCATCAAGCTGTCGGTGCGCATCCCTTCAATCCAAAAGCGGCCGACGGAATACCAAATCAAATACGACAAAAACAGCTCGCCGCGCCGCAAGTTGACGCGCCGGAGCCAAAGCAAAAGACAAAAGCCCGCGATGTTCCAAAGCGATTCATACAAAAACGTCGGATGCCAATACTGGCCGTTAATATACATTTGGTTGATGATCCAATCCGGCAAATGCAAGTTTTCCAGAAATTCGCGCGACACCGGGCCGCCGTGCGCCTCTTGGTTCATGAAATTGCCCCAGCGCCCGATCGCCTGGCCTAAAATGATGCTCGGTGCGGCAATATCGGCAAGCTTCCAAAACGACAGCCCGCGCACGCGGGCAAACACGACAGCGGTCGCCACCGCCCCGATCAAGCCGCCGTGAATGGCAAGGCCGCCTTGCCAAATTTGCGGAATCTCGGCCAAATGTTTGGAATAGTAGTCCCACTCAAACAGCACGTAATACGCCCGCGCGCAGACAATGGCGATCGGCACGGCAAACAGCACCAAATCGACAAACGTCTCTTTCGGCAAGCCGCGCCGCACCGCTTCGCGGGTGGCGAGCCACAGCCCGATCAAGACGCCCGTGCCGATAATGACGCCGTACCAATAAATTGTAATCGGACCAAGCTGCAAAAACACGCGGTCCAGTGGCTCGATTGCCGGTTCCATGTTGAACGCCTCCTTTGCGGTGATTGATGGTCGCCGCAGCTTCTGTTCATTTGACCGTCATCGTCATATCTTCCGCCAACAGTCATTCTTACCGGAACTTCCTTGTTCATTTTCAAGGGTGGGGGATTGAGCCGGAAATCGTGCTCCACTATGAAGAAGCGGCATAAAAGTGCTGTTTCTCTATTGCCCAAGAACGGGCGATGGAAGGAACAGCGCTGTTTTCCAGACGATTGCTATGTTTCGTCATGTTCCCCTTCTTCAATGGCATCGCTCAGCCGCGCCGAAAATTCCTCGGCCGCATTGACCCCCATCCGTTTCAGCCGGAAATTCATCGCCGCCACCTCGACGATGACCGCCAAGTTGCGCCCCGGGCGAACCGGAATCGTCAGTTTGGGCAATTCGGTGTCCAAAATTTTTACCCTTTCTTCTTCCAAACCGAGCCGGTCGTATTGCTTCTGTGGGTCCCACAGCTCTAAATCAATGACCAAGGAAATGCGCTTATGCGGCAGCACCGCCCCGGCGCCGAACAAGGTCATCATATTAATAATGCCAAGTCCGCGAATTTCAAGCAAATGTTCAATCAGCTCCGGCGCGCTGCCGATCAACGTATCCTCGTCCTCTTGGCGGATTTCGACACAGTCATCGGCGACCAGCCGATGGCCGCGCTTGACAAGCTCGAGCGCCGTCTCGCTTTTGCCGACGCCGCTTTTGCCTGTAATCAATACGCCGACACCGTACACATCGACGAGGACACCGTGCACCGCCGTTGTCGGGGCAAGCTTGCTTTCTAAATAGTTTGTCAACCGGCTTGACAACCGGGTCGTTTTCATCGTCGAGCGCATGACCGGAACCGACTGGCGCTCGGACGCTGCAATCAACTCCGGCGGCACATCCAAGCCGCGCGAGACGATAATCCCGGGCGTAATATCGGTACAAAGCCGCTCCATCCGCGCCTGCTTTTCTCCCGGCGTCAACGTTTCATAAAACGACAGCTCCGTCCGCCCGAGCAGCTGCAGGCGCTCCGCCGGATAGTAGGCGAAATAACCGGCCATTTCAATCCCCGGCCGCGACAAATCGCTTGTCGTAATCGGACGGTAAATGCCTTCGGCGCCGCTGACGAGCTCGAGCTGGAACTGTTCGATGATGTCTTTTGTCCGCACTTTTGGCATAATCGGCCTTTCTCTCCTTTCTTCGTCTTTTTCCATTGTAGCACGTTTCGTTTCACCGTTGAATGGAAAACATCGGGGGAAACAAAACGAGGACGCCTAAAGTGGCGCCCATGGAGACAAAAAGCCGCTTTCGTCGTGAAACAGAGAGACTCCGGTCTAAGCATAGCGAGGCGGAATTGTTTTACAACTATATGCATCAATACGAAAAAGGGGTATGTTGACACCCTTTTTCACCCCGACCGAAACACCGAGCCGATTCGTCATGTTGTATGTCGTATTTCACTGAGAGACAGGCGGCCGTTTGCGTCTGCTTCCTTATTACGACCGATTGCGCAGCGGCTCCACAATCCCTTTTTGCACAAGCAAGTGGAAAAATGACAAGACGATCGAAGCGAGCAACGCTGTGCCAAAACCGCCAATCTGGAAGGCATCGCCCATCAATCCGGCCGTCATCATCAACGTGATGGCGTTAATGACAAACAAAAACAAGCCGAGCGTCAACACCGTCACCGGCAGCGTCAACAAAATAAGCACCGGGCGGACAACGGCATTGAGCACCGCCAAAATCAAGCTCGCCAAAAACGCCGCTCCCATGCCGCTGAAATGAATGTCGGCAAAATAGCCGTCAATCGCCATAAGCAGCACCGTATTAATAAAAACTCCAATCAGCCAATTGAGCATCACATCACCATCTTTGCTTGTGGTCTTCTTCGGGTCGCCGCTTCCCATGCGGGCTTTTGTTCTATCTTGCCTCGAACCGGCAGCCAGCAATCATCATTTTCCGTTGGCGGCGCTGTTATCTTTTATTTTAACACTTGAATGCCTTTCACGACATTCCAAATCACGACAACGAGGTTCACCGCTCCGGCGGCGAGAAAGCCAAGCCAAACGAGGCCACCGCTAAAAAGAAACGATTCGCCCCCCCAATGGCCGAGCAAGACAGGAAACGCCGACAACGCGATAAACAAGCCGACCGTCAAAACCGGAATCAAGTGCGACACGAGCGACCGCTTCGCATGGCGTTTCACGTCCATATCCTCAACGACGAAATAGACGACAATCGGCAAAAGGAACGGCGCAAAAAAGACGCTGAAATAACAGAGCGCAGCCAGCACTTTATTCGTCGACAACCCTCTATCCCCTTTCCTTCGTCACTCTATCTGTATATACGCTGCCTGGCAAAAAAAGTTTCCGCTTTCAGCGCCTTCATTAGAACAGCTTGCGTGTGAACTGCCGGCCGCTTCACATCCTAACGGATTTTTGACGCGGGGGCTTCTCGGGTCACCCCTTTTCGTTTCAAGAGTTGATCTCCCACTTTCTTACTGGAACGCCCCTTGAAGTGGAAGACTTCTTTCGGAAATCTGTTCATGGGAGGAGATGGTTCAAATCTTCGCCTTGCAGCGAGCTGTCCACTAAGCCATCCCATGCGCCCCAGTCTGCGCAAAACCGCAAACGCGTGAAAAATAGAGCGCTCTAAACGCCCGCCATTGGCATCGATGCAACGACATTCCCCGCGTTCCTGCGCAAAAAGAAGCGGCAAAGGCGCTGCGCCTTTGCCGCTTCGGTCATCCGTCAAGTTCGGCCGGCCCATCACGCCTTCGCCGCCTCATAGCGCGCCTGCATGCGCGCCCGGTCGCGCTCGAGAATCGGTCGTAAGTAGCGGCCGGTGTGCGATGCCTCGACCCCGGCCACCTCTTCCGGCGTGCCGGCGGCGACGATTTGCCCGCCGCGGTCGCCGCCTTCCGGACCTAAGTCAATGATGTAGTCGGCCGTTTTGATGACGTCTAAGTTATGCTCGATGACGAGCACCGTGTCGCCGTTATCGACGAGCCGATGAAGCACGTCAAGCAGCCGGGAAATGTCATCGACATGCAGCCCGGTCGTCGGCTCATCCAAGATGTAGAGCGTCCGGCCGTTCGAGCGCCGGTGCAGCTCCGCGGCAAGCTTGACGCGCTGCGCCTCGCCGCCCGAAAGCGTCGTCGCCGGCTGGCCGAGTTTCATATAGCCGAGGCCGACATCATAGAGCGTCTCAAGCTTGCGCTTAATTTTCGGAATCGAGGCGAAAAAGTCGAGCGCATCTTCGACCGTCATGTCAAGCACATCGGCGATCGTTTTCCCTTTGTACGTCACTTCCAGCGTCTCGCGGTTGTACCGTTTGCCGTGGCACACTTCGCACGGGACGTATACATCGGGCAAAAAGTGCATCTCAATTTTGATGATCCCGTCGCCATGGCACGCCTCGCAGCGCCCGCCTTTGACGTTGAAGCTGAAGCGCCCTTTTTTGTAGCCGCGCACTTTCGCTTCGTTCGTCGAGGCAAACACCTCGCGGATGTCGTCAAACACCCCGGTGTACGTTGCCGGGTTCGATCTTGGGGTGCGGCCGATCGGCGACTGGTCGATGTCAATCACTTTATCGAGATGCTCGAGCCCGCGAATGTCGCGGTGCTCGCCCGGTTTGGCTTTCGCCCGGTTGAGCTTTTGCGCGAGCGCCTTGTAGAGCACTTCGTTGACGAGCGTGCTTTTGCCCGAACCCGACACCCCGGTAACAGCGACAAACGTGCCGAGCGGGATGTTCACCGATACGTTTTTCAAATTGTGCTCCCGCGCGCCGATGACCTCAATCCAGCGCCCGTCCGGCCGGCGCCGCTCAGCCGGAATCGGGATGAACTTTTTCCCGGATAAATATTGGCCGGTGAGCGAGTTCGGGTCGTTCATCACCTCTTCCGGCGTGCCGGCGGCGACGACTTCCCCGCCGTGAATGCCCGCCCCCGGGCCGATGTCGATCAAATAATCGGCCGCCAACATCGTATCCTCGTCATGTTCCACGACAATGAGCGTATTGCCGAGGTCGCGCATGCTTTTCAGCGTCGCGATCAAACGGTCGTTGTCGCGCTGATGAAGGCCGATCGACGGCTCATCGAGCACGTACAACACGCCGGTCAGTCGCGAGCCGATTTGCGTCGCCAGGCGGATGCGCTGCGCCTCGCCGCCGGAGAGCGTCCCGGCCGAGCGGCTGAGCGTCAAGTAGTCGAGGCCGACGTTTTGCAAAAAGCCGAGCCGGTCGCGAATTTCCCGCAAAATGAGGCGGGCGATTTGCGTTTCTTTTTCCGTCAGTTCGAGCCCGTCAAAGAACGCGAGCGCCTCGGTCACCGACATGGCGGTGACTTCGCCGATATGCTTGCCCCCAACCAAAACGGCGAGACTTTCTTTTTTCAGCCGGTATCCTTTACACGTCGGACAAGCTTGTTCGGCCATATATTTTTCCATCTGCTCGCGGATGTAATCGGAGCTTGTCTCCCGGTAGCGGCGCTCGACGTTCGGGACGACGCCTTCAAACGGGACGTATTGCTCGCGCACTTGGCCGAAATCGGTCGTATAGCGAAAATGAATCGGCTCCCCGCCGCTGCCGTACAAAAGTTTGTCCAGCTGCTCTTTCGGCAAATCTTTCACCGGCACGTCCATCGGAATGCCGTAATGGCGGCACACGGCCTCCAGCAGCTGCGGGTAATATTGCGAGCTTTGCGGCTCCCACGGGGCGATGGCGTGCTCTTTTAACGTCAGCTCCTCGTTTGGGATGACTAAATCGAGATCGACTTCAAGCTTCGCCCCGAGCCCGTCGCAGTCCGGGCAGGCGCCGTACGGGCTGTTGAACGAAAACAGCCGCGGCTCGAGCTCGCCAATCGAAAAGCCGCAATACGGGCAGGCGTGCTTTTCGCTAAACAGCAGCTCGCCTTCGCCGATCACATCGACGATGACTTTGCCGTCCGCGAGCTTTAGCGCCGTCTCCAACGAATCGGCAAGCCTGGCCGCGATGCCGTCTTTCATCACAACCCGGTCGACGACGACCTCAATCGAATGCTTTTTATTTTTCTCAAGCTCAATGTCTTCCGTCACCTCGCGCATCTCGCCGTCAATGCGGACGCGCACATACCCTTGCTTGCGAATATCCTCCAATGTCTTGGCGTGCGTCCCTTTCCGTCCGGAGACGACCGGCGCCAAAATTTGCATTTTCGTCCGCTCCGGGTAGGCGAGCAGCCGGTCGACCATTTGCTCGATCGTCTGCGATTGGATCTCAATGCCGTGCGTCGGACAGACCGGCCGGCCGATGCGGGCAAACAGCAGCCGCAAATAGTCGTAAATTTCCGTCACCGTGCCGACCGTTGAACGCGGGTTGCGGCTCGTCGTTTTTTGGTCGATCGAAATGGCGGGCGACAACCCTTCAATCGCATCGACATCCGGCTTGTCCATCTGCCCTAAAAACTGGCGGGCGTACGCCGACAGCGATTCGACGTAGCGCCGCTGCCCTTCGGCGTAAATCGTATCAAACGCGAGCGACGACTTCCCCGACCCGGACAGCCCGGTCAAAACGACGAGCTTGCCGCGCGGGATTTCGACGTCAATGTTTTTCAAGTTATGGGCGCGCGCCCCTTTGACAACAATTTTCTCCGTTCCGTTCACCCGGCCATCATCCTTCCGCTTTCAACTCGAAAATGACATCGCGCAGCTGGGCGGCCCGCTCGAAGTCAAGCGCTTTGGCCGCTTCTTTCATCTCCGCTTCGAGCTTGCGAATCAGCTCTTCCCGGTCTTGTTTCGTCATGTTGGCAGCCGCCGGCTTCGCCTCGTACGTTTCCGTCTCCTCGGCCGCGTACGTTGCGCGGATGACATCGCGAATGTCTTTTTGGATCGTCCGCGGCACGATGCCATGTTTCCGGTTGTATTCTTCTTGAATCGCCCGGCGCCGCTTCGTTTCTTGAATGGCGATTTCCATCGATTTCGTGACCGTATCGGCGTACATGATCACATGGCCGTTCGCGTTGCGCGCCGCACGGCCGATCGTCTGAATGAGCGAACGCTCCGAGCGCAAAAACCCTTCTTTGTCAGCATCCAAAATGGCGACCAGCGACACCTCGGGAATATCGAGCCCTTCCCGCAGCAAGTTGATGCCGACCAACACATCGTATTTGCCAAGCCGCAAATCGCGGATGATTTCAATGCGCTCAAGCGTCTTAATTTCCGAATGCAAATAGGCGACTTTGATGCCCGCTTCTTTCAAGTAATCGGTCAAATCTTCCGCCATCTTTTTCGTCAGCGTCGTGACCAACGTCCGCTCGTTCCGCTCGACGCGTTCGCGGATTTCCCCGATCAAATCGTCAATTTGCCCTTCGATCGGACGGACGTCAATCGTCGGATCCAACAGCCCGGTCGGGCGGATGATTTGTTCAACGACTCCCGGGCTATGTTCGAGCTCGTACGGCCCCGGCGTCGCCGAGACGTAAATGATTTGGTTGATTTTTTGTTCGAACTCTTCAAACGTGAGCGGCCGGTTGTCCAGCGCCGACGGCAGACGGAAGCCGTGGTCGACGAGCACTTGCTTGCGCGCCCGGTCGCCGTTGTACATGCCGCGCAGCTGCGGCAAGGTGACGTGCGACTCATCAATGATGATCAAAAAATCGTCCGGAAAGTAGTCAAGCAGCGTATACGGCGTCGACCCCGGCGGCCGGAGCGCCAAATGGCGCGAATAGTTTTCAATCCCGGAACAAAAGCCCATCTCGCGCATCATTTCCAAATCGTAGCGCGTCCGCTGCTCCAGCCGCTGCGCCTCCAAAAGCTTCCCTTGTCCGCGCAGCTCGGCGAGCCGCTCTTCCAGCTCTTTTTCAATGTTCTCGATCGCAATCCGCATTTTCTCCTCGCGCGTGACGAAGTGCGACGCCGGGAAAATGGCGACATGCTCGCGCTCGCCGAGCACTTCGCCGGTGAGCGCGTCCACCTCGCGGATGCGCTCAATTTCATCGCCGAAAAATTCGACGCGAATGCAATGTTCATCGCGCGACGCCGGGAAAATTTCCACCACATCGCCGCGGACACGGAACGTGCCGCGCCGAAAGTCGATGTCATTGCGGTCGTACTGAATGTCGACGAGCCGCCGCAGCAGCACGTTGCGCTCGATTTCCATCCCGACGCGCAGTGAAACGACAAGTTCGCGATATTCTTCCGGCGACCCTAAGCCGTAAATGCAGGAGACGCTGGCAACGATAATGACGTCCCGGCGCTCAAACAACGCCGATGTTGCCGAGTGGCGCAATTTGTCGATTTCATCGTTGATTTTCGCGTCCTTTTCAATGTACGTATCCGTCTGCGGCACGTACGCCTCCGGCTGATAGTAATCGTAATAGCTGACAAAATATTCGACGGCGTTATGCGGAAAAAATTCTTTCAGCTCGCTGTACAATTGACCGGCAAGCGTCTTGTTGTGGGCGATGACGAGCGTCGGCTTGTTCACTTGGGCGATCACGTTCGAGATCGTAAACGTTTTGCCCGTCCCCGTCGCCCCCAGCAACGTTTGGTGCTTTCCCCCGCCCTTGACGCCTTCGACTAGTTTCTCAATCGCTTGCGGCTGATCGCCTTGCGGTTTGTATGGTGACACTAATTGAAAACGGTTGTCCACCGTTTCTCCTCCTTCTTCAATCCATCTTTCCCCATTGTATCATATCCTCTGCGCAGATGCACAAAAAACGCGAACTAATATTCGTACCAATCCGCACAGCGATTTCCATTGTGCCAGGCCGCTTCCGGCCGCGTGGACGAAAAAGCGGACCGCTTCAGCCGGGGTCCGCTTTTTCGTCATTTCTTTAAGTTGTCCAGCATGCGCCCCGCCAACAGAAAGCCGGCAATCGTTGACGCAATATCGGCGACGATTTCGTGCAGCTCATCCGTATACCCTTTGGCATATGAAGCGACAAGCAAGGCAACGGTCAACAACAACGCAATGTAACGGTTGTACGTCACCCGCGCAAACAGCAACATCAGAAGGCACGGGATGACAAGGGCAGCGAGAAACCACATACGCGTCTAGTCTCCTTTACGACACAGCTTCGGACGCCGAAGCGCCCCGGTGATGGACGAACAGCAGGCCAAGTTCATGGTGGCCGTCTTCATACACCGCTCCTTGGACGAAGCGGATCTCGCCGTTATGGCTGATGACTTCCAGCTTGCAAAACGCGCGGTTGCGCTGGAGCGCCTCGTAAAACTCGGCCTCCGTCTGCACGGGAACACCGTTTGCCTTCACAACCACTTCCCCGATGCGCAGTCCCATTTTTTCCGCTTTGGAATTCGGAAGCACCCCGACGATCACCACACCTTGCGCATGGCGGGCAAACCGGGGCGGGCGGGCGCGGTCGGCGCGGTGACCGGAAAAGGCGATCCACTCCCGCCCGATGATGGCTGCAGCTCCTGCAGCGGCCGCCAGCAACGGATGCCAGATCCCCGGGACAGCCAGCACGGCGGCAAGCCAGGCGAGGCGAAGCACGCGCCGCCCCTCTTCCCGGGCTGCTTCCGCCGGCAGCACGTGCTGCCGGCGCTGTGAAAAGCCGAGAAGAAACGGCACAAGCCAAAACGAATAGCCGTTCCCGGCCGGAATAAGCGGCCACCACGAAGCGTCCAGCCCGCCGCCCGGTACCGGCAGCACGACCGGCACAAACCAAAACCGCTGCGTCCACTGCATGCCGACGATCATCCCGCGCTTGCTTCTCGCAAGCTGCGGCGAGGCCGCCCCGTTTTGCGAACGGAGGATGAGCCATCCTTCCGCCAACAGCAGCAACACAAGCAGGGCGGCAAGCGCCCCCCCATCCGCCGCGCCGTCCGGCAACAGACGGGCGGCAAGCCCGCTTGACCCCGCCAAGCCGAGCAAGACGAGCGCTCCGCCCACCGTATAGGCCGGTGAAAGGAGGCGCGCCTCCATCGTCAAGCCGAGCAGGATCGTCAACCCCGTCACCGCCCACACCGCACCCGGCGGCAACGCGAGCCCGATGCCGGACGCAACGGCGGACAGCACAGCGCCCGCTGCCCATCCCCACGTCCAAAGCCCGCGCCATTCTTGCCCCATCCGATGAACGCGCACATGAAAATCACGACGCTCCCGCTTTACTCGTCGCCATCCGGCGGCAAGGGCTAAAAGAATACCATAATAAAGGAGCGGCTGCCGCCATACGCCCGCAATCCCTTCCAGCCATTCCAACCCCCATGTTGCCATCCGCTTCCCCCCGCTTCGTTCATCAGTCTATATCTTTTATTCTACCAAACGGCCGGAACAAATCCCATGCCTGCCGCCATCTTTTTTGTCCGGATGGCGAATTTGTGCCGTTTTCCACTTTCTTTGCCGAATGAGCACTAGTTTTGTCGGTCAGGCAGGATTTTCGATGAACATAGAAAAAGGATATAACAGAAGATGAAAAAGGAGGAGTGGAACGATGGAATTAAAAACGCCTGACGTTGCCGCCCGTCTCGGAGTGTCGCCCAAAACGGTTCAGCGCTGGGTGCGGAAATACAATATTCCGCTGCAGAAAAATGAAGCCGGTCACTACTTGTTTGACGAAAAAACGGTCGCCCTGCTTGAGCGGGTCAAATTTGAACAAGGCGCGGCACTCGAAGCGCCCCCGGCTTCCGACCGTCCCTCGACACCGCCGCCGAACGTTCCCATTCACACTTTATTCCAAGGATATGTCGAACCGGAAATCGAACGCGTATCCTCACGCCTTGAGCAACTCGAACGACAACTGGAACAAAAAGCCGATGACGTTGTTTCGATCCAATTGCTTCATCATCGCCAAGAAATGGAAGAAATCACCGCCCGCCTCACCGCCCTCGAACAGCTTGTCGCCCGTCTTGAACAGCAGCTGAACAAACAGCCGCCTTCTTCCCATGACACACCGAATGAGCCAAAGCGGAAGCGACGCGGCCTCGGGCGGGTGATGGGTTTGTTCGTTTGACGGCCCGTGCGCGCTCTGCCCCGTGCAGGGCGTTTTTTTTTGCACCAAAAAGGGCCCCCATTGCCGGGAGCCCGGCTATGGTTTATGGGAATAGGACGTTTAACGCCGCTTTCAGCTGCACATCATGCTGCGGATCACGGATGGCTTCCATAATTTTTGCCTGCAGCACATCGGCTGTCTGTTCGTCGATGCGACCATTGGCTGGCAGCTTATTCGCTTGTTGAAAGGCTTTTACCGCTGTTTCCGTCTGTTTGCTGAAGTAGCCGTCAGTGCGGCCTGGATCAAAGCCAAGCCCTTTTAACATTTTTTGCGCATTGGCGATTTGCTCGTTGTTCATATCATACTGGAGCGGTTTTTCGACATGAAGCGGAGCAACGTGGAAATAATCCGGCTGAGCTACTACCACATCCGGCTTAATCCCTTTTTCGTGAACCCAATGACCATCGGGCGTCAACCATTTATACAGCGTCAACTTAATGTTGCTGCCGTCGCCCATCGGAATCGCTTGCTGCACCGTCCCCTTGCCGAACGTCGCCTCACCGACGAGCTTGTAGCCGCCCGCTTCTTTCATCGCCCCGGCTAAAATTTCTGACGCCGACGCGCTTCCGTTGTCAATAAGCACGACGATCGGGTACGGCTTTTTCGTCGTCAAGTCGGAGTAAAACTTTTGCCTGTCACCGTCGCGCTCCTCAATTTGCACGTACGGTTTTCCTTTCGGAACGAGCTGCTTTAAAATTTCTTCCACGCTTTGCAAATAGCCGCCCGGATTGCCGCGCACATCGATGATCAAACCGTCAATCTGCTCAGCTTCAAGCTCGGCCAGTTTCTTTTTGAAATCGGCGGCCGTATTTTCCGAGAACGACGTAATTTGCAAATACCCGGCCTTTTTGCCATCATACGTTTTGATCGACTCATATACCGTCTGAATCGGAATTTCGTCGCGGACAACTTTCACTTTCATCACATTTTTCGCGCCCGGCCGCAAAATCTCAAGTTCTACTGTCGTCCCTTTTTTGCCGCGGATTTTCAGTACCGCTTCATACAAATCAAGCCCTTCCAGGCTTTCCCCGTTGACGCGCAAAATTTGATCATTCGGCTTCAACCCCGCTTTTTCCGCGGGCGAATTTTTAATCGGCGCCACGATCGTTACTTTGCCGTCAATCATGCTCACTTCAGCGCCGATCCCTTCAAACGATGAATCGAGCGATTCGTTGAACTGCTCGGTCGTCTCTGCATCCATATAGACGGAATACGGGTCATCCAGCGTGCCGATCATCCCTTGAATGGCGCCTTCCGTCAATGTTTTCTCATCGACTTTTTCCACGTACCGGTTTTTGATGAGTTCATACGCCTGGCGAATTTTTTTCATTTCTTCATGATCGCCGGCCGTCTTGGACAGTTCCTCGGAAATGGCCACCGGCATCGGTCCGTCTTCCGCTCCGCCGGCCAACTGCAAGCCGGCATACGTCCCGCCGGCCCCGATCAGCATCGAGATGACCATCAGTACGGCCGTTGTCGTTTTTTTCACGTTTCTTTCCTCCTCACCCTATGCGTAAAAGGAAAAGCACCGCCCGAACGCCGTGCCATGCCTTTATCTCCATCATATGTCAGGCTTGTACGGAGTATGCTTCCGCGCGTTTCTGCCATTGGCGAAACGCCGCTCATCCCTGCTACTAGTTTACACGCTGCGTTTTGATTTCTCAACTCATACGGGCGCGGAAAAAAGAGGCACCCCCGCCGTTTTGGCGAACGATGCCTCTTCTCTTCCTTTCTTGTATCCCCAGAAAAACTCTCCCTTCAAGCAAAACGGGAGTCGTTTACTGTTTCGGTAAATCAATGAGCATGAACCGCGCTCCCCCATTCGTCGCCAGGCGAAGCGCCGGCGTGTCCGCAATGCGGGCCGCGTCGCGCCGTTCGAGATGGGCCTCGCCGTTTAACGTCAAATCCCCCTCAATGACAAAGATGAAGATGTTTCGCCCTTCAGGCTGAGTGAACGTCAGCTCATGCCCAACTTCCAAATCGGAAAGATAAATCGTCAAATCTTGATGAATGTGAGCAATCCCCGGGGAAGACGGATGTTTCGTCACAACCGGCAACAGCGCGTTTTTCATCTTCTCCACCGGGAATTCGGTCCGCTCGTACGACGGCGTGAGCCCGTGCTCTTCCGGCAAAAACCATAGCTGCAAAAAGTTCACTTCCTCCGTCGCTGACGGATTCACTTCCGAATGGACGATGCCGGTGCCGGCCGACATCCGCTGCACGCCGCCAAACGTCGTCACCGCTTTATGCCCGGTGCTGTCTTCATGTTGCAAATACCCTTTTAACACGATCGACACAATTTCCATCTCCCGGTGCGGATGGGCGCCAAACCCCGCAAGCGGCGCGACGAAATCGTCGTTTAACACCCTTAACGGCCCGAATTGAATGTTGTTCGGGTCGTAATACTCGCCAAACGAAAAACTATGGTACGTTTTCAGCCAACCGTAATCAGCATGATATCGGGACGACGCCCGGTCAATGCGAATCATTCTTTTCCACCCCTTCATTGTGAGAAATGATCGGCCCTTAAGCGCGTGCTGTTCTGAACCAGCAAGCGCCATCACCACCACGGCCTACGATATTGATTCCCGTTTTGCGTTGTCTCATCCCCGTTGGGCGCAACCATTTCTCTTTATTCAATAAATCTCGAATTCGAGATAATTATATAAAACCCGCCTTCGCTTGTCAATCGGGAAACAGGAGAAAAAAATGGGACAGATGGATGATTTACCTGCGGCAAATGGACAACTTATAGTGACAGTAACGCCGCCTCTTCTCCCGCGAGAGGATACGGCGAAAAGGCAAAGCGTTGGAAACAGCGCGGCGCAAAGCTACAGGGGCTACGGCGGCCTACGCTATGCCAGCCAGCTGCCGAACGTATCTTTACATTATCCATAAAGGGGGAAGAAAAGGATGAAACGGATGCTAATCAGCGGTCTTGCAGCTGCCTTGCTTGTGCTGCCGGGATGGGCGGTCGCTGAAGTCAAGGGGAAACAGCAATCCAAACCAAAATGGGCCGATAAAAACAAAGACGGCATCCCGGACGATTGGGAGCTGAAATACAAACTCGGCCTAGGGAAAAACGTCGCCAACCAAGACAATGACCGCGACGGCTTAACCAATCGGGTCGAGTACAACCTCCGTCTAAATCCAACGAAAAACGACACAGACAAAGATAAAATCTTGGACGGAGACGAAGATACCGACCGCGACGGGCTGACAAACAGCGCTGAAGTGGCGCTTGGCACCAAGCCCGAAGATGCCGACAGCGATAACGACCGCGTCAAAGACGGAGCCGAAAAGCAAGGAAAAACAAAGCTGGCTAATGTCATCTCTATGCTCGAGCTGCAAATCAAAACGCCGGCCCATCAAACAATCAAAATCGGCTACCATTGGGCAAACCGCCATTCCCATTTGCTCATCAAAGACCCGACCCGTCAAGTGACGAAAGACGCTGTCCAATCGCTCATTAACGATTTGCAAGCGTCACCGTCATGGTCAAACGATGAAATTATCGCCAAGATCCAAACCCTGTTTTCTCTTGACATCCCGTTCCGCCTTGAACTCGAGTGGAAATACGGAAGCGGCCGGGCGCGGAAACTTTCCGTCAAGCAAGTCCAAGGCAACATAGAAAACACCGGGCAACTTGGCGATCACGAAAACGATGACGACCAAGGCCATAACGACAATGGCGGGAACATAGGCGGCGATGATGATCATAATGATGACGATCGCGATGAATAATCTCCCTTGAGCAAACAAACAGCTGCCCCCACTAGCCGGGAACCCGGCTAATGAGAGCAGCTTTATTTTAATTGGGGCTTCCCGCCGCCTATTTCCTGACTCCCGTTGCCGCGACGCCCCAGGGAATGGCCCATGTGTTTCCTATGGCGCTGCCGAAAGCTGCCGGCGCCTCCCATCGCCCGTTTATTTCCATCGTTTATTGGGGACAATATCCCGCATCCAAAACCACATATCATCAACCTTGCTGAACAAGGAAACCGGACAATGCAAGGTAAGGCATCGAAAGTAATCTGCCCGTTCGATGACCAAGTTCCAACTATCGTTGTGCAAAACGTTTCTCATCTCTTCTTCGTCTATTGGCACCCCTGCAGCAGCGCATTTCGGGCAAATCTCCTTGTTCTCAATGAGATCTCGCCAATTTGGAGGCAAACTGCAACACCCGGCCATACCTCACTCCTCCATGCTTCCACATCTTTATGTGATCCTCAGTCTGCCTGAAGCGCCTTTTCCACTTTGCTCCGATTCCAACCAACCATCACTTCGTTTCCGATGATGATCACCGGGGTCGTGACCGCCCCTGAAATCCGGATCATTTCATCCATGGCCTGCGGATCAGAAAGGACGTCAATTTCTTCACATTCGATCCCCCGGTCCCGGAAAAACTGTACAGCTCCTTTGCATGAGGCGCTGGTTTCTCGTCATCGATGTTGACTGTGTTTCCCTCGATATCTTTCACACGAATGTGGATGGCATCCCCTTCTTTTGCCGCCTTGTTTCCCCCCAACCATCCTACCGCCAAAACTGCCATGAGAAGGAAAGCCCCGGCAAACCAATAATATCGCGTATTTCGCATTCCCGTTCCCCCCCTTCCATGTGGCCCGTTGTTCTGCCTCTCTCCAGGAGGCCGGTGATTTAAGGGGAAATACTGGCCTCCAACAGTTTTTCTCAAATTGAGAAAACTTGCAACGTCATCGTTTCATTCCTTGTGATTTCTCACAATTCGAGCGAATCTGCCGTTTTTCACCAGACTTCTAGAGTTATCCGCTTCTGTCGCTTAGTTGTCGAAGCGGCCCCGCGTCTTTTCGCGAAAATCTATTTTTCTTGCCCATATGCCCCTTCGAGCAATAAGTCAATAATCGGGCAGTTGTAGAGATTCTCCTCATGGGGGCAACATGCCTTCAGCTCAAGGAGCATCGCCTCCATTTTCATTAAGTCCTGAATCTTCTCCTTGATCTCCTTGATTTTCTGCTCGACAAATTGGTACATATCTTTGCATCGATCGCGATCCCGATCGACAACGCCAAGCAGTTTATCAATCTCTGCCAAGGTGAACCCGAGCGCTTGCAACCGCTTAATAAACTGGATGCGCCTGACGGTTTCCTCCGTATACAGACGGTATCCGCCTTCCGTCCGCTCGGTTTCGGGAATGAGCCCCTTCCGTTCGTAGTACCGAATGGTTTCTTTATTGACATGGCATTTTTCTGCCAGCTCCCCGATGCGGTAATGTTTCACATAACCACCTCACCCAAAAGGATCCACCGTGCACGATCGTACACGGTCAAGGAAATAGGAACGTTGCGCCGACATTTCGTTATGAATCGGGAAGCGCCCGGCCAAACGGATCGCTTCTTATTCCGCTTCATTGCAACCGCAATGAGTTTCAGCCCCTTCATAACGGTCCGCGAAGCGGCGGCCCCATTCGAAGGCCTCATCCCGCGCAGCACGATAACTTCGAAACATCTTGGTCAAACGTCAGCGCCGCTAATTTCAGCCCCTCCGCCATCGTTAAATACGGAGCCAACGTGCTGCGAAGATCGTCAATCGTTAATCCGAACTGAATCGCCAACGTGGCGGCATAAATGACATCACCGGCATTGTCTGCCACAACATGGGCGCCTAACAGCTTGCCCGTGCGCGCCTCAGCCACGAGTTTAAACAGTCCTGTCGTATCCCGGTTGACGATCGCGCGCGGCACCGCCTCAAGCGGCAAGACAGACGTTTTCACGTCATACCCGTTTTCTTTCGCCTGTTGCTCAGTCAACCCGACGGTGGCGATGGCCGGATGGGTGAACGTCACCGCCGGAACAACGGCCGTATCCCAGCGCTTGTTCAATCCGCCGACGGCATTGGCTGCGGCAACGGCGCCTTGATAGGCTGCGACATAGACAAACTGCGGGCCAAGCGTGACATCGCCTGCCGCATAAATGTACGGGTTCGTCGTCCGCGCGTATTCGTCAATCAAAATCTCCCCGCGCGCCCCGACGTCCACACCGGCTGCCGGCAAGTTCAACGCGGCTGTATTCGGCGTTCTCCCCGTCGCCACAAGCAGTTCGTCCGCTTCGATGACCCGGGTGCGCCCGTCTACGTTCACATATACGTTTTTCGTGTTTCCGTTTTGTTCGACCCGTTCAAACGAAGCGCCCGTGATGACGCGGATGCCTTGTTCCGCGAGCGCCTCTGCCACCGCTTCGGAAATTTCCGGGTCATACGCTTTCAAGAGGCGCGGGCTCCGCTGCATCAATGTCACCTCGGAGCCAAGATGGTGGAACAGCTGCCCCAACTCCATCCCGATGTAACCGGCGCCGATGACAGCAAGCCGCTTCGGCACCTTTTTCAGCTCAAGCAGCGTCGTGCTTGTCAAGTAATCGACATCATGGAGCCCCGGAATGTCCGGCACAGCCGGGGAAGCGCCCGTCGCAATCAAAAACCGTTTCGCCGACAGCGTTTGGCCGTTGACGTCAATCGTTTGACGTCCGACGAATCGGGCTTCCCCTTGGATGAAATCGAACCCGTACTCCGCGATTAAATCCGCATACTTCGCTTGGCGAAGCTGTCCGACCAATTCATTTTTTTGCTTCACTAACGGCGCCAAGTCCACCGGACCGGCAAAGGTGTGCAGGCCGAGAAACGGGTGATTGCGCGCCAACGCATTGATTTCCCCAGCCCGAAGCAACGTCTTTGACGGCACGCAGCCGATATTGACGCACGTCCCCCCGACCGTGCCGCGTTCGACCATGGCTACTTTCGCCCCGTATTTCACCGCTTCGATCGCCGAGGAAAACGCGGCCCCGCCGGAACCGATGACGATGTAATCATACTCTCCCCCGCCATCGAAGGAAGGGGTGGCTGGCACGGTGATCTCCTCGATATCCCCCGGCTCGTAATGAGCGTTTCGGACCGCTTGTTTCGCCAGGCCAATCTCCGTGCCATCAGGAAGCGCGAATACCGCTTCACCGCGCCGGAAGCTGACGTCAATCTGCTTGGCCCCGATCGCCTCCAGCGCTGCAGTGACATGTTGTTCACAACCGGTGCATGTCATGCCTTGCACATTCATTCGGTACGTTTTCATGGTCACAAACACTCCTTAATGAAAAGTGGTCTTTCCTAGTTTTGAGCAAAAAGGCGGCTCCTACCACAAAAAAACACGAACGTCACTCCTGCCTGAACGGAGCACAGCACGCCTCATCGCCGTTTCCCGTTTTCCCCGGGGAGCAGCCGGCCGTTTCGCCTGACGGTTTTGGCTTTCGCCTGTAAAATATCATTGTCAGTGAAACGAAACATAACACCGCCAAAAGACCAACAGCAAGACTTTGGTGCCGGGTCAAATACGCACCGGCCGATGTTCCGGCCAACAGCGGCAGAACAAGCACCAAATGGCACGGGCAGCTGAGCAGCGCCAGCACCGCCCAAAACGATGGTTTGACCATTTCGTCCGTTCTCCCTCCTCACCATGACGAAACGTTTCTCCTCGTTGTTTCCCATTATAAACGGTGTACTAAGGTACAAGGTCAAGAGAAATGACGTGTAGACCGGCTGTGAAGTCGAGAACCGAAGAAAAAGACAAGGCATTTTTAATGGCCGCGCCCCCGCCCGGAAGACTGTTAATTTCATGAGAGTCCTGCCCAAAACGTGCTTTTCTCAAGTTGAGAAGCCTGTTAAAATCCGATTTTTTATGGCGGCTGCCAATACTTGTTGGAGGAAAATGGCCGTGTTTCACCGGCAGTCGACACGAACGAATGACAAAAAAAATACGCAGCTTGTCCGCCCTATAGACAGACAAGTTGCGTATAGGAGAATTTCTTTCTTAATTTAGAAAGCGATGTAACCGCGCGGATCGACCGCATTCGTTTTTCCTACGTTCCAGCCGCCGCGGTGCAATTCAAAGTGAAGGTGCGGGCCGAACGAATGGCCGGTATTGCCCATGTAGCCGATCACCTGGCCTTTGCGGACGCGCTGTCCTTCCCCGGCCAGGCGCGCCTCGAGATGGGCGTAGACGGTTGTGTACGTTTGTCCGTTGATGACATGGCTGACAAAAATGACGTTGCCATAGCTGCTAGAATAGTAGGATCGGAACACAACCCCATCGGCGGCCGCGACAACCGGAACGACCGGGGCGCGCTTGCCGATGTCAACCCCTGGGTGAAAATCGGTGCCGCCAAACCGGTAGCCAAAGCCGGATGTGATCGGCCCGTTGGCCGGACGGGTGAAAGCGCCGCTCGACACAGGCGGGGTGCTGCCACCAGATGGCGTTCCGCTATTCGGTTGCGAATATGTACGTCCACCTTGCCGGGCGGCTTCCGCCTCCGCCCGTTTTTGCCGCTCGAGTTCGGCAAGCTGCTGCTTAACAGCCGCTTCTTGCTTCGCGATCAATTCTTTTTCCTCTTCAAGCGCCATTTTATGGTCATGCTCTTCCTGTTCTTTTCGTTTCAAATCAGCCATGAGACGGTTTTTCTGTTCCAGCTGGGCGGCAAGCTCGGCTTGCAGCTGCTTCAATTCTTGCAAGTCCGCTTGCAGCTTGTTCCGTTTTTCGGTCAGTTCGGTTTCTTTTTTCTCTTTCAGCGCCTTGTCCGCTTCCTGCTCGCGGATGATTTGCTGGTCGGCTTCCATAATCGTGGTGACGGCGCTCATCCGGTCGATAAAGTCGCTGAAGCTTTGGGCGCCAAGCAGCACTTCCAAATAGCTGACCGCCCCGCCGCTTTCCTGAAGCGAACGCATCCGCGCTTTTAAAATTTCGTTTCGCTTTTCAATCCGTTCTTGGATTTCGGCAATCTCTTGTTTCAGCTTCTCAATCGCCCGTTCGGTTTCATCAATGTTTTTGCTGACGTTGCGGATTTTGCCGCTCGTTTCTTCAATGGCGGCGTTGAGTTTTTCAATGTCGTTGGCCACTTGAGTTTGCTGCGACCGAAGCGATTCGATCGTTTTTTGCGCCTCGTTGATCTTTTGCTCGACATCGGACCGCTTCGAGCGCAGCGAATTCACTTCATTCTGCTTTTGCTCAATCTCGCGCGTGCTGACAGCGTTCGCCGCCGGCGGGAGAATGCCCAGTCCGAGCGCCCCGGCAACGGCGAGCGCCAACATGCTTTTCTTTTTCATTGCCTATCCCCTCTCCCTATCAGTCTTTATTTCTACACTTTCAAAAACTTGCGCACGGACATAACGCTTCCCCAGACGCCGATTACCGCGCCAATGGCCAGCAACAAAACACTCAGCTGCCAAATGAATGGAGAAAACGGCAAAAGTTCAAAAAGCTGCAGTGAAAACTGTTGCTCATATAGGCGGTACACATTGTAATAGACGAGCGCCAGTACAGCGATCGGAACGATAGAACCGAGCACCCCAAGCCATAGCCCTTCAAGGAAAAACGGCCAGCGGATGAAGCCGTTTGTCGCCCCGACGAGCCGCATGATTTCAATTTCGCGGCGGCGGGCGAAAATCGTGATTTTAATCGTGTTGGAAATTAAAAACATCGCCGTAAACAACAGGCCGAGAATGAGCACGAGCCCGACGTTGCGCATAACTTTCAGCGCATCAAACAGCTTTTCAATCGTCCCTTGGCCATAATTGACTTTATGGACAGACGGGAACGTTTCAATTCGCTTCGCAATTTTGACGGTATCTTGCGGATGAGCTGCCTTCACGACATACACATCGCTTAACGGGTTGTCCTGCTCAAACAGACGGAATGACGAGCCTTCCTCGCCCATGCTTTCAATCAACCGCTTCAGCTCTTCATCTTTTGATGAATAGCGGACTTCTTTCACATTCGGAATGGCTTCAATCCGCCCCCGCAGCGCTTCCTTGTCTTTGGCGTCAGCGGTCAAATCGATATGGACGCGAATTTCCACGTCATTTTCAACTTTTTTCGCAAAGTAGTTAATGTTGAACATGACGACAAAAAAGACACCGACAAGCAATAGCGTCACCGTGACGGCGCTCGCGGAGGCAAACGTCATCCAGCCGTTGCGGCCAAGGCTTTTGACACTCTCCCGAACGTGGCGCTTGAACGTGTTAAGCGTCATAACCGTATTCTCCCTTCGCCTCGTCACGGACGATTTTCCCGTTTTCGATGGCGATGACGCGCCGACGGGTGGCGTTGACAATTTCCTTGTTGTGGGTGGCCATTACAATCGTCGTGCCCCGATCGTTGATTTTCCCAAATAGCTCCATAATATCCCATGACGTTTCTGGATCCAAATTTCCTGTCGGTTCATCGGCAATGACGATTTTCGGGGAATTGACAATCGAGCGGGCGATCGAGACGCGCTGCTGTTCGCCCCCAGATAGCTCGTTCGGGTAAGAGCGGACTTTATGTTTGAGGCCGACGAGATCAAGGACTTCCATCACTTTTTTGCGGATCACTTTCGGCGATTCTTCAATGACTTCCAACGCAAACGCGACATTTTCGTAGACATTGAGCTTCGGAAGCAGCTTGAAATCTTGAAACACGACGCCGATGTTGCGGCGCAGCAACGGGACTTTGCTGTCTTTGATTTTGGCGAGGTTCACGCCGCTGACGATAATTTTGCCGCTCGTCGGCTTTTCCTCGCGGTACATCATTTTAATGAACGTCGATTTGCCCGCTCCGCTGGGGCCAACGACATAGACAAATTCTCCCTGCTTAATCCGGACATTGACGCCGTTTAGCGCCACAACCCCATTTGGATATGTCTTGTACACATCCTGCATTTCAATCATCATAATCACCTATTTTTCGACTCACTTGCTGTCATTCCTCGAGCTGTTTCGAATGAATCATACAAAATTCCGCAAGGTTTATTATAGCACGATTTTCTGTTGTCGAATTTTACATTTATATTTCAAATAGGGGACAACAGTAAAACTAGGGGAAAAGACCTAACAAATGCAATAAAATACCGTCCAGTTCCTGAAACAAACTGGACGGTGCTTGTTCATGCATTATTTTTTCGCGGCAAGCCATTCAGCCACTTTGTCGGCGTCTTCACCTTTAATGATTCCCCCCGGCATAGCGCCGCGGCCGTTGGCGATGACATCTTTAATTTCATCCGCCGAATATTTGCTTCCGACTTTTTGCAAGTTCGGGCCAACCCCGCCAGAGAGGTCTTGCCCATGACATGATGCACAGTTTTGTTGATATACTTGCTCAGCAGCAGCAACGGTGTCCCCTCCGCCGCCCGCATTGCCACCGTTTTGCTCCCCGGCGTTATCCTCGCCACCGCCACATGCTGCCAGCGCGAGCGAAGCGCCAAGAAACAGAGTAGCCAATTTCCATTTCATGGTGAACTCCCCCTAAAAACATAAATTCAGTTCTTCACTTATTATAACCGATTTCGTCCGTTTTACGTACGTTGAAATCCTTCCCCGAGCACTTCGGCGGCGTTGGCAACGACGACAAACGCGGTTGGATCAATGGTTCGCACGATTTGTTTCAATTTTGTGAACTCCGATTGAGCGACGACGCACATCAACACCGGCCTTTCGTGTTCGGTGTAGCCGCCGTACGCCGGCAGCCGCGTCACCCCGCGATCGATTTCATGCAAAATGGCGCGCCGCACTTTTTCTTCTTCCTTGGTGATAATCAAGGCAATTTTCGAATAGCCAAGGCCAACTTGGACGAGATCGATCGTTTTGCTTGTCACATACAACGCAATCAAAGCATACAGCGCTCGCTCAATGTCAAACACAAACGCTGCGGTCAAGACGATCAAGCCATCGATCAAAATGACGCACATCCCAAGCGACAGCCCGGTATATTTATGGATGATTTGCGCCGCCAAATCGGTGCCGCCCGTCGAAGCGCGGCCGCGAAATACAATGCCAAGGCCGAGCCCGACGCCGATGCCGCCAAAGATCGCGCCAAGAAGCGGATTGGCCGTCGCCGGTTCCATCTCTTTCGTCATGTAGACGACAAGCGGCAAAAACACTGTCCCGACGAACGTTTTCGCGCCAAATTGCCGGCCCAGCAGCACGACGCCGGCGATAAACAGCGGAATGTTGAGTGCCCATTGGACGTAGGCCGGCTCAATGCCAAACAAGGCGTGCACAATCGTGCTCACGCCGCTTACCCCGCCCGAGGCGATCCGATTCGGCAGCAAAAACACGTTAAACGCCACCGCGACGATCGCCGCGCCGGCAAGAACGTACACATAGTCCAACGCCGCCTCCGCCGCTGGATGCATCGTTTTGTCTCTTTTCCTCCGCATGCTTCCCCACCTTCCTCTGTGAGTATAGCATGCCCGTTTTAGTAAGTAAATGACAGCCGATTAACGCGATAATCGTCTGCTATAGTAAAGGAAAAAAGGACGATCCGATGATCGCCCTAGCCAAAAAATACAAGCCTCAATACACATCCCCGCGGTTGCCGATTGCCTCAATATAGATGATTCGTTCATCATGATCGATGCGAAACAAAACACGATATGTTCCGACCCGCAGACGATATAATCCATCCTGCCCCTTCAACTTCTTTATATCCCCCTGCGGCGGGATCGCAAGCAGACCTTGCACCCCAGAGGCCAACCGTTCTTGAACCTCTTTTTCTTGCCTAGCGATAAATTTGACTGCGGCCCTACGGTAAATCAACTTGTAGCCCGAATTCACGCTTGGCTTCTCCCCCAGTGATATATCCTTCATCGCTTTGCAGCTGCTGGCGCTCTTCTTCCGTCAACGCTTCTTCTTCATCTGTTTCGTCAATCCGCTCCCATACCATTCGTTCCTTTCTGGACCGATCAAGCAAGTACATCAAAAAATCGTACGCGGTTTGATGATCCGTTTCATCCAACCGGTCAATCAGTTCGTAAAGCAATTGTTTGCGCACAGCCAAAGCCATCGCCCTCCTTTTGCCTTTCGTTACCTTCAGCATACCACCGGGGTGCAGATGCGTCAAAATCAGAAAAATGATTTTTGAAACGAAAAAGGACGATCGGATGATCGCCCTTTACTTCAACTTCGCGCGCAAATACGCGTCGATGAACACATCGATTTCCCCATCCATGACCGCCTGCACGTTGCCGACCTCGACGTTCGTCCGATGGTCTTTGACAAGCGAATACGGATGGAAGACGTACGAACGGATTTGGCTGCCCCAGCCGATTTCTTTTTGCTCGCCGCGCAGCTCAGCAAGTTCCGCTTGCTGCTCCTCGAGTTTCTTTTGATACAACTTCGCTTTTAACATGTTCATCGCTTTTTCACGGTTTTTAATTTGCGACCGCTCCGACTGGCACGTCACAACGATCCCTGTCGGCACGTGGGTGATGCGCACCGCCGAGTCGGTCGTGTTGACGTGCTGCCCGCCCGCGCCGCTCGAACGGTACGTGTCGATTTTCAACTCTTCCGGCCGGATTTCGATCTCAATGTTATCGTCCATCTCCGGCACGACTTCGCACGAGACGAACGACGTATGGCGGCGGCCCGAGGCGTCAAACGGGGAGATGCGCACGAGCCGGTGCACCCCTTTTTCCGCCTTTAAGTAGCCGTACGCGTTATGCCCTTTAATGAGGAGCGTCACGCTTTTCACCCCGGCTTCCTCGCCCGGAAGGTAATCAAGCGTCTCGACTTTAAACCCTTTCTTCTCCGCCCAGCGCGTGTACATGCGCAACAGCATCGACGCCCAGTCTTGCGACTCCGTGCCGCCCGCGCCCGGGTGGAGCTCTAAAATCGCGTTATTTTTATCGTACGGCTCGTTGAGCAGCAGCTGCAGCTCAAACTCGCTAAAGTCTTTCGTCAATTGTTTCGCTTCCGCGACAAGCTCATTTTGCAGCTCGTCATCCGGTTCTTCTTTGAGCAACTCATACGTCACTTCCAAGTTTTCAAACCGCTCTTGCAATGATTCAAATTGGCCGACAAGATCTTTGAGCACATTCGCTTCGGAAATGACCGCCTGTGCCGCCTTTTGGTCATCCCAAAAGTTGGACGCCGCCATTTGCTCCTCTAATTCACGAATGCGCGCCTGCTTCGCATCGAGGTCAAAGAGACCCCCTGATTTCCGCTAATCGCTTAGCCATTTTCTCGAGCTCTTGCTTAATTTCCACCAAATCGATCATGTTGCCTCACCTCATCATGAATATAGTATGCAGTTGGCCGTTGTCTGCCATTCAAAAGGGAGGCATCGCCCCCCTCATTATTTATAAACGGTTAGACCGCTCTTCCGCAACAATGTTTATATTTTTTCCCGCTGCCGCACGGACACGGATCGTTGCGGCCGACGCGCACCGCCCGGCGCACCGGTTTTCGCTTCGGCTCTTCACCGTCTTCTTTCGGATGCACGGCCTCGCCTTTCGCCACTTCTTGGCGTTCGAGGTTTTGATGGATTTCCGCTTTCATGATATACGTCGCGACTTCCTCCTCGATCGCGGCAACCATGTTTTCAAACATCGTATATCCTTCCATTTGATATTCGCGCAGCGGGTCGACCTGCCCGTACGCGCGCAAATGGATGCCTTGGCGGAGCTGTTCCATCGCATCAATATGGTTCATCCATTTCATGTCAACAGCACGCAAGACGACGACGCGCTCAAATTCGCGCATTTGTTCCGGCGGAATTTGCGTTTCTTTCTCATCATAGCGCGCCTTCACTTTTTCCCAAATGAGTTCGATCATCTCTTCCGGTTCTTTGCCGCGCAAATCGCCCTCGGTCACATCACCGTCCGGAAGCAGATGGGCGTTCACATAATCGACGAGCCCTTTTATATTCCACTCCTCCGGCAAATCCTCTTTCGGCGTGTAGGCGTGAACGGCGCGCTCAATGACCGAGCGGATCATGTTTTCGATGATGCCGCGCAAATTGTCGGCATCGAGCACTTCAAAGCGCTGGCGGTAAATGATTTCCCGCTGTTCGCGCAACACATCGTCATATTGAAGCAGCTGTTTGCGGGCATCAAAGTTGTTCCCTTCGACCCGTTTTTGCGCCGACTCGACCGCCCTTGTGACCATCTTGCTTTGGATCGGCTGCGAATCATCCATCCCGAGCCGATCCATCATCGCCATCAAACTTTCTGAACCGAAGCGGCGCATCAGTTCGTCCTCAAGCGACAAGTAAAACTGCGACACTCCAGGGTCGCCTTGGCGCCCCGAGCGGCCGCGCAGCTGGTTGTCAATGCGCCGGCTTTCATGCCGCTCGGTGCCGATGACGGCCAGTCCGCCAAGCTCTTTGACTCCTTCACCGAGCTTAATGTCCGTCCCGCGCCCGGCCATGTTCGTCGCGATCGTCACCGCGCCTTTTTGCCCGGCCTCGGCGATGATTTCCGCCTCTTTCGCATGGTTTTTGGCGTTTAAGACGTTGTGTGGGATGCCGCGTTTTTTCAACAGCTGCGACAACAGCTCTGACGTCTCAATCGCCACCGTGCCGACGAGCACCGGCTGCCCTTTCGCATGACGGGCGGCGATATCCTCCACGACCGCGCGGAACTTCCCTTCCATCGTCCGGTAAATCAAATCCGGGCGGTCCTCCCGGATCACAGGGCGGTTCGTCGGAATGACGACGACGCGCATGTTGTAAATGTTGCGGAATTCTTCCTCTTCCGTTTTCGCCGTCCCCGTCATCCCCGCGAGTTTTTCATACATGCGGAAATAGTTTTGGAACGTAATCGTCGCGAGCGTCATCGACTCGTTTTGAATCTCGAGCCCTTCCTTCGCCTCGATCGCCTGATGGAGCCCGTCGCTGTAGCGGCGGCCGTGCATCAAGCGCCCGGTAAACGGATCGACGATGATCACTTTGCCGTCTTGCACGACGTAATCCACATCGCGCTGCATCGTCACATGCGCCCGCAGCGCCAGTTGAATATGGTGGTTGAGCGTCACGTGCTTCAAATCGAACAAGTTGTCGATGCCAAACGCCCGCTCCGCCTTGTTCATCCCTTCTTCCGTGAGCTGGACGCCTTTCGATTTTTCATCGTACGTATAATCGACATCTTTGCGCAGCGTGCGGACAAACGCGTTCGCCTGCACATATAGCTTCGTCGACTTTTGCGCCGTCCCGGAAATAATGAGCGGCGTCCGCGCCTCGTCAATCAAAATCGAGTCCACTTCGTCGATAACGGCAAAATACAATGGCCGCTGCACCATATGTTCTTTATACAGCACCATGTTGTCGCGCAAATAGTCGAACCCAAACTCGTTGTTCGTCCCGTACGTAATGTCGGCGTTGTACGCCGCCTGCTTCTCTTCGCGCGACATACCGCTTAAGTTCAAGCCGACGGTCAAGCCTAAAAATTGATACAGTTGGCCCATCTCTGTCGCGTCGCGCGTCGCCAAATATTCGTTGACCGTCACAACGTGCACGCCGCGCCCTGTCAAAGCGTTCAAGTAGACGGGCATCGTCGCCGTCAACGTTTTCCCTTCCCCGGTTTTCATCTCGGCGATGTCGCCCTCATGCAAGACGACGCCGCCCATAATTTGCACTTTATATGGGTACAAACCGAGAACGCGCTTCGCCCCTTCACGGACGACGGCAAACGCTTCAACAAGCAAGTCGTCGAGCGATTCACCTTGTTGGTAGCGGGCCTTGAATTCCTCGGTCTTTTGCCGCAACTGGTCATCCGTCAACCGCGCCATCTCCGGCCCGAGCGCATCGACTTGATCGGCGATTTTCTCAAGCTTGGCCAGCTGGCGCTTGTTCGGGTCAAATACTTTTTTTAAAACTCCAAGCATAGGAAACGCTCCTTATTTTTCATGGACTCACTTATTCATCATATCATTTCCAGGGATCAGTGACAACTGTTGCACAGGTTGAGAGAGGGGCATGTCCAAGAGAGGGGATCACGCCTTGGACTGAAGCTGCTCGATCGCCGCTTCCGCATGATGAAGACGCCGGTTAAGCGCATAAATTTCAAAACGTTTCTCATCTACTTTTTCATGAATTGTGCGAAGCAATATTTGCACATCATCCACAAGCTGCGTTTCGACTCGATGAAGCGTCTCTTTCACTTCCTCCAGTTCAGTTTCCACACCATTCAACCGCATTTCCACACCGTCCAACCGGGTCTCCACACCATTCAACCGCGTTTCCACACCGTCCAACCGGGTCTCCACACCATTCAACCGCGTTTCCACACGGTCTAACCGCTCTTTCACCGCGCTCATTTCCTGTTCGAGGCCGACGAGGCGTCCGTTCATCTCCGTCAAACGGCCATCCATCTGCTCAAACCGTTGGCGAGTTTCTTCTTGGAACACCAAAAATCCTTTTTCCATGTTGTCCAACTTGGACAAGATTTGACGCAACAATTCCTCCATCGCTCTCCCCCATTTTGATTTTTCTCATGCATATTATAACATCCCCTGCCAAGAAAAGCAGGGGATGCGTTTTGCCAACAACGGATTCAGTTCGCCTCAATCAGTCCGTATTTTCCGTCTTTGCGGCGGTAAACAATGTTTGTCCGATTCGTTTCCGCATTCGTAAAAATGAAGAAATTGTGCCCCAACAAGTTCATCTGCAAAATCGCCTCTTCGCTGTCCATCGGCTTCAAGCTGAAGTGCTTCGTGCGCACGATTTCAAACTCATCTTCACCGTCCGCCGCAGCGCCGTTCGGCACAGGGGCGGCCAGCTTCACCTCTTTTTCGCGATCGCGCAGCTTGCGGTTCACTTTCGTTTTATGTTTGCGGATTTGCCGCTCCAATTTATCGGTTACTAAATCGATCGCCGCATACATATCGTCATGGCGCTCTTCAGCGCGCAACAGCAGATGCGGAATCGGAATGGTCACCTCGATTTTCCCTTGCCCGTCGTTGTAGACTTTTAAGTTCACGTGCACGTGCACGTCATCAGTGCCATCAAAGTAGCGTTCCAATTTGCCGATTTTTTTCTCCACATACTCGCGCAAAGCTGGAGTTACTTCGATGTTTTCCCCGCGAATGTTATACATCATCGCTGACCACTCCTTGTTTTAAAACTGTACTTCCTACATTTCTTTATTACCCGCCCAAACCCTGCTTCAATCAAAAATCTTTTTGAAGATTTTGTGAAAAACATGAAAAAATATGGTAATATAGGCATAGGTGTTTTTTCTTATGATTCAGCCATCCGGGGTGTGTGAACGAATGAGAAAAGTCCATATTTCCCATGTGAAAAGCGGCGACGTGCTCGCCGTCGATTTATTTGCCGCCAACGGCGGCGTGCTTTTGTCGCGCGGCGTGCGGCTGACGGGCGGGTACATCCGCTCCCTCGAACAAAAAGGGATTCAATACATTTATATCGATGACAGGCAAACATATGACATCCGCCCGCTCCCGCTCATCAGCCCGACCGTGCGCCAGCAGGCGGTGAAAAAAGTGTACGAGACAATGACGGCCTTGATCGAGCAAAAAAAGCTGCTCAGCCGCGCCTCCTCGCTCGATTTAGGAAAAGAGTACGAAAAAGTGTTCAAAGACATTTTGGACTACTTATTGAAGCAAGAAAACTTGCTCATCAACTTGTCGGATTTGGTCATCTCAAACGGTTACTTTTTCCATCACTCGGTCAACGTCGCCACCATCGCCGGCGTCATCGGCATCGCCAAAAGGTATCGCCCCGATCAGCTGCTTGACCTCGGCATCGGCGCGCTGCTGTTTGACATCGGCATGACGCAGCTGCCGGACGGCCTTTGGCGGAAAAAAGGGGCATTGACGGAAGAGGAAAAGGAAATCGTCCGCCGTCATACGTATCTCGGTTTCGAACTGTTGCGGCGCCAGCGCAACATTTCGCTCTTTTCCGCCCACTGCGCCTTGCAGCACCACGAGCGGTGCGACGGAAGCGGCTACCCGCGCGCCTTATCGGGCAAGGAAATTCACGAATACGCCCGCATCGTCGCCATCGCCGACGTCTTTGACGCCTTGACGTCAGCGCGCTACCACCGGAAGCAATACTCGCCGCACGAAGCGGCCGAGTACTTATCCGCCGCCGGCGACATTTTGGACTACGAACTCATCAAACTGTTTCTTTCCCATATCGCCATCTACCCGGTGGCGACAACCGTCTTGCTTAACACTGGCGAGATCGCCGTCGTCTCCGAAGTGTTCCCAGGCTTCCCGCTCCGCCCCGTCGTCCGCGTCATCAAAAACCCGGCGGGCGAAGAGCTGAAAAGCCCGTATGAGATCGACTTGCGCGACAAAATGAACATCACGATCGTGAAGGCCGTATAAGCGGTCTCACAGGTAATCTCATCAAAAAAAGAACAGCACGCCGCTGTTCTTTTCTCTTTTCCGCTCGTCCGCATCGACAGCGCCGGAGCCGTTCCCCGCTGCTCACTGCACAACATAGCGCCGCAACCGGCTCTCGACCGCCATCCTCCACGCCTGAAACGAAGGCGACAACCGCCCGCAAATGATCCGCTCTTTCGCCGCCGTATCGCCGAACTGTCCGTCAAGCGCTTCCGCCGCCTCAAGCACATCGGCAAACCGCTCAAGATGGCTAACCAAATCGCTCTCCTCGGCGAACAATCGGCATAAATACACGTTCGTCTCGTTGATTTTTCCAAGCGCCAACAAAATATCCCGAAGCAGCACATCCGCATGCATCCGCCGCGGATCGGAAAAACTTGCCTCTACATAATCGAGCCCTTCCTCGACCGTCTCCAGCAGCGAAGCATACTGGCGGATGACCGCCAGCGCGTCGCTCGTCAATTCCGCCATCTTCATCCCACCTATCGCCGTTTATCATAAAACATCCCATCCAACGAAAGCGGCTGCTCGTACGGATGGACATAGCGGGCGTTCGCCCGCCGCTTCGCCCCCGCCATCCGCAAATCGCGGCGAATCTCATCTTGCACCGCCTTCAGCCGCTCCGCAATGTCCCGATTCCACGCAACGATGTCGCGCCCAAGCGCCCGTTCCTCCTCGCTGTACGGCGGCCGCAGCGCGCCAAGCAGCTTCTCGCGCCGCCTCAACAACTCCTCAACCGCCTTCAGCCGCTCCTCGCGCTCTTCGGGAGACCACGGCGCCGTCACCGTCTCAAGCAGCTCGTTCGTGACAAGCCAAACGTCGCGCACAACGCCCATTACGCCTGTCCGCCTTCCGCGTACTGGCGCTGCCGATGAAGCTGAATCACTTGTTTCCACGCATCGCGAAACTCGGTGACATACCCTTCCACCTCATCCAAAATCGCCACATCGTTTTTCACATTCGCCTCGACTAGACGGCGGTAGATGTAGTCGTACATCGTCATCATCGATTTCGCGACCTCATACTCCATATTGAGCGTCACCATCAGCTCTTGAATGATCTTTTGCGCCTTAATCAAATTTTCATTGCGCGCCGCTATATCGCCCGTTTCCATCGCCTGACGCGCAAACTTGATAAACTTCAAGCAGCCGTTATACAACATCAATGTCAACTCGCCAGGGGACGCGGTCTGCACCGCGTTCGCCTGGTAATGTTGATACGGATTGTTCGTCGCCACGTTCAGTCACTCCTTTTCCATATTGTTCATCCCAACGCAAGCCATCCGCTCATTCAGCGCAACGGGCCGCGTCGGCCCCGATCACCGCTTACAGCGCCGAACGTCTTTCATTCATCAACGTTCGTGAACGGGGCCACCTCTTCCCCACGTTCACCGTAGCGGCTATTCCAGACTTCATCCACCGCCCCGTCACCCTTGCATGCCGCCAAAAAAGGCGTTCATCAAATACATGCTTTGCTGGTTGGCGCGCTGAATCGCCTCTTCCATCGCCGTAAATTGCCGCCAATAGCGGTCTTCGATTTGTTTCAAGCGGTCCTCAAACCGGTCGATTTGCTCGTCAATATCGCTCAAATCGCGCCCGATCGCAAACTGCTGGTTCGTCCAAATCGTCTTTCCCGCCTTTTGCTCGATCTTCCCAATCGTCGCTTTGATCGTATCGCGCAGGCGGCGGGCGATCCCTTTTTCCGCATCGGTCGTGCCGTCTCGGTTGAACAGCTGATAGACGGCATCCGGATTCTCTTGAATTTTCTCCCGTAGCTTCGTCTCATCAATGATCAGCTTCCCGCCGTCAAGGTAATTGGACGACGTCGTAATCCCGATTTGCGCCAGCTGCGAAAACCCGCTCGCGACATTCGCCCCCTCCACCTTCGTATACAAGTTCATCCGCATTTGGCTGAGGGCGCTCGACAACATCGAATCGCCGCGAAGCATCCCGCTCCGCGCCTTTTCTTCCCACAGCTCAATTTGTTTCTCCGTCATCGCCTCTTTCTGTTCGTCCGTCAGCGGCGGATAGTCGCGATAGCGCTCCTCTTTCAGCTCGGCGTTGATTTTGGCGATTGTGTCGTTGTATTTGTCGACAAACCCTTTAATGGCGTTAAACATCGCATCCGTATCGGTCGCTACCGACACCGTCGCCGTTCCTTGCCCGTTGACCGTATACGTCACGCCGTTGATCGTAAACGTGTTCGACGAGCGGGTTGTCGCCAATCCATTGATCGTCACAACGGCGTCCTTCCCCGCCGTTTTTCCAGTCAGCTCTCCGCCTGACACCGCGCCGGTGAACCCGAGCTTTTGGGCAAAAAAGCCAGCGGTCGCCGGATCGGCGAGTACAAGGCTTGCCTGGGCCCCCGTCTCTTTTTTCATAATCGAAATGCGCCCGGTTTGCTCGTCGTAAAAGGCGCTGACGCCAAGGTCTGCGTTGCTGTTGAGCTGGGCGATCAGGCCGTCCAGCGTCGTCCCCTGCTTGACAGTTATTGACGCCTGCTTCGTCGTCCCATCCCCGTTCGTCACGTTGATCGTCAGCGTGACATCGGCGTCTACCGAGAAACTCGACTTATCCACCCTTGTCGTGGCATCGGACAGCCAAACAGCCGATGTCGCCACTTGGTCGACTTGAATCGTCGTCGCCACGTTCGCCGCGCTCGAGCCCGCCGTCGCCGTGACGACCGATTCGTTGGAACTCGAAACGGTTTTTTTGAGCATGCTGCTTTGGAGCGTGATGTTACTGAACAAATAATCGTCAAGCCCCTGAAGCAGCGTATTCATCGCCCGATAATCATCGCGCTGCCACTCAAGCAGCTGCTTTTTCTGCTTCAATTTATCAAGCGGCATCCGCTCCGCTTTCATCAAATCGCTGACGATTTGGTCAATATCCATCCCGCTCGCCAAACCGCCAATGCGCATATTGCCTGCCAATTCCTCTCACCACCATTAAATTTTTCGATCGACCAAAAGCCCGACAAACTCCATCATCGCCGCATACATATCGAGCAGCTTCTTCGGCGGAATTTCCCGGATCACTTCCTGCGTTTTTTCATCCACCACTTGCACGTAATATTCATGCAGCTCTTTATGCAGCTCAAACCGGATTGATGTATGGCTCGGCTGCACGAGCTCATTCAAGCCGTTGACCACTTTCTCCACAGCTTCTTCCGAAAGCGGTTGAAAAAGGGAAGAAGCAGAACCCCCCACCTCTTGAGGCTGCACTGCCGCGCGTTCGACGGTTGCATGCACCTGCTCGCTTCGCGTCGGTTCATAGGAAGGAAAAGAAGAAGACACCCGTTCAATCGTCATACGATCCCGCTCCTTTGGTTTGGACGCTTTCTATGGTTTATATCGGATGAAACGTAGGGAGTGTGAAGGGGGAAAGGGGAATTTCATTTAGGCGAAAGGTGACTAGGGAGTGGTGTATAATCTCGAAGCAACTAAAATCGCTATTCTGAAAATACCCGAACGCCAAAATGTGCAAGGTTGTAGAATTCAACATAGAGGCATTTTCATCCTTCTGATGGTGACAAAATTTTTTGTCATGGGAGTCTATATAGAAAGGTTCCCTAAACATATAAGAATATATTATAATAAAACCAGAACAAACGTTCCCAAAAGAAAGGAGAAACGGTCATGGACGACTTATCCAAATTAACCCCTGTACAACAAAACGTTCTAATTGCTAGCATTATCGGAGACGGAGAAATTACAAAGCTTTATAAAAAGAGCCGACGGAAAAACCATAGTTACCGGGAACATTTCGGCATGGAACAGGCTGAGTATCGAAAATGGAAGATTTCATTTTTCGACAATCTTTTGTACATCACTCCCCGAAGTCAATGTGTTCGATCATCGTCTCTTCCGCTATTTACAAGGCTATATCCATACTTTTACCATGATGATGGTTCTAAACATATCCCGATTCCTTTATTGACGTATTGCACGTTGCCTCATTTCCTTGCTGTTTTATATATGGATGATGGCTCGCTCTGTATTTCTCCTAATATCAATAAACGCAAAAAAGTAATTTACCTGACACCTCATATTTACCTTTATCTACAGAATTATCCTCGCGAAGAATTAAAAAAGTTGCAACAACACATTCTTTCTCATTTCGGTGTCACCTTCCGTTTAAGTAAACATCCAAATGGACAAGGCTGCATTTTACGAACAACCTCTGTGAGGGATACGTTTCATTTTCTTAATATAATCTCCTCAGCAATCTCAACTTGCCCGTCTATGTATTACAAAACCAACTGGAACGAGCGACTCAAAATAGAAAAGGAAAAATGGCAAAAGATATTCCCAGATTTCGAATTGCGGACGAGCAGCCACGAACGTTCAAAGCGATACTCTAAGAAGGAGATTCAACAACTAAAGGACATGAAGCAAAAAGGCGCGACGATTCAAGAAATTGCTGATACCTTGCACCGAAGTTATTGGTCTATCGTGTATAAATGGCGTGAAATACAAAAAGAGTGACAACAAACAAGAGACCCTAGGCCACCCTAAGGTCTCTTGTCTTATGATTAACGAAGCAATTGCAATACCCCTTGCGGTTGTTGGTTGGCTTGCCATGCCTCAACGTCTTTCGACCGTTGTGCAGACTACCTCTTCACCCTCAGCTTGACCTGTTAGGGGCTGGGCGCTTCGGTTCGGCATCGGCCTCCCCTACGGGCTTCATCACCATAGCACTCGCCTTAGGTGGTATGCCCTAGTCGTTGAACCTTCTCCACCCTTTCGGGACAGGAGCTTGGCTGCTGATTGCCCAATCCTTTGGCTTTTTCCGCCGTCACGTCTGCCGTTTCCAGCTCCGTTGTGGCGCCAAAGGCTCTTAGGGTTTCCCAGCAATTCACCCAGTCATCCTCTTAGCCGTTTCCAGCTAAGACGCCCGCCAAACCAGCCTACCGAAGCAGCTGCAACACCGCTTGCGGCAGTTGGTTTGATTGAGCCAACATCGCTTGCGCCGCTTGCGCCAAGATGTTGTTTTTCGTGAATTCCATCATTTCTTTGGCCATCGTGCCACCCGCCCTTTCGGTGCGGGACAAGACTACATCTTCACCCTCAGCTTCACCTGGTAGGGGCCGGGCGCTTCGGATGAACGAGGACGATGGAGATCCCCTTCACCCTACGGACTTCATCGCCATAGCATGTGCCGTAGGCGGTATGCCCTAGTCGTTGAACCTTCTCCACCCTTTCGGGACAGGAGCTTGGCTGCTGATTGCCCAATCCGTTGGCTTTTTCCGCCGTCACGTCTGCCGTTTCCAGCTCCGTTGTGGCGCCAACGGCTCTCAGGGTTTCCCAGCAGTTCACCCGGTGATGATCCTAGCCGTTTCCAGCCAGGACGACTGTGCCTGTCGCCGCTATGCGGCTAAGGCATAATCGACGTCGCGGATGCGGGATTCGGAAGCGGTCAGATTCTCCGCTGATGTACCCAAGTTGTTGATTGTGTGCTCTAAACGATTCTGAATAGCACCCAACTTAGAACGTTCAGCTGAAACCCTTATAATGGCATCATTGACTGTTGTAATAGCCTCGTTTGCATTCTCCTGAGTGGTAACGTCAATATTGTTAACACCTAGAGCTGCAGAGGACATATTGGATATTGCAAGCTTCGTATTTTGATTCTGATTGGCCCCAATCTGAAAACTCAATGCGTCTGTTTCAACGGTTATCTGTGTATCATCACTAGAGGAGGAATTGGTGAGAGTGTCATTAAATGTTAGATTAAATCCCCCTACTGAAACCTCTCCTGTTTTGTTATCAGTAATTGTTGTACTTTGGACTAGAGCACCTGACGAATCTTTAACGGTAAAAGTTGCATCCGCTTCTATTGTAATGCTAGTATCTCCTGCCTGCACCGTTGTACCCTGGTTCCATGTCAACGTGAAATTCCCAACATTAACATTGGCACTAGTAGAAGAGGTATCGATTGATTGATTCACGGCCGATCCTACTTCATTGCCGTTAGAATCCTTAATAACAATATCCCAGTTTGATCCGTTTTGAGTCAGGGTTACAGTATAATCTCCAACTTTAGCACCGTTAGAACTAAACGAAGTTAGATTCGTCTCATTTTGTGTAGTAGAAACTGTTTGAGTTATACTAACAGATGACACATTAACTGTATAATTACCAGCAGCAATGTTATCGTCTATAATTGTTGCTGAAAGAATATTCGCCGTATTCCCCGATGAAGAAAGTGTTGCCTTATTAGAAATGGATCCATCTAATAATTTCTTCGTATTAAACTCAGTATCACTGGCTATGCGGTTAATTTCAGATTTTAACTGATCAATTTCTTTTTGAATTTCGTTACGATCATCTGCCGTATTAGTATCGTTAGCAGCCTGCACCGCCAATTCCCGCATCCGTTGCAAAATCGAGTGCGTTTCGTTCAACGCCCCCTCTGCCGTCTGGATCAACGAAATGGCATCCTGCGCATTCCGGCTTGCTTGCTCCAACCCGCGAATTTGCCCTCTCATTTTTTCCGAGATGGCGAGACCTGCTGCGTCATCGCCCGCACGGTTGATGCGAAGGCCGGATGACAGTTTTTCCATGTTTTTCGCTGCGGCGCCTTGGCCAATCGTCAGTTGCCGATACGTATTCAACGCCGCGATGTTGTGGTTGATTCTCATGCTCTCTTCCTCCTTGAACTGATTTGTTCCACGTCCTTGTGGAAGCGGTCGGCATGGGGCGAAAGTCGGCCGCCTTTCGCCAGATGCCGCGCTCATTTTTTATATCGGCGCGTTTGTTAGAAATTTAATAGGGAAAATGAAAATTTTTTGTCGATGAGGGACGAAAAAAGCGCCGCTTGGGCGCTTATCGGTTGTTCCATTGTTTTAGCTTGGCGGTCAGTTCGGCGAGCGACGTTTCCGACGCTTGGGAGGCGGCGTTGTTTTCCGCTTGGATGGCGAGGTACACTTCTTTGCGGTGGATGTCGATCGATTTGGGCGCGTTGATGCCCAGCTTCACTTGGTCGCCTTGGATGGCGAGGACGGTGATTTCGATGTCATCGCCGATTTGGATCGCTTCTTTGAGTTTGCGCGTTAAGACAAGCATAAGCCGCCTCCTTTACGTCGCCACTTTTTCCGGGAAGAGGCGATGTTTCGTTTTGTACGGGGTGTTTGTTAAAATCACCTGCTTGCCGATTCGTTTTCGGGCGTTGATGACCACAGGCGCCTGCAAGTTCGCGGTCGTGTTGTCAAACGGGTCAGCGACCGTCAAGATGGCGTATAAGGCGACGTCGCGCTCGCTTTCGATGCCGAGCTGCTCAAGCGTTGCCTCGTCCAACTCGATTTCGTACGCGGGAAAGTACGAAAACGGTTCGATCAAAACAAACCCAAGCGCAGGGGTGTCGACCGACTGCAAGATGACAAACGGCGTGTCGGCGAGCGGGAGAAGGACGAATCGCTTCTCGTCCACAAATCCAGGCAGACCGCGGGGGAAGCGGATGATGTGCTGTTCATCGATGTTCAGTTCACCATGATATTTTGTCCGTACGTTCATGTTTTCACACCTTTTCAAATCAACATGTCAAAATGGACACCGACAAAGCGCAAATGGGCAAAGTCGATGTCAAGCGACGGGCGCTGGGCGAGGCGGATCGTCACCTCGCCCGGCGTGTAGCGAATGACGGGCGGGTGCGGGCGGGCGCGAATGACCGGCTGGCGCGGTTCGATGCGGATGTCGACGTGCGCCGGCGTATACGACGTTTTCACGCTGAACGGGGACGGCACCCAGCCGATGTTGAATTCGTACATCGGCGTTTCGCTGTTTTCTTTCGCTTGTTCGGCGATCGGGTTGCCGCCGTCCTCAATGCGCATGAGTTCGTCGCCTTGGCGGGAGACGCGGGCCAGTCCGTCCAGCCAATCGCGGTATCCTTGTTCAGCGAACTTTTCGATGCGGCGGAAAATATGTTCTAAGTTCATATCTTCCCACGCTTTTGTCTGGTCGATCGTCAGCTTGGACGGCGTTGTGCGGATCGTCAGCTTGGCTCGAGACTGCTCGATTTCCAGTTCAGCGGGCGGCTGTTGGATTTCCAGTTTCGCCGGAACGGTTTCGATGGCGATGTTCGCCATCGTTGACTGCAGGCGGATTTGCGGCAGCTGCATCGTCATCTCCCCCTTATCCGCTCAGCGCAAAAAGTCGAGCAGCGTCGGCTGGATGATGCGGGCGCCGACGCCGAGGGCGGCGCGGTGCACGCTTTCTTGTGTTTTTAAATCGGTGATGACCCGTTCGAGATCGGCGTCTTCGTTGTTAGATAAAATTTGCTGGGCGATCACTTCCTGTTCATCGACGCGCGCCTCCATCAGTTCAAGGCGGTTGCTTCGCGCGCCAAGTTCGGCCCGCTCGGCCAAAACGTTGTCGATGTGCTTGTCCATATACGATAAATACTTGTTCAGCTCTTCGCCGCTCTTGCCCGCCTCCAAGTCATTCACGAGCGCTTCTAAATCGCTGAACAGCCCTTCTCCCGGATTCCCGCTGTACGTGAAGAGGCGCGTCGGGTTGACGTTGACCGGGAGTTGAATGCCTTTTAACAGCTCGATTTTCACTTGTTCTCTGTTTGTCGACACTTTGTTCACCGGGTCGTTCAAGTTGACCGGCGGGTTGAGGGTATCCGTGCCGTTGAAAATGTATTTGCCGGCAATCTGCGTGTTGGCGATGGACACTAAATGGCTTTTCAGCTCATTGATCTCTTTCGCGATATGCCCGCGCTGCGATTGTTCGTACGTATCGTTGCTGGCCTGGACGACAAGCTCGCGGATGCGCTGGAGCACTTGCGTCGCTTCGTTGAGCGCCGAGTCGGACGCATCGATCCAGTTATGGGCTTCGGAGAAATTGCGTTTAAACTGTTCGACTTCGGTTAAGTTCGTCCGATACGCCATTCCTTTGATGGCCACAACCGGGTCGTCAGACGGTCGGGTGATTTTTTTGCCGGTCGACAGTTGGTCCTGAATTTTGCCGAGCCGTTCATAGCTTTGGCTCAAGTTGCGCAGCATGTTTTGCGTCAACATCGATTGCGTGACGCGCATCGTCATTCACCTACCTTCCGACAATTCCCATGCCGTTAATGATTTTATCGAGCATTTCGTCGATCGTCGTAATCGTGCGCGCTGCCGCGTTGTAGGCGTGCTGAAACCGGATCATGTTCGTCATTTCCTCATCGAGCGACACTCCGCTGACGGACTGCCGACGTTCTTCGACGGACTGGCGGAGCACTTCGGAGTTGTCGACGAGGCGGTTCGCCTGTTGGGCATCGACGGCCAGCTGGCCGATCATGCTTTCGTAATACGCCTGCAAGGTGCCGGCTTTGACTGGATACGGGGCCGACCGGGCAGAGTCTTGCAGGTCGGCGAAATTGCTGTTTTTGACGTTGGCGAGGCGAATGGCGTTCAAGCCGTTCCCTGGTTCGTCCGGCGCCGATGAAGCAGCGATGTTGTTTAAATCGTCGATATCGGATGACAGTTGGATCGCCTTCGCCGCCCCGTCCACTTGCGTCAAATCGGTGAAAAACAGCTTTCCCTTGTTGCTCGGGCTGAGCGTATATCCTTCTTGGTGCACTACGTTGAACCGTTCGGCGAACGAATACGCGAGCGCATCGAGTTTTTTCAACATATCGGGATAAATGCCCTTGACACCGCTTCCGTCATCATATCCGTACGCCTCGATCAACCCTTTCAACTTGCCGGAGGCGACAAACGAGATGGGGGAGCCTCCGAGCGAAAGTCCGGTGAGTAGGCCGGTCGGCGTCTCCGGGGCGGAGCTGGCGCTTGGGGATACGGACAGCGTCTTGTATCCTTGGTTGCCGTCGACCAGCAGCTGACGCTGGCCGTTGCCGTCAAGAATGTAGACATCGTACACTCCCGCCGCCGTTTTCAGCGCATTGCCGCCGCTTGGCTTCGGCTCGACTTCGATTTTGACGAGCGCGGACAGTTCATCGAGCAGGCGGTCACGTTCATCGTACAAATCGTTCGGCAAGTAGCCGTGCGGCTCGACTTCGGCGATTTGTTGGTTGATTTTGTACAGCTGTTCGGCAATCGAGTTGATCGATTTGACCGTCACGTGAATTTCATTGGCGAGATCGTTTTGAATCGAGGTTAACGAATCGGCCAAATAATGAAACGTCTCGACCACCGCCAGCCCACGCTGGCGGACGACCGAGCGGGCCCCTGTGTTTTCCGGATTCGCACTTAAATCTTGGAGCGCCTGCCAAAACTGGTCCATCGTCTTGGATAAGCCGCTGTCAGACGGCTCGTTCATAATATCTTCCATCTTTTTTAACGCATCGGCCCGGGCTTGCCAATAACCGAGCTTGTTGTTTTCCCCGCGGTATTGCCAGTCAAAAAACTGGTCGCGCACCCGCTCAATCGAGCCCGCCTCGACCCCCGTCCCCATTTGCCCGGAAATTTGCGGGCGGTTGAGGGATGCTGGCGGGTACGGCTCGCTCTGGACAAAGTTGACGCGCTGGCGCGAATAGCCAGGCGTGTTGGCGTTGGCGATGTTATGGCCGGTCGTGTACAGCGCCATTTGCTGCATGGCCATGCCGCGCTTGGCGACTTCCAGCCCGTGAAATGTCGATCCCATCGTGCCCCTCCTTTTCCGCATCCATAATGGACCGTTGAGCTTGCCGGTCCTGTTTGAAAATGCGCCGCTTCGTTCAGACGGCTGTCAACCTTTGACGTATGCCGCTATGCTTTCGAATCAAACAGCGAACGGGCACGCTCGTACGGGGCGGCGTGCTGGTTTGGCGCCGCATAGTTCACGTTCGGCGGCTGCGGCATCCATTGGTCGAGCATGAACGTCACCCATTGCAGCGACTGGCGGATGAGCTGTCCGTTCAGTTCGTTGACCGTCTGCAGCTCGCGGATGACGGCAAGCAACTCGCCTGCCAGCCGTTCGACGACGTTTCGCTCCTCCCCCATTTTCGGCAGGCAATCGGCCAATGTCAGCGGCTGCCCATCGCCAGACCATGCGACAACGAGCTGGGCCCGCTCGCGCTCGAGCTGCTGGATGGCGGCGATAGCGGCTTGTTCGACTTGAATCAGCTGCATTAAACGGTCCGTATCCCCCCGTTTTAATACGTCCGTTTTTTGCCGCGCCGTTTGAAGCAAATGTCGGTGCAGCGCCAAGTGCCGCTCAAGCAGCGCCGCCAACTGCCGCGCCGGGGTTGGCTGCTGGTCATGGCCCTGCTTCGGATTCATCGGCCATCGCCCTTGTAAAACTGGTATAGTTTTTCCGCAATGGCGCGCGCATCGATCTCATACGTCCCGCTGTCAAGTTGTGCTTTCAATCGGCGCACTTTCTCTTCTCGCTCGGCGGCCCAAGTCGGGCGTTGCTGCAGCTCTTTGGCGGCCTCGGAAATCTCGACGCGATCCCGCCGTCCCGTTTGCCCTGTTTTTCCTGGCGCGATCCCCGAAGATTGACGGTACGGATGAACGCCAAGCGAAAACCAATGATCGATTCTCAATGCGATTCCCCCTATCTCATTCCGCACGTTATCGTCTTACTACTATTATCGGCCAATCCGTCCATTTGTTTAGCGGCCATTTCGCTCTTTGTCAGCGTAATACGTGCGAAACGACTCGTTTTGCTTCCGCTTCTCTTCTTTTTTCACCGCTTCCAGCTGCCCTTGCAAGTCTTTGGAACAGTCGGAGCACATTCTGCCTTCACGGATCAGCTTGCCGCAGCGATCGCACGGATAGCCTAAATTCGGCAGCTGCGCCAACGTTAGACGGCCGCTTTTGATGAATTTGACGAGCAGCGCCTCAGGCACCCCTGTCGCTTCGACAATTTGCTCCATCGTCGCCAGCCGGTTTTCCCGGCGCCGCAAAAACTGGGCTACGATTTGAAATTGCCGCTCTTCCTCTTCATAACAAGACGGGCAAATATCGCGAAACGGCGTGCGGACGAACAGACGGCCGCAAGCCGGGCAATTCTCCAAGTTCATCATTCTCCCCTCCCATGTCCCATTACGTATACAAATTGACAATCAATCCTTGAATTTCCCCCAGCGCCTGCAGCAAATCCACCCGTGGCCGTTCGTGCTCGAGCACCGCATTCGTGACGTCCAACAGTTTTTGGTCGATCGTTTTGACGATATGGTAGACGCGGGAACGGCCGCTCCAATGGAACCCATATTGCTCCGTCAGTTTCAAGCCGTGGTTCACCGCTTCATCGAGCAATTGCCTGACGAGCTGTTTATACCGCCGCAAATCGTCAACCGTCCGCGACTCAGCCAGCTTTTTCCCTTGCCGTTCGATGTCATCCGCCAGCTGTCTCAGCCGCTCATGGCGCAGCTTTTCCTGCTCCCGGGCGGCCAGCTCAGCGAACGATACGGATGGCGACAAAGGCGGCGCCGCTTTTTTGCCGCTTGAAACAGGTGGGCTGTTGGCAATTTTATTAATCTCCATTTTTTTCTCTCCTACTATCTTGTTCGTCAAGTTTCTGAATCCATTTTAAAACTTCCCCGATCACCGCGTAAAGCTGCGGCGGGACGCGCGGCACGGGGTCGGCCAGCTGCCTCAGCAGCTCTCGGTCGCGAGGCAGCGGAACACCCGCCCGCTTTGCCTTGTCGGCCACCTCATCAGCGAGCTGCCGCGGCTGTCGGCTAAGATGTTGCTCATACGATGTGAAAGCAGAGGCATAACGGTGTCCATTCATATCGTCCACTCCCACTGGCTCGTTTCGTTTTCCGTCTTCACTTTGTTTTCCTCGCGCTCTCGGTCTTGGGTGCTCATCGGTCGGAAGGTGAGGCGTTGCACTCGGTAGCCGATCTGCTCCAAATGGTCTTTGACGGCCGCCGCAGCTGACTGTAGCGCCGAAGCCAGCCATTCGCTCTCCGTCTCGACCGCCACGGACAGCTGGCGCTCGACCGCCTGCAAAGAGATGCCGACTTTGCCTTGGCTTGTGTCCAGCAAAAAGTATAGACGGCAGTTTTGCCAATCGAGGCGGCCCCCATCGTTGCGGGCATTGACGTGCACCTGCACGGTCGCCGTCCCCCCATGAAGCGGGAGCGGCCATTGGTACAGCACCGTTTGACTGTGACGGTCCGTCGTAAACTTGCTTAACAGCTGCTGGCCGGTCAGATTCATGAGCAGCCGTTCCGCCTGCGCGGGAGCGGTCCCTTCCTCAACCCATGACAGCAAGACCGCCTTGACATTGCCGTCTGGTTGAATTTTCTCCCCGCTTAGGAAGGCGCGAGCGGTTTCTTGTTCATGGAAAAAGCCGAGGCGGCGCAGCGATTCAAAGACGCCTCGCGCCGATAAGGCGTCGTCGCGGGCCGCTTGGGCCACCTGCTTGAACAGGCGCGACAGCTGCTCGGACGGCTCGTTGCCCCGTTGTCCTTCCGATTCCATGAAATACCGCCTGACTTTTTGATCGGACGGCTGAAAGCGAAGCGTCTCCAACAACGCTTTCACTTCCCGCGCTGTCTTGGCAGCTTCGTCCATCTTTCCTTCCGCAAGGCTGCGTTTCGCTTCCGCCAACTTCGCTCCTGCCTCAAGCAGCTTCGTTTCCGTTTTCATGTCGGTGAACAACAGCCAGTCCCCATGCAACAGCGCGCGGTCAAGCGAGTGAATGAGCGACTCCACGAGCGGTTTAGCCTGCTCGGCCGCGCGGCGGGACGCGGCATGCGCCAATTGGTCGAGCCCGCGGACAACATCGCGCTGCCAAAGGCGAAAATCGTGCGCCAATTGCGCCATTTTTTCCGTCACGACCGTGACGGCCAACGTCCGCGCTTCCAGTGTTGGAAAAACCGGCGCCGATGCGGCCGCGTACGCATGAACACCTTCGGGCCGCTCCTCCTGCCCGCGGGCAGGCGGGGCGGCTGGGTCATGAATTTCTTCCGATTCCGCTTTCGCCCACAGCGGCGCCATCAAGTCCCCGAGCGGCGGGCCATGAAGCGCTTCGTGCGCCAGGCGCAAATGCGTCTCCGTCACCTCAAGCGGTTTCGCCGCCAAAGCGGCGACCGTTTCTTGTTTTTGTTTGGCCGAGCCGCCTTCCGTCTCCCAAAAACGACGGACGGCTTCTTTCTCCTTCTCGGTCAAATGAATGCCGAGCATCGACAGCCATCGGTCCATTTGGTCAGCCAACGAAGAAGCAGGCGAAAGCCGATCCACGAGCGGCAACGGCACCGCTTGCGCCACCCACGCCCCGCCTTGTGGCTCCACGAGCCGCACCATAAACGAACGGTCGCTCGGGACGCCGTCCGGAAAGCGGACACGGACATCGTGCCGACCGATGGTGACGATGGCCTCCTGGCCGTTCACTTTGTCTTTTATCACCGCCATCTGCACGCTCCCCGGCTGTAAAGGCGCAGCCGATGCGGGAGACTCATTGGTTAGCCAATCGTTGTCAATGCGCATCATCGTTCTTCCTCGCTCGTTCATTTCCTTACTGTTTATATCGGCACATCCCCCAGAATGTTTACACCCTTCACGCCCGTACGAGCGTCAGCGCCCCGACTTCCGCCGCCCCCGCTTCAAGCAAGACGCGGGCGGCGTGGCGGACGGTGATGCCGGTCGTGTAAATGTCATCGATGAGGACGATTCGTTTCCCTGCCAGCGGCGGGCAGTCAACGAGGAAAAACGGGTTGTCGGTGTCCAGCCGTTCGCGGCGCGATTTTTTCGACTGCTTCTCGGAATGCCGGCGGGCCAGCCAAAGGAAATACGGGGATGGAAGCAGGCGGGCGAGCGCTTCGGCTTGGTTGAAGCCGCGCTCATCGAGGCGCTCGCGGCTTAACGGGATCGGGACGACGTGCCAGCCGCGGCCGAACTGGCGGAAAAACACCTGGACAAACGGACGGCGGAACGCCTCGGCGATGACATAATCGCCGCGGAATTTCCATAAGGCGACGACGTCTTTCATCCAGTCGTTGTACACGTACACCGAGCGGTTTTTGACAAGCACCTTGCCCCATTGTTCATCGTCCTGCCAGCGGAGGCAGTCGGCACACAAGGATGGCGACGCCTCGTCAAGCGGACGGCCGCACGTTTCGCAAACGCGGCCGCGAATGACGGCGAACGACCCGCGGCAGCGCGGGCAGAGGACGTCTGGATCTTCAAGGAAGAGAAGCTGGCGCCAGCTTGCGATCGGGTAGTACGGGGAATGGCAAAGAAGGCAGTTCATGGGCGCAGCAGCCCCCTTTTTCGCGCCTCGTCGTTCATGCGGAGGATGTGGCGGCGCGCCCGCACCATCTCGGTCGTTTTCCCATGGTGGAAAAAGCGGACATCGCCGCCAGGGAACGCGGCGTGGCGACCGACGCGGCCGGCGATTTGCACGAGGGCGCTTTCGGTGAAAATGCGGTCTTCGGCGCCAAGGACGGCGACATCGATGTTCGGCACCGTCACGCCGCGCTCAAGGATCGTCGTGGTGACGAGCAGCGGAACGCCCCCATCGCGAAACGCCTGCACATGGTCGGCGCGGTCGGGGGACTCGGCGTGAACGCCGACGATGCGGGAATCGACCCGCTGCAAAAGGCGGGTGACGGCTTCGAGTTCATCGATATGAGGGACGAACAAAAACGCTTGTTTTCCTTGTTCCAAACGATGGCGGACCCAGGCGAGGACGTTTTCCGGCAAACGGCCGCGCTCTAACCGCTTACGCCAGTTGCCGCACCATTCGAACGCGGGGACGGGAAGCGGACGGCCGTGGTAGCGGGCGGGGATGGTGACCGCCTGGCGCTTGCCACGGGCCATGTCGCGCTGCCAGGCGCGGGATGGGGTGGCAGTTAACGAAATGAGGCTGGATCGGTCTTTTCGCGCTTGCCGGACGGCGTATTCGAGCATCGGCTCGACCGAATACGGGAAGGCGTCGACTTCATCGACGATCATGACGTCAAACGCGCGGTAGGCGCGCAGCAGCTGGTGAGTCGTCGACAGAACGAGCGGGGCGATCCGCCCGCGCTCGTCGCTTCCACCATGCCACACGGCGAGCGGAACGCGCGGGAACGACCGTTGAAAACGCGGGGCGAGCTCACAGACGACATCAGTCCGCGGCGTGGCGAGGCAAACGCGTCCTCCTTCCTCGAGCGCGGCGGCGATGGCGGGAAACAAGATCTCGGTTTTCCCCGCCCCGCATACAGCCCAAACGATCAGCTCGCTTCGGTCAAGCACCGCCTGGCGGACTGCACAGGCGGCCTCTTCTTGAGCGGCGGACAGTTTCCCGTCCCAGGCGAGCGGCGCGGTGCATCGTTCTTGTGGAAGCGGTGAAGAAACGTGAACAAGGCGGGTGCACGCGCTGATGCGCCCCATCACCAAACATTTGCGGCAATAAGCGCAATCCACTCCGCAGCGGGCGCACGGAAATGAGGCGAAAAGGCGGGGATCGTCGTTTCCGCAGCGGACGCAGCGCCAGCCGCGCGCTGTTTTGATCAGCCCGGGCTGTTCGCAAATCACCCCCGCCTGTATAGCGGCGTCGATTGCGTCGGCGGAAAACGGCAGTTGTTCGCGCGGGAGGCGCTGGCCGTTGAGCCATGCGGCTAGCGGCGGAGCAACAGATGGCAGAAGAATGGGCAATGGGCTTCCCTCCTTTTGAAATTTCTACAAACGCCTAGTCGGGGCGAAAAGAATGGAATAGTGGCTCCGTCGTTGTGTTCTGTCACGAGAGAAGGAAGGAGTCAAGATTCCGGACTTGGGAAAAGGGCGTGTTGGGCCGACTCTTCATGAAATCGTCAGTTCTCTAAACCCTTTGGCAAAAATCGAGAAGGCGGATGATGTGGTGAAAAAGCCGCAAAAAATGGTTTCTTCTCAAATTGGAAGACGTCGCTCCTTTGGCCACCGAAAGGCGGGAGAAAAGAGCGGCACCCGAATTGGCAACATTGAGCGGGGACAAAACAGCCGACTTGACGATGTTTCGCTCACTAGACAAGTTCGGATCGTCCGGTTTTCGCTTTCATCCCCATCCGTTCAAGGGAATGAAGGCGGCGACATCCGACACCGCTGAACGTGCAAGCGCGCCATTGCGCCAATCTCGAACGTGTTTCGACACCATTCCCGGGGAAATAGCGACAACTTTTCCGAGTAAGGAAAACGGTTCGACACGTTCCGCCAGCATCACATCTCCGATCGAGTCCGTAGGCGTAAAGGCGGCGAAAGACAACGATCGAACTTGGCAGCGGCAGGCGGTGATTGGGGATCTCATCGAAGGAGAACTGCCGGCAACATGGCGGTGCATCGGAGTTAGACGGGGAAACCGGGAAAACTCTTGTACGGATGGGAGGGGTGATCCAAATGATGGCGGACAATAGAGACGACATAAAAGCCAAACGTATACCGCAACCGTTGCGCAACCGAACTTCGCCGCCTCGCAAGGCGGAACGGTCCATTCCGCCTTGCGCTTGGCTGCGGGTGGAGTTGGGGGCGGCGCTCAGCCGCCCGCAGGCGGTCATCGCTCGTACCAAGTCAGCCCGAGCGCGCCTTCGCCGACGTGCGTGGCGATGACCGGGCCGAAATAGCTGATCCAAAACTCGACGTGCGGATAGCGGGCGGCCAGTTCGTCGCGCCAGCGGTTCGCTTCATCGGGCTGGTTGGCATGGATAATGGCCGCTTTGAGCGGCACGCCTTTGTCCGCATCTTCGACAAACAGTTCTTCGATTCGTTTGACCGCCTTTTTGCGCGTGCGGATTTTTTCAAACGGTACGATTACTTTGTTTTCAAAGCGAAGGAGCGGCTTGATTTGCAACAGGCCGCCGATGAACGCCTGCGCGCCAGTGAGCCGTCCGCCGCGCTGCAGGTGGGACAAGTCGTCGACCATAAAATAGGCGCGCAACGTCCGCTTCATCTCATCAAGACGGGCGAGGATCTCGTCCGGCGTCTTCCCCGCTTGGGCCATCTCGGCGGCTTCGATGGCGTAAAACCCTTGCGCCATGCAGCTGATCTCGGAATCGTAAGCATACACGCGCAACCCTTCGACCATCGTCCCCGCCGCCACCGCTCCTTGGTACGTGCCGCTGATGCCGCTTGAAAGGTGGATGCTGATGACGGCTTCATATCCTTCCTCGCGAATGGCGGTGAACAAATCGACAAACTCGCCGACCGATGGCTGCGACGTCGTCGGCAACGTCGGATGCTGCTTGATTTTCGCAAAAAATTGTTCTGCCGTCATGTCGATTTCTTCGCGGTACGTTTCGTTTCCAAAGATGACGCTGAGCGGAATGAGGCGAATGCCGAGCCTCTCGCGCACCTCTTTCGGCAAATAGGCGGTGCTATCGGTGACAATCGCAGTTTTCACAGGCGCCATTCCTTCCTGATTCAGCATTTTCTTCCATTATACCAAAAAGACGGGCCCTCCTCCACTATACGGTCGGGGGATCCCTTCTGAAATTCACCTTCGCTCAACCAGGCGGGCCGCCGAACGTTGCCACCGCTTGTCTGCCTGCAGGCGCTCCTTGTACCGATCGTGCCGTTTTCGATGATCCTCTTTTAGTCCCCGCCGCCCTTTCGCCCCTCTGGCGGTTGACGGCCAGGACGAAGTGGTCTCGAGAACGCTCCGCGCTATTCAATGAAACCGCTCTTGTAGGATCGACCTCCGCCAAGCCGCTCGGAACAGCAGCCATGATGCCAGCGCACCGAGGGAAAAACGCATCGGTGTGCCGAGGAAAAACAACCCCGCTGTCAGCGCACCTCCACCCAGCCGTTTTTGATCGCCACGACAACCGCCTGCGTCCGGTCGTTGACGTTTAATTTTTGCAAGATGCTGCTGACGTGGTTTTTGACGGTTTTCTCACTGATGTACAGCGCTTCGCCGATGGCGCGGTTGCTTTTGCCGTCAGCTAAGAGCTGCAGCACTTCGCATTCGCGCCGCGTCAGCAAATGGAGCGGGCGGCGCACTTCTTGTTTGATCGCCACGCCACCTTTTTCCGACGTCAGACGGCGGTATTCGCGAATTAAGTTGTGCGTCACTTTCGGATGCAAATACGAGCCGCCTTCAGCGACGATTCTGACCGCTTCAATGAGCGTGTCAGCGTCCATTTCTTTCAGCAAATACCCGGTCGCTCCCGTCTGCAAGGCGCGCATCACATAGTTTTCATCGTCATGGATCGATAGGACGACGACTTTCGTCTCCGGATACGTTTCGATGAGCTGCTTTGTCGCTTCCACTCCGTTCATGTCCGGCATATTGATGTCCATGAGCACCAAATCCGGGCGGTATGTTTCGACGATCGACAGCGCTTCGCATCCGTCGCCTCCTTCGGCCACGACTTCAAAATCGCCTTCAAATTCTAAAATGCGCTTAATGCCTTCACGGAATAGTGAATGATCATCGATAATGGCGATGCGTGTTTTCATCGTTTCCTCTCCTCCTTGGTCATGTCTGCGGCTAGACGGTCAAGCGGAACGCGGATGAACACGGTCGTGCCGCTGCCAGGTTTCGAACGGATCGTCAACGTGCCATCAAGCAGTTCGACCCGCTCCCGCATTCCGATCAAGCCGAATGCGTTTTCTTTTTTCACGGATGGATCAAATCCTTTGCCATCGTCTTTGATGCTGACAAGCAAATAACGGCACGTCACTTCCATCTTGACATCAATGTGGCGCGCCTCGGCGTGCTTTAAGGCGTTTTGCACCGACTCTTGAACAAGGCGAAACACGGCCGCCTCCATCCGCGACGGCAGCCGGATTTCCTCGCCGATATGTACGAAGGAAATATGGACTCCCTTATTATATTCTTCGGTCGTCTGCAAATATTTTTTAAGTGTCGGAACTAATCCTAAATCGTCGAGCGCCATCGGCCGCAAGTCGTAAATAATGCGCCGCACTTCGGACAGGGCCGAATGCACCATTTTGCGGAAATCGCGAATTTCGGTGACCGCCGCTTCCGTCCCCCGCTCTTTGATCACCTTTTCGACGAGGTCGGAGCGAAGCAGGACATGGGCGAGCAGCTGCGCCGGGCCGTCGTGGATTTCCCGCGACAGCCGCCGCCGCTCTTCTTCTTGCGCTTCGATGATTTTCAGCCCGAATGCTTGCTTTTGCTTCGCCCCTTCAACAAGCTCGCTGACTTGGCGGAAATCGCTGTTTAAGTAGTTCAGGACAACGGTAATTTGCCCGACTAAATGGTCGGCGCGCTCGATGATTTGCACGAGGCCTGCCAGGCGCCGTTCAAGCTCATCGCGGCGCAGGCGCAGCTGTTTCTCGCGCTCGCGCACCATCGCCAGTTTCATATGCAGCTCGTGCGCCGCTTCATACGCCTCGCGAATGTCTTGCTCGGAGTGCGAGGAAAAGTTTTGGCTCACTTCCGACAGGCGGCGGCGCGCCTTTCGCGCTTCGGTTTCAAGCCGGTCGGCCTCCTCAATCGCCTGCACCGTCAGCCGCTTCACCTCCTCAAGCTCGCGAAGCAAATGATCCTGCTCTTGACGCGACTGTTCACCGATATGGAAAATTTCATCTTTGCTATGTTGAACGGTGTCGACCATTTTTTCGACAATTTCATCTAAATGTTTGACATCCCAACGTTTTTCCCCGATCATTTGCCAACCTCCAACAGCGCTGCCAAGCGATATGCATGAGCGCCAACAAAATTTATTTGAAGGAAAAAAGTTGTCGATTTATAATAGTAAAAGCATGTCCTACCTGTGAACCTTTTATTTTTAGTTTACCCTATCTGTGACTCTTTTATTTTCAGTTTACCATAGTTAGGGCAAAGCGCTAGCCTTTCCTGCAAAAAAAAAGACAAAAACGAACAGCGCTGCACCTTTTCAAGATCGGGGTGTATTACTTTGTTACAAAACTATTACACGGTTAAAGGATACGGCGAACACGAAATCGTGATTGAAAAGTCGCGGTTTATTTGCTATATCAACCGTGCGGAAACGGAAGAAGAGGCGGTTGCTTTTATTCAACAGATCAAGAAAAAACATTGGGACGCCACCCATAACTGTTCGGCGTATGTGATCGGCGAGCACGATCAAATTCAAAAAGCGAATGACGACGGCGAACCGAGCGGCACGGCGGGCGTGCCGATGCTCGAGGTGCTGAAGAAAAAAGGGGTGAAAGACACCGTTGCCGTCGTCACCCGCTACTTCGGCGGCATTAAACTCGGCGCTGGCGGCTTGGTGCGCGCTTACGGCCGCGCCGTCTCGGAAGGCTTGAACGCCGCAGGCATCGTCGAACGCCGGCTCATGCGCGTCATGCAGGTGACGATCGACTATTCGTGGCTTGGGAAAGTGGAAAATGAATTGCGGTCGTCCGTATATACTATTAAAAACATCGACTACGCCGACCGCGTTACGTTCGACGTTTTTGTTCCCGAGGACGGCCAACACCCGTTCAATGAATGGATCACGGAACTGACAAACGGCAGGGCGGATATTCAGGCGGGAGAACAACAGTATGTAGAACTCGACCTCCCTCCTGGACAGCAATGATGAAACTAGTGTGAAGGAGCTTTTTCACCATGGCCCATGAACGAAAACTTCATCGAAAAAAAATAAAAAAACGAAAGCGGAGACGGCGCATCGTATTCGGATGCCTGCTTCTCTTTTTAGTATTGGCCGCCAGCGGCCTTGGCTATGCTTCTTTTTTAATGCATAAAATGAAAACAGCCATGAACGAGGCGTATGAGGAGATCGGCACAAAACAAGATGCAGGCGATCATCTCGATCCGAAAAAAGATAGTTTTACCGTATTGTTTATCGGCATTGACGACAGCAAAACGCGCAATTTCCAAAGCGATACGCGATCCGACGCGCTCATTTTGGCCGCTTTTAACGCCGAAACAAAATCCGTCAAAATGGTGAGCATCCCGCGCGATTCGTACGTCTACATCCCTTGTGAAGACGATTACGATAAAATTACCCATGCGCATGCTTATGGGGGGACGAAATGCACGATCGAGTCTGTCGAACATTTATTTGACATCTCCATTGACTACTACGTCAAGATGAACTTCTACGCCTTCATCGATGTCGTCGATGCGCTCGGCGGCATTGAAATGGAAGTGCCGTATGACATCCGTGAGAAAGACGCCGAAGACCATCGCAACGCCATCGTCCTCAAAAAGGGCTATCAGCACTTAAACGGGGAAGAAGCACTGGCGTTGGCCAGGACGCGCAAAAAAGACAATGACATCGAACGCGGCAAGCGGCAGCAACAAATTTTGCAAGCCATTTTGAAAAAAGCAAGCCATGCCGGTTCCATTCCGAAATATGATGATGTCATTGAAGCGATTGGAAGCAATATGAAAACGAACTTCACCTTCGGGGATATAAAAGCGTTGATTTATTACGTATCGTCGGGCAACTCCATTCAGACGGAATCGCTTGTCCTTAAAGGGACGGATGACAATGAAGGGGTTTACTACTACCGCCTCGATGAACAATCCGTCGAGCAAGTGTCCGACGCCCTGCGCGCCCAGCTGCAAGCATCGGCGGCTCCCATATCGCCAGGGGAACAAGATGACGATCAGTAAAACGGCGGGTCCCGATATGGGACGCCGCCGTTTTCTTGTGCATAGCCGCTCTCTTCTGAGGAATGAACTTCTCGTCGCAGCTTGACGTACAGCCATCAAAAAAGGTGTCCCGCTTTCTGGGACACCTTTCGTTATTTCATCTTGCCGTTTACATACCGGAGGCCTTGGACAATCCGCAAAATCGGGCGATACTCATGCCCGACGAGGCCGATTTTCTCCGCCACCACTTCTAGGACGAGCACGATGACGGTTAAAATGATGAGCGACACCCATGCCGCCGCTTTCGATAAAATCACGGCAATCAACCCGAACAAAGCGCTCACGCCGTAAATGATCAGCACGGTTTGGCGATGGGTGTATCCGAGCCGAAGCAGGCAATGATGCAAATGCGATTTGTCGGGCGCCGACAGCGGCTGCCGCTTTACCAAACGGCGAATAATCGCAAAAAACGTATCGGAAATCGGCACCCCTAAAATGATGACCGGGATGATAAACGAAATCGCCGTTACGTTTTTAAACCCGAGCAGCGACAGAACCGAGATCATGTACCCTAAAAAGAGCGCGCCCGTATCCCCCATAAAAATTTTTGCCGGGTGGAAATTGTAGACTAAAAACCCTAAAATGCTGCCGATTAAGATGATGCTCATGCCCGCGACAAACAAATCGCCTTTTAAAAACGCCATCCACGTGATCGTGACCAAGGCGATCGCCGAGACGCCCGCGGCCAACCCGTCCAACCCGTCGATTAAGTTGATGGCGTTGGTAATGCCAACGATCCAAAGGATCGTTAACGGGATGCTGAGCACACCGAAATGCAGCTGGGAGCCAAACGGCAAGTTAATGTATTCCACCTGAATCCCGCCGAATACGACGACGACAAACGCCGCGATCAGCTGGCCAGTCAACTTGACTTTTGGGGAGAGCTCGATTAAATCATCGAGAATCCCGGTAATAATAATGATGACGCTGCCGATTAAAATCGGGACTTCGACGGCATTATCGGGATCCAAAAACAAGACGCCGATGACAAAGGCGACATATATGGCTAACCCGCCTAAACGGGGCATAACTTTCTGATGCACTTTCCGCTGATTGGGCCGGTCTGTGGCACCGATGGCGAACGCCAATCGTTTCACCAGCGGGGTGATACATACGGAGGCAAGAAAGCAAAGCAACAAGGTCAAAAAGTAACCCATAAAAAATCCTCCTTAATCTTATCATAACCACTTGGTTCATTTTCTTGTCCAACGATTTTTTCATTGTTTGCCAATATGTTGAGCAAGCGGCAACCGCCCGCACGCATAACAGCGATGCGCACGGGAAATACTATAAAAAATAGAGTCATCACCATTGTGGATTATATCATACAGAAGAAAACTATTAAACATGTAATTTTGCCATTTTCGGGCTCTCCTCTATACTCATTCGTAAAAAACAACGGAAAAACGGCGGGGGATTGACAATTTTTAGGATGAAGCGAATGGATATGGAGGATAATTCATGCATTTTGTATAATATTTTCACTTTTTGGCTTGTCTGTTATGTCCGATGTGATACAATAAATATCGGAGACCGTCCTCCGTTTTGCATGGATAAAGTAGAAGGTGCGATGGACGGGTTGAGGCCGGGGAAGATATCCGCTTATTAAGTGGGTGTCTTCCTTTTTTGCCCAAAAAATTAAGGACGTTCTGTCAAGCGACAAAACGTCCTCACCACTACCCGCGGATGACGTTCAGTTTCCAGCTGCTGAGATCGGGATCGTCTTTTTGCACGACCGCCGGCGGGAAAATAAACGTCCACGGTTTCGTTGTATTTGCTTTGATTTCCAGGCGATCGAGCTTAAAGCTCCCCCGGGCGACCACGTCCCCCGCCGCATCTTCCACCTCGAGCGGCAGCTGCTCAAGGCAAACGGTTTTGTGGCTGCCGTTGCGGACTAGGACGGTCACGCGCAACCCGCCATCGTTCATCGCCGCCTGGAGGCCGAAAAAGTTCACCTCGTTCTCCTTTGGCGCCCCCAATTCGTCCACAATGCGCCGAAGCGCCTCTTTTTCCGCTTCCGGCAACACTTCCTCCCACGTTGGATCGAGGTCGAGACGATGTTTCGGCTTCAATTCAAACGCCAGCTTCCAGCCTTCCGCCGGAATTTCCTCCGCCCGCAATGTTTCGCGGCCGAATAGAAAGCGCCATGGGCGGCTCGTTTTCGGCGGCAGTTCGCCGAGTTCGCGCAAGTCGAACTCCTTTCGCGCCAAAATGGTCCCGTCTTCACGAAGCAACAAAAGCGGAACACGCCCGATTTGGATCGAATGCGGCAAGCTATGGCGGACAAAGGCGGTGACCATCACCCCATCGATTTCTTTCGTTAGGCTGATGCCGGATAAGGAAACTTGATTGGGCTTTAACGGCGGCAGTTCATTGTTGAAAAACCGAAGCACATATTGCTCTTCTGTCGGCACGTTCCAGGACGGGTGAAGCGACAGCTCCGTGTGCACCTCTTCCTCTTCGCCGCTTGCTTCCCCCGCCTCGTTGATGATGTCTTGAGCCTCTACCGTCGTATCGCCGCCGCTTTTTTTCTTTTTCTTCAAAAACGGAAACAATGAACACTCCCCCTTTTTATTTGCTTTCTTCCTGCTCGAACGCTTGAAGCAGCCTTGTCACATGAGTGCTGATTTCGTTTTCGATGGCTGCATACATCGCTTGAAACAGCTCAAACCCTTCTTTTTGGTACAGGCGAATCGGGTCTTCTTGCTGGTATTGACGCAGCCCGATCCCCTCTTTTAACAGCATCATATGATCCAAATGACGCATCCAATGGTCATCGATGACCGTCAACATGACGCTTTTTAACAGCGACTGCAGGCGGGAATCGCCTTTTTTCCCTTCTAGGAACGAAAGCTGTGCGTCGACCGCCTCGGCGACGGCTCGCTTCACATCGTCACGATCAGCCGGCGGGCGGTCAAACGCAACAGGCGGGCGGTACAAGATGCGGTTCAGCTCTTCCGCCATGCGCCCGACATCCCATTCTTCCGGGATTTGCTCAGACGGCGTGTACGCCTCGACGATGCGCTCGCATGCGGAGCGGATCATCGGCGCAACGAGCCCCACCCGGTCCTCCTCATCAAGCACGCGGTCGCGGATATGGTAAATGACGTTGCGCTGTTCGTTCATGACATCGTCAAGCTTTAAATGGTACTCGCGAACGGAAAAGTTCAGCCCTTCGACGATGCGCTGCACTTTATCGACAAACGCGTGAATCTCGTCGTTCAAAATGCAGCCTGTTTCATCCGCTTTCAGCTTCGCCTTCCATTTTTCCGTCTCCTCGGCCGCAAAGCGCCGGAACATCTCATCTTCAAGGGAGAGGAAAAATTGGCTCGAACCTGGATCCCCTTGGCGCCCGGCCCGTCCTTTCAGCTGGTTGTCGATCCGCCGGCTCTCATGGCGCTCGGTGCCAAGGACGTGCAGCCCGCCGAGCTTATCGACCCCTTCGCCAAGCAAAATGTCCGTCCCGCGGCCGGCGATGTTCGTCGCGATCGTCACCCGCCCGCGCTGGCCGGCTTTGGCAATCACCTCGGCCTCCTGCTCGACCGTTTTCGCATTGAGCAGCTCATACGGCACGTGCTCTTGATCCAAGTACTTGGCCACTTCTTCCGACTGCAAAATCGAGGTCGTCCCGATCAACACCGGCTGCCCGCTTTCATGGCGGCGCTTCACTTCCTTGGCGACGGCGACGTATTTGTCATGGCGGGTCATGTACACCCGATCGGGCAAGTCAAGGCGGATTTTCGGCTTGTTGGTCGGAATCGGAACGACATCCATCCCATAAATGCGCTGAAATTCCTTTTCTTCCGTTTTCGCCGTTCCGGTCATGCCGGATAAAATCGGGTACATGCGGAAATAATTTTGAATGGTGATGGAGGCGTGCGTCTTGTTCTCCTCCGTGATTTCGAGCCCTTCCTTCGCTTCAATCGCTTGATGGAGCCCGTCGCTTAACGAACGGCCTTCCATCACGCGCCCGGTAAACGCGTCAACGAGCAGCACTTTGCCGTCGCGGACAATGTAATCGACATCGCGCTTAAACAATACATGCGCCCGCAATGCCTGGATGACGTAATGATACAACACTTTGTGCTGCAAGTCGTATAAGTTGTCGATCCCAAACGCTTTTTCCACTTTTTCAATGCCGTCGTCCGTTAAGTTGACCGTTTTCGTTTCCGCGTCAAACAAGTAATCAATGTCGCGCTCAAACCGCTTGACGAGTTTGGCGGCGACGTAATGCAAGTCGGCGCTCGGGCGCGCTTTCCCGGCGATAATAAGCGGCGTTTTCGCTTCATCAATCAGCACGCTGTCAATCTCGTCGATGATCGCGTAATGGTACGGACGCTGCACTTTTTCCGCCGCATCGTACACCATATGGTCGCGCAAATAGTCGAAGCCAAATTCCGTACCGATGCCGTATGTAATATCGGCTTCATACGCCCGCTTCTTTTCTTGCGGCGACATCAGCGGCAAATTGAGCCCGACCGTCAAGCCGAGAAACTCATGAATTTGGCCGATTAAGTTCCGGTCGCGTTTGGCCAAATAATCGTTGACCGTAATGACGTGCACCCCTTTCCCTTCAAGCGCCCGCAAATAGCTTGGAAGGGAAGCGACGAGCGTTTTCCCCTCGCCGGTGGCCATCTCGGCGATGTTTCCTTCCGCCAGCACGAGACCGCCGATCAACTGGACGTCAAAATGGCGCATGCCCAGCACCCGCTTTGCCGCCTCGCGGACGACCGCGAACGCTTCCACTTTAATGTCATCCACCGACTTGCCTGAGGCGAGCTGCTCTTTCCACTCATCGGTCTTCGCGCGCAGCTCGGCATCGGTTAGTTTCTCTATCTTTGATTCTAAACCGTTAATTTGTTCCACAATGCGCATATATTTTTTTAACTGCCGTTCGTTCGTATAACTGATCGCTCTTTTTAAGAGTGAAAGCATCCGTATTTCGCTCCTCTATAACGAATTCCCATCTATTATACCAAATTCATCATCTATGCGAAATGAGTTGGGGATATGGTAGTTTTTCCAAAATAGTTTAGGAGATGTTCCCTCTTGCTTCCATACGATGAACAATTTGCTTGTCGACAAATTTTGTCGAACGTTGTAGAATGATGTCGATAGGGTTTAGGTTGATCAGCCAGCCTCCTTGTGAAAGGATCGCTGGCGCTTTTTTTTTTGCCAAAAAACATCCATGAGTAAATTTTACTCCCCACCCAGGCATGAAAATCCATCTCTCCTTCCATAATGGAGGATGAACGCAAACAGTTTGGAAAGACGTGCTTTTTAATGGTGGTTCGACCCTGTACAAAAAACTGTTTGAGTCCATTTGGTGTTCCACCCATTGTAAGCCCTTTTCATTTGGAAAAGGTGACTACGAACAGAAAAATGCCTAACGAACAAGTGGACTCACTGTTTGCGAATTCATCAATGGAAGGAGTCCGGATCATGGATGTGCTTTATCATCGTTGCGCAGGTTTAGATGTTCATGCCAAAACGATTGTCGTTTGTGCGCTTTGGGGAGAAGAAGACCACATTCAAAAGGAGATCGAAACGTTTTCGACGTTTACCAAAGACTTGTTTCGCCTCCTGAAATGGCTCGAGGATCGAGAAATCACTCATCTAGCGATGGAGAGTACGGGGGTTTACTGGAAACCGGTCTTTAACATTTTAGAGGACTACTTTGACATTACCTTGGCCAACGCTCAGCGAATCAAGAATGTCCCAGGGAGAAAAACGGATGTATCCGATGCGGAATGGATCGCTAAATTATTGCGTTATGGACTGATTGAAAAGAGTTTTGTGCCACCCGCGCCAATTCGAGAATTGCGGGACTTGACCCGTTTACGCAAAAAGTGGGTGGGTCAATTGATTGCGGAAAAAAACCGAATTCATAAAGTATTGGAGTGTTCCAATATCAAGCTGGGTACGGTGATTTCCGACATCTTCGGAGTATCGGGCCGAAAACTCTTGACCCGTTTAATGGAACAGGGGTACATCGAAGAAGCCGATATCGACGCTTGCCTTCACGGAAGAATGAAAGGGAAAAAGCAACAAATTCAGGAATCGCTCTTTGGGACATTAACCGAACATGAGTTGTTCATGATTCGCCAATCGTGGAAGCACATCGAGTATTTGGAAAGCTTGATTCAGGAGATGGACCAACGCATCGACCATCTCTTACAACCGTATCAACAGGAAGTGGATCTTCTGATGACGATTCCTGGAGTGAAAAAGGAAACCGCCGCCGTCATCATCGCCGAAATCGGAGTGGATATGGGACAGTTCCCGACACCGCAGCGCCTCGCTTCTTGGGCTGGGGTGGCCCCGGGAAATCACGAAAGCGCTGGAAAACGCAAAAGTACACGAACGGTAAAGGGTAATCCTCATATTAAATCCGCGTTATGCGAGGCGGCATGGGCGTTATCCCGATGCAGGAATCAACCGTTGGCGGCGAAATTTTGGTCATTGGCGGCTCGCCGGGGAAAGAAAAAAGCACTCGTTGCGATCGCGCACCGAATGCTTGTCACCATTTACTGCATGCTTTCCCGAAAAGAACCGTTTTGGGGACCACAAGTAAGTTAGTATAGCCAAAATGAATACAGAATATACGAGATGCCTAAAAATAAGGCACCTCTGCTTTCCTGTTGTCTTTTTTGGCCATTTGTAGTGTATCCAAACTGATCACAGGATATACAGAGTTGACCGGGTTTTATGGATTTTCACAGAAAAAGAGGGGATCCTACCGTTTTGTCGGATCCCCTCTTTAGTTCGCTTAAGACGGATCAAACAACTCGACCATGGTCGTTTTCATTCCGCCCCCGTCCGGCGTGACCGTTGTCACGAACACGATTGTTCCACGATGCACGGCAATATGCGCGATTTCCCCCTCGACCGACCATTGTTTCACTTTCTTGAGCGTGGCGCTGTCGTACGCCATAATCTGGTTGCCTTGCGCCGCATACACGAGACCTTTCGCCAAATCGAATGCGGCGGAAGAGAACGGCTCAATCGCGCCCGCATACGTCATGTTGACGCTTTTTTGCGCGGTCGTGTAAAACACAAACCCGGCGTCATTGAACATGTACTTGCCGTCCGGTGAAAGAACGAAATCCGGCTTCAAGTCGTAGTCGCCATGATAAGGAGATGAGTACGTTTCAACGAAATGACCGTCGGCAATCCGGTATACGGACATGTCAATCGGGCTTACGTTCGTCGAGATCGCGTAAATCATCGCTTGGCTTGGATGCATCTCAATCCGGTTCGCCTCGTAAATCAGCTCAGAATCCACTTCCTGCTTGGTGAACCGATCATAGCTTTTGATGACTGTGTGCTGCCCGGATCCGGACGAAACGTAAATATAGCGGCCATCGGCGACAATATCAAATGGATCCAAGTCGATGTCAAATGTTTCCTTCAATTGAAATGCATTCGCATCGATCACCGCAATCGCGCCTTTTTGGTTTTCTTCCTGCCAATAAGAGCTATGCTCCCCTTTTAGCAGGGTCACGTACAGTTCATCCTGGGCAAAATAGAGCCGTTCGGCCGGCAGCGGCAAGGAAATGTTGCGCACGCTCCGCGTTTCATAGTTGATTTCCACCACACGATTCAAATAGTCAATGCCGTACAAAATCGGCTGCGACGGATGGGCGATGATGTCCACAAGCGGCCCCTCAAGCGCAAACTTCTCCGTTGCCGCCGGCTCGCCTTGTTCCTTTTCTTCTTCCCCTTGCTCTTCCTCATACACAGGCAGCTCATCGGCCGGGATGACCGGCAACTGATAGAACGGCACTTGCGCGTATACATACACAGCTTCGCGAACGTAATCGGCCGCCAAGGCAAAGTTCAACTCCCCTTCGCCTAAGCCGAACGAAACAATCCCGATCACATACCCGTACATGTTAAAGAGCGGTCCCCCCGAGCTGCCGTGGGTCACCGGCGCCGTAAACTGAATAAAATCGGCTTCGCCTTGTTCGAGTTCAAGCGTGCGAATCGCGCTCACCACTCCGGTTGAAACCGAATCGGAAAGGCCAAGCGGGCTGCCGATCGCGACCACATCATCCCCCACCTCTACCATGTCGATAGAACCGAGCCGCAACGGCTTAACCGGCAACAAATCAACCGGCTTTAACAGCGCCACATCCAAATCAAGGTCATAATCGACAACCCCTTCTATCTCATACTCTTCCCCATTGCTCGTCACCACGGTGAACGATGCCCCGCCGCTGATCACGTGGAAGTTGGTGACGATCAGCCCATTGGCGACCATAAACCCGCTTCCTTGCGACTGTTCTTCCCCGTTTTCATCGTACGCATAGACGGTGACGACGCTCTCCTTTTTCGCAATAATGTCTTTACGGGAAAGGGATGTGGTCAAAGGCGGCTTAAATTCGTCATTCATATACCGGGCCATAAACAAGGCGAACTGCAGCCGGGTGAGCGGCGCGTTCGGGCGGAAGCTGCCATCCGGATAGCCGAGCGTCACTTCGTTCGCCGCCAACGCGTGCACGTACGAATACGCCCAGTGGTCCGGCTTGACATCCCAAAAATCCGTCTTCATCTTCCCGCTTAAATGGTACGCATTCGCAAACATTTTCGCCATTTGCGCCCGCGTCAGCTTGCCGTACGGATCAAACGATCGCTCGGTTTTCCCGCTGACAATGCCCAACGCCGCGGCCAAGGCAATCTCCTCGTATCCGGTGCTCCCCGGCTTGACATCCGCAAACGGCATCGGCAGTTCCTCATCGGTTTCCAATCCAAGCTGGCGGACGATCATGAGCACCGCCTGCACGCGCGTCAACGTCGCTTCAGGGTGGAACTTCCCGTCTTTATACCCTTGAATGATGCCGAGCCTGGCCAAATATTCAATTTCCGCGCGCCCTGACGATACATCGGGAAACAGGCCGCCCGCCGCCCGGGCCGACCCGCCGTATGGCGTCCACAGCGAGGCAACGATCAGCAGCACGCACAGTCCAACCGCCCCGGCCCTCCTCCATCTTTTCTCTCTTTTCAATCATATTCCCCCTCTAGTATTGATCCTTTTGGCCATCAGCCGCTTTCATTGTAATCGAAAAGCAACGAAATCACTAGATGCTTTCGGCGCAACCCGCTTCACTTTTTTGAGGTATTTTTCACCAAAACGCGCATAACGGTGATCCATTTCCGCCATACTAACTTATCGGCACTTTTTCGATGACCGGTGATTTCGTGAAAAATCGGGCAACACGCTGTCGGCCCAAGCGGAAAAGCTGTTGAAAACGAGCTCTTCCTTCGCGACTCAAAACACCGATGAAACCAAAGCCACCGTTTTTCACAGCCGGTTTGGGCGTTGGTTGATGCAACCAAAGCCCAAGGTGAGAAGCTCTGCGAAACGAGCTCCTCTGTCTCAACGAAATTCGCCGGCTTCAAGGAACACCGCCGTTGCTCTGTACGCCCGCATCCGACATGACAGGCAACGGCGAACATGTTATACTAATCGGTTGAACAAGCCCTTCGAGTATAAGCAAGGGAGGAACCGTCATGAAGGTGTTAGTCATCATCCCTGCCTATAACGAAGAAGCGACGATTCGCCATACGGTGCTCCGTCTGCAGCGCACATGCCCGTACGATTATCTTGTCATCAATGACGGATCGACCGACCGAACGGGCGAAATTCTCGACCAATGCGGGTTCCGTCATCTGGACTTGCCTGTGAACTTAGGCATCGGCGGGGCGATGCAAACCGGGTATCGATATGCGCTCGAGCATGGCTACGACTACGCCATTCAACTCGATGCCGACGGCCAACACGACCCGGACGATTTGGAGACGCTCGTCGCCGAAATCGCCGCGTCGGACTATGATATGGTCATCGGCTCCCGCTTTGTCGAAAAAACGGGCTACAAAGGCAGCCGGCTCCGCCGCCTTGGCATTTTGTACTTCTGTTTTTTGCTTTACCTCGCGTGCGGGGTCAAAATCACCGACCCGACATCCGGCTACCGCATCGTCAATCGCCGCATCATCCGCGAGTTCGCCCGCGACTATCCCGTTGACTACCCCGAAGTCGAAGTGATCGCCCGGCTGGCCAAAAAAGGATACCGCATCAAGGAAACAAAAGTCGAAATGAACGCGCGCCAAGGGGGACGGTCATCGATTACGCCGCTCAAGTCGTTGTACTATATGACCAAAGTGACGTTCACCTCGCTAATCCGGGCCATGTTTGAGACGAGGGAGGGAAGGACATGAACAGCGTCCAGTGGATTACAGTGCTGCTGGCGTCATGGTTCTTCATCCAAGTCGTTTTCTATTCCGTCCGCAACCGGTTGCGCGACAAGCAAGCCTTTCTCTGGTTTTCGTTATCCATCCTCGGGCTGCTTGGCGCGTTCAGCCTCGCGCCGCTCAACCGGTTGGCTTCCATGCTTGGCATTTCGTACATGCCGGCGCTCATTTTTGCCATCGCCTTTATCGTCGTGTTAAACGTCTTGCTGTACCAATCGATCGTTTTGTCTGAACAAGGCGAAACGATCAAACGGCTCGTCCAAGAAATCGCCTTGTTAAAACACGAACTTCACCACACCGAACATAAAGGAAGAGTGCGATGAACGCAAGCAGTTGGCTATGGATTGGGCTGAACACCGTCTTGCTTGTCACCGGCCAGTTTTTATGGAAATACGGGATGATGCACCGGTCGTTTGAACCGGACGTGTTGTCCATCATCAAGCTGCTGTTGTCGCCTTGGATTTTGCTTGGCCTCATCATATACGGAGCGGCGACGGTCGTCTGGCTGTTCATCTTGTCGCGCGTCCCGCTCAGCATCGCCTACCCCCTGCAAAGCACCGCCTACGTGCTGGCGGTCGTCGGCGCGTATGTCCTATTTGGCGAACCGCTTTCATGGGTGAAAATCGCCGGCGTCATTCTCATTATGCTCGGGGTATCGTTAATCGGCGTTTCCGCCGCATGACATCGCCAACAAGGAGGACCCGCCATGCCGATTCGCTTCCATCCGAAAACAGCCGCGCTGCTCGTGCTGTTGCTTGCCTTGGCTTTGCGTCTGTTCGCTTTATGGAAGTACGGCTTGCACTTGACGCTCAACAGCGATGATATGGGCTATGTCCGCAGCGCCGAGCGGTTGCTCGAAACGGGCATGCTCACGTACCACAAGGCCGATGAACCGACCGTCCATATTATGCCGGGCATGCCGCTGCTCTTGGCGTCTTTGTTTTTGTTCTTCGGCGCGGGCGATGCCGGTTTGTATGCCGCCAAACTCGTGATGATCGCCTTTGGCGTCGGAAGCGTCTTTTTGATCTACGCGCTCGGAAGCGACCTCGGCCGCCCATGGGCGGGCGTCATCGCCGCTTTCGGCGCCGCTTTGTACATTCCGCTCATCGAAACGGACAATTTAACGTTGACCGAGGCGCCGTTTTTATTCGGCTTCCTCTTGTTCATCCGGTTCGCCATCCGCCTCGGCCGCCACCGGCGGATGACCGATTTTTACAAGCTGATGGCCGCCTATCTCTTTTGCCTCTTTTTCCGGCCGACGATCGCTCTCGTGCCGCTCGCGCTGCTCGGCTATTTGTGGCTCGTCCGCTACCCTTGGCGGCTGGCAGGCAAACAGGCGGCGATCGCCGCTCTGCTCGTCGTGCTCGCCCTCAGCCCGTGGTGGGTGCGAAACTACATGCATTACGGCGAGTTCATCCCCTTGACCGGCAGCTCCGGCGACCCGCTGTTGCTCGGCACTTACCAAGGGTACGGCTACCGCTACGGCCCGCCGTATCGAGAAGTGGTCGACTCGATCGAGAAACAGCATCCGCACATGAGCCATTATGAAAAGGAAAAAAGAAAAAAAGACATCGCCATCCAGCGGATCAAAACGTGGTACCGCGCCAATCCGGCCCAATGGTGGGAAAGCTATATCGTCAAAAAAACAAAAACGCAGTGGGAAGCTCCGTTTTATTGGATCGAGATTTTCGGCGTTTCCAAGCAGGAAATGACCGTTTGGCACCAGCGCCTCATCCGCCTGGCGTTCATTTCAGCGCTGGCCGCCCTCGTCATGGACCGGCGCCGACGGCCGGAACTGCTGTTTTTCGCCTTCCTCATCGCCTACTTCACGGCGTTAAACAATGTCTTTTTCGCTTACCCGCGGTACAATCTGCCGCTCATGCCGCTGTTGTTTTTATCGATCGGACTCGCTCTTTCCTTTCTCTTTCCCCGCCGGATGCAAAACACAGCCGCGCCCTCTTCGTGAATGAGGGTGCGGCGTTCCATTTACGGCCGCAACAGCCGTTCAAATTGCTTGAGCGAAATGTGCGGGTACACCCATTGCCGCTTCAACTCAAACGGCGAATCACCCGGGTAGACGGTTCCTTTCTTCGTCGTAAACGCCATCACAAATCCGGCCTGCTTCACCATCTGAACGGCTCGTCCGTTGTAGGCGCCAAACGGATAGGCAATCGCCGTCGCCCCGATTTTCTCCTTGCTTGCCTTTAAGTCCGCCATCGCTTCCTCGTACGGCTTAAACAACAAGTACGGGCCGTATTGCCGATCCGACAAATGAAAATGGTTCGTATGGCTTTCAAATGATATCACATCGCGCATTTCCGCGATTTCTTGCTTGCTTAAAAACTGCAGTCCCCTCGGGTCAAACGGCTGGGGCGCCGGGCGCATCCGCCCTGTGATCATAAACACCGTCGCCGGGAAACCGTACCGCTTGAGCAGCGGATAGGCATATATGTATGTCGACTTCAATCCATCATCAAATGTGATAAGCACCGATTTGGGCGGCAACAGCTGCTCCTTGCGCACATAGGCAAGCAGCGCTTCCGGCGTAATGGCCGTGTAGCCGTTTTCTTTTAAGTACGTCATTTCTCTGGCAAACTGGCTGAACGGCACCGTCGTCGTCGAGCGGAAAAACGGCTCATCGAAATCGTCCAAAATGTGGTGGTAGAGCAGCACCGGCACCCCGTAATCGTTCTCCGTCACATGTTTGTAAACATACCCGTCGCGGCCGCCGATCTCAATCAAATAGTACAGCCGCGTCTCCGCCTTCACCGGATAGCGAACCCCGGAGCGAATCATGCCGATGGCCTGTTTGGCCCCGCGGTCAAACACGTATACTTCGGCGTCTTGTAAGGTGATCACGCTCCGCCGCCACTTGTTTGGAGCGCGTTTGCCCGCAGACGGGCGGACTTTCGTCACATCCGTTTTTTTCACCATTCCGCTCACAAACCCAAACGAAATGACGTAATGCTGCTCATCTTCTCCGACGACTTCAAACGCTTCCCCACGGTCCAACTTTCCCACGTTCTCAAGCCGCCCGGCCATCCAAGCGTACACCGGCGCCCCCGCCTCTTTCGCCGCCACCGCGAACGAATCAACCTGCGCCGCCCGGCCGCTGTTTGTCCAGCCGAGCGAAAGAAAAACGAACATTGCCGCTAAAACGAGCCACTTCCGCAATCATGACATCCCCCTGTTTCATCATCGTCCTTTTTCACTATGACTGCTACCTTACTATTTTACCACCAAATTCCCTACTAAAAAACCAATCTAGCAAAAAATATCCGTTCGTGACATGACGCCTTCTTTTATACTAAAATATGATTATGCCTACACCGATTGATGGAGGAATGGACTGATGATATACCGAAGTCATCCGCTGAACGAATGGCTGAACCCGAACATCGCCTTTTCCCGGCTCAAAGAAGCCGAGCAAGTGAAACGCCTTATTCCTATGGTGTTGCTGCTTCTGTTCCTTTTTGCTCTCCTTTCGCTCGCCCGCGCCTACGTCGGCGTCGGAACGGAAGAACTGGCGAAACACCTTCCGCGCTACACGGAAGAACAGCGGACGCTCTTGCATCTGTTGTTCGCCGCGGGGCATATGATCGGCGGAATCGTCGTTCCGCTTCTTTTCCTATTCATCAGCGCGCTTGCGTTTTACGCCTTGTTTGAAGAAACGGAGTTCAAAAAATTGCTCGCCGCCCAGCTCCCGGCGGGATTCGCGCTTTTTCTCGGCGAGGCCGCTTCATTTCTTCTCGAATGGCCATTCGGCCTCGACCCGCTCGCCTCGCCGTTCTCGCTCGGCGTCTGGGGGCCGTACCTTACCGACGACCGGTTCGTATGGGCGCTGCTGCACTCGGTGTCGCTCTTTTCGCTCTGGGGGCTCTATATTCAAATCGCCGCACTGCGCGCCCTAACAGGCCAGCGCCTCGGGCGCATCGCCGCGGCCGTCGTCGCCGTCAATGTTGTGCTCGCCTTTTTCGCCGCTGTTGCCAGCGAATTTCCGCTCGAATGGTTTTCGTCGTGAAAGGAGACATCGCCATGAAACGAACCGTTCTCACTGTTTTCGCCATCGGCCTCATTGGCGCCCAGTTTTACGCGGCGTTCGCCGATGACAGCCGAGCGCCAAAAGCCGCTTACGCCAAAGAATGGACAACACCGAAGCACCAAACGATACAAGAAACGATCCGCACAACCGGCTTCACCGCCCCAGCCGAGCGGACGTTCATCTATGACGACCCCGAGCGCGGCGCCATAGACGGCATTCTCGTCGAAAGCGGCCAATCGGTGCAGGCGGGAACCGCGCTGTTGCGCTACCGCACCGACGCCATCGACCGCGAACTCGAGCGCTTGGCGCGCAAACAACAACAGCTGACCGCCCAAATCGGCCAGCTCACCGACGACATCCATCGCTACGAGTCGCTGGCCGCCGCCGCGCCGGAGGCGAGCCCGGAAAAACAGCAATGGGACGAAAAAGCGAACGAAGCCGCGCGCGAAAAAGCCGACTTGGAATGGCAGCTAAACGACCTCGAGCAGCAACAAACAGAACTGCTCGAACAAAAAGACGGGCAAACGGTCGAAAGCCCGGTCGACGGCATCATCGAAGAGGTCAACCCAAACCCGTCAAGCCCGTCCCAGCCGCTCATTACAATCGCATCAACCAAGACGGTCGTCCGCGGAAAACTGGATGAATCGCACATCGGCCAACTCGCCGTAGGTCAATCGGCCACGATTCGCCTCCCGAATCAAGAGGCGCAACTGACTGGCACGATCCGCGACATCGGCCGATTCCCGATCGCCGAAGCGAGCTTCCGGCAAAAAAGCGAGTACCCGTTCACCATCCAGCTGACCGCCGAGCCGCAGCCGCCGCTCCCGTTCGGCTATCACGCTCACATCACGATCGTCACAAAAGAAAAAACAGGCGCGCTGACCGTACCGGCGGACGCCATCGAACGCCAAGGCAACAACGCATTCGTCTACCTCATCCGCGACGGCCAAATCAAACGGCAGCCCGTCAAACTCGGAATGAAACAAGGAAACCGCCAAGAACTCGAACAAGGCGTCACCGGCGGCGAATACATCATCACCCGTCCAACCCGTGGCCTGAAACAAGGCATGAACGTATGGCTGCCGCTCAACAACGCGCATTTGTCCAAAGACGCCATCCACCACGTGCGGAAGCGCGACATGGCGAAATACTTCCTCGACGGGTTTTTGCGGGCGTTTTGACATGCCCCCCACCTGCGCTTCGCTTAAAGGTGGGGGCTTCTCGGGCCCATTTCATGATAGGAAGTTGACCGAGCCGCCCCGTGTGCCCCACGGTTCTGACCGACGTGAGACTACGCCTGCCCGAAGTTCATCCCCCACTTTCATTCCATTTACAAGCGAGAGACTTCTTTCAAGGAATGTTAAACCAAACGGTGTCCCCAAGCGGAGGACACCGTTTTTCTAGGAAAACATTATGCTTGAATTTCGATCCATTTTTTCGCTATCCTGCCGATTTTCAATATTGAACGTAGATCATCCCCGCTGTTGGCGCAGCGCGTGGAAAACCGGCAACCAACAATCCATGGCTATTCCATCAAGTTAGCCTTTGTGAGAAAGCCATAAAGCATTTTCGCCATCTGCGCCCGGGTTACACTTTCGTTCGCATCAAAACGTCCATTCGCCTTGCCATGTACAATGCCGGCCCGATAAACGATTTCGACCGCTTTTTTGGCCCAATCGCCAATTTCTTTTTCGTCCTTGAAGTCGCCAAGCGTTTTTTGCCGATCAAGCTGGCTAAAATCATACTGAACAAACGGCAGCCTCATGGCCCGTTCCAGCATCACCACCGCTTGCGCGCGGGTAATGGGCTCATTCGGTTCAAACGCACCATTTCGATTTCCTTTGATGATCCCATATTGCACCGCTGCCATCCATTGACCGTCTTGAACAAACCATTCATCCCCCCGGACATCTTTAAACCGCCCATCATACCGAACAGCTGGCAAGCCGAGCGCGCGGGCGAGCAGCACGGCAAACTGTGCGCGGGTCATCGCAATATTCGGTGCATACATGACGTTCGAAATACCTTTCACGATTTGTTTGGCGGCCAGCGGTTCAATATATGGTTTTGCCCAATGATTGTGCACATCTTGAAATGCCACATTTCCTTCTACAATCACGTATGTGGAATTCATCAATGATTTGGCGACTGCCTTATTTCCAGAGAACAAAGTCGGCACAACCGTCATCGTCCCGTCCTCATTAAGGCGCACCGCAACCGACCGTTTCGGGTCGAACGATTCCCCGACAAACATTTCACGTTGCACATATTGAGTGAACCGCTCTACTTTCTTTTCTTTCCCGCCAGCGGTGATCGTTACATGAAACTCCACGGCGTTTGATACAGTTCGCAATGGCAACGTCGGCGCCTCCGTTACATTCATTGCAATCGCAACGTCCATTTGTCCCACGTCGACGCCAAGCTCCTTCGCCGCATCGGAAAGCAACGTGGCAATCTCCGTCGTCGGCAAATGATACGCTGCTTTGTCTGTTTGAGCGACAACGGATGAATTCTCTACTTTTTCCCGCGCCTGCACGAAAAGCCGGGCCGGGATCACGACTTTCATCACCTCACCTTTTTCCATCGTTCCTGCCGAAACGACCACCTGTTTGTTTTCAGTGGACAAATGGCGGACAATCTCGTCAATCTCCCCAGCAGGAATCGCAGCGATCCGTTCTGCCACTTTGCCGTTTTTCTCTTTTGTTTCGACGACCGGCGTTACGATCACATTTCCTTTTTCTACGACGACGGGCGCGGCTCCCCCGTCTCGAGGCGCATGATTGCCTGGCGTTCCGCCGCCTGGTGCGCCTTGCCCTGGCGACCCGCCGTTGTCGCCGGACGGAGGCGTTGCGGTTCCCTCACGCAGTTGTTTTGTATTCAAATTCAGCACATAATCCTTCGTATTTTTGGCGATCGCCCCCGCATCATGTTTAAAGATGGATGCTTTGCTTTCCTCCGACGGCTCAATATGAATGGCCACTTCATGTTGGTTGGCGGCAGGGGTAAACGTGTACACAAAAGCCATCTGTTCGTCAATCGGCACCCGCTCGCCATTGATCGTCAAAACACCGTTTTTAATCGCATTTCCCTTGATCGTCACCTGATTCCCTTGTTTTTGCACCTCTTCGATGACGACCGGCAGATCGATCCAGCGCAAAATGCGGTCTTGCACCACCATCGTATTATTTCCTTCATTGTGGACCGTCACTTTCAAGTCGGTGCCAATCGCCCCGTAGCCGTAATAGCTCACGTCATCATCGTTGTCGTCCTCACGCGTATGGTCGGCCAACCCTTCTTGATCCCACGATCCGCCTTTCACATACTTATAGGTGATCGTTTCCCCTTCTTGCACCTCGGTGGCAAACTGCCAATCAGGCGTCACCGCGCCGTTGCGCGACATCTCCCACGCTCCTGTGTTCCAGCCGTTCAGACTGTTCGGAATCGTAATGCGGGCATCGAGCGGCGTATAATCCGGCGCTTTCACTTTAAAAATCACCTTCACCATCACAATGTCCGGCGTCACCTTGACCGCGTTTGACGCCACAACATTGCCGGCGCGGTCATACAACTTGACAACATACGTGTACTCAGTGCCGTTTTCGACATCGTAGTCTGTAAATGAATCGCCGATCGACGTGGTTGTATGCACGATGCCACCGTTGCGTTCAATCGCCAGCAAATAAGCGTCCGCGTCGTTCTTGCCAACAAACGTCCATGACAAGTTCACTTGCCCCGATTCGACCGCAGGCTGCCGCAGCTCGATGGCTTCCGCCGGGGCTGTTTGGTCGCTGTTGTCTGCCGCAAACGTCACTTGCTTCTCTTCTGTATACACCCACTCCTCGCCGAGGTTGGTCGTCAGCGCATAGCGGTACGTATACGTCCCTGCGGCGAGCGGAGTGAAGGAAGCCCGGAACACGTTGGCGTCCCCGTCTTGTCCTTGGTAAGCCGCCTTGTATTCGTGCCATGTTTCATCACGCGGGCCTTTCACTTGCAGCACCGCCTGCAACCCGTCGGCTGCTCCTTTGCTTGTCACATTGTCAATGTTGACATGGACATCCACTTGCTGCGGCTTTGACAAATCGAGTACGGCATCGCTTAACGTTGTCACGAACTGGACATTGTCGCTCGTCAGCGGGTAATGAGGGACGACGCGATTCGTTTCGACCTTCGGTGATTCATTCCCGTTTTCATCGACCGCCGCAACGGCAAAGTAATAGGCTGTTCCGTTCGTCAACGAATCGATCGTGGCCGAAGTCGTGTCCACCTCTTGCACCATCGCATAACCAGCCCCTTTTAGCGTGGACTGGTAAATCCGGTATCTCGACGCATTTCCTTCCCACGTTAACATGACACGGCCATCCGAAGCGCTCGCCTGCAGATTGCTGACTGCTGACGGCATTTCCGCCGTCACCGTCCCAAACATCATCCGTCCATCCAGGGCCGGAATCGTGACCGTCAACGTTCCGCCAGCGACCGTGGCTTTCCCGCCATCATGCAACTCATCCGTCAGCACGGTGCCGTTTGGAAGCAACGCAGCGACGTCAAGCGTCACCGTTTTGTCCTCACTGCCGCGGTTAACAGCAATGAGCGCCGCTTCACGCCCGTATTGGCGAGCAAATACGTATACATCCCCTTTGGCATACAACGTCTTGATGTCGCCATGGGCCAACAACGATTGATGGAGCTGGCGAATGTGCCCCACTTTCTGATAATGGGCCAACAGATTTTGATCTTCTTTGCCCCACGGATACGTGCGGCGGTTGTCCGGATCTTTTGAGCCTGTTACTCCCGCTTCATCGCCGTAATAAATCGTCGGCGCTCCCGGGTATCCCATCTGCAAAATCACCGCCAGCTTGAGCCGCTTTTTCCCTAGCTCCTCACGATAATTCGGATCCAGCTCCGCCCGCTCGGATGAATCCGTTCCGTTCCCAAGCAGAAAGACCGCCCGCGCCGTGTCATGCGAACCAATTAAGTTCATCAGCGCATAAAACGCTTCACTTGGGTAGTCTTCCCTTATGGCTGTCAGCCGCTTGTCCGCCTCTTCCGCATTTCCGTTTTTCAAAAAGTCAAGCACCGCCCCGCGGAACCGGTAGTTCATCACGGAATCGTACTGGTCGCCTAGAAAATATTTCGATGCGTCATCCCAAATTTCCCCTAAAATGAGCGGCTGTTCCCCCTCTTTCAGCGTCGGACCGCGGTCGTACGACCCTTGAAGCAATTCTTGGCGAAACTCGCGCCAAAACGCCAGATCCACCTCATTGGCCACATCCAACCGCCAGCCGGAGGCGCCGCGGGCAATCCAGCTTTTCGCCACCGAGTCCGCTTCACGGAAAATGTAATTCGCGAGCGCATCGTTGTTCAATTCACTCGGATGCGGCACTTTTTCCCCCGTCACCGACTTAAACTCCGGCAAGCTGTCATAGCCCCACCATGATTGGTATTGATAATGGCCGTCGACTTTTTTGTTTTCAATATTGAACCAAAGGTGAAACCCATACGGGCTGAACGTCTGTCCCTCTCGTTTGAACTTCTCCTCCGCTTGTTTCCGCGCCTCTTCCTCGCTCAATCCTTTTTCATTCATCAAATCGTAAACCGCTTCCCAATATTCATACGCGCCGACGGTCGGATAGCGGTGGTAGCGGTCAAAGTAAATTGAATCGTCGGATACGTGGTTGAACACCCCGTCTAAGATGAGATGCATTCCCCGGTTCGCAAGCGCCTGCACAAACGATTGGAATTCTTCCGGGGAACCGAACATCGGATCCAACTCTTTGTAATGGCTCGCATCATATTTATGGTTCGATGGCGCATTGGCGATCGGATTTAAGTAAATCGTGTTCACCCCAAGCGACTGCAAATAATCCAACTTTTGTTCAATTCCGGCGATGTCTCCGCCGAAAAAGTCATTCGACCATTCGCCGTCGCCATCGTAGCCGCTCGTCCCGACGAGGCGCGGATTATCGGGCAAATCCGACCAATCGCGATGCTCAATTGGCTGCGCCCCGCGCGCATTTTGTTTCGCACGATCATTCGCTTGGTTCCCATTAAAAAACCGATCCGGGAAAATTTGATACACAACCGCTTCTTTCATCCAATCAGGTGTTTTGTAATTCGGATCATAAACGGTCAGCTGGAACAGCTCGGCATTTTTGTCGACCGCTTTTCCCCATTGCCCTTCCTGCGTGTCCTCCCCGTACTCCGCTTTCGTTCCTGCATCTACCGCGATAAATTTATAGCCATACACTCCCCGGACATCAGGGGTAAACGAAGCTTCCCAATATTCATCATCGCCGATCACCCCAGCTTTTTCCATCGCGTACACTTTGGCGGTTCCGGTCGTCGCATTTTTCACATACACGTCCGCTTTCGTCAAATCGTCTTTTTTCGCCGCCAGACGAAGCGTCACCTTCGTTCCCGCTTTCACCGCGCCAAACGGCTGGCGGTACAGCGCATCCCATGTATTGTGTTTTAACCGGTCTTTCTGAACAACACCGTCAGAGCCATTGGGGTTGTAGTCGGTGTACACCTCTTTTGTTTTCGCATTGAAGAAGAATGTAATGGTCGTCGTTTCCAAAACGGTTAAGCGTGCATTCTCTTGTGGGTAGCTCTCGTTCCAATTGTTTCCGAGGACGATTTTATATTCATACGATCCTTTCGGCACCTGCGCCGTAAACGTGTACACCGAGTCGAAATCATCATCGGTCAACAGCGCCGTCGATGTCCCCGGGGTCCATCCATCGTTCTCCCCCTCATAGCCGATGGCCGACAGCACCGTCCCGACGAGGCGCGGCTGTTTCTCCTTCGCAATCGCCGTATACCATGTCGAATCCGCGATCGCATGCGTCCGGTCATGGTAATAAAACGTCACCTCGGTTTGCCGATCCAGCTTCAACACCAGATTGCCGCCATTGCGGCCGCCGGCTCCATAGTTTTCATCCCAGCTGCCATTGACCGCAATTTTGTACTCATACGTCCCAGCCGGCAGCGTCCCGGTAAATGTATAAAGCCCATTTCCTTCATCATGCATTTGGGTTGCGGCAGCCGACGGGTCCCATTCCTTCGTATGGCCCAACTCATCCTGCAAACTTCCTACCAACGTAATCTTCCGCTCCGGCGCCGCTGGCGTTCCGACTACAACAACGCTGTTTTGCCCGCCATAACCGTCATCCGACTGGTTCGGATTCAATGGATCTGTCATCCATTGACCGTCCACAACAAACTTGTACGTATACGTCCCATCTGCAAGCGTTTTCGTTACCGACCAAACGTGGTCTTCCCCTTTCACCAAAGCAATTTTCTTCTCGCCTTCTGTCTGCCAATCATTAAAGGAACCAGCCAGCAACACGGACTGCTCATTCCCCGTCCCTTCATATCGAAACGTTACTTCATTTCCATTGACGATCGGACTAATACCACCTCCCCCATTGGCGCTAACGGTTGCCTTAAACGAAAAAGAGGGTAAAACCAAAAAAACAGCGAGAAAACAAACAAAAAGCCTCCTAAATTTCCTCCACATATTCCTCCCCCTCCGAAAAGAATTTGCGAAACCGTTTGCACAACTCGGCATAATGCAACCGATTTCACTATCAATGCTACAGAATTTTCCGTAACTTTTCAATAGTTGTATTTATTTTTTCTCATGAAAAAGAGACCGCCCGAAACGGTTAAAAATTCGCCGTTTCGAGGCAGCCTCACTTTTTTAGCATAGCAATATACTCCTTATTCTGTTTCACTGTGTAATCGTTGGATCCTTCATATTGTATGGCTCCGATACGTTCCTTCCCTTTCTCGGAAGCTGTATCATTCATAAACAACTGCACGGTTTGCTTTGCATGGCCATCACATACATGCAAGCCTGCTTCCATCGATTTGTTTGCAATGAAATGAAACATGGGGGCAATGGCAAAGGTACTCAAGCACCTTCATCTTTTCTCCCCCTCGTTGGCGAGGGTATTGTCAAAAGTTTATCCTCCACACTCACGGTTTTCCCTTGAGTTTCAACGGTCGGAAGAAAAAAAGCTTGCCACCCCCATTGTTTTGGGCCATCATTGAGGTAACCACACACTCAACAGCCAAAACAAAGAAGGAGTGACAAGCTTGTTACCTCAATTATTAGCCTATTTGCTCGAAATAATCAAGACCCAATATCAAATCATTGTGTATTTGATGGGTGTGATCGTGGGAAAATCCTTGAATCTTGATGACTTGGACGAACCCGTCCAAAAACCCTATCGGAAACTCCAGGTCGATGACCTTCCGATCATCGATGTACCGGAAACCCTTGACTACCGGAAGCTGTTGGCGGACTACGAGGCGCAGCACGGCCGTCCTTTGCGGCCCATTCAGCGCCGGACGAAGGCGAAACACCGTGTTCCGGATTCCTTGACCTGCCCTCGCTGCCAAGCGCCATCATCCTATCTGTACGCCAACAATGGCGGGAACGGGCAATACCAATGCAAAGTGTGCCAGTGCCGGTTCAACCACCGAAATCGGTTCACCAAGCAGGCGGTCTTTCGTTGCCCGCACTGCAAAAAGACGCTGGAGAAAATCAAGGAACGCAAAGAATACAACATCTACAAGTGCAAGAACAATGACTGCCCGTTTTACCAGGCCAACCTTCGCCGGATGACGAACAAGGAGCGCCAACAGTTTCAACAGGATCCTCAAGCCTTCAAGGTGCGGTATTTGGTTCGAGAGTTTTGGTTTGACTTTCTCCCGGTGGCTCCATCATCGCCCGTCAAGCCGAAAGTCGATGGGTCCCGGCTGGCTGCGTCGCCGCACGTGTTGGGGCTCGTGTTGACGGACTACGTTAACTACGGGATGTCTTCCAGACAGACAGCCGGAATCATGGTGCATGGCTTGTCGATCTCGCATCAGACGGTGCTCAACTACGCCAACAGCGTCGCGCTCTTGATGAAGCCCTTTGTCGACCGGTTCCCGTATGAGCTGTCCGGTTCGTTTTGCGGGGGCGAGACGTCTATTCGGCTGAAAGGCCGTTGGCATTATCTGTTCTTCATGTTCGATGCGGTGAAAAAGATCGGGCTGTCGCATCGCGTCTCCCCCAATCGAGACACGCTCTCGGCCATCTAGGCCTGTGATGATGCCCTGCGAAAGCTGCCGCCCATCCCGGACGACTTGTCGTTTGTCGTCGACGGCAATCCCTTTGCCTGCTGGCGCAGCACTTCTTTGCCCAGCACGGGATCCTGTTCGATGTCCGCCAGGTAATCGGGCTGACCGATGAAGATCCGGTGTCCGAGGAATTTCGTCCGCTCAAACCAATCATCGAGTGATTCAACCAGACTTAAAGGCAGCTGCCGGCCGACTCACGGGTTTGGGGCGGAAGAAGGCTCGGTCTCCTTTGTCACGCTGTTTGTGGCGTATTTCAACTTCCTGCGCCCACACAGCGCGCTCGAAGGCCTTGTGCAGGTTGTTATCCCGGAACTGGCGGATCTTCCGCCTATGCCGGCCCAGTGGACGAAACGGATCGCCATGGCTTAAGCATTTCTCAACAAGAGGCGTCCTGACTTTTTTGTCCGCCGGAGCCCTTGACGACGCTTTCTCACCTTTGGCGGGTGTTGGTCAAGGGCAAATACGGCTCCAAGCATGCCCCACGATGCTCCATGGGATGGCCTGTGCGGGGGTTTCATCAAACTTTTGACGCTGCCATGAAACGTTTAGGCACTTTCAATCATAAATCAGGGTAAAGCTATTGTCGCTTTGCCTTTTTTCTTTTTAATTGAAGAAAGGAAAAAGAAAAGCCCCGCAGAGATTTCTCTCCGCAGAGCTTTTCGACATACTTCGGGGCGTGACAGGCACGCATCCCATTATAATTATTGAGCAACTGTTACATTAACAGGTACAGAAGCTGTATTACCTGCTACGTCAGTAATATCAATTGTATCAAGTGCCTTAATTGCTAAACCTTTTGCAAGGTCAGATGCAGTTACAGGTTGTTCTAAAGTTAATACTAATGTAGTACCAGCAGTTGTTTGTTGTGCTGTTGTAATCGTATCGTTTGAAGAAACTTTAACTCCACCAATGTAAAGTTCAAAGTCATTAGTATCTTGAGTAGCATTTTTAACAGGTTCAGAGAATGTAAGCGTAATTTTGTCAGTATCAGTCAACTGTGCTTTAGTAATTGTTGGAGCAACGTTTTCTTTAAGATTTTCAGTTGTTTTATACTCATCCATTACTAGACCGTTTTTAGCTTTTACTCCACTAATTACAACATTACGCTCACCAGTGAAGATGTTAGAACCCGCTTTTAATTTTAATGTTACTGTTTGTTTTCCACCAGATACAGGATTTAGAATAGCTTTTTCTACAACAGCTCCATCAATTTTGTAGTTGTTTACATTAGTAGCAGTTGCACCATCAAGTTCTTGATTGAAGGCAACTGTTAATGTATTGTTATCAACTACAGCAATACCATTTGTACCAACAGAGGTATCAATAGTTGCTTTTGTATTAGAAGGAGCCACACCATCTTTTCCACGAGTAAATGTAGCTTTAACAGATGTTGCGCCATCGTTACCACTTACATCTTCTACGATTGCAACATTTGCAGAAGTTGCATCTTTACCTGTCAATGTTAAATCGTATACTGCACCTTCAACGTCGTCACTAGCTAATAAGTCAGCTAATTTGATACGAGCAACTTTCTTATCAGTTGTATCTACTACTAATTTATTAGCAACAACAGTTGCAGTAAAGCTTGAAGTTACATAATCTTTATATTTTGTACCAGAAACAGAAATGTTTGCTAGTGTAGGAAGTACAGATACTTCTTCATCAAATGTTAATTCTAAGTATTCTGCATTATCAGTACCTTTCTTAACAGTAGCAGATACTAATTTTGGAGCTACAGTGTCAACATCAAAGTTTACAACTTTAGTGTATGCAGCACCTTGTTCTCCGCTTAAATCAGTGTATCCGGCAGCTACAGTTACAGTTTGCAAACCAGTTAATGCATTAGTAGTTTTTACAATATATTTAGTTTTATCTGTTGAATCTTGAGTTACAGTGATTGTACCTGGATTACCAGTAATATTAACTGTTGGAGCAACTGCTAACTCTTCAGAGAATTTTACTTCAACAGTTTTGTTATTTACAGCTTTTAAGTCAACTACAGTTGGAGCAACTCCATCTTTTTGACCTTTTTGAATTGTTACTGTAGCTGGATTTGGAGTAATAATATTGCCAGCAAAATCTTTAACACCTACAAAAGTTGCAACAATATCTTTGCCAGCTGTGATATTGCTGTCAGATAAATTAACAGTTAACGATTTTTTATCAGAACTTAATGTGTATGTGATTGAACCATTTACCGAAGTGCCATCCGCATACTTAAATGATACTTTGTTAAGTAAAGTACCTGTTCCCGGCATATCAGTTTCATTAATTGGTTCAGAGAAATTAATTTTTACTTGAGTAGAAGTTACTCTAGTAGTTCCAAGAATTGAAGGGGCTACAGTATCTTCTGCTTTGATTGTATCTTTATAACCTTCAACATCTTTACCATCAGTTGTTTTGATAGCACCTTTTGTAATGTTTACATCGTAACGTCCTTCGAAAACTTCAGCATTTGCTGCTTGAAGTGTTAATGTTTTGCCATCAGCACTTAATGTAGCTACAGCATTATTGATAGTAACTGGATGGTTGTCTAATGATGATACAGTAATAGCACCGTCCACAAGCGTACCAGCAGTAATACCAGAAGCTTCAATAACTGTAGACTTATCAATTGCTTTATTAAACTTAACTACTAATTCTTTAGCGTTAATCGCACTTACCGACACAACCGCCGGCGCAACATTCACGTTCGCCGCTTTAAACACAAAGCGCGCGAAGTCGCCGCGGGTAATGTTTTCGTACGCGCCGAAGCTTGTCGGCGTTTTGCCGCTCGTTACGCCGTTGTCATACAGCGCTTTGACGAACGGAGCCCACGTTGCGTTGACGTCCGTAAACGGCAGGGCGCTGTCGTTTTGTTTTTCTAATTTGTAGGCGTTGGCGACGATTTTGGCCATTTGGACGCGGGTCAGTTTGTCGTAGGCGCCGAATTTGCCGTCGCCTTTGCCGTTCAATACGCCTGCTTCTACAAGCGCGTTGACGTATTTCGCGCGGTCTTTCGGAACGTCGGTGAAGCCGGCGTCTTTGGCGTTGTCAACGTCGAGTTTCAAGAGTTTGGCCAGGATGACCGCCGCATCCAAGCGGGTGATTTCTTCGTACACGCCGAATTGCGTTTCCGTTTTGCCGTTGGTTGCGCCTGTCGAGACTAAGAAGTCGACCGCTTCTTTGTATTGCGGCGCTACGTCGGTAAATCCTGCAGCTAAAGAGGCGACAGGAGCTACCGCAGATGCAACCATGGCTGCTGTTGCTGTTGTCGCAGCAAACTTGCGATAGGACTTAGGTTGATAAGCCATGAAGATTTCCTCCCCGTTTTGCATGTGTTTTTTTATTTTTATAGTGAATCGAAGCCTGGGCATAGTGCGCCCATGTCTTCGATCGGCTAACGAGATCGGGAATGCAGCTGAACGTTTTGGCCATAGGCCGACGGATACCACACATGAGTATGTATGTTGGCGCGGTGGAAATGATTCCACCGTATGGCGTTTCACTGCTAAATCTCCCAAGCTCAACTACTATTCTATCAAAAACGTGGGATTTTTCAACTGTTTTTTACAAATTTCTTGCAGTGTTGGCCAGCTAGGAAATATATGACTCGCAAACTTCATTATACAATAAATTCAGAATTTGTAAATGGTTTTCGAAAAAAATCCGCAGGCGTTACGCCTGCGGTTGGGAAGGGCGGGCGGCCGCCTCGTGGACGAACGCCATCGCCAAGCCCGAGATGAGCCAAAAGATCGTGTTCAGCTGCGGGATGAAGATTAAGTTGTTCGATAGATTTTGCACCAGAAAGGTGGCGCTTCCGGCGATCAAGGCGACGGTGATGAGCTTGCATAGGCGGTCGGTTGACGCGCGGTAAAGGCGAAACAAGTATGCGTAGTAGACGATGTAAATGGCCACGAACGCGATCAAGCCAAGAAAGCCCGTTTCCGCCCCGACTTTTAAATACGAGTTGTGGACCGAGTATTGGTCATGGCCGATATCAAGCTCTGGGTATTTCGTCACGTACTCTTTGTAGCGGACCAAATAGTTGCCGATGCCGACGCCGATGACCGGGTTTTCTTTCATCATCACCCAGCCTGTTTTCCAAAGGGTGACGCGGGAGACGACGGCGCGGTTGGTCGTCGCTTCGTCTTCCGCCGTTTCGTCCCCGTCCGCTTCATCGTCCAAAAACCCGCCGCCTTCGTCGCCGTTGCCGCCGGCTAGGCGGTCGGCGATGCCGCCCGGGAGGTGTTTGCTTACGATTTTCTCCATGGCGTACACCGCCGAATACGTGCGCGACTGCACGTCAGGCATGAAATAGACGATCGTCAGCAACACCATAAACGACAGAAGCATGTGCGGACGAACGGCGTTTTTGATGAACGTTTTCGGCATGAGCAGCACCACAAGCGCCAATCCGCCGAGCATGGCGACCCAGGCGGCGCGCGTGTACGTTAAGATCAAGTTGATGACATACATTGCATAGACGGCAAACGTGAGCAGCTGCGCTTTTTTCTCCCGCCAATAGACGACGGCAAGAAGCAGGAAAGCCGGAATGAGCAGGTTGACAAACGACGCGTAGTAGTTCGGATTGACGAGCGTCGAGTCGACGCGCCCTTTCGCTTCTTTCAACGCATACAGCCCCGCCGTGTTGAGCGAAATGCCGAAGATGTACTGGACGATCCCGTACGCGCCGACGATGAGGGCGGACAGGCCGAACGACTGGGCAAAACGCCGGTATTGTTCGCGGGTAAACTGCACTTTGACGACAATGAAAAACAACACGACATACGAAAGATAGCGGGCCAGCTCCATGATGGCCGGAGCGAGGCTCGCCGCCTTGACGAGCGAGATGACGGCGATGACGAAAAAGGCCGCGAACGCGATGGCGATCGGGGTGAACGGAAAGTCGTTCAGCTTGATCCGCCGCTTTGAATAGTCCGCCAAAGCGGCCACTGTGATGAGCGGGATCAGCACCACTTCGGCGGAAAGCGGCAGCGGGCCGAGATACGTCTTGTACGGAACGAGCGGAATGAGAAAGAGCGCCGCTAACACGGCGTAATACGTGAATGGTTGTCTCGCTTGCATCGTTTAAACTCCTTTGTCCCTAGTTCGGTCGATGGCCAGGACACGCTCGTATGTGGCCATCGTTTCTTCATACAGGCGCCGAAGCGAAAAATGGGTGGAAGCGTGCTTGTACAGCCGCTCTCCCATCGCTTTCAGCTCGTGTTTCCGTTGTTTCGCATCGCGAATGGCACGGGCGAGCGCCGCGCTGTCGCCGACAGGCACGACCCAGCCCATGTTTTCGGAGGCGATCAGTTGCTTCACCCCGCCGACATCCGTCGAGATGACGGGAAGGCGGGCGTTGGCCGCCTCAAGCAAGGCGAGGGGGAAGCTTTCGCTGTATGACGCCAATAAGGCGACGTCAGACAGCGCGTACAAGTCCGCCACGTCGCTCCGGAATCCGAGAAATTGCACGCGGCGCCCGATGCCGGTTTGCGCCGCGGTGTCTTGCAGCTCGCCGGCGAGCGGGCCGTCGCCGATGACGAGCAGCTGAATGTCCGGGTCGGAAAGGGCGGCGAGGGCGGAAAAGACGAGGGCGTGCCCTTTGACCGGGTGGAGGCGGGCGACCATGGCGATCACCAACTCCTCGTCCCGAAGCCCGAGATCGGCGCGCTGCAACGTGTGCGGACGCGGGATGTCGTCAAAGTCGATGCCGTTGTAGACGGTTTGGATGCGATCGGCGGCCATGCCGAGTTCGATGAGGCTTTCTTTAAACCGTTCCGAGACGGCAAAAAAATAGTCGACTTTCCGAAGCGCCCATAAGTTGAGACGGGTGAACAGCGCCCCTTTGATCCCCGTTTTCATAAAGTCCAAGCGCGGGTCGCTATGGATGGTCGTCACCCAAGGGATGCGGATGTTCCGTTTGATCAGCGCCCCGTACAAGTTGGCGCGCGGCCCGTGCGTATGCAAAAGATCGAACTTTTCGGCGCGAACGAGCGCGACGAGTTTCGAGAGGACGGATAAGTCGTAGCGGGACGACTGGGAAAGAAGGCGCACATCCACCCCGAGTGCGCGCGCTTCGTTGGCGAGCGGTCCGTCTTGGAAGACGGCGAGCGCCGCCGTGTTGGGGGCAAATTTGGACAGGAGGGTGACGACGTGTTTGCGCGACCCTCCTGTTTCCCCGCCGCTAATGACGTGCAACACTTTCACCGCGATCTCTCCTTGGCGGCTGTTCGGTGGTCGGCCGCTTCTTTTTCGGTCAACACTTTCCAAAGAAACTTCGGCAAGGCGAGCTGCCGTTTGAACCGCTTCGGATCGGTGATGAGGCGGTAAAACCATTCCAGTCCGAAGGTTCGGAACAGCTTCGGCGCCCGTTTCACACGGCCGGCGAAGACGTCGAAGCTGCCGCCGACGCCTTGGAACACTTTGACGTCAAGTTGATCGAGATGCGCCCGGATCCACAGCTCCTGCCTTGGGCTGCCGAGGGCGACAAACAGCATATCGGCATTGGCCGCTTGAATGGCGCGGACGACCGCCCCGTCATCGTTGACGTAGCCGTTCATATACCCGGCGATGCAAAGGCCGGGGTATTTCGCTTCTAAGTTTTGTTTCGCTTTTTGGACGACTTCTTCTTTGGCGCCGTACAAAAAGACGCGGTATCCTTTGTTCGCGGCCAGCGCGATGAGCCGCTCCATCAAGTCGATGCCGGTCACCCTTGAGGCGAGGCGGCCGCCTTTTAGTTTCGACGCCAGGACGACGCCGATGCCGTCAGGGATTTGGTATGTCGCCGCGTTGATGAGCTGCTTGAGCTCAGGGTTTTGGCTGGCGGCGATCAGTTTTTCCGGGTTGACGGCGATGATCGTTGATTTTTTTCCGGCGGCCATGCGCTGTTCGATGTCGGCGAGAATGTCGTCGTATGTGAGCGTGGACACATAGACGCCTAAATATTGTTCCTTGTTCATGCCGCTCATACTCTCTCCACATCTTGAATGGCTCGGACGACCGATAAATGGCCGATTTTGTATACGGTCACGTCTTCGCTGTCAAGCGCCACGCAGTTTTTCGTGTCGAAGATCACTTTTGTTTTCATCGGCGCCAGTTCTTCGGCCGTCATCGTTTTGAATTCGTTATGATCCGCCAAGACGACGACAAGGTGCGCCCCGTCGAGCGCTTCGTCTTTCGCGGCGAGCGGAAACGGCACTTGCGACGGCTTGACGTGCGGGTCGTAGGCGCGGACATCAAACCGTTTGTTCCGCCGCAGCTGTTCGTAAATGTCGATGGCCGGGCTTTCGCGCACATCGTCGGTGTTGCCTTTGTACGTCAACCCGAACACGGCGATGACCGGCGATGCGAGTTCGGCCGTCATGCGTTCGATTTGTTCGACGACAAAGCGCGGCATTGAATTGTTGATGCGGCGCGCCGTCTGAATGAGTTGCGACTCTTCTTTCGCTTTTTCGACGATAAAGTACGGGTCAACGGCCAAACAATGCCCCCCGACTCCCGGGCCCGGAAGGTGGATGTTGACGCGCGGATGCTTGTTGGCGAGCTCGATCACTTCATGAGCGTTGACGCCGATGCGTTTGGCGATTTTCACGAGCTCGTTCGCCAAGGCGATGTTGACGTCGCGGAACGTGTTTTCCATCAACTTCGCCATTTCGGCGGTGACCGCTTCCGTTTCGATGACATCGCCTTTGACGATCGCCCGGTACACATCAGCGGCCCGCTTCGCCGCCTCTTTCGTCACACCGCCGACAATTCGGGTATTTTCTATGAGTTCAATGAGAATGCGGCCCGGCAAGACGCGCTCCGGACAATGGGCCAAATAGACGTCCCGCTCCGGATCGAGCCCGGATTCGCGAATGATCGGAGCGACAACGTCATCCATCGTGCGCGGCGGAATCGTCGATTCGACGATCACGATGTTGCCTTTGCGCAAATGGGGCGCCACCGATTTGGCGGCGTCAATGACATAATCAATGTTGGCCGTATAATCGTCGTGAATGGGCGTCGGGACGGCGATGATGAACACATCCGCCGCTTCCGGGGCGAGCTGGGCCCGGAATTTCCCTTCTTTGACGACCCGGTTGACGAGTTCGGCCAACCCGGTTTCTTCGATATGAATGCGGCCGCTGTTGATCGTCTCGACGACGGTTTCGTTGACATCGACGCCGATGACGTCAAATCCGGCATCGGCGAATATCGCAGACGTCGGAAGTCCGATGTAGCCGAGTCCGACGACACATACTTTTTTCATTGTGACAACCTCTCTTTATAGACTAGAATTGCGTTATATTCGAGCCCTTTCGACCAATCACGTTATAGTATAACAAAATGCGACTCGTTTTGCATCATTGAATCTAGCAAGGGCAAATGCTACAATTAAGGTTGATTTTTGCGGAACGATGTTCGTTTAGAGGAGGAGTTATGTCGTTGAAAATTGTGATCTCAGGCTTTTACGGGCTTGGCAATACAGGGGATGAGGCGATTTTGGAGGCGATTATCGACAACCTTCGCGCCGCGTTGCCGAACCCGGATATTACGGTGTTTTCGCTTTCGCCGGAACAAACCGCGAACACGCATAACGTCAAAAGCGTCTACCGCGGATGGCGCCGTGATAATAAAGGAAAAATTCGGGCGCTGCGCGAGGCGGATTTGTTGATCAGCGGCGGCGGGGGCCTGCTGCAAGATACGTATCCGACGCGCTTTTTGTTCGGCCCGCTTCCTTATTATTTATTAATTGTGTTTTTGGCGAAGCTGTGCGGAACGAAGGTGATGTTTTTCTCGCAAGGAATCGGTCCGGTGAACACGAGATGGGGGAAGATTTTAATGAAAGTGTTTGCCAATATGGCCGATTTTATTACCGTTCGCGATGCGTACTCGAAACAGCTGCTTCATGAGCTTGGGGTGACGCGGCCGGAAACGGTCGTCACCGCGGATATTGTGTTTGCCTTTCATCATAAGGAAGATGACGCCTGCCTCGAAAGCCTTCCGCTTCGCGGCGATGAACGGCTCGTGGCCGTATCGGTGCGCCCATGGCTTGACCGGCGCGACTATTACGGGCACATCGCCAAGGCGCTTGATGAGCTGATTGAGCTTGAAGGCATCACCCCGGTGTTCGTGCCGATGGAAGGGCATCATGACGTGCGCGCGTCCGAGCAGGTCGTCGGGCACATGAACCACCGGTCCGCTTGCCATATTCTCGGTCCGGACTTTACCCCGAACCAATATTTGCATTTTATAAGCCGCTGCCGCTTGACGATCGGCATGCGCTTGCATTCTCTCATTTTTTCCGCCTTGGCGGGCGTTCCGCATATCGGCCTCAGCTATGACCCGAAAGTGGAAAGTTTGCTAAAGCGCTCCGGCATGTGGGACTATTCGTTTCGCCTTGAAGACATCGAAGTCGGGCGGCTTGTGGATAACGCCCGGTATATGCTCGCCCATCGCGACAGCGTGAGCACCATTGTCCGGCAAAACGCGGCACAAATGCGGCAAGAGGCGATGGAAAACATCCGCCTGCTGAAAGCGAAATTTCTCTCGCAAGGAGAAGATGGCCGATGAACATTTTACTCGCAACTGTTTTCAACTACCCTCACGCCGGAGGGTTGTCGACCCATGTGACGACGTTGAAAGCCGGGCTTGAAGCGCGCGGGCATCACGTCGACGTCGTATCGTTCAGCGACGTTCCCCCGGCTGTGCAGACGCTGTTCGCCAAAGGGCCGAGCTTTTTGTTGAATAAAGCGGCGAAAGGAACGGGCATTCTATGGAGCCATGCGGTCCGGCAGCGGCTTCTTTCCAGGCTGATCGCCGAAAAAGCGGCGAGCCGGCGGTATGATGTCATCAACGCCCAAGAAGTGTATGCGACGCTGGCGGCGCTGCCGTCCGGCATTCCGACGGTGACGACCGTGCATGGCTATATGACCTATGAAGCGATCAGCCGCGGAGCGGTGGTGGAAGGAAGCCGGCAGGCGAAACGCTTGCTTGAAATCGAGATTGAAGCTTACACGAAAACGCGGAAAATTGTGACCGTCGATCAGCGCATTAAAGAGTATGTACGGGAAAAAGCGGGCGTGGACGCGACCGCCATCCGCAACTTTATCGACGTCGACCGCTTCAAGCCGGAGAAGGCGAAGCGGCTCGCTTATCGGAACAAGCACGGTTTGCCTGAAGAGGCGGCGATCATTTTCGTGCCGCGGCGGCTGACGAAAAAAAACGGGGTCATTTACCCGGCCCTCGCCTTGCCGCGTGTGTTGGAAACACATCCGAACGCCATGCTCATTTACGCCGGCATGGGGGAAGCGTACGACGAGCTGAAGGCGCTCATCGAGCAGCAAGGACTGGGCAGCCAGGCGAAGCTGCTGGGCGCCGTTCCGCATGAGACGATGACCGAATACTACGCGCTTTCCGATATCGTGCTCGTGCCGAGCGTCCACTCGGCCGGCGTCGAAGAGGCGACGTCCATTTCCGCTTTAGAAGCCATGGGGTCAGGGTCGCCGCTCATCGCGTCGGCCGTCGGGGGATTAAAGGAAATTGTCGAGCACCGAAAAGACGGCCTGCTTGTGGAGGAAAAAAATGTGGACGAGCTCGCCGAGGCGATCATCGAACTGCTCGACCGCCCGGAGTTCGGCCAGCAGCTGGCCGCGGCGGCGCGCGCGAAAATTGAAGAACATTATTCGCACTTATCGGCGGCGAAAAAATACGAAGACATTTATCGGGCTGCGCTGGCGCTGTAACGATATGGCCGTCTCTTTGCCAGAAGGGGCGGCCTTTTCGATGTTGAACGAAGGAAGTGACGACGATGTCCTCATTAAAACGGACGGCCGTTTGGATCACCTTGCTCGCTCTCGTTGTCAAGCTGGCGGGATTTTTGCGGGAAAGCGTGATCGCCAAGCAGTTCGGCGCCAACGAATACACGGACGGCTACTTGCTGGCGTTTTCCTTTATTACGCTCGTTTTGGCCGTCATTTCCGTCGGGTTTAATAACGTCTTTCTTCCTCTCTATATTCAAACGAAACAGACGGACCCGAAAGCGGCGGAGCGAAACGCCAACGGCATTATGAACGCCACGGTGGCCATCTTTCTGCTCATTGCCCTCGTTGGCTATTGGTCCGCCCCTTCATTCGTCCCCGCCATCTTCGGGCGGATGACGGCGGCCACTGAAGCGGTGGCGGTGAAGATTACGCAGCTTTTCTTCTTGTTTATGGGCGCGATCGCTTTAAACGGCATTTTGGATTCGTACTTGCAAGGGCGGCGCATTTTTGTCCCGTCGCAAATATCGAAACTGCTCGCCACGCTGATGGGAGCGGTGTTCGCCTTGCTGTTTGCCGATGTGTGGGGCATTTACAGCCTCGCCTACGGATTCGTCTTTGGCATTGTCCTCGGCGTTGTGCTCATGTTTTTCTATTTATACCGGAGCGGATACCGATGGACGCCGACGCTGGCTGTGGATCCCGATTTCCGGCAAACGTTTTTGCGCCTGCTTGTCCCTTCGCTGCTGAACGCGTTTGTCGGGCAAATGAACATGTTTATTGATAAAATATTCGCCTCCGGAACGATCGGGGGAGCGGTGACGTATTTAAACAACGCTTCATTGCTTGTCAGCCTTCCGCACACCATTTACGGAACGACGATCGCCGCCATTTTGTTTACGCTGTTGTCTGAACAAGTGCAACGACCGCGCCAGTTCCAACAAACGTTTTTTGCCGGTGTCGAGCTGTCGCTCATGACGTTGCTGCCGGTCGCGGCCGGGCTGTGGGTCGTCGGCGACGCCGCCCTTTCCGTGATCTACGAGCGCGGCCAGTTTACGGCAGCCGACACGCATCGCACCTATGTCGCCTTGCTTTGTTATTTGCCGCTGATCGTCACGCAAGGGGTGCAATATATCGTCGCCAAATCGATGTACGCAAAAGGCAAAACGGCTCTCGTATTGCGGATCAGCGTCACGACGATTGCGCTCAATATCATCTTGAACAGTTTGTTCGTCCGCTCACTCGGCTATGCCGGCATTGCGCTGTCGAGCTCGCTCGTTTCGCTCTACTATGTCACCGCCTGTTCGGTCGCCGTGTACAAAGACTTTGAGCGCGGGGAGGCGAAAAAGCTTTTGTCATTGTTAGTGCGCGTCGGCGGCGCAACGGCCGTTATGGCCGGGGTGTTGTACGGGGTAAAAGAAGCGGCGCAGATCGGCGACTGGCCGGCGCTGTTGGAATTGGCGGTGCTTGTGCCGCTCGGTGCGGCCATTTACATCGCCAGCACGTACGTCTTGTACCGCGACGGCTTTGACCGCCTGCTGCGCACGCTTCGCGCAAGGCGGGGCGCGAAGCCGTCAGCGTAGCGCAAGGGTTGGCCTTGAAACATCGTCCTTCTAGATAAAAAGGTGTCCCGGCAAAAGTCGGGACACCTTCTCTTATGACGATTCGCAACAACGACGCGTCGTTACTTCGCCACCGGCAGCGGCGATAACAAATCGCTGCGGATATACGCCGAACCGGTCGCCGGCAAGTCGGGAACGATTTCATACCATTCATAGCCGTCCGGCTGTTTCGGCGTTTTGCCGATCACCGCCACCGGCGTATTGGCCTGTTTGTACTCATACCAAACCGGCGGAACGACAGCTGGCTGCAACCGGACGTTCACACTGTCGGTATTGGTTGCCATCACCATGTATTGGCCAAAGTCTTTGCCGCCGAGGAACTTGTCCGCTCGGTACATCCATCCGGCGATTTTTTGCCCCCAATACGGGTCGGACGCATAGCGGATGTTAAAGCCGACCGATTTGTCCCCGAGCACCGCGCCGTTGTAGCGCCAATCGCCCGGATTGGCGTATTGCCCGGCAACGATCGTTTTCGCCATATAGTCGATGCACTCGGCGAACGAAGCGAACGAATCGGCGCTTCGCAACGGGTCGCTGTCATACGCTTTAATGCCAAACAAATTGTTTTTCGTCTGCGCGAGTTCACTGAGCCCCCAGTTGCTTTCCAAAATCGCATGGGCGAGCAAGTACAGAGCGTTGACTTGATACTTTTCCTCCGCTTGTTTAAACGCCGCGCCGAGCTCTTTCAACGGGCTCGCCGCGCGATAGGCCGCGACAAACCGGTTTAGCTCATCGGCTGTATAATTGGTTTTCGTCCGCAGCGGCAACACATTGAAATATTGATACGCCGTTCCGACGAGCTGACCGGATCCGTTATAAAACACGTCGCCGTTCCAGCTGTAGTACTTCTGCCCTTCTTGCATAAACGACGGCGCTTTTCCATACACATAGCTTGCATATGTATTGCTCGTCGTGTTGTAAATGACATGGACAAGGGTTCCATTTTCCACTTTGTAATACGACCGTCCCTGCAAAAGCGCAGTCGGGACAAGGAGCACATCCGTTTGTTTCACATAGCCGACCGTGTCAGCGATTTGCACCTTCACCTTTTCCTCGTCCGCCTCTAAATACTTCATTTCCGTATTGGGAGCAACGTAGGTGAGCGAAGCGCTGAAACCGGCGTTGTAAACCGTTGTCGTCGACTTGCCCGGCGCAGGCTGAGCGATCGCATGCCCGCTTGCCATTTTGACAATTTTTGTGCCTTGGACGATCACTTGCGACGATGGATTGGTCAGCGCCGCCTCTGCTTGGTCAAACGTCGCATACCGCTTCGGCCAGACGATGAGCTCCCCTTTTTCAATCACGCCGATTTGATACGCCATCTCGGGCATCTGCTCGGCCCACACGTCAAGCAGGCGGTACAAAAACGCCGCCGCATGCGCCCGCGTCGCTTCCGCTTTCGGGTCAAAACGGAACGAAACGCCATCTTCGTTTGGAATGCCGCGAATAATGTTGTAATAGACGTTATGGGCGATCGCCAGCTTCGCGACCGAGGACAGCTCGCTGACATCCGTAAACGAGGCAAGAGACGCCGGTTGTGTTGGAATTCCTAAATAGCCAAACACCCGGTCGATCATCAACGCCATTTGTTCCCTTGTAATCGGGTCGTTGATGCCAAAAGAGCCGTCATGATACCCTTCGACAAGGCCGGCCGCGCTCGCCTTGTAAATGCCATCCGCCAGTTTGGAAGACGGCGATACATCGGAAAAAGCAACCGTTCCTTTCGCTTCAGGCAGCTGCAGCGCCCGAGCCACAAACGTGGCGAACTGGCCGCGCGTAACTTGTTCGTTCGGACGATATCGCCCATCTGGATACCCTTGAACGACGCCTTGACTCACCATGGCCCGCATCTCTTCCTCAAGCGCGATGCCGGTAATGTCATCAGCGAAGGAAACGGAACTATTGACAAACAGCAAGCTGAACAAAAGGACAAAACTAGCGACAAAGCGCAACAGCGTTCCCCTCCCTCGTTTTCATAGATTTATAGAATCATAGGCAAAAAGCGGCCTATGGCGCAACGACAAAATCTCTTATGTTCTGGCTTAAGCATAGTCATATTTTAGCAAACATTGCCGAAACTTGTATTACGTTTTCGTTACATTTTTGTTACTTTGGTAATGTTTTTGATAAAAATTAGAAAAATAGAAGGTATTTTTTTCAATAGTATCGTAATCTTTTTGTGTGATGTCCAATTTTTCAAAAGGAGAGAGCGCTTTGCAACTATCACACTGCTTCCGTACGTTGTTATCGCTAGGGATGGCGGCCTCACTCGCCTTTTTCGGCAGCGGCCCGCCGCTCACCGCATCGGCCGCCGTCACGAAAAACGAAACCACTGTGGCGTCTTTGCTCGACCGCCTCGGCCTTTCGGAACAATCGGGCAAATTTCAAGCGGCTGCGCCAAACAAGAAACAGCCACCGCCTGCCTTTAGCGACAATGAATTGATCATCAAGTATCGACAACCCCTTTCTGCCAAGGAACACGAACAAGCAGGAGGCAAACTGCTCAAACGCATCGCGTCGTTGCACTATGACATTGTCCAGTTGACACGAAACACAAATATAGACGAGGCAATGCGCCGCTATGCGAAAAACGGTCATGTCGTCTCCGTTTCGCGCAGCGCCCGTTTCGTCCCGTTGTCCGTCCTGTCCGGCGACCCGAAGCATGATCGCGCCTATTATTTAACAGCCTTGCACATCGAACAGGCGCTCGCGCTCGCCGGTCCGCACCCGGTCAAAATAGCGGTCGTCGACACCGGAGTCGATGCCCGTCATCCCGAACTCGCCGGCCAAGTGATCGCCAACTACAACGTCATGAACCCGCTCCAAAAAGGGGCTGCTGATGTCCATGGAACGCATGTCGCCGGCATCATCGCCGGCAAGAAAGACAACGGCATCGGCGCACACGGCGTCTTCCCGGGCGCCCGACTCATTTCGATTGATGTATTCAACCGCTCATTTTTCAGCTCCGATTATGTGGTAGCGGAAGGCATTTTGGAAGCCATTCGCCAAAAGGCGCAAGTCATTAACTTAAGTTTAGGCTCGTCAGTTTCGTCCCCGATCGTCGAAGAAGCGATCCGAAAGGCGCTGGCCGCCAATATTACCGTTGTGGCTGCTGCCGGCAATTCGGGAACAAGCATGTATGAGTATCCTGCCGCCTATAAAGGGGTCATCGGAGTCGGAGCGGTGAACGATCGACGCCAGCTTGCCGATTTTTCCACTTACGGTCCGACCGTGGATGTCGTCGCTCCTGGGGAAGACATTTACAGCTCCGTATACGACGTGGACAAAAAATCGACATTTGCGGAATTGAGCGGAACATCGATGGCCGCCCCAATGGTGACGGCTGTTGCGGCCATGCTGCTATCAAAGCACCCGAACTTGACGCCGTATGAGATTCACTACATTTTAAACAAAACGGCGAGCGATTTAGGGAAAAAAGGGTACGACTTGCAATACGGATACGGCCTTGTCAACCCCGTTGCCGCTTTGCGGTTCGACCTGAAGCATATCCCGGCTCCTCCATCGGCAACAGGGACAAAAGTCCTGCAAAAAGCGAAGCGGCTGACGATGGACCGGGCCACGACACAAACGGGCACCATCACACAACTAGGTGAGACGGACTGGTACGCACTTTCGGTCCGCAAAGGGGACTATATTCAAGCAAAAGTGAGCGGCGCTGCCGATTATGACTATCAATTTGATCTGCTCTTTTTCCAAAACGGTCAATCGGCGCCAACCGTTTCAGTGCCGGTTAATGATGCGGGCCAAGGAGGGGAAGAAGGCGATTTGTTCATGGCGCCAGCCGACGGGACGGTCGCCATCGGCGTGAAAGATGCGCTTGGCAACTACAACGAGAACGGATCGTCGAAGTACACGCTGTTTGTCGGCCGAGAAACGGCACCGCTCGATGACGGCAACACCGTCGAGCAACCGTTTGTGATCCATTCCTTGCCGTACCATTCGCGGCAACAGCACGGCCCTCTGTTTTTCACGAATGAGCCGCCAAGCCCTGTTCAAAACGAGCCGAACGAGGAGAAAACGGAGTCGAAAGCGAAGGCAGGAGAGAAAGAGGCGCCATCCCAGCATCCAACGACTCTGCCTGGCGACAGCGACTATTTTTCCTTCTCGCTCCCTGTTTCAGACGAACCAGCAGACCAAACGGTTCACATCTCCTTAAGCGGGGTGGCTGGAATTGATTCGGCGATCAACGTGTATGTGATGGAACCTAAAGACCCGAATTCGGAAAATGGTGGGGACACACCTTCTTCCGATGAACCTCCGGCACCGGAGACAAAGCCCGCAATGAATCAGTGGCCGATCGATTCTGCGAATATGAACGGGTACGGTCAAGGCGAAGAGCTGACCTTTACGGCGACTCCAGGGATGAACTATATCATCGAAGTGACGAACAAACCGATCAGCGACCCGGCGCTGCTGCCATTGGCAAATGAAATGAGGATCGATCTCAACCGCAACTTCTCCTCGCATTTGCCTTACGAGTTGACGGTGGATGCCGCAACCTTGCCTGCGGATGAAGACGGGTTTCCGATGGCAAGCGGACAGCTAGAAGAAGAAGTGAAAAACGGAAACATGGAAGCATATAGAACGAAAAAAGAAGAGTTGCAAAAACGTTGGCAACAAATGGCGTCCGGCCTTGTCGCGTTCTATGGCGATGAGGACTGGAGCAAGGCCGTGCGCCAAGCAGCCCGGCCGTATGAAAACGGGCAAACGGCCAATGGCTATTTCCAATACAGCGGCGATGAAGACTGGTTTGCCTTCGCCCCTAAACAAGACGGCGTTTACGAATTCCGATTCGCAGCCGATCACCAACATGACGTGCCGATGGCGACCATTTTCGTCTACAGCGAAAAAGAAAAAACATTCAACTATATCGGCTCCAACGCGAGCTATGATGGCTTCAACTTCAAACCAAACGCCCGACTGGCCATTGGTTTGAAAAAAGGAAAAACATACTATATTCAGCTCAATGACAAAACATATCGCCCTTCCGTCAAAGCGTATGCCTTAACATCCGCTTTGCTCGCGAGCCATATCAACGACCGGTTTGAAAACAACGATGATTTCGATGCGGCGACAACGATCGGCTTAAAAGCCATCACGGGAAACTTCGCGGCCGCACAAGATCTCGATACGTATTACTTCGAGCCGAAGAAAAACGGGCTGTACGGGTTCGCTGTCACCCCAACAGCGATTCCGTCCCGCTATGCGTCTTTGCCTGCAGAACTGAAAGGGCCGATTGACCCGGTCATCATCGTCGTCGAAGATACAAATAAAAACAAACGGCTCGATCCGGAAGAGGAAGGGCGCACATGGCTCATTGACAGCGGGCTGGACAATGAGGAAGAGCGCGGTGCGCTGCGGGCCGACCAAACGAAAGGATATTTTCTCGTCACCGCCGATTTTTACGGCCATACGTCCGTGACGCCATACGTGCTGTCTTTAGCAGCAGCCGACCGGCCAGATGAAGACCGCGGCTCCGTCGTCCGCCGCGGCGTGCCATCGAAGCCGCTGGCCCTCCGGACGCCAAAGTCAGGTACGTGGTACAATAGCGGTTATATGAATGCCTCAACCGCGCAGGGGGATGCCGACTACTACGCGTTGACAGTCCGCACGGCAGCCACATACACGTTGCAGCTGCACGTCCCGTCCGATCTTGACGGCGTGCTGGCCGTGTACAACGCGAACGGCAAACTCATCGCCAAAGGCGACTACTATCCAAAAGGCGACGATGAATACATGACTGTCAAACTCGCAAAAGGAGCCTATTTCATCAAAGTGGAAGACGCCTTTGGCAACGCGAGCGCCAGCCCATACAAACTGGTGATCCGGAAGCCGTAACAGCCTCCAAGCGGCGCGGCACTCATCGTCCGCCCTCTCCGGTCAGCCCAAAACAAGAAGGTGTCCCATCGTTGAGGGACACCTTCTTATTGTTTATCGAAACCGCTCATTCGACGCCCGGGCGGCAAACACAAAAAACTCAAGCCGTTTGACAAATTGATACGGCCGGAACGTGCCGTTCGGATACCCATCGGCAATCCGGGCGGCGGCCAGCTTGGCGATGGCATCGTGCCCGGTCACGTTCGGTGTGACGTCGCGAAACGCCACCGGTGCACCATCCGGAAGATCGTAAGCGCGCGATAACACAATGGCGGTCTCCGCCCGCGTAATCGGTTGCTGCGGCCGGAACGTGCCGTCCGGGTACCCGCTGATCAACCCGCGCTCATAAGCGGACTGGATGTAGCCGGAAGCAAAATCGGCAGAATGGACATCCCGAAACACCGTCTCCCGTTTCGTTCCGTCAAGATGGAGCGCGCGGCCGAGCATCACTGCTGCCTCGGCGCGCGTAATGGTCGCATACGGCCGAATCGTTCCGTCACGATAGCCTGACACAATCCCTTGGCTCGATAAGTAGACGATCTCCGGCATATACCAAGAGTGGACGGACAAGTCTTTATAATACGGATCAGAAACGACGACCTCCATAAAACCGATCGGTTCTGATTCCGTTCCGTCACGATGGACGGAAGAAAACGCATACCGGTACGTTCCTTTTACAACATAGTCTTTGTATATCGCCGCTGTTTGCAGCGGTTCGATCAATGTTCCGTTGCGATAGACGCGGTATCCTTTCACCTCGCTTCCCGACGGGGTGACGGAAAACGAAACTTCTCCGCGGTTTGCCGACAACAGTTTCACCTCGAGGTCGGGAGGGGTATTAGGCATGGCTTGCACGAGCCCGTAACCGTACCATGGATCCTTGCCGGGCGCTCCTAAATCAAGGGCGCGGTCTCGCAACATTTGGCGCAACTGGGCGTTTGTCCGCTCCGGGTATTGCTGCTTATACAGCGCCAACACCCCGCTGACAAACGGCGCCGCCATCGATGTTCCCGACATGTGTGTATACCCGTCGCCGCGGCCGTCAGGGTCAAGGGACACCGGCACTGTACTATAAATCCCTTCACCCGGCGCCGCCATTTCGACAGCCGGCCCGGTCGCTGAGTATGGCACGCGGACATGATCTTGATTGACGGCGGCCACGGCCACAACGCTATCATATTTGGCCGGATATTCGACCGTATCGCCGGCTCCATTTGCATGGCCGTTGTTCCCGGCGGCGGCCACGACGAATATTCCGCTTTTATACGCCTTCTCCACCGCTTCTTTCAATACGGGGGCATCTTCTGGAGCGGCTAAACTTAAGTTGATAATATCCATCCGATGTTTGATCGCCCACTCAATGCCGGCTAAAATGGTCGACACGTTGCCTTCCCCGTAGCGGTCTAACACTTTCAGCGCATAAACGCTCGCACCGGGAGCCACGCCGACCGATCCTATATTGTTATCTTTCGCCGCAATAATGCCGGCGACATGTGTGCCATGTCCGTTATCATCTTGGTACGAATTCGGACAATAAGATAAGAGGCAGGCTCCGCCGGCGACCGACAAATCCGGATGACGCAAGTCAACGCCGGTGTCAAGAATCGCGATTTTCACACCCTTGCCCGTGACCCCACGGGTATGCATGACCGTCGCCTTCGTTTCAGCTACCCCCCAGTTAGCCGCTTGGCTGTCGATCGCGACTGTCGTATCTTGCTGAACGTAGTCGACACCCGGCCAACGGCGCAGCAGCTCGACCGCCGAAACCGGCACGGACGCCGCTACGGCCGGGAGAACGTCAAACCGTTTTATAACGCGCCCACGCAACGATTCCACCGCTTGCTCATCAATTTGCTGCTGAAAGACCACAATCACATTAACCGCCAACGGATTGGCGGCCTCGGCCGCACCAGCCGCCCGTCCCGGGGCCACAGCCGCCGCCAACATCAGTGCCATCACGAACATTCGCCACATTTTCCCCATCGCCGTTCTCTCCCCCCAACTCCCACACGAACAAGTCCTTGCCGCGTTTCAGCAGCTGCGCCCGCAGCGGCGCGATGTCATGAAACGGGAGAAGCTTTGTCTTTGTCGCTACTGAACCCGATCGTACAACGGCTGAAAATCCAGCCCGCTTTCGAGCGCATAGTAATCGAGAATGCCAAGATAGATCGCTTTCGCCGCCTGCTCCTGCCAATATGGCGATCCGAGTTTTTCCGCATCTTCCTTGCGGTCGATAAAGCCAAGTTCCACTAATACGGCTGGCATGCTGTTTTCGCGCAATACGTGCAAATTGCCTCTTTTTGTTCCGCGGTCAACAGCGTTCCACGCCTCCACGAGCCGCTTTTGGATGCATTGCGCCAACTTTTCGCTTTGTTCCACATACGGGTTGGTCGCCGCGGCGCTGTAATAATACGTTTCCGTTCCTGTTCCGCCCCCGGCATTCGTATGAATGCTGACGAAAACGTCACCCCCCTGCTCCTTGGCAAAGGAGACGCGGCCGCTTAAAGGAACGAAAACATCCGTTTCGCGCGTCAATGCGATGCCAAATCCTGTATTCTCAAACAACGATTTTACTTTTAAAGCCACATTTAAATTGATCTCTTTTTCCAAGAGTCCATTCGCGACCGCGCCAGGATCGTAACCCCCGTGCCCGGGGTCAATGATGATCGTCTGCGTTCGAACGTAATCGAGCAACTCATTGTTTTCACCGGGCTCGGCAGCACCGCCGGACAAATAAGCGCGGCTCACAAATCCTTCAATGCCCGATGAACGGACGTACGCCCAATTGCCGACAACGTGCAAAAGGTCCACCGATTGCCCGCGATACAGCAAGCCGACAGCACCATAATTCGTCGACGGACCTTTGCGGACATTTAACGCCGAAGCCGTGACCGTCGCCTCGCCTATGGATGACAGCTGGGGGTTGACACGGTATTGCGGGTTAATGGCTCTTGCCACAAACACAGCAAAATCCGCGCGAATGATCGGCTCGTCTTCGCCAAACGTGCCATCCGCCTTCCCTTCGGCAATCCCTCTCATTTTCAATTGCTGTACGGCGGCGGAAAGCGTCGTGCCGCCGAGCGAATATGCGCGGTTAATGAGAAGCGCCATTTCTCCGCGCGTTACAAACTGGTCGGGCCGGAATGTGCCATCTCGATAACCGTTGATTATGTTATGTTCGACCGCCTCTTGTATGTATCCGGAGGCAAAATTCCCTTTCCCGACATCTTTAAAACGTGTGGCCCGCGGTTCCCCGTTAAAGTTTAACGTCCGGCCAATAATCGCCGCCGCTTCCGCCCTCGTCACATACTTGGCCGGATAAAAGCGGCCGGATAGGCTCCCAAGCACAATTTGCCCCTCTGCCAAGTAATAAATTTCATTTTTGGCCCGGTGGGTCGTGCCCACGTCGTAAAAGTATGGAGCCGCCTTCGCATGGTGGAGCGGCGCAGGCCATGTCGCCAACATCAAAAGACAAAAAACGATCCATAGTTTCTTTTTCATCATCTTTGGCGAGGAGCCCCCCACTGCAACGACTAAAGGGAGAAAGTGGGGGGAGGGGTCGCCTTTCCTCCTTTCTCCTTTTTCGACACATTTTTCTCTCATTCTACCATAAGTGACATCTATCATGAATAGATAATGAAGCGCATTTTTGATCCAAAAAAAGCGATGACCGTCTCGCATTCGGCCATCGCTTCAGGCTGTCAACCTGCTCTATTCCTAATTTTCCATTCCGAAACATGGAAGAAAGGGAGGCCTTCATCTATTGTTTTCGACAGCCGGTGTTCGAACACCTGTTTAGAGGCCCGCGGCCTCTCCTCCTTTACTGTTTTCCATTTTGGCTGCGCCGCCCGGTTTCTTGTTCTGTTAACCGGCGAATGTGGTACTTTGCCTCCATTTTGCATGTATAATCGATATCGTCTACACCTAACCGCCCGATAAGCTCATTCAACGTCCGAATCTCTTGTTCCGTCGGCGGTTCATTCAATATTTTTTCGATCACGTCGTTAATTTTCTCAGCCAATTCCTCATGAAAACGCGGATCGCGCTTGATTTCGTCATCCAGCTGACGAAACCATGACGCATTCTCTTCCGCGTACGTTCGCCAATAAGCTAAAAATTGGTCGATGGCATATGTTTGTTCGTCCCACTGGATCGATTCCATATATTTCTCAAACGCCGAAGAAATCGATCTCGTCACACTAATTTTCACTTCTTTCGGGAGACTGTTTAACATAATCGCGCTCTTTTAACCTCCTCACTCCCAACGGATTGTTCCCCGCTAGTTTCCCCCTTCACGGCATTGCCCCGGTCACAGTTTACGGGCGGAACATTTCCGGCCGTTTTTCCTTGTAGCCGAAGTAGTACAAAATCGCTTCAACAATCCGTTTGGACGCTTGTCCGTCCCCGTAAGGGTTGGACGCTTTCGCCATTTTTTCATGCTCCCCTTGGTCAGTAAGCAATTGTGACGCCATGCGGTAAATCGTCTCTTCGTCCGTTCCGGCGAGTTTCAATGTCCCGGCTTCGATGCCTTCGGGGCGCTCGGTCGTATCGCGCAACACGAGAACAGGGACGCCAAGCGACGGGGCTTCTTCCTGCACACCGCCGGAATCAGTTAAAATCAAGTACGCCCGGGCGGCAAAATTATGGAAATCGAACACATCAAGCGGCTCAATCAAATGAATGCGCGGGTCGTCGCCCAATACGTCCGCTGCCGCTTCGCGCACCGCCGGGTTTAAATGGACGGGATAGACGACTTGGACATCGTCATGGTCGCGAACGAGGCGTTTGATGGCCCGGAACATGCCGCGCATCGTTTCACCTAAATTTTCGCGGCGATGGGCGGTTAATAAAATCATCCGGTCGTTGCCGATTTTGTCGAGAATGTCGTGGCGATAATCGTCTTTCACCGTCGTTTTCAGCGCATCAATGGCGGTGTTTCCCGTAATAAAGATCGACTCCGGTGCTTTGTTCTCCCGGATTAAATTATCGTACGCCTTTTGCGTCGGGGCGAAATGAAGATCCGTCAACACCCCGGTCAGCTGCCGGTTCATTTCTTCCGGGAACGGCGAGTATTTATTCCAGGTGCGCAGCCCCGCTTCCACGTGGCCGATCGCAATTTGATTGTAAAAGGCGGCGACGCTGGCGACAAACGTCGTCGTCGTATCGCCATGCACGAGCACCAAATCGGGCTGTACTTTCCGCATCACATCATCGAGCCCTTCCAAGGCGCGGGTCGTAATGCCGGCGAGCGTCTGGCGGTCTTTCATAATGTTCAAATCATAATCCGGGCGAATGCCGAAAATGTCCAATACTTGATCCAACATTTGCCGGTGCTGCGCCGTCACCGTTACAATCGGCTCGATCCACTCCGATTGTTTTTGCAGCTCGAGCACGAGCGGCGCCATTTTGATCGCTTCCGGTCTTGTGCCGAAAATCGTCATTACTTTCCGTTTCGTACCCATTGTTTCACCCGCTATTCGTTGTGGTAAAGAAAACTTCAACAAACTACAATATCACAATTCGAGCACTTCCTCAACTTTTGCTTCCCCTTAACCTTCAACACAAACAAAACGGCACGATCCCACTGTAACGGTTCGTGCCGTTGAATTTCTCCAAATGTTGTTCAACCGCCTTCACAAGCTTCCCATGCTCGCTAGCGAACCGGCCCGGGACGGCTGCACTGCTGCTTTGCCTCGGATCGGCTGAAACGGCCGTCGCCAAAGCGGTTTCGGACAGCTGCGCTACAACCGTTTCGCCCCTAAATACCGCGCTTTCCAATACGGATTGCTCAATTGACTGATCATCACGCCCGTTGAGGCGCCGCTATGGACGAACTGGCCGTTGCCGATGTAAATGCCGGCGTGCGACGGGCCTTTTTTGTATGTTTCAAAAAACACGATGTCTCCGACAGCAGGCGAAGAGACTTGTTTCCCGACGTTCCAAATCTGCGCCACTGTCCGCGGCAAGGAGACGCTTTGTTTCTTGAAGACATAGAGAATAAACCCGCTGCAATCAAAGCCGACTTCCGGTGTTTCGCCGCCCCACACATACGGGGTGCCGAGCAGTTCGGCCGCATCGGCGATAAGCCCGATCGGATCGAACGAAACGGCTGGGGCTTGTCCGATCAGGCGCTCGTATGTATCGCCATCCACAACCCCGGTCGCCGGGAGCTTGGCGTCTTGTTGGAAGCGGCGGACCGCATCGGCCGTGATCGTGCCGTAATAGCCGGTAATGGTTGGGTAGGTGAAGTAGCCAAGCTGTTTTAAGTTCGTCTGCACGCGTTCCACATCGTGGCCGCGTGAACCGATGGTCAAACGTATGGCGGGGCGGTTCGGTTCAGCGGGCGGAGCGGTTTTTTTCTTTGCCGCATCGGCGATGCGCGCAAGCGTCGCTTCGTCAGCCAAGCCGGTGGCCGGCAGCCCGTTGTCCTTCTGGAAGCGGCGGACCGCATCGGCCGTGATCGTGCCGTAATAGCCGGTTACGTTCGGGTATGTAAAATAGCCGAGCTGTTTTAAGTTCGTTTGCAGTTGGCTGACTTGGGAACCGCGCGAGCCGATTTTCAAGGCCGCCGGTGAAGGCGATGCGGCAGCCGCCCGTTGGCTCGCCGCCCGCTCGAGGCGCTCAAGCGTGGCGGCATCGGCTGTTCCGTTGGCCGGGAGTCCGTTTGCCCGTTGAAACTGCTTGACCGCTTTTTCCGTCACCGTTCCGAAATAGCCGGTGATCTCCGGATATTGGAAGTAGCCGAGTTGCTTGAGACGCTGTTGGAGCACTTTAACATCGTCGCCGCGCGAACCGACCGCCAGCGCCCGGGCGCTTGGGGTGAACGCGCGCAGCTTCGCGTATGTCGCGTCATCGACCACGCCGGTGACCGGCAAGTTCACCGCCCGTTGAAACGCCTTCACCGCCTCTTCGGTAATCGTCCCGAAGTAGCCGGTCGCCCGCGGATAGGTGAAAAAGCCTTTTTCTTTTAATAGTTGTTGCAGCTCTTTTACTTTCGGAGAAGTCATTCCTTCTTTCCATTCCGCTGCTTCCCCGTCACCTGGCGCCAAAAAGAGCGCAGAGGCAAAAGCGGCAGCTAACACGACATGGCTTGGCTTCACTTTCGTTCCCTCTCCCTTCCCCATTCCTTCCTATTTTGAGTCTATATCATTCGTCTAGTGCGCCACATTGCGGCAGAACCCGACAAATCAGGCGCATTCGACAGCAAAGCTTGACGTTTTTTCCTTTTTCTTTAAGTATAACGAACAGATGATGGGAAAGGAAACACTTTTTTCATATACGAGCGCGGGAACTGGTGGTCGAACAGCTTCTTGCTACTTTTCGCGGTTGTTTCGGGCTGAGTATGGAAACAAGTAGGAAATGCGGCGATGATCACAAATATAGATCGACTGCAAAATTTCGTAAATTAACTGTTTTTCCATGGACAGCCATTCATTGGTGCGGATCAACATGTATTTTTGTTGGAGCTGATTCCATTCGTAGAGGGCAACAGCTAACGTTTTCAAACGGAGGTCAAGCTTGACGATAAACATGTAAAGCTGGCTGACGCATTTAAATACCAAATAAAGCTGGGCCTCATCCGAACAGGCGACTGTGCGAAACAACGTCTCGCCCTCGAATGAAAAATTTCCCTTCTCCCCTTTGCTTCTCAAACAGCGGAGCGAATCAGTGAAATTAGTCGGAACGATCGTTTTCAAACGGATGGAGAACGGGTGTTTCATTTCCTTAATGAATATACGGTACATGTTTTCTCCTTTTTTTGCCTCGTTTCGTTCACGGACAACGAAATCGGCGAGATAAATATTCACTTCCATCCCTCTTTTTCCTATGGTAATAGTAAATATTTACCCTTTTTTACTTATTGTACTATGTCTAGTAAAAGGAAAAAAGATGTCGACCGTTGGAGGGGAAGGTAGTATTGTTCTGATTATGAACGTTTAAGGGTGATGGGCTGAAAAGGAACGAAAATCATCATCGCGCTTTCCTATCTTTAAGATAATGATGTAAAGCGTGGTGACAAACGATGGAAAACCTCGGCGAGATGCTGAAAACGTTGCGGAAACAACAGCGCTGGACACAGGAACAACTGGCTGACAAGTTAAACGTTTCCCGCTCACAAATTAGCAAATGGGAAAACGGCAGCTTGCTTCCTGACATACAATCGCTTAAAAAGCTTTGTCATCTATTTAACGTCAGTGCTGATGTGTTGATTGGCAGTGAAGTGCAGCGGCGAGAACTGTTGCGTGAAGTCAAGCAGCTGTACGGGACAACGGACATGGATGAGAAGACGCTCGCCGCGATTGATTATTTGTTGCAAAACCGGGATATGAGCGAGGTGATGTACACGTTGGCGAAACTGCCCGAGAAAAAGCGAAAGCATGCGGAAACGATGTTGATGACGATCATTAAGGAGTATACTGAAGCCCTCGGCTGACTCCCGCCCTTCGACAAAAAAAGCGCTAACATCGGCTGCTAGCGCCATCGTTGGGGAGTTTTTGAGGACACATTTCTTTCTCTTGAGGATTCGTTTAGAAAGGCATGAATGAGGAAACAGATTAGACGTGCTCCGGCCATTCCCGTGTTTTGCCGGAGTGAAGAAACTGAACCGAATCAGCGACGACTTCCGTCACATAGACGCGTTGACCTTCTTTATTGTCATAGCGGCGCGTCTGGATTCTTCCCGTTACCGCCACCATCGATCCTTTCCGGCAGTAATGGGCGGTATGTTCCGCCGTTTTCCGCCATAACACACATGGAACGAAATCGGCATCAATCCCCCCTTCCGTGTTGCGGAAATTTCTCGCCACCGCCAAGGTGACGGTCGTGACGGCCGCTCCTTCGGCCGTGTAGCGAAGTTCCGGATCCTTCGTCAACCGGCCGACAAGTACGACTTGATTGATCATGTTCCGGTGCATCCCCCCTTTCCGTCCACCGCATCCTTATAATAAAGGATCTCGTTTTTTGCCGTAAAATCGCGATTTTTGTATTTTTCTGCGCAATCTATACATACAATCGACGAAAAAAGCGAAAGCTGCATCCACAATAGGGCCGCAAAATGGTGTTTTTGTCATTCCACAGCAAAAAATGTGGATCGCTTTTTCGGCCGCAGGCATGTCATCCGGTTTTTCTTCCCATGACCGCCTATGCTATAATCATGGGGAAGACAACGGTAATGAGGTGGACGATATGAAAACGTTCAAGCTTGTCGGGCTCTCGGTCATTGATAGGGAAATGCGCCGCCAGGACATCCCGTTTATTGACGGCTTGATCATTAATAAAGAGGACGGCCAAAACCGCTGGCTTGTCGAAGCGTATTTGGATGATCATTATGAGCCGATGTTTGCCGGCTTGAAGGAACAACCGGAGTTTCAGCTGCAAGTGACGATCACCAATCCGGGCAACGATCCGGCGAACATGCTTGTCGCCGTCCGTTCCATCACGAAAATGAACGGCCATATTAGCGTTTTAATGGAAGGATTGATGATCCCAAGACGGACCCATTTAGCCGAAGTCGTATTGGCCGGCCTTGTCGAGAAAGGACTGCAAGGCGAAGCGCTGCTCAAAGAATTCCGCCAACAAATGGACGAACGGCAAGGCGCAAGAACACATCATGAACGAAACAGATAAACGGCTAGGGAGCGCGCTCCCTAGCCGTTTGATGTTCGATGTTCCGGCTGTCAACTTTTCCATCCCGCTTCCCTTGAAGAGGGGGATTTTTTGCCTACAGATTCCGACAAAGTCGCGCGAACGGCCTTGTCTATCCGGACAGGGCGGGCGGTGACGATATAGCGTTTCGGGGCGGGACCGATGAGGCGAAACGGATAGCACGTCGTCACGGTCAGCGTCGGCCGCGCTTTATCGACTAAAACGGTCCGGTCATCGTCATCGACGATGCGAATATGGACGACACGATAATGAATGACCTCGTCATTTGCCCGAATGATGAGCGCATCGCCGATCCCGATTTCCCCAAAGCGGCGAAACACGGTGTCGCGGTGGCCGGACAATACGACATGCCCGTTGCCGCCCGGCCAGGCGCTCGCCGGGTAATGGCCGACGCCGCGACGGAGCTCTTGTTCCCGAACGCCTTCATATACCGGAATCGCCACCCCGAGCTTCGGAATGGCTAGTTCGCCAAGATAGACGCCAATCGGCAGAGAAAAAGACCCTTCCCGACCGTCAGGCGGATGAACAGCCCGAGAACGCATGTCCGCTTCTCGTTTAGGCGCATGCCATACAGGAGGACGGGCATTGTCTTGCTTTGCCGCTCCCCGCCCAGCCATGTACCAATATCCGTTCCAGCCGGCCATCATCATTCCGATGACAATGAACATGAACGCCGCATACCGAACGGCCCGGCCTTGCCGGGAAAGCCGGTCCGTATATTGCTCACGCCCCATCACGTCTCATCCTTTGAGCCGTCCGACCCGCCAATAAAGAAGAAAACCGGCGGACGCGAGCAGCAGCCCGGCGAGAGTGTACGCCAAGTATGGCGACGCGGTATCCGGCAGTTTTTCCCCGTACATCATCGTTTTCATGTCAAGCGCCAACAATCCGGCATCGATCCCTTTCTTCCCGGCGCGAACGATGTAACCAGATGTCAGCATTTCTCTCGTAACGGCAATATCGGCGATTTCCTCGCCTTGACGATTATACAACTTGATGACCAGCGGCTCCGCACCGGCCGCTATAGCCACCGCTGAAAATCCCGTTTCCCTCCCGTCAACGTAGAGCTTGGCCTTGAGTTGCAACAAGTCGAGCGCTTCTTCCCAAATCGCCCGCAACTCGCGGCGCTCTTCTTTTGTCCATGGCCCTTCCGCTTGTTCAAACGAACTCAACCGCTTGTTGAGCGCCGCCAGTTGCCCGGACAGCTGCGGATTGTCAAGTGAAGCGATATGACGGGTGAGCTCGCGCACTTCTTTTTCTGTCATCCCGAGCACTCCAAGCAAATCGTTCAGTTGCTGCATGGCGGCGTTACGCTTCGTGTAAAAGCGAATGGCCGCGTCCAAATCTTCAACAAACGTATACTCTTGCATCGTTTCACCAAATTGGCCGAGCAGTGCCTCAAGCTCCTCGACAGTCAGCCCGTGCCGGCGCAATACGGCATGGAGCCGCTCGTCTGTCAACGGCGTGCCGAGCCATTGCTTTAACTCCCCCATCGTGCGAAAATCAGCGACGGTCAACCCGTACCGGTCCAAATAGGCAAGCAAGTCGCTTATCGTCCAGCCAACACTTTCAACGTATTGTTCCAGTTCGGTCCGGCTGATGGCGGCAGCTGCACTGACGGGAGATAACGCCACTGTCACTACGAACATAGCCATAACGAGCCATTTCCGCATCGTCGTTTCCTCCTTTCCATTGCTGTTTCATACATTGGTAGTATTTTCCGAACAGCTTCTTCCTATGTACGAAAAACAGCCATGGCGGAAACAAACATGCGGACGGTAAAAAAAGATGCCCGCAACCCGGGCATCCCGTTCCTTCTTTATGACAGCTGACCGACCGTCAGCTCTTGAAAGTAGGCGTTATACAACGCGCGGACGGCCTCGTTGACGACGTCTTCTTTGACGCCAAACATCATGCTCACCTCAGACGAGCCTTGGTTGATCATCTCCAAGTTAATGTTGGCGTTGGCAAGCGCGGTCGCCGCTTTCGCCGCCATCCCGACCGTTTTTTCCATCCCTTCGCCCACAACCATAATGAGCGCCAAGCCATATTCAATCGTCACTTCATCCACGACAAGTTCGCCGCGGATGCGGGCCAAAATGCGCTCATCTTTTCCATCGGCAAGCTGGCTGGCCCGCAAAATAACCGACATGTTGTCGATGCCGGACGGCGTATGTTCGTACGAGATACCTTCATCTTCCAAAATTTGCAACACGCGCCGGCCAAAACCAATTTCGCGGTTCATTAAATATTTGCTGATGTTGATGCTGCAAAAGCCCGTATCGCTCGCAATGCCGGCGACCGGTTCCTCGATATGGTTGCGTTTGGCGACGATCCATGTGCCCGGGGCGGCCGGGTTGTTCGTGTTTTTCACACAAACCGGAATGCCAGCCCGATACACCGGCTCCAACGCCTCATCATGAAAGACGGAAAAGCCGGAATACGACAGCTCGCGCATTTCCCGATACGTAATTTCTTTCAGCTTGCGCGCATCGGCAACGATCGACGGGTTGACGCAATAAATCGAATCGACGTCAGTAAAGTTTTCATATACGTCGGCTTTCACGCCAGCGGCGACAATCGAACCGCTAATGTCCGAGCCGCCGCGCGGAAAAGTCACGATATGACCTGAAAGCGAATAACCAAAAAAGCCTGGGATTACAAGTACACCGCGGCGTTCACGCAGCTGCCGCAGCCTTTCGTACGACTCCGGAAGCACTTGGGCGTTGCCCGGTTCGTCCGTCACGATAATGCCGGCTTCCAGCGGGCTGACATAGCTCGCCTCAAGCCCAACATCTTGCAAATAGAGCGCCATCAGCCTTGCGTTATGATCCTCACCGCTCGCTTTCATCGCATCAAGCAGACGGGCCGGCTCGTTCCGATAGGCACTAATTTTCGACTGTAAATCATCTTCGAGCTCAGCCAAAAAACCGTCAGCTTCCAGTTCAAGCTCATCGGCAATGTCAGCATACCGTTTCACGATCGCCTGCATCGTGTCTCCGTACGGTTCGCCGGCCAACACTTGTTCAGCCAGCCGAATGAGCATATCCGTCACTTTCACATCCTCTTTACACCGCTTCCCAGGCGCTGATACAACGACGATACGACGTTCAATATCCGAGCTGACAATATCCGCCACTTTGCGGAACTGCGCGGCGCTCGCCACCGAACTTCCACCGAATTTGGCTACTTTCATGTCCACGACCCCTTTTATACGAAAATCTCTATAATTGTTTATCATATCACATTTTTTGGCCAGTGGAATCATTCATTTTTTAGAAATTTCCGCAACTAGCGGAAGTCGCCGTCCTTTTTTCAATATTCCCTATGAAACGAGCCGGTTCTCACGTTTGCGCCACATTGCCGCGACGGACATTGGAAATTCCTTCCTTACAAACCCCATACGGCAACCATGAACAATGGCGGCAAAGATGATCCAAATCATCCGGTTTCACGTTTTCCGCCGTCCGCCGGACCAATTCCGACTTCCAATACACCTTGCCCGCTTCAAGCCCTAAATGGCGAATGACGTTCCCATCGAGCGAGCGGACATGCGCGTCGGAATTCGGTCCCGCCTCGCACGCTGTCTCTCCGTGATGCGGACAGGCGAAGCACGCCTCATCCAGCGCCGCTACGACTTCAATCGGAAAATCGTCCTTCTCATCACGGATACGTTCGACGATCTCCCACATTTTTTCGACAAACGACGGGCTGTAACCCATACCGCGAAACCCATGCACACAAAGCAAATGATGACCGCGCAAACGCAGCGGCTTCATGCCCCTCTCCCCCCTTTTCCCTTCTTCTCGTTCGAGCATATGACGGAGGCGTAGGAATATGCCTCCCATATCGTTTCCATCTTGAACACTCTCCCGCTTACACGGACGAGATTCTCCGGCAGACTGTCAGCCAAACCCCCCCCCATACGTTCCACGATCCTATCACTTTCCAAAAACATTCCCCCACCTGCACGTACGCTTAGAGGGGGAGGTGATAACATCATCATACGCCAATCTTGATCTTCCGGCAATCACGACTTGGCCAACGCTTCCCGTCCCGCTTTTCCATTCAAGGGTGGGAGGCCGTGAGGCGGCATGGTACAATGAAAACGATGACTTTGCAACGAAAGGAATGGCGGATGATGACGAAAGACGAAGCAGCTCGTTTGCTTTCTGTTTTGCTTCACGAACTGACAACGCCATGGCGAAAAGAAAAAATCCATTCCGATGTGCTGGAGATCATTATGAACCTGCGCATCCAGGCGGCGGATGACGAGCGCTACATGCATGATTTGCTCAGCAACATCGCCTTTGCCGGCGAATCGGCGCATGCGTTAAAGCAAATTTGGAGCTACATGCTTCGCGAGCAAACGTTTCTGTCGCCCGGTACGATCGAGGCGATGCTCACGGACGCCCAACAGGCGATCCGCCGCCGTCTTCCCGAACTGACCGCCCGCTACAGCCGTCCGTTTCAACAAATCGACAGCTTAACGGAGCGGAAACATCAGCTCGAACGCTCCTACAGCGCGCTCCTTCTCTTTAACCGGATCGCCACCGATTTTTTGCTTCAGTTTGTCCGGGAAGAAAATGAATCGGCCGCCCGCGCGTTTTTCGCCGCCGATCCGAACGAACTGATCGAAGTGTTCCACCATCTTTGCAGCGTCTATGCGAGCCGCTGGCTTGAAGGACTGGAAGTCGACTAATGCCCCGCCCTGCTCCGGCAGCAGGGCGGTCCGTCTTCCGGTAGTTGACGCTTTTTCGTTTGACAATATTGTCCAGCCATGCTACCCTAATCATCGGGAGGAATTTTCTAAATATTCCCCCAATGTAAGCGAATACAAAATCAATTGAAGGAGGAATCGGGGATGATCTACGCACAACCAGGCCAGCCAGGCGCGCTTGTCACGTTCAAAACGCGCTACGAAAACTTCATTGGCGGCAAATGGGTGCCGCCGGTCGACGGCGAATATTTTGAAAACATTACGCCGATCACCGGAAAACCGTATTGCGAAGTGCCGCGCTCGAAAGCGGCGGACATCGAGCTGGCGCTTGACGCCGCCCATGCGGCCAAAGAGGCATGGGGGCGCACGTCTCCGGCCGAGCGCGCCCGTTTGCTGAACAAAATCGCCGACCGGATGGAAGAAAACTTGGAAATGCTCGCGGTCGCGGAGACGTGGGAAAACGGCAAGCCGATCCGCGAAACGCTGGCGGCTGACATTCCGCTCGCCATCGACCATTTCCGCTATTTCGCCAGCTGCATCCGCGCACAAGAAGGCGCGATTTCCGAAATCGACCATAACACCGTTGCTTATCACTTCAAAGAACCGCTCGGCGTCGTCGGGCAAATCATCCCGTGGAACTTCCCGATTCTCATGGCGGCGTGGAAACTCGCCCCGGCATTGGCCGCAGGCAACTGCGTCGTCTTGAAACCGGCGGAACAAACGCCGACATCGATCCTCGTCCTCATCGAACTCATCGAAGATTTGCTTCCACCTGGTGTCGTCAACATCGTGAACGGCTTTGGCTTAGAAGCCGGAAAACCGCTCGCCTCGAACCCGCGCGTGGCGAAAGTGGCGTTCACCGGCGAAACGACGACCGGACGCCTCATCATGCAATACGCTTCACAAAACATTGTGCCGGTCACATTGGAACTTGGCGGCAAGTCCCCGAACATTTTCTTCGCTGATGTCATGGACAAAGATGACGAGTTTCTCGATAAAGCGCTTGAAGGGTTTACAATGTTCGCTTTAAACCAAGGCGAAGTGTGCACATGCCCGTCGCGCGCCCTCATTCACGAGTCGATTTACGACGCCTTTATGGAGCGGGCGCTTGAGCGCGTCAAGCAAATTAAACAAGGAAACCCGCTCGACACCGAAACGATGATCGGGGCGCAAGCGTCATCAGAACAACTGGAGAAAATCTTGTCGTACATCGACATCGGGAAGCAAGAAGGCGCTGAACTTTTGATCGGCGGCGAGCGGAACATGCTCGAAGGAGAACTTTCCGGCGGCTATTACGTCAAGCCGACGATCTTCAAAGGGCATAACAAAATGCGCATTTTCCAAGAAGAAATTTTCGGCCCTGTGTTAGCCGTCACCACCTTTAAAGACCAAGACGAAGCGCTTTCGATCGCCAATGAGACGCTGTACGGCCTTGGCGCCGGCGTCTGGACGCGCGACATGAACACCGCATACCGGTTCGGCCGCGGCATCCAAGCCGGCCGCGTCTGGACGAACTGCTACCACGTCTATCCGGCCCACGCGGCGTTTGGCGGCTACAAAATGTCCGGCATCGGCCGCGAAACGCACAAAATGATGCTTGACCATTACCAACAAACGAAAAACTTGCTCGTCAGCTATTCGCCGAAAAAACTCGGCTTGTTCTAACATTGACCCACCTGCTCTTTCACGGCAAAAGGCAGCGCCGGAGCGCTGCCTTTTTGCCCCTGTTGCACCTGCCGCCACCAAAACCGTGCAAGCACCTTTTGATTCACCTTATTATCTGTATGAAATGGACCAAACAACGAAGCCATCATTCCTCATTCCATTCGAGAAATCAAGTGCAGCCGCGATGAGCAATGCCTGTCTTTGGCCGTGATGCGGGTAGCGTCAAAAGTTCTATGAAAACTCCACACAGGCCATCCCATGGAGCATCGTGAGGCATCCTTGGAGCCGGATTCGCCCTTGACCAACACCCGCCAAAGGTGAGAAAGAGTCGTCAAGGGCGACGGGGACAAAAAAGAGGGCATAGGAAAGCCGCCCTTGCCATGACCGAATTTTACCTTTGGCGGTGTTCGGTTGGTCAAGGGTTCGCTTCGCCGAATCCGGCAGGAGTTCTGTTCAACGGGCTCCGGCGGACAAAAAAGTCAGGCCGCCTCTTGTTGGAGAAATGCTTGGGCCATGGCGATCAGCTTCGTCCACCGGGCCGGCATATGCGGAAGATCCGCCAGTTCCGGGATGACAACCGGCACCCGGCCTTCGAGCGCGCTGTGTGGGCGCAGGAAGTTGAAATACGCCACAAACAGTGTGACAAAGGACACCGAGCCTTCTTCCGCACCAAACCCGTGAGTCGGTCGGTAGTTGCCTTTAAACGTCCGGTTGAATCGCTCGATGATTTGTTTGAGTGGACGGAATTCCTCGGACACTGGATCCTCATTGGTCAGCCCGATTACCTGGCGGACATCGAACAGGATCCCGTGCTGGGCAAAGAAGTGCTGCGCCAGCAGGTAAATGGGATTGCCGTCGACGACAAACGACAAGTCGTCCGGGATGGACGGCAGCTTTCGCAGGACGTCATCACAGGCCTGGATGGCCGAGAGCGTGTCCCGGTTGGGGGAGACGCGATACGACAGCACGATCTTTTTCACCGCATCGAACATGAAGAACAGATAATGCCAACGGCCTTTCACCCGAATATACGTCTCGTCCCCGCAGAACGAGCCGGACAGCTCATACGGGAACCGGTCGACAAAGGGCTTCATCAAGAGCGCGACGCTGTTGGCATAGTTGAGCACCGTCTGATGAGAGATCGACACGCCGTGAAGATCCTTCATGGCCGCTGCCGTCATGCGGGAAGACATGCCAAAGTTGACATGGTACGTCAACACCAGCCCCAGAATGTGCGGCGACGCAGCCAGCCGGGACAAATCGACCTTCGGCTTGACGGGCGATGATGGAGCCACCGGGAGAAAGTCAAACAAGAACTCTCGAAACAAATACCGCACCTTGAAGGCCTGTGGATCCTGTTTGAAACGTTGGCGCTCCTTGTTCGTCATCCGGCGAAGGTTGGCCTGGTAAAACGGGCAGTCGTTGTTCTTGCACTTGTAGATGTTGTATTCTTTGCGTTCCTTGATTTTCTCCAGCGTCTTTTTGCAGTGCGGGCAACGAAAGACCGCTTGCTTGGTGAACCGGTTCTGGTGGTTGAACCGGCACTGGCACACTTTGCATTGGTATTGCCCGTTCCCGCCATTGTTGGCGTACAGATAGGATGATGGCGCCTGGCAGCGAGGGCAGGTCAAGGAATCCGGAACACGGTGTTTCGCCTTCGTCCGGCGCTGAACGGGCCGCAAAGGACGGCCGTGCTGCGCCTCGTAGTCCGTCAACAGCTTCCGGTAGTCAAGGGTTTCCGGTACATCGATGATCGGAAGGTCATCGACCTGGAGTTTCCGATAGGGTTTTTGGACGGGTTCGTCCAAGTCATCAAGATTCAAGGATTTTCCCACGATCACACCCATCAAATACACAATGATTTGATATTGGGTCTTGATTATTTCGAGCAAATAGGCTAATAATTGAGGTAACAAGCTTGTCACTCCTTCTTTGTTTTGGCTGTTGAGTGTGTGGTTACCTCTATGATGGCCCAAAACAATGGGGGTGGCAAGCTTTTTTTCTTCCGACCGTTGAAACTCAAGGGAAAATCGTGAGTGTGGAGGATAAACTTTTGACAATACCGTGATGCGAAAGGAGGTGCATCCGATGATTGATGAACCGAAAGTCATCGCCACCGAAGCGGCGTTGGCGTTGATTGAAAAACTGAAAGCGAAATACGGCCCGCTCATGTTTCACCAATCCGGCGGCTGCTGCGACGGCAGCTCGCCGATGTGCTACCCGCTCGGCGAGCTGATCGTCGGCGATTCCGACGTGCTGCTCGGCGAAATCGGCGGCTGTCCGTTTTATATCGCCAAGGCGCAATACGAATATTGGAAGCATACGCAGCTGATCATCGACGTCGTTCCCGGGCGCGGCGGCATGTTTTCCCTCGAAGGGCCAGAGGGAGTCCGCTTCCTCACCCGCTCGCGCGTCTTCGGCCAAAACGAGACGGGCGAGAAGTAGCCATCAAGGGCCAACCGCCAGAAGAAAACGGCCGCACCATCGGCGCCAGGCGTTCGCCCCTCATAAGCCGTATAAGGAAGACCGCTTCCGTTCTCCTTCGGACGCCCCGGCGCTTGGCCGCCGGTCAGAACGAAAAGGCGGCCGCCTCGTTCGCAAGCGAGACGGGCCGCCATGCTCCTCATTCATGTTCCGCCTGGTTCAACGTCTTCACCGCTTCAACCCGATCGGACAAGACAATCCGCTTCAAGCCGAATACGAAAAGCAAGCCGATCGCAATAAAGGCGAGCCCGAACCAAAAGACGGCTTGGAGCGAATCGACAAGCGACTGCTTCAACACCGGCACGAACATCTCCCGCAGCGGCGCCGGAATTTTCGCCATCGCCTCCGGGCTTAACAACAGCGAATACAGCCCTTGCGGATCGGTATGGATCATGTCGGCAAAACGGTCAACAAGCCCTTTCGCTTGCGCCGGGAGCGCTTCAAGCTTCGGCATGAGCCGCTCATCGAGCAAAGCGCTCGAACGATGGTTCATGATGGCGCCAAGCACCGTCATGCCGAACGTCCCGCCGATCGAGCGGAAAAATTGGCTCGATGACGTCACGACGCCAAGCTCCGATTTCGGAAAGCTTTCTTGCAACGCAAGCGTCAAAATCGGCATCACAAGCCCGGTGCCAAGGCCGAGAATAATCATGTACACCGTCGCCGTCCATTTCGATGTGTCAACGCCCATGGTGCCAAGCAAACCAAAAGCCGCGGCCATAATGGCCATGCCGATGATAAGCTGCGGTTTCACGCCGATCCGGTACACAAGCCGCCCGCCAAGGACGCTGCCGATAATCATCGTGATCATCATCGGCGTCATGATCGTCCCTGACTCGGTGGCGCTCACGCCGATGATGCCTTGCATAAAAAACGGCACAAACATAATGGCGCCAAACATGCCGACGCTCATAAAAAAGCCGATCGCATTGAGCAATGTAAACGTCCGATGACGGAACAGCCAAAGCGGGATGATCGGCTCTTCCGCCCGCTTTTCCGCCCAAATGAACAAGGCAAAAGCGAGGACCGACGCCGCAAACAGCGAGACGATTTGCCACGAGCCCCACGGATACCGGTCGCCGCCGAACGTCAATCCGAGAAGCAAACTCACCACGCCGACGGTCAAGGTCGCCATCCCCGCGATATCGAATTTGACCGGCCCTTCGGCTTTATATTTGCTTAATCCCATCGCAATCAACACCGTCGCTAAAATGCCGACCGGCAAGTTGATGTAAAACACCCAGCGCCAGTTCAAATGGTCGACGATAAACCCGCCGACTTGCGGTCCCAGCACCGAGGCGAGGCCGTACAAGCCGCCAAACACCCCTTGCCATTTCGCCCGCTCTTTGCCGGTGAACACGTCGCCGATGACGACCATAGCCATCGGCATCATAATCCCGCCGCCCAATCCTTGAATGCCGCGGTAAAGGATGAGCTCGGTCATATCGTCCGCCATGCCGCACAGCGCGGAACCAATCATAAAAATGACCAATCCGCTCACATAGACAATCCGCCGGCCCAATAAGTCGGCGAGCTTGCCGGCGATCGGCACGACTGTCGTTGACGTGAGCATATACGCCGTCGTCAGCCACGTCATGACGCCCAGTCCGCCGAGCTCGCCGACAATGCGCGGCATCGCCGTTCCGACAATCGTCCCGTCCAACGCCGCAAACAACATGGCAATGATCAGCCCGGTAATGAGCAGCGGGCGATGGCGGATCGTGCTTGCCGGCGCCGCTATTGCTTTTTCCATGTTTCCCTCTCCCATCGGTGAAGTCGTTCATACGTGTTGATTTCTTCGCTCAGCGCATCGACCGCTGCGGCGAGCGAAGGCGCTTGTTGATGACGCAAATACAACATGAGCGCGTCAACAAGATACGCCCTTGGCGGTCCATCTTGCCGAAACAGTTCTTCCTCAAGCGCTGCGGCCGCTCCGCGCACTTCCTCCGCCTGAACCGGCTCCAGCTCCGCGGCCGCCTCGCGAACCGCGACGAATGCCGCAGTGAGCCGCTCCCGCTGTTTTTTCCGCTCACGCTCCTCGAGCTCCATCCATGGCGCGATCGACTCTTCGGTCAAAAGCGGGCGCTCATCCGCCGCGAAACTCGCGACGATCGCATCGAGACGGCGCACAAGAAAGCGCGCGGCTTCTTCCGCATCAAAGGCGTCATCACGGAAAAAGAAGAAAAACAAGTATTGGCGGATCATGCCGTTCGTGATCATCGCCACGTCATACACGTACGGCTTGACTCCCTCGCCGTATACGTCTATCAGACGGGCGCAATACCACAAAAACAAGCGCCCATGCTGGCGGAACATATACCGCTCCACCTCTGGATTGACTTTCGGCAACTGTTCGGACACGATCATGCGCAAAAAGTCTTTGTATTCGCGAATGTGGGAGAAATGGGCCGTCAACTGGCGGATGAACCGCTCCTTTTCCGGGCCGTCCCCGCCGGATGCCGTGAAATCGGCCACCATTTTTTCGCTGTAATAGCGAAGCACAGCAAGAAGCAGCTCTTCCTTCGAAGCGAAGTGATGGTAAAACGCCCCTTTGGAAATGCCCCACGCCTCAACCAAGTCTTGAATCGAGGTCGCATGGTACCCTTTTTCCGCAAACAGTTTCATTGCGGTTTCAATAAAGCGAACGCGCCGTTCATCCATGGCAGCCGTCCATCCCTTTCCCGTTCACTTCCAGCCATTGCTGGTACGACGGCAACGAAACGCGCGGCTTCACCAAGCTAGCACGCACATGACGGCGCTGAAGCCATTCGACCAACCGCTGAACATCAGCCATTCCTTCTCGCCTCCATTTTTTACGCTGACCAATCGGTCACCGTTATTATAAACGACTAGCATCCGTTCATGCAACCAAAACGACGTTAGTTATGACTACTCAGTCATACGTTAATCTGTTTTTTTGAACCGTTGGTCAAACAAAGCCTGTTCTAGAAAAATATACGCATCTTGATAAGCAGCGCTCATGCCAAAGGAAAGCGAAATGCGCCTATCGATTTGTTCAACAAAACCGGCCGCCCATGCCTTCATACGACATGGACGGCCGGCTGGGTTCATCCTCTAGCCGCAGCGGCGAGCGCCAACGCACCTGCAATGCCGGCGTTGTCGCCAAGCCCCGGAAGGACAATATATTCATCAATCCGTCGCAAAATCATCTCGTGCTCGACATACCCGTTGAGCAGTTCCTGCACATAGCGGCGCACAAGCGGCAACACGTGCGTCTGCTTCATCACGCCGCCGCCTACGATCACTTTTTCCGGCGATAAAACGAGAATGTAGTTCGCGACCGCTTGGGCCAAGTAAAACGCCTCGAGCTCCCATACCTCGTCTCGATCGGCAAGTTCCACGCCCTTTTTCCCCCAGCGCCGCTCTATCGCGGGGCCGGACGCCATCCCTTCCAAACAGTCGCCATGGTACGGGCAGACGCCGGCAAACGCGTCATCCGGGTGGCGGCGGACAAGAATATGCCCCATCTCCGGATGAAGCAGCCCGTGCAGCAGCCGCCCTTCGACAATCGCCCCGACGCCGATGCCTGTTCCGACCGTTATGTACAGGCAGCTGTCAAGCCCCCGCGCCGCCCCCCAGCGCTGCTCGCCGAGCGCTGCGGCGTTGACATCGGTGTCAAAGCCGATCGGCACCGGAAAATGCCGCTTCATCGCCCCGACAAAATCGAAGTTTCGCCACACCTGTTTCGGTGTGCTCGTAATGTACCCATACGTCGGGCTGCCCGGGCGCAAATCAACCGGGCCGAACGACCCGATCCCGATCGCCTCCACGTTGTGCGGGCGGAAAAAATCGATAACATGCGCCATCGTTTCTTCCGGCACCGTCGTCGGAAACACCGCCCGCTCATGAATGTTCCCTTGTTCATCGCCGACGGCGCAGACAAATTTTGTGCCTCCGGCTTCAATGGCTCCGAGTATCATACGGATTTCCCTTCCTTTCACAATTGACGTTCCTCTTCCTCAGACAAGCGCAAATACGTCTCGAACAACCCAACCAACAGCCGCTGTTTCGCCTCATCAAGCTCCAGGCGGACGGACAGGCGCAAAAATTCCCGTTTCACTGCCACTCTTTCATTATACCTCATTTTGCTTAACAAGGCGTCCGCGACCGGATTGTCGCGGCGAATGTACTCACGCCCTAGCCGCTTGCGCAGGCCAACGGTGAGAAAGCGGAAATCGGCAGCGGCGAGGAACGGAAACCGGATGGTGAACGAGGACGGTTCATCGAGAAACAAAATCCTTCTTTCCCCAAAAAAGAAGATGTCCCTAAACCAAAGGGACACCCTCTCCCACACCTGTATACGCATCCCATCTCTAAGAAGCGATGGCCTTCTAGCGCAGACAGCCGCAGCGAAAAACGGCGAGGCCGCCATAAGGTCCGCACGACGAATCCCTTTCCTTTTTCGCGGCTCATCCCTTCACCGAACCGGCAAGCAGGCCGCGGACGAAGTATTTGCCGAGGAAGATGTACACAAGCAACGTCGGCAGCGCAGCAAGCAAGGCGCCTGCCATTTGCACGTTCCATTGGACGATTTGGCTGCCGGATAGATTTTGCAAGGCGACCATGATCGGCTGTTTGTCGGATGTCGTGATCGTCACCGCAAACAAAAACTCGTTCCAAATGTTCGTAAACTGCCAGATCGCCACGACGACAAATCCGGTGATGGACAGCGGAAGCATGATGTAACGAAAAATGCGGACAAACCCGGCGCCGTCGATTTTCGCTGATTCAATCATCTCATCCGGAATGGCCGCATAAAAATTGCGGAACATGAGCGTCGTAATCGGAATGCCGTAGACGACATGGACGAACACGAGCCCCGGAATCGTGTTGTACAACCCGATTTCGCGCAAAAACTGGATGAGCGGAATGAGAATGCTTTGATACGGAATGAACATGCCGAACAAAATGAGCGTAAAGAGCGTATCCGCTCCTTTAAACTTCCATTTCGACAGCACGTAGCCGTTGAGCGCCCCAAGCAGGGCGGAGAGCAGCGTCGCCGGTACGACGAGCAAAATCGAGTTCCAAAAGTTTGGGGCAAGCTTGTCAAACGCTGTCACGTAGCTGCTCCAATCGATCGTTGACGGCAGCTTCCACATATCGGCCAGTGTCACTTCATCAAGCGGCTTCAAGCTCGTGGCGACCATGACATACACCGGCATGAGGAAAAACACGCTCATGGCGATGGCCAATGCGTACAACAACGGCCGCGCCCACACGGATCTCGCCATCACGATCCCCCCTTCCGGCTTGAGATGAGATACGGAACGATAAAGATGGCGACCGACAGCAGCATCACGATCGCGATCGCCGCCCCGTTCGCATAGTAGTTGCCGCGGAACGTCGTTTCAAACATGTACACGCCCGGCACGTCGGTGACAAAGTTCGCCCCTGGCCCGGTCATGGCGTAAATCAAATCGAAAATTTTGAGCGAAATATGCGCCATGATGATGATGACGCTGACGGTGATCGGCCGCAGCAGCGGCAAAATGATTTTCCAATACAATTGAAACTCGGTCGCCCCGTCCATCCGCGCCGCTTCCCTTACCTCGTCCGGAATGGCGCGCAAACCGGCGAGATACATCGCGACCGCGAAACCGGTCATTTGCCAAACAGCGGCCACGACAACGGCAATGATGGCGACAGGAATGCCAAATTCAATTTTTCCCCACTGGAATGCGCCGAGGATATTCGTGTCCGTATACCATTTGGAATCCAAACCGAGCGGCTTTAAAAACAAGTTCACCCCCGTCGACGGGTTGAACAGCCATTGCCACACGACCCCGGTGACAATAAAGGACAACGCCATTGGGAAAAAGAAAATGTTGCGGAACAGCGACTCGCCGCGCAGCTTTTGATCAAGCAAAATAGCAAGCAATTGTCCCAACACAATGACGGCGGTGATAAACAGCACCGTAAACACAAACGTGTTGCGCAAATCGGCTTGGAAGCGGAAATCATGAAACAAATACAAATAGTTTTTCAACCCGGCAAACGACCAATCCGGCACGAGCGAATTCCAGTTGCTTAAAGACACATACCCGGTCCAGGCGATAAACCCGTACACAAATAAGAAAACGAGGACGACTGACGGCGCCAAAAACGCGGCGGCCAGCCAGTGGTCGGCCGTCCATTTTCGCTTTTTCCGCGCGACGGGAACCGCCGTGGTCTTCTCAGCCGGCGTGATGTTGACCGTTTCCACTAGGATCCCTCCTCATGATGACGAAAAGGGGAAGAGAATGGCTCCCGTCCCCTTTCCATTCGTTACTTCTTCAGTTCCGCCGCTGCTGACACAAGGGTGTCGATAAATGTGTTGACGTCTTTTTGCGTGACGAAAATATTGATGGCTTGGTTTACTTTCGTCACAAACCCTTCCGCCGCTGCCGATCCGTGCGCCAAGCTTGGCGCTAATGCGGCCGTTTTGAAATCTTGCATCGTTTGTTTGCCGTATTCGTCGTACTTGGACGGATCGGCGTCGATGCGGGCCGGAATCGAGCCTTTCAGCGGGTTGAACGCATCTTGCCCTTCCACCGAGCCAAGCACCGCTAAAAACTTCTTCACATCATCTGGATTTTTCACGCCTTTCGGCAGACCGAACGTATCGGTGATGACCATAAACATTCCATCCGTATTCGGCGTTGGCATGTAGCCAAAATCCTCATTCACTTTTAATTTCAAGTCGTTGACAAAGTATCCTTTTGTCCAGTCGCCCATCACATACATCGCCGCTTTCCCTTCGGCAACGAGCTGAGCGGCGTCTTGCCAGTTGCGCGAGCTATGGTCTTCGTTAATATAACCGAGCATTTTCTTAAACGTCTCGACCGCCTGCTTCACGTTTGGATCATCAAAGGCCAATTCGCCAGTCCAAAGCTTTTTGTACTCCTCGGCTCCAAGCGTGCCAAGCAGCACCGTTTCAAACAGGTGCGTTGCTGTCCACGGCTCTTTGTCGCCCAAGGCGAGCGGCGTAATGCCTTTTGCTTTCAGTTGGTCCGCCACTTGGAAAAACTCATCGAACGTTTTCGGCGGCTGGAGCCCGTTGTCAGCAAAGATTTTTTTATTGTACCAGAGCACGTTGCCGCGGTGAATATTGACCGGAACGGAGTAAATGTTGCCGTCTTTGCTTACCATGTCAATCAACGCTTTCGGGAACTTGTCCATCCAGCCTTCCTGCTCATATAAATCGTTGAGCGGCTCCATTTTTCCAGCTGCCACCCAGCCTTCATTGAGCTCCGCCCCGCCGTGCACTTGGAATGTTGATGGTGGGTCGTTCCCTTGCATGCGGCTCGCTAAGACCGCCTTGGCGTTCGTCCCGGCCCCGCCGGCGACCGCGGCGTTTTCGACTTCAATATCTGGATATTTTTCTTGGAATAGTTTGATGAGTGCTTTTAAGCCGTCTTCCTCTCCGGCTCCCGTCCACCAGCTGAAAATCTCCAGTTTCTCTTCTGCTTTTTGGCTGCCTTGTTTGGCGTCACCGGACGAAGAGTTCGAACTGCAACCCGACAGCGCCATCCCGACTCCGAGCGCAAGCGCCAGCCATGCAGATGCTTTCTTTCTCATCATACTCCCCCTTTTCCCTCTTTTTTGAAACCCCTTTCATAAAAAATTGTAGCACTCTCTCCCCAGTAACTTGCGGCTTGATTTCTTCACTTTTTTGCGTTTTTCTTCACTTTTTTGCTTTCTGTTCTCCTGTCAGGCAAACGGTACAGCAGACAGCCATTTCGCTTCAAGGGCGCCAAAAAAGCCCCGTCTCCCGATCAGGGAGCGGGCTGCGCGGCAGGCGTGGACCTAACAGTGGAATCGTCTGCTTCGTTGGCGTGATGCGCCTGCTATGGGCCGCCATGCGTGTTGCTTGCCGGAGCCGCCTCGGAATGCGAATTGTCGATTCGCTAGCCACCCCCCTTTCTTGCCGGGGCGACACTCTTGAGTTCAACGCGCCTGCAGTTTTTTCCGGTATTCACTCGGCGACAGGCCAGTTTGTTTTTTAAAGACGCGGCTGAAATAGTTGGGATCGTTGTAGCCGACCGAAAAACAAATTTCTTTTAAGCTTTGATCCGTATGAGCAAGCGCCTCTCTCGCCCGTTCGATGCGCACGTTCGTCACGTAGTCGATGAACGTGACGCCGAAATGTTCTTTGAATAGTTTGCTGAAGTAGTACGGGCTCATTCCGATGTATTCAGCTACATCATCGAGCGTCAGCGGCTCGGCGTAGTGGCGGTCGATGTAATCTTTCGCTTTGCCGAGTTTGCCGTGTGCTTGCTGCTGACGCCAAGCATCGAGATCGGCGGCAATGCGGCCGAGTTCATCGAGCGCCGCCCGTTTCAACTCCGATGCCGACCGGCATGAAGAAAACGAGGCAGTCCGCTCGTAATGAATGCCCAGCTCCGATAGAAGACGCCCGAGCCATACAAATGTCTCTTCTGCCTTGCGCCCAGCGGCCGCTAGTGAATAGGAAGAAGCCAGCTCGTCTATATACGCCAAACAATCCACCCGCGCCTGCCCGATGTCGCCAAGGCGCAACGCTTCAAACAGCTGCTTCTCGCGTTCGATCCCCCTACCGGCGCGCGCCGCTTCCGCCGGCAAAAATCCCACTTGTGCTTTTTGCCGTTCAGCGTAATACAGGGCGGCGGACAGCGCCTCATAATACGAGGAACGAAGTTGGTCAAGGCGCAAAACCGGGGAGCCGAGCCCGATATACAGCACATCGCCGCACCGAGCTGAAAACTGCCGCGCCAAATCGAGCGCCAACGCCTGAATGATCGGCTTCCAAGCCGGCTCGCCCTCAGCAGGGCTACGGAAAAACAGGACCGGCAGACGCCGGCCCGCCAGCCGCCCGAGCAAATAGCGGCTTGACGCTTGCTCGCTGAGCTGCTTGTCCACCCATGACTTCCATTCGTCAGCTCTCTCCGCATCCGGGAACTGAATGACCATGAACATTCCCGAGGCGATCGAAAACGGCAACAATTCTTTCCACCGCTCCCACTCATCAGCTGATACATCCTCCGTCATGAGGACGGACAGCCACTCATTTTCCACGAGCGTCTGCAACCGACGAATTTGCTCTTGCAGTTGGCGATTGTTTTCCTCGTGTTGCCGCCTGGCCGCCACTTCCCGGCTGACTCGTTCCAAGGCGGAAATGACCTCGTCCTTCCGGCTCGGCTTTAATAAATATTCCTTGACGCCAAACCGCATCGCTTGTTTCGCATAGTCAAACAAATCAAACGCCGACACAATAACGAACTCGAGATCAAGGCCGGCTTGGCGAATCGCTTCGATCGCTTGCAATCCGTCAAGGCCGGGCATTTTGATGTCTATAAGCATCACATCCGGACGATATTGCTTGGCAATGTCAATGGCCTCACGCCCATTGGCGCCCTCAGCGACCACCTCGACGTGCGGAAGGCGGTCGTTGATCATTTTCCGCAGCGCTTTGCGCTCCAATGCCTCGTCATCGACGATCGCCACTTTCACCGTGCATCCCCCCTTGCCATCTTGGCAGCCGCAGCCGCACCGTTGTTCCTTTTCCTGACGCAGACTCGATTTCGGCCACATCCATCACCCCGTAAAACAGCTGCAGCCGGCGAATGACGTTGCGCAAGCCGATGCCGGTCGAATGGCCGCGCCCTTGTTCGCGGCGCACCGACCATTCTTCGCCGCGAATTAACGCATCAAGCACCGCTTTCACCTGCCCGTCCATGCCGACGCCATTGTCTTTTACCTCCACTATAATCCGTCGATCTTGTTCATAAATGGTGACCGCCAGCTCAGCTCCGTGTTCATACGACTCAATGCCATGAATGAACGCATTTTCAATGAGCGGCTGCAGCGTAAGCGGTGGAAGGGGTTGACCGAGGCAAGATGGTTCGGCCTCTAACGTAAACTTGATCCGGTCAAAAAACCGCGTCTGCTGAATGAAGAAATATTCACGGGCGATGCGCACCTCATCGGCAAGCGTCACCGTCCGCTGCAAATCGCCCAAATTGTAGCGCAAAATGGCCGCCACCGCTTCAATCAGCCGCGATGTTTGTTCCGCCTCTTCCAAATATGCCATTTTGGAAACGGTATTGAGCGTATTGAACAAAAAATGCGGGTTGATCTGGCTTTGCAAGCTTTTGAGCTCCAGTTCCTTCACAAGCCGGTCAAGCTCAGCCTTTTGCTCCATTTCCGCAATCAGCTGCTTTAAGCTGCGGCGCATATCGTTGAACGTCACGGCAAGAAGCCGCAATTCATCGCTCGCCGCCGGCTCGACATCCGGCCCGTCCAGCCGCCCGGCGCCAATCGCCCGGGCCGCATGGGCTAGCTCGATGATCGGCTTTGTCAAACTGCCGGAGAAAAACACAGCGAGCAGCACGCCAAGACATAAGGTCGTCACAAACAACCCCATCCCCATGTAACGAAAATAGCGGTTGCGCCGCGCCACTTCGTCGTACTGATGCTGGTAAGCAGTCAGTTCATCGTCAATGAGATGAAGCGTTTCTTCCTGCAAAAAGGAGGCAATGTTCATCGTTTCATGCAAGTGGTCGGAATACAGGCTGATATTGCCCGCCTCAAAATGGTACACGGTCAGCGCCGCCTCTTCAAGCAAACTTTCAATCATATGTTCATAGTTTTCTGCCGCGAGACGGCCGGACAGCGCGGACAGCGCCCCGCCCGCCTCGGAGCGGCGTTGCTGCAGCCAGCGGAATTCTTCCTCATACGCCCGGACGTAGCGCCCTTCTTTCTCGGATACATAGGCGTTTAACTGCTCCATCATCCGGTTCGCCCGCTGCGACACTTCATTCAACAGCAGCAGCCGGCGCATCCGATCGTCGTAGTCGCTCATCATCTTTTCGCTCGTTTGATACAAAAGAAATACAGCCCCGTTTAACAGCAACAAAAAAACAGTAAAACAAAGCAACATCTTCGTCCGAATGTTCATCACTTATTCCCCACCCCGCTGTCGCCGCAGCCTTATCGGTTTGCCGCCGCCCGCTCTTCCCCGGAAACTCCCTTTTTATTTACGGCTTCTAAGCGCGCTCACGGCGTTTCCACTTCATAATTGCGCGCTGGGCGCAGCGGCAAGTCCTCTTTTCGGATCACCTTCGTCTCCGTGTTTGTCACCGCCGGCACATCGCGCCCCGCAACGATATCGGCCATCATTTTGACCGCTTTGTATCCCATTTCGTACGGCTCCTGCACGACGGTCGCCGCAATCGTCCCTTTTTGCAAGTAGCGGATCGTCTCCGGCAGCGTGTCAAAGCCAATAATGTACGTCTCCCCTTCACGGCGAAACCGTTCGACCACTTTGGCGATGCCAATCGCATCGAGCGCGCTCGTGCCGTAAAACGCATTCACATCCGGATGCTTTTTCAAAATCGTATACGCCTTTTCCGCAGCCTGTACGCGCGTAATGTGCGACTCTTCAATGGCAACGATGCGGATTCCTTTTTCATGTTTGACCGCATCTTGAAACCCGCGCACCCGCAGTTGTTGGTGCGCCGCCGTCAAACTGCCGGTAATGATGGCAACAGTCGCTTTTCCATGCATGTCTTCAGCGAGCGCCCTCCCGGCAATAAATCCGGCATAGTAATTGTCCGTACCAATGTAGGCAGTGCGCCGGCTCGTCGGGGCATCGGTGTCAATGGTGACTACCGGAATGTTTTTATCGGCCACCCGGTTAATCGCCGGTACAAATTCCTTCTCCGTCAGCCCTTGTGTAATGATCCCATCCACTTTTGCCGCCGCTGCTTTTTCCAAAATACGAAGATGTTCGCCAATATTCGCCTGCCGCGGCCCGATATACTCGAGGTCGACCCCCAATTCTCTCGCCGCCGCCTTCGCTCCTTTTTCCACAAGCCGCCAGTAATCATTGTCAAGCTCCTCTGGCACAAGCACAAAATGGTACCGATCCTCTGTTGCCGCTGTTGTCCGCTCTTTTCCTTCATTTGGATAGGCATACACATTCCAAGCGCAATAGGCGGTAAAGGAAGCGCTTCCAATCAATGCAACAATGCCGCCGCCATAAAACAGCCGTTTCCACCACGGATGCATCATCATCCCCCCCTATTGTCATTGTACACGACAGTGGCCCGTAAACAAGTAAGGAAGAGGCCCTTTTCACCTCTCCCTCATCCATTTCCTCCCTCGATCTGCTGCGGCAGCGCACCGCCATTCCCGGCCTCCCGCTGGCGGCGAAAGCTTGTATACAAATGGTGGACCAATCCGGCAAACACGGCAAGCCATGCCGCCATGGCCACGTAGACCATAAAACGGGGGATCACAAGCAAAAACGGAATGTGCAGCGCTTTGGACAGCTGATATGTGCTTGTCGTATACATGGCGAGCGGAAACGCCATTCCCCAAAATTGCGGATCATATTTGAGCGGGTAATGATGGTACAAGTGACGCCACACCATTAAAATGAACAACAGCGGAATCCACCACGTTCCAGTAATCCAGAAAAAGAGCGTGAACCCTCTTAAAAACGGAAGCAGTTCGCCAAGAAACGCCCAGTCGTCCGCATGCAGCATCAAGGTCGAGCCAGCGAGCGTTGTGATCGCCACTGCCCCCATGTTGATCCAATACGGCGGCGTCAGCGCCGCAAACTTCAGCTCAACGAACGTAAAGCGGTAGAAAATGAGGGTAATAATGTTTAAATACAACATACACCCGAGCAAATACGCGCATAAAGCGACAAACAGGACGATGTCCCGCCCGCTCTCGACATGCGGGGAAAGGAGTGTGCCAAGGACGGAAATGGACTGCGTCGCCACCGCCGCAATAAGCCAGGCACCGTTAATTCCTTCCGACAGCGTCGGTTTGTTTTTTCGCACCGTCACCGCGGTGAAAAACGTGTACATGATCATAAGCCAAAGGAAAATGGCCAAACACCACAAATAAAAAGCCGGCTCGTAGCGATGGGCTACGGTAATCAACTGGCTGCCAAATACGCACGTTCCGGCCACCAACGTGAAAAACCCGGGGCCTAGCGTATGGCTTGTCAAATCTTTCACCAGCCGCGGCGTGAAGAAGAGAAGCCGGTACAGCGTCAATCCCCATAAAACGGTATACGCCGCCATATTGAAGTAGAGCAATCCTTTGGAAATGACGTGCATATCAAGCAAAAAGGTTGCGATCGACAATGCGCCGGTCGCCATCACGAGGGCAAAGTAGCCTGGAAATAAGTTCACCGACATTTTTCGAATATAATAGATCACCATCTTTCCCCCAATCTTTGCATCCGCCTTCCCCTCCCTTAGACACCGGGATGGTATCCATAGGCGGTGAACAAAGCCGTTCTGTGCATGCCGCTGTTCAGCATCCAAGCAACCGAAGCTCGCCGCCCCGAACTTCCGCCTTCCGTATAGGAACTACGGAGTTCCTGGCCGGGAACGCCCCATCGTTTTTCACCGCTGCCGCCTCTATGGATGCCATCCTCTACTTTCATTGTATTCAAAACGACAGGCAAAAACAAAGGCGAAACCGTATTCAATGGCAAGATAGAAAAAAACACCGTTCCGAAACAAGCCCGTTGCATCGGAACGGCGTCTCCCCATTCTTCTGCTCTTTTAGCTTTTCCAACGCCTCAGCCGGCAGTCCGGTCAATTCGCAAATCGTCGGCACGTCGCACCCTTTCGCCAGCATCCGTTTGGCCACGTCCATTTTCCCTTTTTCCATTCCCCGTCGCTCGTATGAGATCAGGAGATCGTTCACTTTTTTCGCTTCCTTCGTTTCCATTTGGCTCACCTCGTTTCGCAATTGGATTTCTTCTTGTTCGGACAGCGTCAAATACATCTCGAAAAACCGAAACAACAGCCGCTGCCTCGCCCCGTCAAGCTCCAAGCGGACGAGCATGCGCAACAATTCCCGTTTCACTGCGACTCTCTCACTTTCATGATCCCCCATTTTGCTTAACAAGACAGCGGCAACCGGGTTGTCGCGTGGCGAATGTACTTGCGCCATGGCAGTTTGCACAGTTCAACAGTAAGAAAGCGGAAATCGACAACGGTGAGGAACGGAATTTTCACGGTGAAATGACAAAGCCGCCCGGCGACAGGCGGCTTTGTCAATCGTTTTCGAAGCGGCCGTTTAATGTCCGGCCGCTGTTTTGGTCTGTTTGAAAAATTGCGGCAAATATTCTTTATGCGCTTCCAACATTTCATCCAAAATTTGTTTGGCGACCGTGTCAGACGGCACAAGCGGGTTGATCGTCATCGCGACGAGCGCCGTTTGGTAGTCGCCGGTCACCGCCGCTTCCGCCGCGACGCGCTCAAACGATTTGATTTGCTGGACGAGCCCGCGCACCGCCACCGGCAAATCGCCGACCGCGATCGGTTTCGGGCCGTCTTTCGTGATGACGCAGTTGACCTCGACCGCCGATTCTGCCGGAATGCTGGCGATAGCGCCGTTGTTTCTCGTATTGACCGGCTGGATGTCCCGCTTGTCGTTGTAAATCGAGCTGATCAAGCTACAAGCGGCGTCGCTGTAGTACGCCCCGCCGCGTTGCTCGAGCTGCGGCGGCTTGATGGCCAAGTTCGGGTCTTTGTACAGCTCGAACAGCTCTTTTTCGAGCTGCTGCACAACCTCGGCGCGCGTTCCTTTCGTTTTCGCCGCTTCAAGCTCTTCCGCGAGCATTTTGTCCGTTTGGAAATAATACCGGTGGTACGGGCACGGCAACACGTTCAGCCCTTTCAAAAAGTCCGGCTCCCAGCCGAGGTCGACGATGTTTTTCATCGTCACGCCGGAACGGTCCGGGTTGGCGATAAGGTCGATCACTCGTTCTGTCACGTCATTGCCGTCCAGGTAGACGTGCAAGCCAAACACCATATGGTTCAGTCCGGCAAAGTCAATGTGCACGCGATCCGCCCCGACACCAAGCAGCTTGGCGACGCCCATGCGCATGCCGATCGGCACGTTGCACAAGCCGACGACTTTTTCTTGCTTCGTATAGCGCAAAACGGCTTCCGTCACCATCCCGGCCGGGTTCGTGAAGTTAATGAGCCACGCGTCCGGGCACCATTCTTCCATGTCGCGGATGATGTCCAAAATAACCGGAATCGTCCGCAGCCCCTTAAACAAACCGCCCGGGCCGTTCGTCTCCTGGCCGATCACCCCGTATTTGAGCGGGATGCGCTCGTCTTTCGCCCGCGCTTCCAGCCCGCCGACGCGAAACTGTGTGGTGACAAAGTCAGCTCCTTCCAAAGCCCGCCGGCGATCCAACGTTAAATGAATGTCAATCGGCACGCCGGCCTTTTCCACCATCCGCTTGGCGAGCGCTCCGACGATTTCAAGTTTTTCTTTGCCTTCCGGAACATCGACAAGCCATAGTTCTCCGACTGGCAGTTCATGATAGCGCTGAATCAATCCTTCCACCAGTTCAGGGGTGTAGCTCGAGCCGCCGCCAATCGTCGCAATTTTCAACCGTTTTTCCACACTCCTCTTCCCCTTTCCCCCCATTGGGCATGGTATAATAATGGCAATGCGAAGGCGAGGTGTCCCGATGTTTACTCCAGAACAAATCGCTCAGTTTTCCGAGCTCGACTACGCCATTTACGATTATGTGGTGAAGCACCCACATGAAGTCGCGTACATGCGCATCCGCGAGCTCGCCGAAGCCGTCCACGTCTCACCGCCGACCGTGCTTCGCTTTTGCAAAAAGGTCGGCTGCGACGGCTTCAGTGAGTTTAAAACGAAATGGAAGTTGCATTTGCGGGAAAGCGAACAAACGTCGATCATCAGCAGCCAAGAGGCGCTGCGCGAATTTTTTGAGCGGACGATGACTGCCGATTACGAGCGGGCCATCCGTGAAGCGGCGGCCGCCATCGCCCGGGCCGATCACGTCATTTTTGTCGGTTCGGGCAGCTCCGGCATTTTGGCCGAATACGGCTCGCGCTATGTGTCCGCCTTTCAAAAGTTTTCCGTCTACATCAAAGACCCGTTTTTCCCGATTTACGGTCATTATTTCGATAACTGCGCCGTCATCGCCTTGTCGGTATCGGGAGAAACGCCGCATACGCTCGCCCAAGTGCACCGATTCAAAGAAAAAGGCGGGACGATCATCAGCATCACGAACCGGAAACATTGCACCCTTGCCAGCATCTCGGACTACAATTTGACGTACTACGCCACGCCAGAGCGGATCGGGCAAACCGATGTGACGACCCAGCTTCCGGTCGTCTACTTGCTTGAGCGGCTGGCGAAAGAAATGTACCGAATGCTGCCAAATCGGACAGCGGAAGGCGGAACCCAACCTCAAAGCCGGTAAGCGGCAGGCGGCGCAGGCCGCTTGGCGCCGTTTCCCGCAATGAATCCTTCTACTCTTACTAAACCGCGTTTCCTCCCAAAAGTAAAGGACATGGCCATATATTGGAACAGAAGCAAGCAGAAAAACATTTGTTTCATATCCGTAACGCTATGTTACGAAAAAGTGGACGCTATTCGTAACCGGCATGGCGCCGAAATGAGGAAAACCGGCGGGTCTGACCCCTTCGACCACATGCGGCGCCTTCGCCCGCTCCGGTCAAGCGGCGATGGCCGCCGTCTCATTGAAATGAAAAGTCCCCCGCTGCCAGCGGGGGACAAGGGGCATAGCCTGTTTGCCTGACGCAAGGGATCACGGGCGCCGCTATGGCAAAAAAATTTTCCCCGGATTGAGAATGCCGTTTGGGTCAAACAATTGTTTCAGCCGTTTCATCCACAGCACGGCGTCTCCCTTTTCTTCGCGCAAAAACGCCCGTTTGCCAAGTCCGATGCCGTGCTCTCCCGTGCATGTGCCGCCGCGCGATAAGGCATAGCGGACGATATGGGCGTGCACGCGTTCGATGCGTGCCATCTCCTCTGCATCGCTCGGGTCAAAGGCAAGCACGGTATGATAGTTGCCGTCGCCGACATGACCGAAAATGGCAGCCGTCATGCGCTCCTCATTGACAAGCCGGCGCGTATCGGCGATGGCGCCGGGCAGTTCGGACAGCGGCACGCACACATCGGTTGAGAGCATTGCCTTGCCTGGGTACGCCGCCTGAATGGCGAACGCCGCATGGTGGCGCGCTTCCCACAGCTTCGCGCGGGCGAGCGAGTCGGTCTCCACCGCAAACGAAACGGCCCCCTCCGCCTTGCACAACTCACGGACAAGTTCGGTCCCGTCCTCAACGCTTGACGGGCTGCCGCTCAGCTCGATAAACAGCGTCGGCTTCACCGGGTAGTCCGTTTTTTTGTAGGCGTTGACCGCGGCGATCGTCGCCTCGTCCACCAGCTCGATTTTGCCCGGACCGACGCCGGATCTTAAAATGGCAAATGCGGCCTCCGCTGCCGCCTCCAGCGTAGGGAAGCACGCTTTGATGGCGGTTGTCGCCTCCGGAATGCCGTGCAGGCGGACGACGAGGCGGGTGAACACGCCAAGCGTCCCTTCCGATCCGACGAACAAGCCGGTCAAATCGTAGTCGGCGGACGATTTCACCGCCAAGCTGCCGGTGCGGATCACGGAACCGTCGGCGAGCACGGCTTCAAGGCCGAGCACTTGATCGCGCATCACGCCGTATTTGACGCTGTTTGTCCCGCTCGCGTTCGTCGCCGCCATGCCGCCGATCGTCGCGTCCGCCCCCGGGTCGACCGGAAAAAACAGTCCATATCGCTTCAGCGCCTCGTTCAGTTGCATCCGCGTCACTCCGGGCTCGACGACCGCCAAAAAATCATCGGGACGAATGGCGATGATGTTGTTCATCAATGTCAAATCGAGGCTAATTCCGCCTTGGACCGGAATGACGTGCCCTTCCAAACTCGTGCCGGCGCCAAACGGTGTGACCGGAATGCGATGCTCGTTGGCAAACGCCAGCACCCGGCTGATTTCTTCCGCTGTCTTCGGAAACACAACGACATCCGGCGCATGCGGCGCATGATAGGCGATGCCTTTGCTGTGGTGTTCGAGCACCGTCTCATTGACGCTCACCCGCTCACGGTCGCCGATCCATTCAAGCAGCGGTTCGTATATGTTCATCGTTCTCCCCCTTATCGCTCGGATGAAACGGACGCACCGTCCGCTCTGGCCTAGTAACGCAGCAACGTTTCAATTCCTTCCGCAATCCGCTCGGCGTTCGGCAGCCAGTCGTCCTCGACCGACGGCACCGGATACGGCGTGTCGTAGCCGGCGATGCGCACGATCGGGGCGGAAAGGGAAAACAGCGCCCGTTCGCTGATCAAGGCCGCCACCTCGGCGCCAAATCCGCCCGTTTTCACCGCCTCGTGAACGATCATCACCCGCCCTGTTTTTTCCACCGAGGCGATGATCGTGTCGAGATCAAGCGGCTGCAGGCAGCGAAGGTCGATGACTTCCGCACTGACCCCTTTTGTCTCGATCTCGGCAGCGATTTTGGCGACAAGCGGCACCGTCGCCCCCCAAGAGATGATCGTCACATCATCGCCCTCTTTGACGACGCGCGCCTGGCCGAGCGGAACGGTGTACGGTTCTTGTGGCACTTCCATGCGAAACGCCCGATACAGCTTCATCGGCTCCAAAAACAGAACCGGGTCTTCATCGCGAATGGCGGAGATCAATAGCCCTTTCGCATCATACGGATTGGACGGCATGACGACTTTTAAGCCCGGCGAATGGGTAAACAGCGCCTCAAGCGAATCGGAGTGCAATTCCGGCGTCCGCACCCCGCCGCCGTATGGGCTGCGCACGACGATCGGGCACGAAAACCGCCCGGCCGAGCGGAAGCGGATGCGCGCCGCCTGGGCCGCCAACTGGTCCATCGCCTGGTAGGCAAACCCGAGAAACTGAATTTCGGCAATCGGGCGCATTCCGTTGATCGCCAGTCCAATGGACGTGCCGATAATACCCGATTCCGCAAGCGGTGTATCAAACACGCGCCCCTCGCCAAACTGCTCGAGCAGCCCGTCCGTCGCCCGGAAGACGCCGCCGTTTTCGCCGACATCTTCGCCCAGCACGATGATGCGCGAGTCGCGCTCCATCTCCTGGCGCATCGCTTCATTGATCGCCTCAATCATCGTCAATTCCGCCATTTATCTCACCCCGCTCCGTTGTTTGCGCCGCATCACTTCGTCTTTTTGTTCGGCAAGCAATTTGGGCGCCTCGCTGTACACGCAATCGAATGCATCGACAATCGAACCGGACTTGCTGGCGATGGCCGCCTCATACGCCGCAGTGATTTCCTCATTCACTTCGGCGACAAACGCTTCTTCCTGCACCTCCGTCCACAACCCGCGCCGTTCGAGCAGCGCACGCAGACGGTGAAGCGGATCTTTCGTCCGCCATGTCTCGACTTCTTCAGGCCGGCGGTATTTCGTCGGATCGTCTGCTGTCGTGTGCGGCCCGAGCCGGTAGGTGAGCGCCTCGATCAACATCGGCCCCTCACCGCGGCGCGCCGCTTCGACCGCCTGTTTCATCGTTTCGTACACCGCCAGCACGTCGTTGCCGTCGACCAGCACTCCTTTCATCCCATAGGCGAGCGCCTTCTGCGCAATCGTTCGGCTGGCCGTCTGCTTGCGGTACGGAACGCTAATGGCGTATTGGTTGTTTTGGCAGAAAAAGATGACCGGCACGTTGTACACCGCGGCAAAATTCATCGCTTCATGAAAATCGCCCTCCGACGTCGCCCCGTCGCCGAAATACGCCACCGATACTTGCGGTTCGCCTTTCAATTTCGACGCCCACGCACAGCCGACCGCATGAAGCGTCTGCGCCGCGATGATGATTTGCGTCGGGAACATGTTCAATCCTTCCGGCATTCGTTTCCCCGACAGACGCCCTTGCACATAATGGAAAAACTGCTCAAGCGGCATGCCGTGCGTCAAGCAAGCCGCCACTTCCCGGTAGCTGGGAAAAATCCAGTCGTCTTTTCGAAGCGCAAACACGCTGCCAATTTGCGCCGCCTCTTGACCGCTAAACGGCGCATATGTACCGATCCGCCCTTGCCGCTGCATGCGCAGCAACCGTTCATCAATGACGCGCGCCCGCCGCATTTCCCGATAGGCGCAAAGCAGCCATTCATCGGAAAACGCCGCCAACTTCCCCTCATCCCCGTTTCCGTTTTCATCGAGAATTTGCACGACCTCAACCGGCAATTTGTCCGGATCAAACATGGGGTCCCCTCCCATTTTTGTTTTCATGGGCGGCTCGGCCGCCGTTTCCATTTTGTCCTCTTCCGGCGCGAAGCAACGACCCGTCCATCACCGCACGTCCAACAACAGCACTTCCGGATTTTCCAAATAGTAGGCCACCGTCCGCATAAACCGCCCAGCCGGCTCGCCGTCGATGACGCGATGGTCAAAGGTGAGCGACATCCCCATCATATCGCGGATGACGATCTCGTCGCCGACGACAACCGGACGCCGTTTAATCGCATGCGCCCCCAAAATCGCCACTTCCGGATAGTTGATGATCGGCGTCGCAAACCAACCCCCGCCCGCCCCAGTGCTTGTGATCGTAAACGTGCTTCCTTGCAGCTCGTCAAGGCGAAGCGCCTGGCGGTGCGCTTTTTCCGACAGTTCGGCGATTTCGATGGCGAGCTCGCGGATCGATTTTTGGTCGGCGTCGCGGATGACAGGGACAACGAGCCCCGCTTTCGTCGCCGTCGCGATGCCGATGTGAAAGCGCCTTTTCAAGACGATTTCATTCGTCTTTTCATCGAGCGAAGCGTTGAACATCGGGTATTGCTTCAGCGCCCTTGTCACTGCTTTGATCATAAACGGCAAATACGTCAGCTTGATCTGCTCTTTGGCCAGCTCGCCGGCAAGGTGCTTGCGAATTTCGACGAGCTTCGTCACATCCACCTCGTCCATGCCGGTCACATGCGGCGCCGTATACACCGATTTCACCATTTTCTCGGCGATCTTTTTGCGCAAGCCGCGAAGCGGAATGCGTTCTTCTTCTTGGAACGCCGCCTCCACATTCGCAATGGACGTCCATGCGGCTGCGTTCGCCTGCCGTCCTGTCGCTGCGCTCCCGGCTGGCAAAACCGCGGCTTCGTTCCCCTCACTCCGCGCCGCCTCCGCCACTGCCGCGGCCGCTTCCCGCTCGCGGACGTATCGCTCCAAATCGGCGAGCGTCACCCGGCCTCCCTCGCCCGTCCCTTCCACGTCATCAATCGGAACGCCCAACTCCCGCGCCCGCTTGCGCACGGACGGCGCGGCAATCGCCCGCTTGCGCGCAGGACGGGGCGCTTCTTTGTGCAGAACCGGCGCAGGCTCCTGAGCCGAATTGTCGGTCGGCGCCGCTTCGGCCGCCACCGCTGCCTCGGTTTCCACGACAATGAGCGGCTCCCCAACCTTCACCGTCGCCCCTTCCGGCCCGGCGAGCGCCACCACTTTGCCAGCGACCGGCGTCGTCATCTCCACCATGGCCTTATCCGTCTGAATTTCGGCGATCGGTTGGTCGGCCTTCACCACATCCCCTTCACGAATGAGCCAGCGGATGATTTCCGCTTCATGCAGCCCTTCGCCGATGTCGGGCAACTTAAACTCATAGATCATTGCTGCATCCCCTTCCCCTTGTTCTCGGAAACGAAAGCAATGGTGTCCTATCAATGGTGTTATGTTTGTGAGGCTATGCAGAGGTAAAGCGCTTACAAGAAAGCAGTTTGGCGCATGATGTTCTGCGGCGGAGTCATGGTTCCTGCGATCGGGCAACATTTCCTGCGGCAACGCAACGTTTTCTACAAAAATGAGAATTGAATATTCTAAATTTTTCAATCTACAAGTTTTATGATAGTATAAACGTTGTCCCACTGTCAATATCATGCTATCGGGCATTTCTCGCCTTCTTCGACAATCATCGGCAACGATTCACATTATGTTAAAATAACAAAACGAAGACAGGAGGAAAAAGCATGCCTCTCACCTGCATTCACCACATAGCCGTCATTTGTTCGGATTATGAACTCCGAGTTCGACAGTGTTTGAGGCCATTTTAGGCAAATGGAAATAACCAGAATGCTGTTATATCAAGGTTTTCAAGGTGCGCTATATACATGCCCCTTGAAAAGTCAACCTTTGCATCACGCTGCGCACCTCAAGCGTCGAAGCACCTATCAACACCGCCTACTTTTGCCTAACAATTGCTTTCGTAAACTCAGTGAAGTCTGTTAAATGGTCGTCGAGTATTTTTTGCAAAATCGTCAAGTTCAGTTCTTGATCATCATGCACAGCGATATTGCGAAATCCGACCATTGCTTTCATTTTTTTCGATAAGGATGGAGAGATGATGCCGTGTTGTTCTAAAAGAGAGAAAGCATCTCGACTTGTTTGTGGAAGTCCGAGCTTTTTTTGCGCAACGACATGCATCGCTAAGTCGATGCTCGCTTCACACGCTCGTTGGAGATTGAGGACAATGGAATCCTGCTTCGTGTAATTCTCCAAATGTTTTGGATTGTTTTCGTATTCTTCATGAATACGTTTCATACACCGTTCAATCACACTTACTTTATTGAATATAACATCATTCATCATAAACCGACCCACTCTCAACAATTTTTCGCAAAATGTCCGCTCGTTCTTCGTTTAGTTTCGCATACATTTTCAACACTCGCCATTCGAACTCCATTTTTTTTGTTCGTCTGAACAATAGATGACCTTGCCGCTACTGATGATTTGTGCTTGAAAAACGGTGCTCGCTTGCTTTAAATCGACGAGATCGACGTCTCGTTGTAATTGCTCTGCCAATTGTTGCGCGAGCATAAATCGTTCATAGTGGTCTAATGATCGTTCATCGCTCAAAAAAGCAATATCAATGTCGCTATCGTGGCGAAGATGTCCTGTGGTTGCTGATCCGAACAAATAAATGACAGAAGGGGAGACCGCATTCTTTAATGTTTCAATAATGATTTGTTCCATCTTGTCACCATCCCGTTTACCATCCCCTATTTCCATGCTATTACAATTATATTATTTTCGATTGTATGTGTCACGTTCCAAGGGAAAACGGAGTCAGTCAAGACTTTGTGGAAACTTTTTTGACAAGGCCGTGCTCCAACCCCGCACACAGAACCCCATACTCTCCCGACAAATTGTGCTAAAATGAAGGGCGACAAGAGTGAAAGGGGAATGACCATGGTTCGATTTGCGACGATCGGCACAAACTGGATCACCGAGTCGTTCATTGACGCCGCGCGGTTGGTCGACTCGTTCGAACTCGCCGCCGTCTACTCGCGGACGGAGGAAACGGCGAAGGCATTTGCGGCCAAAGTCAAAGCGCCGCGGACGTTTACCGATTTGCAGCGGCTGGCTGAAAGCGACGAGGTGGAGGCCGTCTATATCGCCAGCCCGAACTCGTTTCACGCCGAACAGGCGATTTTTCTCATGAATCACGGCAAGCATGTGTTATGCGAAAAACCGCTCGCCTCGAACGCCCAAGAGGCAAAAGCGATGATCGAAGCGGCTGAGCGAAACGGCGTCGTGTTGATGGAAGCGATGAAGGCGACGCTGCTTCCCACTTTCCTGTCCATCCGCGAGCACGTGCCGAAACTCGGCCGCATCCGCCGCTATGTGGCCAGCTACTGTCAATATTCATCGCGCTACGACGCCTATAAGCAAGGAACGGTGCTTAACGCCTTCAACCCCGCTTTCTCGAACGGGGCGTTGATGGATATCGGCGTCTACTGCCTGTACCCGATGGTGGTGCTGTTCGGCAAGCCGAAGAGCCTCAAAGCGCAAAGCCTTAAGCTTGAATCAGGGGTCGACGGCGAAGGAACAATCGTCTTCGACTACGGGGAGATGGATGGGATCGTCTTTTACTCGAAAATCGCCAATTCCTACTTGCCGGCGGAAATTCAAGGGGAAGACGGAAGTATGATCATTGACGCCATCCATACGCCAACCAAAGCGGAAATCCGCTACCGCGACGGGCGCGTCGAGGACATCACCGTGCCGCAAGACAAACCGCCGATGTACTATGAAGTGAACGAATTCATCGATCTCATTGAAAGCGGGGCGCGCGAATCAGCGATCAACTCGCACCGCCATTCGCTTTGGACGATCGAAATCATGGACGAAGCGCGAAGACAAACGGGCATCGTGTTCCCGGCCGATCAGCGATAAGCAAAAAAGGTTCCAACTTGAGCCGCATAAGGCTGGTTGGAACCTTCTTTGTGTGCAGCGGTTTCCCTAGCCGCTAGAGCGGCATGTTGCCAACGAGTCAGGAACGTTGGCCCGCATCGCTCCAGCTGCCGGGCGTTTGGGCTTTTCACCCGCAGCGTCGTTTGGTTTCGTTCGTCTCTGTCCGCTTTGCGCCTATTCACCCGTCTCGGCAAACCGGCGGATGCGCGCGCCAATTTCATCGCGGACGCGGCGGAACACGGCGAGCTTCTCCTCTTCCGTTCCTTCCGCTTTCGCCGGATCGTCGAATCCCCAATGGACGCGCTTCACATGCGGTGGGGTGACTGGGCAATGGTCAGCCGCATGGCCGCACAGCGTCACAACCAAATCGGCGCGGTGGAGAAGATCCGGGTCGATGACATCGGACGTTTGGTTCGAGATATCGATGCCCACTTCCTTCATCACCTTCACCGCGTTCGGATTGAGGCCATGCGCCTCAAGGCCAGCGCTGTACACCTCCCATTCCTCACCAAGAAGTTGTTTCGCCCAACCTTCCGCCATTTGACTGCGGCACGAGTTGCCGGTGCATAAAAAGTATATGACTTTTTTCTTCATCGCTGGTTCCCACCTTTACGTTGATGTTGGATTGACCGAAGAAAAATACTTTCGCTGAAATGCCAATGCTACGTTGACAAGCGCCAGCATCACCGGCACTTCAATGAGCGGACCGATGACTGCCGCAAACGCCGCGCCCGAATGAATGCCAAACACCCCAACGGCGACGGCAATGGCCAGTTCAAAGTTGTTGCTTCCTGCCGTAAACGCGAGCGTCGTCGATACCGGGTAGCCGGCTCCCAATTTTTTCGCCAAAAAGAAGGAGACAAAAAACATAAGAACAAAATACAGCAACAACGGAATCGCAATCCGGACGACATCAAGCGGCAAGCTGACGATCATGTCGCCTTTGAGCGAAAACATCACGACGATCGTAAACAAAAGCGCAACGAGCGTCAGCGGGCTGATTTTCGGCACAAACACCGTTTCATACCATTGCCGCCCTTTCGCTTTCACAAGCACAAACCTTGTCGCCATGCCGGCCAAAAACGGAACCCCTAAGTACAGGAACACCGATTTTGCCACTTCCGTCATCGTGATGTTCACGACCGCCCCTTCAAGCCCGATCCATCCGGGAATCACCGTGACAAACACATACGCGTACAGCGAGAAAAACACGACTTGAAAGAGCGAATTGAAAGCAACCAGTCCAGCCGCATATTCCGTATCCCCGCGCGCCAAATCGTTCCAGACGATGACCATGGCGATGCAGCGGGCAAGGCCGATTAAAATCACGCCGATCATATACTCCGGCTTATCCGGCAAAAAGACAATCGCCAAGATGAACATCAGCAGCGGACCGATCACCCAGTTTTGCACGAGGGACAAAACGAGCACCTTCACATCTTTGAACACGCGCCCCATTTCTTCATAACGCACTTTCGCCAGCGGCGGATACATCATCAAAATCAACCCGATCGCAATCGGAATCGAGGTTGTTCCGACTTGCAGGCGGTTCAACCCATCCACCAGCCCCGGAGCCCAAATTCCGATTCCAATCCCAGCCGCCATCGCGAGAAAAATCCATACCGTCAAAAAGCGATCTAAAAATGACAACCGCTTCGGTTCGCAACAATCCATCATCATTCACCCCGTTGTCCATCATCAGCACCCGCAACGCGATGCCGGGTTCGCTTCCTCGATTTTGCGAATGTTTTCGTCTTGGTTCGGAACGTACGACAACACCGCTTGCAACAGGGAGTAGTATTCGCTTTGCGGCCGGAGCGAATAATACACCCATTGCCCCCTCCGCTCCTCTTGGATCAGCCCGGCGTCTTTCAACTTGCGAAGATGCTGGCTGATCGCCGGCTGGCTTGACGAAAACACCTCAAGCAGCTCGCACACACAGCACTCCCGCTGATTCAAAATCGCCAAAATCGTCAGCCGCGTCGGATCGCCGAGCAGCTTCAACACCCGAGCCGCGGCGCTCATGTCCACCGTCAGCTGTGGCATGCCAATCCTCCTCTCCATTCCATCATCATGCCCTGCGACATCAAGACGGCAGCGGTCGTGAAGGTTTCCTTGACCTTTTGCCCCTGTCCGCATATAGCCCAGCATCCATTGCGACATCTAGGTCCCTATCCATCACTATATCATTATTTGCTTATATAGCTGCCAAACGACAGGCTGCCGAGCCAATGTTTTACGCTAATAAGTATATAACTAAATTCTTATATAAGTCAACCACCACACACTCGTACAAAAGCGCGGTGCGGGCGCGTCATTTTTCCGCCCCGCGCCTGCACGAGTTTGGGCTGCACCGCTTCCTTCACTCCATCCGCTTTTTCGCCGCTGACAAAAGGTCAATCGCCTTCGTCCCGACTCCGACAAACGTCTCCAAAATCGCCTGCGCCCCGGCAATCGAAAAGATAAAAATAAACGGCATAGCGATCGTCGGGAGGAATAAATACCCAAGCGCAAGAAAAATCGCGCTCCATACGCCTGCGCACCAGTAACAGTTCAACAAATAACCGAATTTCGACTTCGGCACTTTTTTGATTTCCGTATGGCCGTCTTCATGCCGGATTTTCTCTTTCTTCATAAATGGATTGCGGATAAATTCGGTGATCTTATCAAAGACGATCAAATGCGTAAACCGGTAGCTGGCTAAAATGATCATAATGTACGTCATCCAGTCGAGTTCACGAAGCATGGCGGACTCCTTTTCTCATTTTTCCCTAACGCAAACGACCAAATCTGCTTGCCGGACATACGTTCATCACGCTGCCCGATTAGCAGTTATATTTTTCTCTGACAGGGGCATTTTTATAAATGAACATTTTTTCGAATTTTGATTCATTGCGTGTCTTGTCCGTCGTATCCGTGTGGAAGGCCCGAAGAGGGATGCCTTCTTTGATATGCACCGGAAAGAACCGCGTGGATCTTCGCCTCGTACAGTCGATCGAGATGACAACCGATGGCATCGTCGTTGAATCAAGGAGGCTTCATCCTCGACCGAGTCAAAGTCAAGTGCATCTTTTGGCAGTGGACCATTTTGTAGATTTGTTGATTGGTTTTGTTATCCCCTCTTGCACATGCTATAATAGATGTGTACATTATAATCAGCGTATGTCTCGTATATGTTTTTTCAAAACAGGCATATGCTATTGCTAAGGTGGTGATAGCGTATGCGCAGAAAGGAGCATCGCCAGTTGCGAAGATCAGCCATTTCAAGACGAAAAGATGTGCGAGCACAGTCATTAAGATCGATTTATGCTAAACCTGCTGTGCGAAATCGATACGCAAACATCAATGCGTCTTTAAGTTCGAGCATTTGTTTTGATCGGTTGCCTTCTGCTCCTTTATTGGATGTTAACCCTGATGGTGTTGTGACTGTGAATCGCGATAATCCTGTGCACCAACGGTGGCTAGATGAAGAATGATGCAGCCAGGTGGTATTTACGATATATATTTTCGTTTTCAAGAAGGGCAGGGCGGTGCATATCGTCCTGTTCTTATTTTGGGTTTTAGAGGCAATCGAGCCATTGCTATTGGATTAAAAGTCACAAGATCAAAACCAACATCTCGATACCCTTATCGAATACCAATTGTTTATTGGAAACATGTTGGATTAAAGGCACAATCATATGTTCAGTATGACTGGTATAACGAAATTCCATCTACCGTTCGGTTTCGGAAATTTTACGGGATTATGCACCCTTACGATTTTAATCGCGTCCTTCATGCGTTTCGTCGTTATCACGGCATTTAATAGATACATAGTGATCAAAGGGCTTGCTTGCCAGAGCTTCTTTTTGGATTAACTCATGGTGTTACTCACATTTCGCACCCCAGCAGTGCAGAAACAAAGGATTTTTTATTCATTTTTTTAAAATATTTTTTGAGCCAACACAACAAGCGATGACAATCCTTTTTTTACCATCGCTAGTCGTTCCGTATGACGTTACACGTAAATGCTCTCATCCATGCCCAATCCCTGCAGAATCCTTCGCTGATCAGGGGTGAGCGGTTTCCCTAGCCTGCGTTGGATTTGCCCATCCGGCAGTTCCAACAGGACGACTCTGACATACCAAAACAATTGAAAAATCGCTTGTCCGGTTGGTCGGGTCAGTTTCCGGCCTCCTGCCCCCTTTAACGGGCGTTCGGGTGTGATGAACTGGCGCACCCGGCGCTGGAAGACGCGGTAAATGGCCAAGGCCAGCAGAAACAAATAGCCCAACACCGCCACTCGTTCCGGTTTTTTGACGTAAATTTCGTCTGTAAAGAACGGATCTTTTAGGAAGGAGAAGTTCATTTCCACCGAGATCTGCCCTTTATACAGCTTCAAGATCTCTTGGGCATCCATTGGTTGGCCCTTCCATTCCTTCGGAACGGTCGTGACGAGGACAAACCGGGACGCTTTCCGTCTCGCCTGTTCCCACGCGTCTTGGTCGAATTCCACGCTCAGGCGAAGGGTGTACAGCGTCTCCATTTCCGGTTCCGCCCCTTTTTTCGGTCGTCCGCGCCGTTTTTTCGGGCGCACGATCTCTTCAAGCCCCGATGAAACCGAGGACGAAGGGACGCCTTGAGGGACGCCAAGGCTTGTTCGGCGTCTTCCCGGCAAGAGAAAGGATGCCGCTCCCAACGGGCTTGTTCCTCGCGAAGAAGCTCCGCTTCTTTGGTTCGTTCTGTTTCGAGCGTCTTTCCTTTTCGTTGGTCGAGCGCACTCGATTCGACGACGATCAGCCGTACGGGCTGGCCTTCATACGTTCCCGCCGTTTCCCATACCCGATACACGGCGCCGTTTTTCTCGGCCAACGAAAAGGAGTCGCTCCACGCCGAATCGGGTTGGGCATCCGCCTCCGAAAGCGCGGTTTTGACGATCCGGAGCGACGAAGGGCCTCTGGTGATCAAAAAGGCATTGGCGGCTTTCGTCTGCGCCAAGGTCTCTTTCGTCATCGCGGCGGAATCCGCCACGTAAATCCATTCGTCTTCGATCTTCGCTTGCTTCAGCTGCTCATGGACTCGCGACAGCACCTCGGGATTCCACGTTTTGTCCGGCGCGTTGCCGTCGTGCACGTCGCCGTAAAACGGGATGCCGTCCTCGTTGCCGATCAGGCCGAATCCGATCTGCTTTTGCCAGCGATGATGGCGGTTATAGCCATAGGTGATGTGCAACCCATCCGACGAATCGGATTCATACGCACCGTAAACCGTCTTGTCCGTCGTATCCGCGTGAAAGACACGGAGAGGGAGACCTTCTCTCTTGTAGATTTGCACCAGGCAAGATGAAAGGACTTGATGAATGTTTGCTTCATACAGGCGATCCAGATGACGAGCAATGGCATCGTCGTTGAACCAAGACGGATCCAACCCTGGCCGGATCAGCTTGGGCAAATCGATGTCATGCGCCCACCGTTCCAAATGAACGAGGGCTTGCCGGCCGCTCAAGATATCCAAGAGAAGCAGCCCGACCACATCACTGGCTCGGGTTTGGCATTGAGGATCCACCGGAACCAGCCGGTCCATCAGCTGAGGAAGGCCAAGATCTTTGAAAATGGTACTTATTATATTCAAATAGGAACTTTCATAAATCGCCCGAATTCGAACGTCCATGGTGGGAAAACTCCTTTGCATTCCTTGTGTGTCAAGGACCTATTCGACACCGGGATGAAAAAATCCTCCCGATTTTGGTCGAGAGGGTGCGAAATGTGAGTTACATAGTTTAAATAACCTTTTAGTCTCCTTATATCCAGTTATATCGGGCATGAGCTCGAGAAAATCTACGTATTTAATTAATTCATCAATAAATTCCTCGTGAATAGAATCTCTGTAACATAATCCTATTTTCATTCATCTTCTCCCCTTATTCGCGCAAAAAATACAAAAATAAACAAACTTAACGTAGCGTTTATTAATAACATCAGATGAACAGTAAGGAAAGTGTACATGGCGAAAAAACTAAATAATAAAGTAGAGACGGATGTAACAACATTAATTAATTGCATTAGCTCCCTCTTGTCCCTTGTTTTATTTTTCTGAAGAAAAATCGTATTTATATAAACATTTATGCTCACGCCTAGAGTGATAATAGTACTCAGTACTATAACTTGAAAAATAAGGGAGACATCAACATAATATATCACCATGAAAAACACAGTTAATATAAAGTAAAAGAGAGGAATATACTTACTCCAAATCCTATCCTTCAGATATCTCAGAAATAAAATGTTCATTATTCCCGGCAATACAAATGGAATAAAAGATAACTTGATCATGCCTGCTTCATTAAATCTTTCTACTAAAGACGGTATCCATAGAATGGGAATCGATGATATGAGCCCAACAAATAGTAACAAAAATAAACTATTTACTTTCGTTTTACCGGCCATAGAAGCCTTGCTATATGAAAAACCATGTTCAACATTTACACTTGCCATAACTAAAAACAAAATGAATGATAAGAAAATGTATATACTTAAAGGGATACTGAAAATGAGGGCCCCTACTCCAAATCCTATAAGTTTTGCTAAATTCCCAATTATACTAATTTTCACCATGCCACCAAATAAGCGTTTCTCCTCTTCGAATATTTTTCTTTCCAAACTTCTTCCAACATACGAAGAAGAGAAAACGGAAATGGCGTATACAGCTAATAAGATCATTCCTTGATCTTTTAGAAAAAACGATAAAAAAAATAGTATCAATAAAAGAAAGCTTGTCACTGCACTAATAAGCCGAGAATGTAAAGTTGAAATTTTCTTTATATAAGAAAAGTCAATAAAAATGAACATGCTAATAATCGAGTTTATAATTATAACCCAAAAAGGGGATATGTGGGAAATAGATACAATTCTAGTTATCGTGTAGGAGTAAAGAATACCAGATAGCAAAATTAAAAATAAGTATAGTAAAGCAATAAATTGGATTTCCTTACCATATCTCATAATACACTCTTTCCACTTCTTGTGTTTTTTTGAATTCTTCATACTCTAGTATGTGATTGAAAAAAAAGACAGATGCGTCCTCCCCATCTTCCGAAACATATAGCTCATAACCATCCTCGAATTTTACTAATATTCCATAATTAAAATCTCTAAAATAACTAACCATCGTTTCTAAAATAGACCTTACTATGTCATACATATGAATCTGATAAGTATACTTAACGACTTCTAAGAAAAAAAAGAAAGAAAACGAGCAATCCCTTTCAAAGTAGATTCGAAGTATGTCAACTTGAACATTTGGAGGGAGTTCGACATTCTTAGGTAAATACTCTTTAAATATAATCATAAATCGATCGAGAGATTGAATGACAAATTCCCCAAAAATTTCATCCCTAGAATAAATATACATTGAGTACACATGCAAGTAAAAGCCCCCCATGGCTAGCACCTTTATGTAGGCGTAGCCATGGAGGTTTAACTTACCAATCATAGCAAGTTGCTTTAGCTGGTTTTTTCCTAGACTTCTTGATCACTTTTACTCGCATGTTTTTCCTCCTTTCTACTGAAAATCGTATACATTACCAATTATATATATATACCCGTGGTGCTAGTTGAGTCTTAACGCTCAACTAGCCCAAGAACAACAAGCGAGTAAGCCAGTAAAATACCATCCAGTGCCGTTTCAAATCCAGAAACCGAGTTCGCTCGAATCTCGGTGATCCGATACGAATCGACTAAAATCGAAAACACGGTTTCCACCACTTTACGTTTTCGCTTCATCCACTGTTTCCATGCGTCCGATTGGCGGATTCGCTGATTTTTTCGAACGGGCGTCCAAAAAGCGACTCGGTGCTCTTCGTACAGCTTCTTTTGCAGCTTTTGGCTGATATACCCTTTGTCACCGAGGTTATACGGATGTGGAATTTGCGTCATAACGGTTTCAGCGGCCACCCGGTCGTGACAAGACGCTTCGGTGACAACATATCCCATCGGAAGCCCTTGGTCGGTGACCTGCAGGTGAAGTTTCCACCCATAGAAAGTGATCCTTTTGGAAGCACAATAGCCAATATCGGCAATTCCACGGAATCGTTTGACGCGATGCATTCGAGCTGAATGACACAGCTCGATCGGCAAGCTGTCCACGACCGCATACGCATGGTGTTGCCCACGCTTGGCCAGCTGGTGCCGCATCCACTTGATCGCAAAGCTAAGCGCTCGGCAGCGACGGTTGTACCGAGAACGCTCAGGGAACAAGTCCTTGGGAAACAAATTCCCAATCACAAACCGATGCCAAGCCCGTTCGGAAGTGAAGCCCAACAACTTTCCAAGGACATGGATGGTGATGATGACTTCGTCTTTCTGTTTCAACAAATGACGATTTCGACGTTGAAGAGGAATCTGGATACTCGATAGTTGAGCCGATACAAAAAGCAAAATCGATGCATATTGTTTTTGAAGTTTGACACGATCTGTAGTAAAATGAAAGTGCTCTTGCATGGGGATTCTCCTTTCGAATGGTAGGTCGCACTTTCATTCTACAGGAGATTCGCCAAGCAAGGGCTATTTTTTATGCTTGTCTGATTTTATCTAGCACCACGGGTATATATAATGATTTACCAACACTCGAAACTGAAGGACTTTAGAAATTATTTGCAATTGACAATATCAACTGTAATCATTATTATTACAGTTAGGAGGAAGGTTCATTATGAATAGCGATTTTTCGATTGCCGTTCACTGCGTCGCTTACCTGGCCCAAAAGCAAAGCCAACGAGTGACCAGTGAAGACATTGCCCAAAGTGTTTCTGTCCACCCAGCAAGATTAAGGAAAATTTTGAGCATATTAAGGAAAGAAAATATTATTACTTCTAAAGAAGGGGCAAAAGGCGGATTTTCTTTAAACGATCCACCTGAACATATTACGTTAGACAAAATATTTAAAATCACTAGTGAGGAAACGCTTGTACCGAAATGTCCTGATTCCAATGAGAATTGCCCAATAGGCAGAAACCTGTCAGATATACTCATTCGCGTTTGTCACAATGCGGAACAACACTTTTTAAACTATTTAAAAGGTGTAACGATCAAAGATATCATTGATGAAATTAATAATAGTTAGTTTTCATACCTGAAATAAAAGTACAACCAATACTTTGTGTTAGTTGTGCGTCATAAATTTTTTTTGAACATAACTGTAACAAAAAACATTTCAGTTTAAGAGGGTGAATAAGGTTGAAGAAAAAACGAGTTGTCGTCGGAATGTCTGGTGGAGTTGATTCTTCTGTGGCCGCTTACCTTCTAAAACAAGAAGGGTATGAAGTAATCGGTGTATTTATGAAAAATTGGGATGATACCAATGATGATGGTGTATGTACAGCAACGGAAGATTACGAAGATGTTAAAAGAGTTGCCAATCAACTTGGGATTCCTTACTATAGCGTGAACTTTGAAAAAGAATATTGGGATCGTGTATTTACGTACTTTATGGATGAGCTGAAGCGAGGGAGAACACCTAATCCAGACGTTTTATGCAATACAGAAATTAAGTTTAAAGCGTTCGTTGATTATGCACTTTCACTGGATGCTGATTATATCGCGACAGGTCATTATGCAAGAGTCAACAGAGAAAATGGCCAAATCACCTTATTGCGTGGAAAAGATCCCAATAAAGATCAAACGTATTTTCTTAGCCAATTAACAGCAGAACATTTGTCAAAAGTCCTGTTTCCTCTTGGAGAATTAACGAAAGATGAAGTGCGAAAAATCGCACAAGAATTGAACCTTGTTACCGCCAATAAAAAAGATAGTACAGGAATCTGTTTTATTGGGGAAAGAAATTTTAAAAGATTTTTAAAGAATTTTTTACCGGCACAGCCCGGAGAAATTCGCTCTCTAGATGGAGAAGTGCTAGGTACTCATGATGGGTTGATGTACTACACGATTGGCCAACGAAAAGGACTTGGAATCGGTGGAAAAGGAACAGGTGAACCTTGGTATGTCGTCGATAAAGATTTAGAAAACAACGTTTTACTCGTCGCTCAAGGAAAGAATCATCCTGCTCTGTTTTCTACCGGTCTTATTGCATCTAACATTAGCTTTATTAATGGGGATGTTCGTCCACGCACATTTGCATGTACAGCTAAATTTAGATACCGTCAAGAAGATCAGAAGGTAACCGTTCATATTCGTCCGAATGGAACGGCTTTTGTGGAATTCGAAAAACCAGTCAAAGCCGTTACTCCGGGACAAGTAGCGGTATTTTATGACGATGAGGTTTGTCTTGGCAGTGCGATTATTGACGAAGTGATAAAAATGGATGCTTCAACTGCCACTGCGGCATCTTAAAACAATACACTATTTGACTATAGAATGACACCCTGTATGCACGCTATCTTGTCAGGAATAATAAGTGCTGTGATAAGGAATAAATCTCGGGGAATTTTATCGGCTATCATACAAAGAGTAACTACAAAACATCATACTGAATCATCTTTAAGATATTTTATGTTTTGATGGAACGTTTTTCTAGATACAACGAAATTAAAAAAATTAAAAAATAATTGGAAGGTAGATGTGAAATGGAAAAATTTAAAAATCACAAAGGGTATTCACGCATGTATCAAGAAAACAAACTAACTTTAGGATTGTTCTTTCCGATTGAATCGTATATGGGCGATGTCCCTGAGATGAATATAGAAAAGCAAATGAAGTTAGCCAAACGAGCAGAAGAACTCAATTTCGCTTCATTATTTGTGAGAGATGTACCGTTGCGCGATCCTAATTTCGGGGATGTCGGGCAAATATATGACCCGTTTACGTATTTAGGGTATGTTGCTGCCAACACAGAAAAGATTGCCTTGGGAACGGGAAGTATTATTTTAACATTGCGCCATCCTCTTCATGTCGCAAAAGCGGCGGCTTCTGTAGACAGATTATCTGGTGAAAGACTTATTCTCGGTGTCGCAACAGGTGACCGTCCAATCGAGTTTCCAGCTTTTTCTGTGAATCCAGAAGATCGGAGCGAATTATTCCGAGAAGCAATTGGTGTCATGAAAAAAGCATGGAAAGAGCATTTTCCTGTCATTGACTCTTTACGAGTGCATATGACAAATGGAGATCTTTTGCCAAAACCGAAATTGTCAGACATACCAGTAATGGTGACAGGTCACAGTGGACAGTCTCCTGAATGGATTGCTGAACATAGTGATGGCTGGATTTACTATCCACGTGCACTCAAATTTCAAAGAGCATTAATCGAGAATTGGCGTTCGTTAACAGAGGAATTTAAGCCATTTACCCAATCGCTTTATGTTGATTTGGCGGAAGACCCATATCATGTACCAATACCGATTCATCTTGGATTCCGTACGGGCCGCGTTTTCCTTATCGAATTTCTTGAAGCTTTGCGAGATGCAGGTGTGAACCATGTCATCATCAACTTAAAATATGGCCAACGCCCAGTAGAAGAAGTGATCGAAGAATTAGGTGAATTTGTGCTTCCACACTTTCCGGCTTTATCATGATGAGGACAATCCATTTGGTTGATAACCTTTAAAGACGTAAATATAAGAAAGGGAGGATGCGTATGAAAGTTTTGGTCATTGGCGCCAACGGAAAAGTAGGCCAACAAGTGGTGAGCATGCTTCATGCGCATGAGCGGCACACCGTTCGTGCGATGGTTCGAAAACAAGAGCAATTGGCGGCTTTTCAGAAAAAAGGAATTGAAGCGGTGCTCGCTGATCTTGAAGGTACTGTCGATGAAATTGCCGAAGCAGCCAAAGGCTGTGACGCGATCGTATTCTCCGCCGGTTCAGGTGGACACACAGGGGCGGATAAGACATTGCTTGTCGATTTAGACGGTGCCGTAAAAGCGATGGAAGCTGCAGAAAAAGTCGGAATTAAACGATTTGTCATGGTGAGCTCATTCCAGGCCCACAACCGTGAGAACTGGCCAGAAAACCTCAAACCTTATTATGTCGCCAAACATTATGCTGACCGTATGTTAATGAATAGTGGTTTAAATTATACGATTATTCGTCCTGGATATCTTCTTAATGAAAAAGGCACAGGGTTGGTTGCTGTAGCAGAAAACTTAAATGTCGGGAGCATTCCACGTGAAGATGTAGCAAGAACAATCGTTCAATCTCTTGATGAACCAAATACGTATAAAAAAGCATTCGATTTAATGTCGGGGGATACAGAGATTGCTGAAGCATTGAAATCACTGTAATGAAGCATTCATCCGAAGGGAGAATTTAGAAACATGGCTTACAAATTTTATGCAATGGATTTTGCTTTTTATAACTCCATGGGCATTTATAGCTTTGAAGCTCGGTGTGAAATGCTAAAAGAGATCGGGTATGATGCGACCCATTTATCCGTCTGGCACGGAGAACGGTGGAGAGATGTAGAGAAGCTGAAAAACGTTAAGGAGAAATATGGACTGGATGTCGCTGGCGTGTACGTTGTGTTAGACCTTTCATTAGGTGAGGACCATCCAAGAAATACGGGTATTTTAAAAATGCTGGAGATCATGGAAGGATGCTCCACGGTCGAGCTGGCGATTCAATCTGTCGGACATCATATACGCCCTTCAGACCCTAAAGGGGACGACATCGCTGTGAAGTGGCTGGAAAAAGCACTGAAGATTGCGGAACGAAGAAACATTAATATCTTACTTTACACACACTTATCATTCTGGGTTGAACGTCATGAAGATGCAGTAAGACTTTGCAAGCGTCTCAATCATCCTAATCTCGGCATTGTATTTTGCGGCTACCATTGGTACGCAGTCGATGGAACAAACCTATTAGGTACGCTTAGAGCGGTATCCCCTTACTTAAAACAAGTAAACATTTCTGGCAGCCGCCGAGATCCTCACGGTTTTGGGGGAGTGGCGACAATCGAGCCTTTGGACTCCGGGGAGTTAGATAATTTTGCGTTACTTGGGCAGTTAAAAAAGATGGGGTATAATGGAATGATTGGTTACCAAGGTTGGAGTGAAGGAGGCGACGCTTACAGTAAGCTAAGCCGTTCACTCAAAGCGTTCCGTGATATGGAACGTAGACTTGAGGCACACCCGCATTGGGCGGATTTAAGATTAACTCCATAATCATTCCTTCATCCGCTCCTTTGATTGACTCGTTTAAAGGATACAGGTTGGCTAAATAATAATACCTGTCAAATAGATACGTATAAAAGAGTGAACCTTATGCGGCAAGAGTTCGGCATTCCACCGGACTCTTGCCGTATTTTGTTTATATTCGTTTTTCGTTATAGTTGGATAAAGATGAGATAAATAAGGGATACATAACAGATATCAGCTTCATCGAATTGAAGCTCCAATCATGCTTCTAATGATAAATTTTAGGTTCATCACCCAATTTTGTGATTTAGTGGCAAAAAAGAGAAAGCACTGACGAGATCCTGGCAATAATGTTAGCGGTGAAATAAACATTAGGGAGGTCTCGTAAGTGCTTTCTATATCACTAGGATTGCCAGAATTTAAAGTGATTAAACAAGAACTTCTTTCCTATGGTTATGCGATTCATGTAGAGAAAACAGAGACACAGGAACGTTGCCCTCATTGTGGGTTTGCCACTTCCTCTGTCCACGACAGACGGACAAGAAAAGTACGGGATTTGGCGATTTTCCATCAACCGGTGTACTTGTTCGTAAAGGTAAAGCGCTATCGGTGCTGGAATTGTTCCCAAGTGTTTTCCGCCTCTTTGGAATCGATTCCACCCAATCAACACTACACCAATCGATTTTGTGAGTACTTGCATGAACTTTGCGAAGGCTCCACCATTCAAGAGGTTAGCCGAAAGCACCGCATCCCATATACGACATTGGAACGCATTTATTACTCCATCGCATCGAAAAAAGCAAAAGAGCGCCAAACAGCAACGGAGGCATCTTTTCAGGAAGGGATGGTGCTTAGCTTAGATGAAATCGCGGTAAAAAAGGGACATCAGTATGAAACCGTATTTATGCAGTCATTTTCACTTCAGAACGTACTGAAGGTGATAACGGTTACGGTCAAATGGCAGAAAAAATGGTAGAGTTAACTTCCCAGCAACCAGGTTTTCTGGGGGCAGAAAGTGTTCGGGATGAATCTGGACTAGGAATTACTGTTTCTTATTGGAATTCATTGTTTTAACGCAGGAGACCCCCACTTCAACGAATGAAATGAGCAAGTGGGGGAGGAATGCGCCTTCCTCCCTCTAGAAATGTTGATATATCAAGGCTTTTCGGCCTCTCAGGGGTGCCGAAAAAATATTTTTCGACAAAATCCCTTACATCCTTTTTCAGTTTTGTGGATATCTTACAGACCTAGGGTGCGCTTCGCGGCCACGCCTGGATCCATTTTCCTGACGTGGGAGGAAGTGTATTCGATGCACCCTTGGATCTCCGCATCGCTGATGAGGACGAACCCTCCCATGTCTCCGGGCGTCTTTGCGCCAACATTCCCTCGTTCGGTCTCGTCATCAGGCGGAGGCCGGCCAAGCTCCTTTCGGGACTCGAGGTCGAATGGATGAGATCACGCCAGCTTCTCCGGTGTCATCCTGTTGTCCAACACTTCTTCCGTTCGTGGGGGGAGGCCTTAGGCCGCCCGGTGTGGAACATGGGACAAGACGTCCTGCCTCATTCGCTCCGCGTCAAACGCTTGTTTCTTCGTGCAAATCGCAAACAGCACATTCAACAGCTTTCGGCATAACGCGACGATGGACTGCTTTCCGGTCAGCGGGTTGACGGGCCGGGTCGTATAGTACTCATGCAGCTCGCGAAACGCCTCATTGTGCCGGATCAGCGGAATCACCGCCCGAAACAGCACCGATCGCAGCCGTTTCCGTCCCCGCTTCGAGATGTGCTTTTGCCCTTTGCGCTGGCCGGAGGAGTTCTCCTTGAGCGTCAGGCCCGCCAATTTCACCAATTGACGCGGGTCCCGATCGTGGGCAAAACTGCCGATCTCCGCCAGCAGATCGATGATCGTGGCATCTCCCAACCCGTCGACCGTTTTCAGCCATTGATACTCCATCGTTGTTTGAACCAATGCCTTCAACTCGGCGTCCAACGCTGCGATTTCGGCCTCGAACTGGCGGTATTGGCGGACGAGCGCGGCGATCTCAAACCGGGCCATCGTCGTCCCTTCCGTCACCCCAATCGAGCCCTTCGCGGCGTCGATCAACGCCTGAATTTTCGCTTTCTGCGGGCATTTCAGCCCTTCGCTTTGCCGGTACGCCTCCAGAAGCTCCTCGGCGGTCCGACCCGCCATATCGGCCGGAAGCGGCGTCCACTCCAGCACCGCCAGCGCTGTTTTCCCCAAGTCGCGAAACACGGTCCAAAACTCTGGAAAATACCGATCCGTCCAACGGATGATCGCGTTTTTCACCGCCGCCGGTTCCTTGCGGAGCTTCTCTTTGAGCGTGCTCCCGACGCGCAAATCCGCTTCGATCTCGTGCAGCAGCCGGGGGACGAGGAATCGCCCGTCTTTCGCCAGCCTGGCGATGACCAGGGCGTCTTTGGCGTCGTGTTTCGTCGGCAGGTTGTCATCGAGTTCTTTCGACCGGCACACATGCGCCGGGTTGACCATGACCAGCGGGATCCCGTTTTCCTCGAGGAAGTAGGCCAGGTTCAACCAGTAGTGCCCGGTCGGCTCCACGGCGACGATCACCTGTGCCTTCCCGAACGCTTTCCTCCCCTCCTGGATCGCTTCATACAGCTGTTGAAACCCCTCTTTCGACTGGAAGATCGGGAACGACTTGCGAAGCACGCGCCCCCGGTCATCCACGAAGCAGGCGTAGTGGGTTCGTTTCGCGATATCGATGCCCACGACCAATGTGTGTTCCGTGACTTGATTGATTTTCTGATTTTGTGTACAATTCATCTGAAGTCCTCCTTGGCATGATGGTAGATGGTTTGACACCCCTGCATCATACCAAGAGGGCTTTTTTTGATCAAGTCCCCGGAAAAGCTCCTAACGGGAATGCTCCTTTCTTTTGAGTAAAGCATATCACTAAATTATACCCGTGGTGCTAGTTGAGCGCTAAAGCTCAACTAGCACCACGGGTATATATATATTGTCAATATAAAATTTTCAAAAATCAGGAGTGTTGATTGTCCAAAATTATACATACGCCTTCCATAAATTTGGGCATACTCAAACAAAGCAGCGGCCATCCCGGATTTCCAATCGAGAGGAAGCTGCCCAGAGAAAAAACGGCGAACGAACGAAATGAAGGAAAGAGAGACGTTCGTCTGTTTTTTGGTTTGATCATACAGCCATCGCAGCAACACATACGCGATGAACGCCGCAAACAGTTGGTTGTATACCGCATTTTCCGTCGTGCCAAACAAGGTCGGGACATTCAGATATTGCTTCACCCAACGGAAAAAGACCTCAACAGTCCAACGTTGTTGGTACATGTCGGCAATGGTTTCCTCAGATGCATGGAAGAGGTTCGTCACGACCCGAATGTCGCGGCCATTCGCATCTCGAAAGATCACCACCCGGTGACGCTTGGTCGAGCGGCATTGTTTCGTCCCCAACTGGCACGTGAAGTCGGCTTGAACCGATGAGGATGTGCTGGAAAGGCGTTTCAAGCTTTTTTTCTGATGAAGTTCGATGTTGTCCTTCATCCGAATGACAAAGAGCTGATGCTGCTCCACAAATCGATCGAGGCGTTCGATTTTGAAATACGCCCGGTCTTCCACCAGCACTTGTTGAGCGTTCGTCAACTGTTCTCCCACCGGGCCATCATGACGCAGTCCGATGGGTTTCCACCACGTCTGCCGGCAACGAGGATTCCGGCGAATACGCGACGTGCAGCTTCACTCCGGCGCGTTCGCCGTGATACGGCGCCCATGGCAGGCGGTTTTTCCCGACCGTGACGGTCGTCGAATCCACCACCCGAAGCGGTTTGGGAAACCGAAGCGAACGGCGGGTTTGGCGGTTGCACTTGGACATGATCAACGCCAACAAGCGTTTCATGATGTCATAGGGAACTTCTTTCGCTTTCTTGGATACAGTTGAATAATGGAATCGCGGCAATCCATACAGAGGCCCCACATCGGCTCCGTGGCGAAAGCTTTTCCATTGATGCATGGCGGCCAGCAGGAAGAAGTGAATCAACTCGCGCAACGTAAAGGTTCGAGACGAATCACGATACCCAACCGCTTCGGCAATCAGTTGAATCTCTTCATCCGAAACAAGTTTTTGCATCAAATTCGGGAGTGTGGTATGCTTGTTCATAGAGAGCACCTCCTGGGTTTGTTTGTGTCGCTACTCACATTCTACAGGAAAGGTGCTCTTTTTTCTATACCCTTTGGATTTTATTGGATAATCAACACGCCTGATTGGATTTATTAAATTTACTTGGATCAACCCCTAGTATCTTCATATAATTTTCCGGTTCAGGAAATTCATGGTTAACCCAGATTAATCCCTCTTCTGAATTGTTGCCGCCTTTCAAACTATCGATTGGGAAGTAAACAGTAAGATCGGCTGAATCACCAAATTTTTCGCCTTTTGAGTTAATTACATCTCCGTATGAAGCAATAATGTTGTATCTATACCCTTTAGGTAGAACTAGATCATTTTCCCATGTACGACTAATAGGTTTGAAAGGTGCTGTAAGTCGCTTACCTTTCCCTTTCGTTTGACCATTCATTAAATGGTCTGCTGTCATGGCACTCGCTTTATTTGTTAACGCTTCAATTCCGGATGATGCTGCAACTAACGCCGCGGTACTACTTCCTACATATTTTAAGAATAAACGGCGGTCCATAAATTTATTAGCCCCTTTCAAAATTTTTAATGAATTGACAACTTGATTATATTAATCAAGAAAGAAAATGTTAATTAATCTAATGTAAATAATTGTTAAATAATTGAAAAGATTTTAAATATTTGTAGATTATGTTAATGAAACGATTCAGCGTTCAGAAAATGAGTGTAGCGATCACTTTCAAATTACAGATGATTCACCATTAAAAAAGGGTGATTCGTTTTGGGTTGAAAAGGGAAAATGAATATTTAGAAGACATAAGAGAGGTTGACAAAACGTACAAAATCAGCCCTATGGAGTTAACCGAGACTGGATAAAATGAATTACGAGTGAAGTGCTAGATAAAGAACATGAAGAAATTGCTGATAAAAAATATTAGAAATAAAATTCGATTAGTAGCTCTAACCAGCGGCACCTTTCAATAAAAAAATGCAACATCCTGCTTAAATGAATTTATCACAAGAGGAATTCCCTACATCACAAATTTATGAACTATAATTGAGATATAACGAGGCTGGCCCAAAAGTAAAGTGTCAGACCCCGCAACAAAATAGATGGGATACGCGTGAGCTCAGACACTTATGGGTCAGCCTCGTCTATTTTCCCCCGTGGTAGCGAACTATAGGACTGAAAAAGAAGTTATCTTCCTAAATTGGATACAACTGCAGGATTTGTATATCTAAAATTTTCCACTTAAAGAGAACATGTAAGAAAACGTTATTTAGATAACCGCTTCATGAGAGCCGCTTTTTCCGCTTCAAATCCCGGCTTGCCAAGCAAGGCAAACATATTTTTCTTGTAAGCTTCCACTCCCGGCTGATCAAACGGGTTCACGCCTAGTAAATGTCCGCTGATGCCGCAAGCCTTTTCGAAAAAGTATACCATTTCACCAAATGTATATTCATCCATTTCATCCAGTTCAACAATTAAGTTCGGTACTCCACCGTCTACATGGGCTAACAGCGTACCTTGGAAAGCTTTTTTGTTCACTTCATCCAATGTCTTGCCGGCCAGGAAGTTCAATCCATCGATATTTTCTGGATCTTCTTGGATCGTTAGCTCGATTTGCGGTTTTTTGACCTGCAGCACCGTTTCGATCAGATTACGGCGGCCTTCTTGAACATATTGCCCCATCGAATGCAAATCAGTTGTAAAGTCAACAGATGCAGGAAAGAGTCCTTTCTGATCTTTCCCTTCACTTTCGCCAAACAGCTGTTTCCACCACTCAGATACATAATGAAGGGATGGCTCATAGTTCACCAATAATTCGATCGCTTTTCCTTTACGATAGAGAATATTTCGCACAGCGGCATACTGATAACTCTCATTGGTTAAAAGATCAGGATTATTATATTTATGATATGCTGATGCTGCCCCTTCCATCATTCGGTCAATATTCAGTCCGGCTACGGCAATTGGCAACAGGCCGACTGCTGTCAGCACAGAATATCTCCCGCCTATGTCATCTGGAATAACGAAAGTTTCATATCCTTCTTGATCGGTGAGCTTTTTTAATGCTCCTTTTTCTCGATCGGTAGTCACATAAATCCGTTTTCTTGCTTCCTCTTTTCCATATTTTTTCTCCATGTAGTCGCGGAAAATACGGAAAGCAATGGCAGGCTCGGTCGTTGTTCCCGATTTGGAAATGACGTTGATAGAGAGATCTTTGCCTTCTAATACATCTAATAAATGAGAGATATAAGTGGAACTGATATTCTGACCGGCGAAATAAATTTGCGTCGTATCATTCATTTGGTTATGAAAAGTATGGGACAACGCTTCAATAGCTGCCCTTGCACCTAAATAAGACCCGCCGATGCCGATAACAACAAGAGCATCTGAATGATTTCGGATTCTTTCGGCAGCTTGTTTGATTCGACCAAATTCGTCTTTATCATAGCGGACCGGCCAATCCACCCAACCAAGAAAATCGGATCCCGGGCCTTTCTTTTCATGAAGCATATGATGAGCGACTTTGACAAATTCACTTAAATGCTCGAGCTCGCTCTCTTTCATAAATGGTAATGCATTGGAATAATCAAAAGAGACAGTCATATACCTTCTCCTTTCTTTGCAAAATTCACCATCGTTCTTCTGTGTAATTTATTATTTTCGATCTTGCATCTGAAAGTTTTTCGGTTAAGAACGTTTTATGGAGATGCTTCAAATACTTAAATTTATTTCTTCTCATTTTTTTCTACAGCATGTCCGCCGAATTCGTTGCGTAAAGCTGCTACTACTTTACCTGTAAATGTATCTGTTTCTAATGAACGATAACGCATCAATAAGGACATAGCGATGACAGGAGTGGCTGTTTGTAAATCTAAAGCTGTTTCGACTGTCCATTTTCCTTCACCGGAAGAATGCATAATTCCTTTGATTTCCTCTAATTTTGCATCTTTAGAAAAGGCGCGTTCTGTTAATTCCATAAGCCATGAACGAATAACCGAGCCGTTATTCCATACTCTTGCTACTTTTTCATAGTCATAATCGAATTCGCTTTTCTCTAATATTTCAAATCCTTCACCAATGGCAGCCATCATCCCGTATTCAATCCCATTGTGAACCATTTTTAAAAAGTGGCCGCTGCCTGCTTTTCCTGCATATAAATACCCATTTTCTACAGCCGTATCCCGGAAAAGAGGCTCGACAATGCTCCAAGCTTCAGGATCTCCTCCAACCATGTAGCATGCTCCGTTCCGAGCACCTTCCACCCCGCCAGAAGTCCCGGCATCCATAAAACGAATCCCAGCTTCTTTTAGCTCATTATAACGATGAATCGATTCCTTATAGTGAGAATTGCCGCCATCAATCACGATGTCTCCTTTGTTTAAAAATGGGGTAATCTCACGAATAACCGAATCAACAACATTGTGCGGAACCATGAGCCAAACAATTCTTGGATTTTCTAATGATAAAACGAGTTCCTCTAAGCTTGATACACCTTTAGCGCCGTATTTTTTTATTTCTTCAACCGCATTTGCATTTACATCGAACGCCACTACTTCATGTTTATGGTCAATGAGATTTTTACCTAAGTTTAATCCCATTTTCCCTAAACCGATTAACCCGACTTTCATGTTCATTGCCCTCCTCGAACTGATTTAACCTTTCGACATTATTCACATTTTATACGTATATATGCACAGCTAATCTATAGTTCCATTTAGAAATGATATTTTCTAATGATGAGAATGAAGTTCGACACGATCATTCGTAACTACCACCAATTGAATCCGTCCTCTTCCAGTAACCGATGAGAAGCCTCTGGCCCCATTGAACCTGAACGATACGAATGAAGGGGAAGGAGATTTCCCTCAAATGCCTCTAAAACAGGCTGTACCCACTTCCAAGAAAGTTCAACTTCTTTCCAATGAGCAAAGAAAGTCGAATCGCCTCGCAAAGCATCAAAAATTAACAATTCATAGGCTTCAGGTACATTTTTCTCATTAGTTGAAAAATGCATATGAATAGGCTCGATTTTTCCATTGTTTAATATATTTTTACTATTTAATTGCAACGTAACACCCTCATTCGGATTGATTTCAATCACTAAAAGATTAGGAACCGTTTCCTCATTTTTTGGCAAGTACCATTCCTTTAATGGATTTTTAAACTCAATCACAATACGAGTAGATTTTTCCTTCATTCTTTTCCCTGTACGGAGATAAAATGGCACCCCACTCCAAAACTCATCATCAATCCACAAGCGAGCCGCAACAAATGTATCTGTTGTTGAAGAAGCAGCAATTCCAGGCTCTTCTTTATATCCAACAACTGGTTTACCAAAGATTTCTCCAGGACCATATTGGCCGCGAACGACATGTAAACCTACTTCTTCTTTTTGTAATGGGCGAAGAGATTCGATGATTTTTCTTTTTTCGTCACGGATGTCTTTTGCGCTGATCCGTTTTGGCAGGTGCATGGCTGTCATCATCAACAATTGCAGCATATGATTTTGGAACATATCGCGAATGGCCCCTGCCTGGTCATAATACCCCGCTCTCTCTTCTACCCCAACCGTTTCACTAGCCGTAATTTGTACATTCGCTATATACTGATTGTTCCATAATGATTGAAACACAGGGTTGGCAAATTTTAAGGCTTCAAGATTTTGGACCATCGGCTTTCCAAGGTAATGGTCCACTCGATAAATTTCCTCTTCTTCAAAAGCTTGACTTAACTTTTCATTTAAATGTTGTGCCGATCTCCAATCGTGCCCAAACGGTTTTTCGATCATCAAACGTTTCCAACCTCTTGCCGATCCTAATCCGCTCTCCTTGATGTTTGAGGCAATCACATCAAAAAACTCTGGCGCAACAGATAAATAAAACATGCGGTTTTCAGGAATATTCAACTCTTTTTCACGCTGTTGAACGATTTCAAGCAGCTTTTTATACCCTTGTGCATTTGTTACATCTAAAGAAATATAACGAAACGCACGAAGGAATTCTTCCATTTTGGAACGGTCATTTGTCAAACGTCTAGAAAATGTTTTTAATGAATTTTCCACATGTGTTTGAAATTCGTCATCAGACAATCCACTTTTGCTTACGCCAATAATGGAAAACGAGTCAGGCATTTTTTGATCGAGAAATAAATGATATAATGCAGGAAAAATTTTTCTTTTCGCTAAATCCCCTGTTGCCCCAAACAAGACAAAGGTCATAGAATCCACTTTTGATTTCACCCCCATCTTTCCAAACAGAAAAACTCCAGATTTCTTCTTGTACTAAAAAAGTAGATAACAACTATTGAAAATACAAAATCCATCATTTTGGACTCTTTTTACGCCCTTCATCTTTTCCGATCGAGCTCTTGAGTACAAACGCGATAAAGAAAGATTATCTATGCAAGATAAAAAGATCAGAATTTCAATTAAATCCGATCTTTTTATCTCTCGTAAGAAAATGTAGTGATATTTGTCTTTTCTTCTATTGCTTAGAAGTTCACATTTAGGCCATAAAACGCGGCGATATATAATTTTTTCATTTCTTCTACAGATGTTTCACGCGGATTCGTGCTTGTGCATGGATCTTGCACGGCATTGGCTGTCATTTCATCCACGTGTGCATGGAACAACTCCCCGGATACCCCAATATTCTTGGAACGTATTTGGACCACGATTCATGTTGTCCCCTCCTATGCTTACGTTTTGTTTTACAGACGCTAGTATAATCCGTATAATCCTGTTTTAGAAGTACGCACTTTATTATCACGTAGTGATAAAAATATAATATAGTATAAAAAAGTATACTTATGGTTATAATCAGTACGGATATATGCTCAATGGAATGACTTCATGAAAAGTCCTTTATCTGTAAGAAGAAATAAATCCTAGATGTTATGGGTGGAAATGAAATGTTTTGTAAATACATGCATTATTGTCATATAGTGATAAAAAGTATACTATTGGTTTATAATAGAGATGGAGGTGGAATAAATGGGACATGTTTGTGGCAAAATGTATAACTGTGAAAAAGAATTGACACTTGCTGTTATTGGCGGTAAATGGAAAATGCTTATTTTATGGCATCTAGGAAAAGGTGGGACGAAGCGGTTTGGCGAGCTGAAGGCTCTCATGCCGGGGATCACCCAACGAATGCTTGTTAACCAGCTGCGAGAACTGGAAGCAGACCTTATTGTTGAACGCAAAGTCTATCCAGTTGTTCCTCCAAAAGTAGAATATTCACTTACTGAACATGGAAAAAGTCTAATGCCAATTCTCGATGCTATGTATGAGTGGGGTAAAAATTATATGGAGACGGTCGTGAAGGGCCAAGTAAAAATCAATGAATCTGCCAAATAAAAACACTCTTCTTAAAAATTCGAAAACGGCCTTCTCATCTTCCTTTATTTCAATATCGTTATGTTTGTAGAAAGAATGTGTGTTTATTGGAGCGCTAAATCTTATAGAGGAATATAGTCATCAAAAATCGGGCAGCATCTTTATAAATGGTCTGCTGCCCGTTTTTTTACGTATATACATTGATGACTCTCCTCGCTTAATTCTTTATATTCCCTTTTAGTATACTTTTTTACACTATGTTACATGAAAGTGTGTACTTGTTAAAGCGAATGATGTGCTTAATAATATCAAATATCATGGTTATTAATAACATGAATGGTGTAAAATTTTTTAGACTGATGACAAAGAAAGGAGGAGGCTTATGAAACTAAGAGTTTCAGCCGTTCAATATCATCTCCATACCATAAATTCTTTTGAAGAATTTGCTAATCAAGTGGAGCATTATATTAAAACAGCTCAAGAATTTGATGCAGATTTTGTTTTATTCCCAGAATTTTTTACTACTCAGCTCATGTCCATTGGCAATGAACAAGGACAGCCTTTGACGATTCAAGAGCTTCCTGATTTTACTGAACAATATCGGTCTTTATTTATAGATTTAGCCAAGAAAACAAAGATGCATATTATTGGAGGAACACATGTCATCCGTAAAGGTGACCGATTATACAATGTGGCTCATTTGTTCTATCCAGATGGAAGAGTCGCAGAACAGGCAAAGCTCCATATTACTCCTACGGAAGTAAAAGAATGGAACATGTCGCCTGGCGATGGTCTACAAGTGTTCGAAACCGAAAAAGGAACCATTGCGATGTTGACGTGCTATGACATTGAATTTCCAGAAATTGTTCGCATAGCTAAAGCGAAAGGTGCGGATGTCATTTTCTGCCCTTCTTGCACGGATGATCGTCACGGATTCCATCGTGTTCGTTACACAAGCCATGCAAGAGCCATCGAAAATCAAGTTTATGTCGTCACGACGGGTACAGTAGGTTCCCTTCCGACGGTTGACTTTATGCGGGCGAATTTTGGGCAAGCAGCGGTGATTACACCAAACGATATTCCATTTCCTCCGCGCGGCATCTTAGTCGAAGGGGAAATCAATCATGATATGATTGTAACCGCTGATCTCGATTTAGAACTGTTATACCAGGTTCGCGAAAGCGGTTCCGTCACCACATGGCGTGACCGACGCACCGATCTCTATCCGGATTGGAAATAAGGTAAGACTAGCGCTCTTAAAGGAGCATTCCCGTTAGGAGCTTTTCCGGGGACTTGATCAAAAAAAGCCCTCTTGGTATGATGCAGGGGTGCCAAACAATACCTACCATCATGCCAAGGAGGACTTCAGATGAATTGTACACAAAATCAGAAAATCAATCAAGTCACGGAACACACATTGGTCGTGGGCATCGATATCGCGAAACGAACCCACTACGCCTGCTTCGTGGATGACCGGGGGCGCGTGCTTCGCAAGTCGTTCCCGATCTTCCAGTCGAAAGAGGGGTTTCAACAGCTGTATGAAGCGATTCAGGAGGGGAGGAAAGCGTTCGGGAAGTCACAGGTGATCGTCGCTGTGGAGCCGACCGGGCACTACTGGTTGAACCTGGCCTACTTCCTCGAGGAAAACGGGATCCCGCTGGTCATGGTCAACCCGGCGCATGTGTGCCGGTCGAAAGAACTCGATGACAACCTGCCGACGAAACACGACGCCAAAGACGCCCTGGTCATCGCCAGGCTGGCGAAAGACGGGCGATTCCTCGTCCCCCGGCTGCTGCACGAGATCGAAGCGGATTTGCGCGTCGGGAGCACGCTCAAAGAGAAGCTCCGGAAGGAACAGGCGGCGGTGAAAAACGCGATCATCCGTTGGACGGATCGGTATTTTCCAGAGTTTTGGACCGTGTTTCGCGACCTGGGGAAAACAGCGCTGGCGGTGCTGGAGTGGACGCCGCTTCCGGCCGATATGGCGGGTCGGACCGCCGAGGAGCTTCTGGAGGCGTACCGGCAAAGCGAAGGGCTGAAATGCCCGCAGAAAGCGAAAATTCAGGCGTTGATCGACGCCGCGAAGGGCTCGATTGGGGTGACGGAAGGGACGACGATGGCCCGGTTTGAGATCGCCGCGCTCGTCCGCCAATACCGCCAGTTCGAGGCCGAAATCGCAGCGTTGGACGCCGAGTTGAAGGCATTGGTTCAAACAACGATGGAGTATCAATGGCTGAAAACGGTCGACGGGTTGGGAGATGCCACGATCATCGATCTGCTGGCGGAGATCGGCAGTTTTGCCCACGATCGGGACCCGCGTCAATTGGTGAAATTGGCGGGCCTGACGCTCAAGGAGAACTCCTCCGGCCAGCGCAAAGGGCAAAAGCACATCTCGAAGCGGGGACGGAAACGGCTGCGATCGGTGCTGTTTCGGGCGGTGATTCCGCTGATCCGGCACAATGAGGCGTTTCGCGAGCTGCATGAGTACTATACGACCCGGCCCGTCAACCCGCTGACCGGAAAGCAGTCCATCGTCGCGTTATGCCGAAAGCTGTTGAATGTGCTGTTTGCGATTTGCACGAAGAAACAAGCGTTTGACGCGGAGCGAATGAGGCAGGACGTCTTGTCCCATGTTCCACACCGGGCGGCCTAAGGCCTCCCCCCACGAACGGAAGAAGTGTTGGACAACAGGATGACACCGGAGAAGCTGGCGTGATCTCATCCATTCGACCTCGAGTCCCGAAAGGAGCTTGGCCGGCCTCCGCCTGATGACGAGACCGAACGAGGGAATGTTGGCGCAAAGACGCCCGGAGACATGGGAGGGTTCGTCCTCATCAGCGATGCGGAGATCCAAGGGTGCATCGAATACACTTCCTCCCACGTCAGGAAAATGGATCCAGGCGTGGCCGCGAAGCGCACCCTAGGTCTGTAAGATATCCACAAAATTGAAAAAGGATGTAAGGGATTTTGTCGAAAAATATTTTTTCGGCACCCCTGAGAGGCCGAAAAGCCTTGATATATCAACATTTCTAGAGGGAGGGAGAAAAATGTATCGAAAAGAATTTTACGTCTTTGACCAAGATCGGCCTGTTCCGACGGTCATTCGAAATTATGAAGAAAAGGACTTTCCCGGCTTAATCCGCATCCAGCAAGAAAGTTTCCCACCGCCATTCCCATCTGAATTATGGTGGAACACGGAACAGCTGAAAAACCATGTTACTCTCTTTCCAGAAGGAGCCTTATGTGTAGAGGTCGATGGTGAAATTGCTGGATCGATGACAGGATTGATTGTTGACTTTGACCCGAATCACCCGGAGCATACATGGGAAGAAATTACCGATAATGGATATATTCGCAACCATAATCCAAATGGAAATACGCTCTATGTAGTCGATATTGGCGTGCGTCCTGCTTATCGCAAATTAGGATTAGGAAAATGGCTAATGTTATCCATGTATGAAGTCGTCGTTCAATTGGGATTAAAACGTCTGTTAGGCGGAGGAAGAATGCCCGGCTATCATAAAAAAGCTGATGAGATGACGGCAGAACAATACCTCGAAGCAGTCGTCAAAGGAGAATTAAAGGACCCTGTTATCACTTTCCTGCTTCGCTGCGGCCGTACCCCTGTTCAAGTGGTGGCTAACTATTTAGAGGATGAAGAGTCTTGTAACTACGCGGCGCTGATGGAATGGAAAAATCCTTTTTATACAACAAAATCTGAACAAGGAGAATGATGAACATGGAATATCGGAGAATTACGAGTATCGAGGACCCTTTGTTTAAAAAAATGCACGAATTGATGCAAGAGGTATTTCCTCCTGAAGAAGTATTAGCATTCGATCTTTGGAAAGAGCCTCTTGAAGATCCGGGAATTCGTGTGTGTGTTGCTGTTCACGAAGGAAATGTCGTAGGTGCGACAGAGTACCGCTATTATGAAGATTTAAATGTCGCAATGACAGACTTCACGATCATTGGCCAAGCAGGACTTGGCATCGGCCGATTTTTAGCGCAAAAGAGGCTAGAAGATTTGAACGCTTGGGCAGCAGCAAACGGAAAGCAGTTATTTGGCATGTTTGCGGAAATTTATGATCCTTATCGGGTGGAACATTATGAATTTGGCGGAATTAAACCGATGGATCCATATGTCCGCCGTGAAGTATTGTCTCATCTTGGTTATAAGCGCCTTGATTTCCCTTATGTTCATCCATCCTGGAACAATGATGGAGAGGCTGTAACAGGACTCGACCTTTGTTTCCTTCCGATGGATGATAACGTAAATGAACTTCCAGCGGAGCTTGTTGTGAAGTTTTTGAAACGTTATTATTCTGTCTTATCAAACAAACCAAAGGCTTGGTATGAAATGGTTGAAAATCTTGAAACCAAAAATACGGTACCTCTTTTAAGCATTTAATGTACTAACGTCATATTCATTTAATTTCAAAAGTCCAAATTCAAAAAACTAAAAAATCCTTTATCAATTCAAATAGTGACAGTACACTTTGTTTATAAAAAGTACCGTGTTAAAATTCTTTCTATAAATGTATCATAGTAGTGAAGGAGGTTGTTCATATGAGCAAAAAAGTATTAATTGTTACAGGAGATGCAGTGGAAGCTTTGGAGATTTATTATCCGTATTACCGTTTGTTAGAGGAAGGTTTTGATGTTACAATCGCTGCTCCAAAGAAAAAGAAACTGCATACAGTTGTCCACGATTTCGCTGATTGGGATACTTTTGTAGAAAAGCCAGGCTATCTCATTGATGCACATGCATCGTTTGCAGAAATCGATCCAACACAGTACGATGCGCTCATTATTCCGGGAGGGCGTGCGCCAGAATACATCCGCCTCGATGAAAACTTGCCAAAAATTGTGCGCCATTTCTTTGAAGCGAACAAACCAGTTGCGGCGATTTGCCATGCTTCACTTGTATTAGAAACCCTTCCTGATATTATGAAAGGGCGCAGCATGACCGCATACATTGCCTGCAAGCCAGGTGTAGAAGCGATTGGCGCCAACTATGTATCTGAGCCAACTCATGTTGACAACAATTTCGTATCTGCTCATGCATGGCCGGATTTACCAGCGTTTATGCGTGAATTTATTAAGTTATTAAACAAGTAACATCGTTTGTTAAGGCGTTCTCCTATGGGAACGCCTTTTTGATTTAAACGACATTAGACACAAAGATTGATGAGCTGTTTTTACTTCTCAATCAGACACGAAGACGTATTCTCATGAAAAGGTAGGACATCTCATACTCCTGAGCGTAACAGGCATGACTCTAATGAAAAGACCGCAAAACGCTTCCTTTAAGAAATGTAAGAAACGCTTTGCGGTCTTTTTGTTCTTTGTTTATTGAGGTGAAAATTCAGTTTGATCAATTACTTGAATTAGTTTAAAATTTTGGTTAGGACTTAAAATGGTGATTAGGACTCCTTACGCTATTCAAGGTTGGCATGTCTTTTAAACATCGTATTGGAGTCCAATCCTTTTTTCTCCATGCATCTTAATATGATCGCATCATAAAACAGCAAGAGGGTTTGCTCAAAAAGCGATCCCATCGGCTGTATCGTTTTGTATCCATTATCTGATTGGTCTTTAGGTGAACCAGGCAACTTGACCGTGATATCAGCCAATTGTCCAATGGTCGATTCAGGGAAAATGGTCACTAACGCTACGGTTGCACCTAAGCTTTTGGCTTTCTCAGCCATGGAAACTAAACTTCTCGTTTCCCCTGAACCCGATCCGATGATCAAAATGTCATCTTGTTCTAGGCTAGGGGTTATGGTTTCGCCTACTACATAGGCTTCTAACCCCATGTGCATCATTCGCATCGCAAAAGATTTGGACATAAATCCAGATCTACCTGCGCCAGCTACGAAAATTTTCTTTGCTTCAAGAATCCCATTTACCAATTTTTCCGCTTCTTCATCAGCGATGAAATCAGCTGTCCGATTTAACTCTTTGATGATTTCACCTAAATATTGTGTAGTCTGCATAATTTCATTCACCTTGTTGGATCATTTTTTTCATTTCAGCAGCTACAGCTCGTTTATCTTTTTGTCCGGTAATACCGCCGCCGACAACGACAAGATCCGGTTTTGCTTTAATGACTTCTGGCAGCGTGTCTAATTTAATGCCGCCGGCGATGGCTGTTTTCGCATTTTTCACAACACGCTTAATTGTGTGAAGTTCTTCAAGAGAATCTTTTCCGACTGCTTGAAGATCGTATCCTGTGTGTACACAAATATAGTCTACACCAAACTCATCCACTTCTTTAGCGCGTTCTTCTAAATTTTTAACACCGATCATGTCAACCAAGATTTTTTTTCCTTGTTTTCTAGCTTCTTCAACGGCCCCCTTGATTGACATATCTTCAGCCACTCCAAGGATCGTGATAATGTCCGCGCCAGCTTCGGATGCTTTCATGACTTCATATGCAGCCGCATCCATGATTTTTAAGTCGGCTAGAACGGTTAAATGAGGGAATGCTTCTTTAATTTCCTTAACAACTCTCAGGCCTTCATTAATAATAACAGGAGTACCGATTTCTACAATATCCACATACTCCTCAACTTCTTTCACAAGCTCTTTTGCTTCGGGAATATTTACAAGATCCAATGCTAATTGTAGTTGCATGAATTCTTACCCCCCTAATAAAAATTGATTGTTTGTTGCACAAGCAAACATATCTTTTCCGCTTGTACAGCAATCAGTATACTATGTATGATTTTCTTTAGAAAGTACGCACTTTATTTTTACATAGTGTTAAAAAGTATACTATTGGATATGATCATTTCATTCTCGGAACACCTGTCTTCCTTTTTCAAAATGTGCCTAACAACATCTGACCGATGCGTATGTCGAAACATGAATTTGAACGTATACCGATAAATTCCCTCCTTTCCTCTTCAACCGTACTAATATGTACTTTCTTTCGCCATTTTGCAATAAATCCTCATTTTTTCAAAGACATTCATTGACTTCACAAAATGACAAAACAGTAGTAAAATTCATATAATCATATAAGAAAGGTGGGAATAAACAATGAAAGAAACGAACCGTTCAATCCCCCGTCCGCTTGTAAGAGCCAATCAATGGTTTATTGTTGTTAGTGTTGTTGCAACATGGCTGTCAGGACAAGAATGGTTGCTTGCTTTTCCATTAGCTGCTGGATTGCTTGGATTATTCTTTGATTTTAATCCTGTTATGCGGTTCGCAAAGTTGTTTTTAAAGAAGCATCCTTCTGAGTACGTCCCAGAAGACGCCGAACAGCAGCAGTTTAATCAAGTCATTGCTGTCATCTGCCTTTCTGCCGGCTTAATAAGTTACTTAGCTGACTGGATGGTCGTTGCCTATATCTTCACAGCGATGGTCGCGTTAGCAGCATTTGTCGCTATCCTCGGATTTTGTATCGGATGTTTTATTCGTTATCAATGGCAACAATACCGCTATAAAAAAGCCTCGAATCATTAGTGTCATACAAAAATAGGGGCTGACCTGATTCCAGTAAAGTGTCATACCCCACAGCTGTGTATTAAATAGACACTTTATGAGTCGGCCCCTCTATATAATTTCTTTCCCTTGAAAACTTCATAATCACCTATGTAGTTGTACGGCTTTTCATATCATAAAAATCGATTGTTGTGTCAATCTGGAGAATATCACTCGCTTTCATCATATCGTATCCCCTCGTAAGGCTAACGAGCACCGTCCATGCCTCTTGGACCAATCGGCTGACAACCTGGTGCATACGCTTCATCAATCGAATATAAATGCCACTTCTTTTTCAATCTGTTAAATAACCCCGATTTCATTGTATAAAATGGAAACACCGTGCTCTTTCCCCTATTTGCGTATAAGTTTTACTATTGGCAAAATCACGTGCCGATCTATGTTTTTCTTTCATATGTTTGCGGTTATTATTCATCGATATGAATCACTCCTGAAAAATCACAAAACAATCGTTTCATGCCTCCGGATAAGTCTTCCGGCTTTTTTAAAACACCTTCATAAAAATTTTACTTTGAATGCCCATTTTCTTTTACATATTTTTGAAATAATGATGTCATTATGATATAAAATTAATATTAAGGCGGGGATGTTTATGAAAGAAACAAAAGCATCGTATATCAATGGGTTTGTCGGGATTGTCCTCATTGCAACTTTATTAGGGGCAGCAGTGTTTAGCTTTTTTCATCAACGGATCGTCGTAGCTGTTATATGCGTAATTTTGGCGGGGATATTCGCAAGCGGCATTACGATTGTTCAGCCAAATCAAGCAAAAGTCGTCACCTTTTTCGGGCGTTATTTAGGCAGCATTCGTGACAGCGGGTTATTTCTTACGGTTCCATTAACGATTCGCCAAACCGTTTCCCTCCGTGTCCGCAACTTTAACAGCAGTACATTAAAAGTGAATGATGTTGAAGGAAATCCAATCGAAATTGCAGCGGTTATCGTATTTAAAGTGATTGATTCTGCCAAAGCCATTTTCGATGTAGAAAATTACGAAAAATTCGTTGAAATTCAAAGCGAGACGGCGATTCGCCATGTCGCAACGAAATATCCTTATGACACATTTGAAAATTATGAGATTACGCTAAGAGGAAATGCCGATGTGATTTCTGAAGTATTAGCGAAAGAATTGCAAGAACGGCTGACGGTTGCCGGTGTGGAAGTAATAGAAGCTCGCCTCAGTCATCTTGCGTACTCTCCTGAAATCGCGAGTGCCATGCTACAGCGGCAGCAAGCTGTGGCGATTTTGGCAGCACGCAAAAAAATCGTCGAAGGTGCCGTTTCCATGGCACAAATGGCGATTGAACAGCTTGAAAAAGAAGGCGTTTTCGAGTTAGATGATGAAAGAAAAGCAAATATGGTTAATAACTTAATGGTCGCCATCGTTTCCGAGCGGGCGACCCAACCGGTCATTAATACCGGAAGTTTATATTGATGGTGTGGAGTCACATGGCAAAAAAGAAAAGTTTTCCATTACGAATCGATCCGGCACTATACGAAATCATTGAACGCTGGGCGCAGGAAGAATTTCGCAGCGTTAACGCGCATATTGAATTTTTGCTGCGCGATGCCGCAAGACGTGAAGGACGGCTGAAAAAAGAAAAAAAGAAAACAGATGAATAAAGTACAACTTCATCAGTGGGGGCTTTCTTCATCCCCCACTGATGTACGTTGAACTTATCGCACTTCTAGCGTCCGTAAGACTCCTACCTGTAGAGGTGGGAGTCTTACGGACAATTAGAACGGGATAAAAATGGGTCAGACCGCACAACCATCATATATAGGACATCACATTGGATAAGAACACTATATATGATGGATTGCTCGTGAGGTCAGACCCTTATATTTTATGCGCTTTAGTAAACGATGCCGTAAAAGAAGGGTTTTCTTTATTTTAAATATTTTAAAATAACATCATAACAAGTATTTTTATAAAACTCATGAAGATGATCCTCATCACACATTAACCACTGAATGAGACATCCATCGATGATCGAGCGAATCATTTTGGAAGCTGTATCCGCCTGAATGTCCGCTGAAAAGGTTCCTTCCTTTTGTCCAAGTGCAACAATGTCGCGTCCGATTTTCCAACAGTTTTCGTAAAACTTGAGATTAATTTGCCGATATTGTGGATTTCGGCTGGCTTGTGCGATAAAGTCAAGATACACTTTATAAAACTTTTTATTCTTTTCTGGATCGATAAACACCGAATGAATGTATGCCTCTAACTTTTCGATCGCCGTTGTTTTCTCGCTAACTGCTTTATGCTCATGTTGATAAATCCGATCCGTCACCCATTCCAGCAAGCTTAAAAAAACATCTTCCTTATTTTCAAAATAATAATTCGTAACCCCTTTGCTTACACCGGCATAATCCGCGATATCTTGCAATGTCACCGTTTCGTATCCTTTATCGGAAACCGCTTGAAAAGCAGCCCTTAAAATTTGCTCTCGCCTTTCTTCTGCCTTTTTCTTCATCCAATCCACCCCTCAAACTTCGATCATAACGACATTATACATGAATTTTTGATAAAAAAATATTTTGACCGGTCAGAATAATTTTGTTATCGTTATAGGTAAGAATATGAAAAAACGAAATGGGGGATGTCAAGTGGACCAATTCAAAGCGCTAGTAGTAAACAAAACGGAGACAGATTTTACGGTGAATGTGAAAACCGTCTCCATGGATGACCTTCCAGAAGGAGATGTTGTCATTAAAGTTGCTTATTCCAGTGTCAACTATAAAGATGGATTAGCATGCATTCCGAATGGAAAAATTGTGAAATCGTATCCATTTATCCCTGGTATCGATCTCGCCGGTATTGTCGCCTCTTCTAAGGATCCGCGCTTTAAAGAAGGAGACGAAGTCATTGCAACGAGCTATGAAATCGGCGTGTCGCATTACGGAGGCTACAGCGAATACGCCCGCATTCCTGGAGATTGGATTGTCCCTCTTCCAAAAGGATTGACATTAAAAGAAGCAATGGCTTTAGGAACGGCAGGGTTTACGGCGGCATTGTCCATCCACCGCTTAGAAGAAAACGGATTATCCCCTGAAAAAGGAAAAGTGCTTGTGACAGGAGCCACTGGCGGAGTCGGAAGCATCGCGGTTTCCATGTTGGCCAAACGAAACTATCACGTTGTTGCAAGTACAGGCAAAGAAAGCGAACACGAATATCTGCGCAAGCTCGGCGCAAAAGAAATCATTTCTCGCGAAGAAGTCTGTCTAGAACAGATCCGCCCGTTAGATAAACAATATTGGGCCGCGGCTGTTGACCCTGTCGGCGGAAGAACTCTCGCCACGATCCTTAGCCGAATCCAATATAACGGCTCCGTAGCTGTCAGCGGGTTAACAGGTGGCGCAGACGTTCCAACAACCGTCTTCCCGTTTATCCTTCGCGGCGTCAACTTACTTGGCATCGATTCTGTCTATTGCCCAATGGAATTGCGAACACAAATTTGGGAACGAATGGCCAGCGACTTAAAACCGAATCAATTACTAGATTTGATTGCACAAGAAATCACGCTTGAACAACTTCCTGAGGCATTATCGAATATTCTTAAAGGAAAACTACGCGGCAGAACGGTTGTAAAACTATATACATGCAACATAAAGAGTTAACTTCTCATCCTGCACACCCTAAGCGTTGCAGCACTTCCTCCGGACGTTCGTGGATGTAGTGGACAAACCGAGCAATGGCCTGGACGATATCGTTTCGATTTTTGTGAAACACATTGGCGATCACGGTGTCTTTCAGCCATTTCCACAAGCGTTCGATCGGGTTCAGTTGCGGAGAATACGGAGGAAGGTAAATAAAGTGAAAACACTGTCCTTCTTCCCGCAAAAACTCCTTGACCATTTTGGCATGGTGAATGCGGGCGTTATCCAACACCAAAACCATGAGACGGTCTAAATAGCGCTGTTTGAGCATTCTCAAGAAATCCAAGAACGTCGCGGCATTGGCAGCGGTCGTTTGATGAAGCACCGTTTCACCATCATGGACGTTGACCGCGCCAAACAGCGATACGTGGGCATGATGGCCAAACGTCGGCACTTGTTTTTGGCGGCCGACTTCCGACCATGTGGACCGCAAGACATGGTAAGAGCGGATATGGGTTTCATCGATGTACAGAAGAACAGCATCTTCTGTCTCCTTGGTGATCAAGTTTTTTTTATCAGATCCATTTGTTTTTCAAATTGTTTTTGCTCATCCAGATTTCCTTTCGCCAGTGTGTACGTCGGTCGTGTCCACGACAGCCCTTTGCGGTGCAGGAGTTTTCGCAGCGCTTCGCGGGAAATGGAAACACCGAATTGCTTTGCGACATAGGATTGCAGGAGTTTGGTGTTCCACGCCGAAGCGACGTCCCAGCCCAGTTCCGCGGGAGTAGTGGTCAACACAAGCTGTTTGATCTTTTCCTGCTGTTCTTCGGTGAGAAACGGCTCCCGCCCGGGGGCGAAATCCCGATGAAGCAGGAGTTCAAGGCCGCCTTCGTTGAACAGCGACACATAATGGGAAACAGTTTGTCGGCACACGTTGACCATGGAGGCCACGTCTTTGCCCAAATAGCCTTCCATGACCAGGCGGACGGCCATCACACGTTGGCGGAGATGGGCGTTTTTGATCTTCCGTTCCTGCTTGCGGAGTTTCCGGGGCGTCCATCCATGGTTGTCGGTGATTTTGAGACGTTTCATGCAGAATTCCGCTCCTTTTCCATGTTTTTCATTAGGAGCAGTATAACCGGAGTGGGCACCGCTTATGCGAAGGTTAACTTTTCAATGAGCATGTATATAGCATAATTCAGTAAGAAAAAATCTATATAAATACAGGTTGATTTTCGGACATATGTAAAACAATTTGAGCACTCTTTTTATCTGACTTAAACTCTTTGTTTATGTCGATTTTTCAATTTGAGCTTATATATAAAAAATTAAAGGGGCTGTCTAAAAAGTCCATTTTAGTTGAAAATCCGCCAAAATTAAAACCCAAAGAATGTTGATTTTACAGCATTCTTTGGGTTTGCTTTTTTTAGATTTCGGGATTAAATACTACTTTTCGGACAGCCCCTCTTTTCATTAGGAAATATTTCACGTCCTTAAAGGATTCGCAAATTGTACATACAAATTAGAAAAAAACTTTCTCCACCTGTGTTATGCTGAATTTACAGTATAAGTCATCATCTAAAAATAGGCATATATCTAGTACAGTGGACAATAGAGGAACATAGTATAGGATTAAGTTTAAAATAACGACAAATGAAAGGAAGTTAAATTATGCATTATTACCCTACACCTTATCAAATGCCTTTTTACCAATCTCAAACAGTTACACCATTTCCACAATACCCACAGTCTGAGATGATGGCGCATCAGCAAATAAAACAACCTTTATATCCGCAGTTAAAAGACCATACACTCAGTATGGTTGCTCCTTTTGTTCAATACGGTTTAAAAGAAGCGCAAACTACATCATTTGCACACGCGCTACAAGAAGTCGCGGCGATGGCTTATTTAATTGGTAGAGGATTTGCCCCACAAACGGCTTATGCAATCGTTGAATCTTGGGAAATAGATGAAATGTTGGTTCATCACCAAAAGTTGTACTTGCACCTGTCATGAAAGTATGTTAGCTGTTTCTAGCCGAACCCGCAATGCAAAACGCTGGATATTTCTGTATCCGTATCCCCGACGTTTCATCAGCTTGATCTTGTTATTTGTTCCCTCCATTTTCCCATTTGAATAAGGGGATAAAATGCACGATATGATTTCGTCTGTTCGTTTGACGAGTGATTTTGCGATGGCGCGAACAGCAGAACAAGGACAAAACAAATACCGATGAACCCAGGCGTTCAAACGACGTTTCGCTTGTCGCTCGTTTTGGATTTTGGATACATAACGAAAATGTTGAAGGGATTGATAGACAGCTTGCAAGGAATCGCTCTCTTTCTGCCACTCCCGCACCGTTTGGCGTTCCTCCTCGGTGAGCTTCTCGGGGCGCTGGGTCAATAAGCGGCAAACATACCGGACATGCCCATGTTTCTTGTTCCCTTTTCCGAAGGATTTGCGGCATCGATCCAACGCTTCCGTAAACAATTGAATCACATGAAAATAATCGACCACATGCTTCGCTTCCGGACACGCCCCTTGAATCGCTTTTTTCATCGCTGGAGCCAAATCGCTCACGACATACTGAACAGAATCAGACACAGGAGCCAACACACGTCCAATGGCTTCCTCGTTCTTTCCTGCTTCAAGGGCATACACTTCTCCCGTTTCGGCATCCATGATCGCCACTCCGTAATCATGCCCTTTTCGAAACGCAAACTCATCGACACAAACTGCCTTTGGTTGGATGTCATTCGATAGGAAGGAAGGGGCATGGGTATAAAACCAACGTTCCACGGTCGTGTAAGGTGTAAACTAGCACATTATTTCAGAATCCCTTTTTCAAATTATTTCAGGCGGATTCTGAAATAATGTGCAAAATTTTTGCGGATTGTTCCGGATTTTGCACATTCTTTCGGAACGTTTGCACGCTCTTTCAGATGAAGATTTCCAGCGCGCCTGATGGACCGATGGAAAATGGAAAAGTGAAAGCACAAAAGAGGCCGATTCGGCCCCTTTCGTGCTAATACCCCATTTCCTCTGCGGCCATGCGCACCACTTCTTCGTCAATGGCGTCCTTTTTCAGCTGATACCCGTATAACAGGCACGTCGTGGCCAACGTGTTGATCACCCGAGGCCATCCCCGCGACTGCAGGGCAATCGCCTCTAACGCCGATGGAGTGAAGATCGGATGCTTCGCCCCGGCCTGTTTCATCCGATGCTCGATGTAGCCCGCCACCTCTTCCCTCTCCAGCGGCCCCATCCGGTATCGCATGATGATCCGTTGGTCGAGAGGGTGGTGCTGATTGAGCCGCAGCTTCCCCTGTAAATGGGGCAGCCCGGCCAAAATCAAGACAAATGGGTTGGTCGAATCCATCTCAAAGTTGAACAAGATGGCGATGTCCTGTAAAAATGCATCCTTTGCTAAATGCATCTCGTCCAAAATGAACACCGGCGTGATCCGTCGTTCATGATACAATCGCTCGATCGCCTGCTGGATTTGGCGGAAGAGATCTACCTTGCGGTACTTCGGTTCCTCTCCTAATCCCAAGGCCAGTCCACGGTAAAAATCCATCACGCCTCCGGTGGATAACGGAAAGTAGACGACATGATACAATGATGGATTCAATGACTCTTTCAGCGCCCGAAGGGCGAACGTCTTGCCCGCCCCCGGCTCTCCGATCAACAGCCCGATCCCCCGGGTTCGTTTCACGTACTCCAGCGCCCGCAACGCTTCCTGAAATGACGCCCCTTGATACGCCTCGGACGGGTCTGTTTCTTTCGCAAACGGCTCCCGCGAAAGGGAGTAAAACGATTTATACACCGTGTTCTCCCTCCTTCGCCGGAATCGCCGCAAACGGGGACCGATGGCGTTTTACATAGGCGTTGTCCTCCAAACGAACCCGAACGGCCTCCGCCACCTTCCTTCCATCTTCGTACACATAGACGCCCCGTTCGTCATAGCGGAGTTCAATCGATTGCCCAATGAACCGGGGCGGCACTTCATACAGCTGCTTGTTCAAGGTGATCGTTCCATCGGCTTTGACCTTGCGGTGCTCCCGCTTCAGAAAAATCGCATCCAGCCAATCGCTATCTTCGATGAACGACACGAGATGCACTTGCGATTGAAACACCTCATGCGGCGTTTTTCCGTCCAGCGAGGCGTGCGGTTTTCGATGATACTCCTCTTCAAGCCACCTCCAAAAGCGCTCGTTCAGCTCTTCGAGCGACTTCGGGGGATCCAACTCCAGCAGCGGATAAAACCGCGTCTGTACGGTGCGGAAGAACCGTTCGATTTTCCCTTTGCTTTGCGGGTCATACGGCTGGGTGTGGATGAGCGTAATTCCCATCTCGGCGCACGCATACTGCAGCACCTCGGATCGATAAATTTTCCCGTTGTCCGAGTAAATGCGCTTCGGCTTCCCGCAACGAAGCACCGCTTCCTTCGTGACGATCCGCAGCCCGTCAAACTTCTCCGAAGGGAAACTATACGTACGGCACAAACCGCGAGCAGTCATCGATATAGGCGATCAAAAACGTTTTCTGGGCTTTCCCATTGACTCGAATCGTTGGTCCATGGGATAAGTCCCCTTGCCAAAGCTCATTGATCTGGTCATACGCAAAGCGCTTTCGCTCCGGCATGGGCAAGATTTCTTTCCCGACAAGGTTGTGTTTTTTCAACAATCGGTATATAGTAAAGTAAGAGGTATGATTTTCTGGGATTTCCCCCTGCTCGATCAGGTGTTCGTAGAACACCGTCACGGGCATGGTGGGATGTTCTTTTCTTAGGGCTAAAATATGATCCTCATCATCGGGCGACAGACGCCTTGAGTGGCCGCGGTCCGAACGGCGCTTCGGCTTTAAGGCGTCAAAGCCCCCTTTTTTGTATCGGGTGCACCAATCGAGGATCGTCTTGGCTGCGATTCGTTTGTCGCCCTGGTGGGGAACATGGTGCACTCGCTCGCTCACCTCTTTCAGATACGTCTTCGGTTCCACCTGCCCATTCACCAACGGAGCGATTAGCCCGTACCGAAACAGGGCAATGTCGTGTCTCATCGACTCATCCATTCGAATCTCCTCCTTGTCTCACTTGGAATCAGGACCGTTCCGGTCCGTCTGCCCTTATCGTACCGGATCGCTTTTTCTCCGTCGATAGGAAAGGTTTGTGGAAACCTCAACTATTTCCAATTTAGGATATGTATGTAAAATCAGGATCCCATTTGATTCGCAAAAGGGTGTCGGAATCCGTCCTCCCACATGTCTCTGATGACCGAATAGAGACCGTGTTTCTCCAACGTCCGGATCCACCAGGAAGCCCGTTCCTTTTCTTTTTTCACGATAGGGCCTATGATCCTCCACCGCCTCGCAAAAAAGCTGTGAAGGCTTGATAGGTTTCGGCAGAACCGTCGGACATAAAAGATGATGCCGTCCTTTGTCGGGAGAAACGGAGCCCGGTTCGTCCCCTCGGTCAATCCCAACTGCTCTTTCACGACTTGCCATATGGCGGACAACGTATACTGAAAATACGGGAGGAGAAAGGAAGGCAGCACACTCACCGTCTTCAAGCATTCCCGACAGCGATACCGGACAATCCAAATGCGATCATCACCATGTGGGGTCAATGCGTTTCGCTCATAGTAACCGTGGCGGTGCAACGGGCGCTTGGCCCGGCAATGCGGACACTTTTTCAGAAGAGGGAAGTCGTTTTCTTTTCCACGCTCTGCATACGTTTGGACGTCAATGCCAAAGTCATGAAATTGAATCACGTCCTCCTCCCCCTCCTCTGAATCGATGGATTTTCTCTTCCGAAATAATTCACAAAAAATTTAGCACATTCTTTCAGAAAAGGGGAGAGGGCTTTCTGAAGGAATGTGCAAAAAAATGGCTCTTTTGTTCCGAAATAAAGTGATAATTTACATTTGTCGATCACTTGGTGGAATCCTTCTCCCCGTTCACGTGCGGCCGAGGAGCCCGGAATCCCTTCCAATTCCACAATGTTTCCGCCGTTTTTCAAGTGGTCGACGATCAATTGCGCCGCCATTTTTCCTCCTGCCACATTGTCAGAAGCGATATGGGTGACCACTTTCCCGCCGTCCGCGCTGCGGTCGACGGGAATGACCGGGATGTTGGCGCTGTTGGCGGATTCAATCGCAGACGTGACAGCGCTTGAGTCCGTCGGGTTGACCAGCAGCACATCAACTTTTTGCCTCATTGACTTCGTTCCTGTTCGGCCAAAAATGATTCCACCTCCTCTCGTCTCGGCATCCCAGCCTGCGCCCCGAGTTTTGTCACGGATAGAGCCGCAGCCGCATTGGCAAATCGGCACGTTTCATGAAGCGGCTTCCCTTCCGCGAGCGCCACGGCAAGCGCCCCGTTAAACGTATCGCCCGCGCCCGTCGTATCCACGACGGGAACGTGGAAACTTGGAATGAGCCGTTCTTGTCCATCTTGCCAAATGCGCACCCCTTTGGCCCCTTCGGTGACAATGAGCTGATCGACAAACGATTCTTCATCCATCTTGTCAAACAAAATGCCCCGTTCATGTTCATTCGGCGTCAAGAAACTCGCCTGCTCGAGCACCACGAGCGGCAGCGGCTGTGCTGGAGCTGGGTTCACGATGACGCGCACGCCGTGGCGATGCGCGATCGAAACGACCCGTTCCACAACGGGAAGCGGGATTTCCAGCTGCAGTAAGCACACATCGCTTTCGGCGATCACGGATTCATATGGATCCAGATCCTCCGGCGTCAGCGCGTGATTCGCCCCCGGGACGACAATGATCCGGTTGTCCCGCTCAGAAATCGTAATGGAAGCAATGCCGGTATGTTCATGTGTAACCGGTTTCACACTATTGACGGAAACGCCTTCATTTTGCAACGAACGGATGAGCTCTTGACCAAACGCATCATCCCCCACCGCGCCAATCATTCGAACGTTGGCGCCGAGGCGGGCGGCGGCCACCGCCTGGTTGGCCCCTTTGCCGCCGGGAGTGGTGAGAAACCGCTCGCCTAAAATCGTCTCTCCCTGGTTTGGAAACCGCGCCGCCACGGTGACCAAGTCCATGTTGATGCTGCCGATCACGGTAATGGTTGGTTTGTTCATGTCAATCCCCTCCTTGATGTCGACTGTCGCACGACCAGTTGAACCGGAAGTTGATAATGGAGTTTCTCAAGCGGCTTTCTCTCAATTTGTTTAATTAAAATTCTAGCCGCCATGGCGCCCATTTCGTAAATGGGCTGGGATACAGTCGATAGTTCCGGTGTTGTCATTTCCGTCAGCGGGATGCCGTCATAACCGATAATCGCAATATCTTCAGGAACGCGCAGGCCAGACTGCTGAACCGCTTTCAAAGCACCGACCGCCATCGCATCGTTGCCGGCAAAAATGCCGTCGATCTCCTGCTTGGCCAACGCATCCATCACCGCTTCTTTCGCCTGCTTCAGCTGGTAATTCCCTTGGATGACGAACTGCCGATCTCCCAACCCCAGCGCCTTCATTTCATCTTGATAGCCGCGAAAACGCTCTATGGCGTTAATGACGTGGGTCGGCCCTTGAATATGGGCAATCCGCCGGCAGCCTATTTCATACAAATGACGCGTCGCTAAACGAGCTCCCCCGTAATTATCCGCAACCACCGATGGGTAACGTTCATGGAGCGGACGGTCGAGCACGACAATCGGAACATCCCATTCCTCGACTTCTTCCGGCGCGAACTGGTTCGTGGTCAAAATGACGCCATCTACGTATTTTTGCTTCAACACCTCGATATATTCCCGTTCTTTTTCCGCTTTCTCATCAGAATTGCATAGAATGACCGTATAGTCATAAATATTCATCACATCTTCCACCGCGCGAACGAGCTCGGGAAAGAACGGGTTCGTAATATCCGGGACAATCAATCCGACCGTTTTGGACGTTTTTTTGAACAACGCCCGCGCTACTTCATTCGGCTTATAATTGAGTTCCTCCATCGCCTGTCTGACTCGTTTTTCCGTTTCTTCGTTAACATATCCGTTTTGATTTAACACCCGCGAAACGGTGGCGACGGATACACCTGCTCGCTTTGCTACATCACGAATCGTTGCCATGTTCGATTCCTTCTTTTCTATCTATGTGTAACCGGTTACACATAGTATATCTTATTTTTTGCACGCCATCAAGTTTTTTTTTGCCTCGATCTTCCACCATGTATCCGCTCGTTTCCATAGGGGCCATGTTGTGATTTCCCTAGATCACGGTTATAATAAGATATAGGAAAGCATAGGATAAAAAACAGGACATTGACAACTGTCAATGCCCTAACCAACACGCACGGCTGCTGCAAGAAGTGCAGTGGCCCGGAAGCAGGCAGAAGTAACCCACCCTCACCTAGGCCGAGCAGGGTGGGTTACTTTTCTTTTGATACCGCAATGACTGCTACGATCAGCGACGCAAACGAAATCATTAACGACAACGCCTCCGCAACAGTCATCATCCAGCAGCACCCCCTTTCATCAAGGGAGTTGCCACTGCCCACCCTGCATGAAACCGTGCATCTTTATTCTATCATTTCTGTTCCTAGCAACCAATACATCTTGGAAAATTTAGGACGACCGGTCATGGCCCAACGTCCCTCTGCAAACTTCTTACTTTTCCCTCCACCGTTCGCCCGCTTCATCCGCCCGTTTCGCCGCCACCATCATGCTCATGATGACAAGCATGACGAACGAGCCGACAAACATTCCGGCGATAAACGCGACCATGGCTTCTCTCCCTTTTCTCGTAAACTCATTTTCTATTCTTTCCTTCTTCCCCTCGGCCTATACGTCGGGAGAGCTTGTGTTTTATTATACGCCGCGTTTCACCGCCTGATGCTTTTTCCTGAGCCAACGGCGGCAGCCCCATACTACCAAAAGCGCGATCAGCGCCCCACACGAGTCAATGGCCACATCTTTCGGCGTCGCCGTCCGCCCCGGTTCAAACGATTGGTGCCACTCGTCGGTTGCCGCATAAGCGGTCGCAAACAGCCAAGCGCCCGCATACGCCAACCGCTTGGGCGAGAGCGCCCGCCATACGAGCGCGGCCAAAATGCCAAACTCGGTCAAATGCGCCGCTTTGCGGATCAAAACGTTCAGCCATGACGGCCCCTCTTCATCCCCGCCGCCAAACGGCCAATACGAGAGAATCACCTGCAGCACGTGAGCCGTATTCGCTCCGGTGAACAAGGAAGACTCGCTAAACGTGTAAATGACGAGACACCAAAGAATGACGGGGAGCCAGCAGGAAAGGAACTCTCTCATCGTTTCACCTGCCAACAACCGTTTTGCCGACCAAACAAAGCACCTAAACAACAAACGAAAGCGGGCGCCTTGTTCGTTCAACCCTTTACCATCATAACAGGGATGGCCGGTGGTTTCCATTCCCTTTGACGAACATTTTCTACAGTTTACACTCGTCCCCATCAAGGGAAGTTCGTTGGGAGAAAAGTCTGTACTCTTCCCTATCGATCGTGCTTGATTTTTTGTGCACGCCTTTATGGCCTGACTGTATCTCATCCCTAGCAACCACGGTCAAATGCCTGGCAGTCTTTCACTATATATGAAAAAGGAGGCCGCCTTCACTCGCGCCTCCTTTTTTGCTATACCTAATCCATTCCACTTCGCCAGCATCCTAATGAGCGGCGGAAAGCGAAACCTTCCTACACGGCTTTTCTCTCGGCGCCCGCACGAACCGAACGCGTCGGAATCAAGCTGACTACGAGCGTCACAACCGTATTGACAATCAGTGCGATAATGCCGACATTCAAATCTTGCACCACTTGCGGCAATGACGGGAATAACGTGCCGACGCTGCTGCCGGACAGCGTAATATACGCCACTGTAGCCACGCCTGCTACAATTCCGGCAAATGCCCCTTGCTTCGTGACAACATTTTGCTTCGTTAAACTTAGCACGAAAGAAGGGAACAACTGGGTTACAAGACTATATCCCATCAAAAGCAACGCCACGATCGTATCGCCGCCCCGGAACGTAAAGTACAAGGAAATGAGGGCAATAACGGGAACAAGATATTTCGCCAACTTGGCGACTTGCTCATCGGTAGCGGATGGTACAAACACTTGATACACATTCTTCACAAGTAACGTCGATGCGCTCATCAAAATCATCGACCCTGGAACCATGGCGGTGAGCAGCCCGGCGGCGCCAATCAACCCGACGACCCACGGGTCAAACGTTTGAATGGACAATTTTAATAAAGCCAAATCCGCATCCGACCCTTCGAGCCCCGGCACTTGCAAAATGGCAGCAAAGCCAACGAAAAAGACAAACAATAAAACCAACTGATAAATCGGCAAAACAATGGCATTTTTCCGAAAAACATTGGCGCTTTTCGCCGAATAAATGGATCCAAACGTATGAGGCCACATATAGAATCCAAGTGCCGTCAGCAACACCGTTGAAATGAACCACGAAGCACTCATGCCTTTGTCTGGCAACGCTAAAAACCCGGGCTTCACTTGTTCAACCGTCTCAAACATCGGCTGGATTCCCCCATAATAGTGGAACGGCAGATAAATCCCTAAAAAGACGGCCACGACTAAAATCATAATGTCTTTCACCACTGCTGTCCATGCTGAACCGTGAATACCCGAAATCATTACGTAGACCGTTACGGCCAACACCCCGATCCAAATGGCAGCGGTCGGAGAAATCGTGCCGTAGGAAGCTTGGGAAACGATGATACCGAGCCCTTTCAGTTGCAACACCAAATACGGAATGAGCGCCACAACCCCTACAAGCGCCACGAGGACACCGAGCATCGGGCTGTCGTACTTTCGGGCGAAGAAGTCGGATTGGGACATCAACCGATGTTCTTTCGCATATTTCCATACTTTCGGCAACATCCAATACGATAACACATAGGCTAGGCAGCCGTAGGCGATAATGTAAAATGTCGGCCCGCCTTTTCCATAGGCCCAACCGCTTCCGCCAAGGAATGTAAACGTCGTATAAATCTCACCGGCCATCAAGAGAAATACAAAGATCGTGCCAAATCCGCGGCCGCCGACCGTCCATTGCTCCAAGTTCATGTCTTTCCCTTTGCGCGCTTGCAGCCCTAAATAAAGAGAAAACAACAAGAAAGCAAAAATAATGACTAATGCTGCATTCATGTTTGCTCGTCCTCCTTCACCGCGGGGTCAAAGCGATAAACAATCGCCATAATGATCGAGGTGATGATCACCCAAGCCACTAGCCAAAACAGAAGCAACGGCATGCCAAACACATACGGAGTCACTTGATTCACAAATGGAACGCCGCCAAGCATGCCGATAAACGGCAACACCATCAGCCAACGAATGTTTTTCAATTTCCTTTCTCCCCTTTCCCTTTTCTCTAGCATAGGTGGAAAGCGGAAGCGCCTTACTCCGCTTCCGCCAACAGTTTCAACGTCGCGCCGACAAACATTTGCACACCCATCTCGAGCGCGTCTTCGTCAATCGTAAAGCGCGGGTGGTGGTGCGGGTAAATAATGCCCTTTTCTTCGTTTCTAGCGCCGACGTAGAAAAAGCTGCCCGGCGCTTTTTGCAGGAACGCCGAGAAGTCCTCGCCGCCCATGTTTGGCTTGAGACGGGCGACGGCTTCCTCGCCGAACAGTTCGCGCGTCGTTTCTTCGATGACGCGGGTCACTTCGTCGTAGTTGATGACCGGGCGATAGCCGTAGTCAAATCGGAACTCGTACGAGGCGCCGTGCGCTTCGGTAATGCCTTTGACAATGCGCTCCATCCATTGTGGCACTGTCTGGCGCAGCTTGGCATCGAACGTGCGCACAGTTCCTTGGATTTCGACTTCCCCTGGCAAGACGTTATGCGCCGTCCCCGCGACAAACTGTGTGACGGATACGACGAGCGGCTCAATCGGGTCAACATAGCGTGAGACGATATGTTGCAAGTTTGTCACGACTTGGGCGCCGATGGCGATCGCATCGATCGTTTGGTGCGGCATCGCCCCGTGGCCGCCTTTGCCGATGATGCGGATGAAAAAGCGGTCGGGTGCGGCCATCATCGGTCCGTACACAATGCCGACTTTGCCGCGCTCAAGCGGCGACCAAAGGTGGGTGCCGATGACGACGTCCACTCCGTCCATGACGCCGGCTTGCACCATCTCTTCCGCCCCGCCGGGGAACAGTTCTTCCGCATGTTGGAACAAAAAGCGGATTTCGCCGCGGAGTTGATCACGCAACTGGGCAAAAATTTTCGCCGTCCCCAAAAGCATCGCCGTATGGCCGTCATGGCCGCACGCATGCATGACGCCCGGAGTTTTCGAAGCAAATTCAAACGTGTTTTCCTCTTGAATCGGCAATGCGTCCATATCCGCGCGAATGGCAACGACCCGGCCTGGCTGTCGGCCGACAAGGCGCGCCATCACGCTCGTTTTCGTCGGGCGGGTTATCTCGAGACCGCCGAACGATTGCAGCGTCTCGTACACAAACTGCGCCGTTTTCTCCTCTTGGAACGACAATTCGGGATGGGCGTGCAAGTAGCGGCGCCAAGCGATGACGTCCGCTTTCACTTCATCGACGAGCCGTTTGATTTCTTCCTTTGTCATCACGTTTCCCCCTGTTCATGTTTTCGTTATTCCCCTCGAGCCAGCTGCTGCACCGTATGGTAAAGGACGGACGCTCCAGCAGCGCAATCTTCCTTCGTGCTCCACTCCGCCGGATTATGACTCACCCCATCTTGGGAGCGGACAAAGATCATGCCGATCGGACAAAGGGGGGCGAGCTGCACCCCATCATGAGCCGCACCGCTCGGCAGCCAAAACGGCGGATAGCCAAGCTTTCGGCACGCCGCTTCGGCGGCATGCTTCACTTCATCTGAACATAGCACTGGCGGCATGTCTTGCAGCAGCTCGGTTGTGACACGGACATTCCGTTCCTTCGCGATCGCTTGCGCCCGCTCGGCTATCACTCCCCATACCCGATCGCGAACTTCCGCCTGCAAGTCGCGCAAATCGAGCACAAATTCGACCCGCTCGGGAATGACGTTAATGCCGCCTGGAAACACATGAAGCTGTCCGACCGTTCCGACCGTTGTCCCCGTCCGCCTTGCTTCCTCTTCAATGACCGCCATGATTTGCGCGGCGGCGGCCATCGGGTCGCGCCGCAACGACATCGGCGTCGCACCGGCATGTTCCGCCTTTCCTTCAACGGTGAATTTCACCCAAACGAGCCCGGCGATGCCGGTGACAATGCCGACGGGAAGACCGGCCTCCTCGAGCACCCGGCCTTGTTCGATATGCAGTTCGACATACGCTTTGATCGTTCCAGGTTTTCGCGCTGCCTGCGGCAAGCGGTCGGGATCAAACCCCGCCCGCTTCAGCGCTTCGGCAACGGAGACCCCTTCCACGTCGCGATAGTCGAGCGCTTCTGGCGGCAGCGTCCCGGCCATCGCGCGGCTGCCGATCATGCCGAAACGAAAGCGCGCCCCTTCTTCATCGGTAAACGCCACGACTTCAATCGGGTGATGCGTCCTGACTCCTTGCTCATTCATCGTCTGCACCACTTCGATGCCAGCCAGCACCCCGAGCGGGCCGTCAAAGCGGCCGCCATTGTAGACCGAATCAATATGTGAACCAATGAGCATAACTGGCGCGTCGGGATTCATGCCTTCTTTCCGTCCGATCAAGTTGCCTGCCGCGTCTTCATATACAGCGAGCCCCGCTTCGCGCATGTAGGAAGCGACCAACTCTTTCGCTTGCCGTTCTTCAGCGGTGAACGAAAGCCGCGTCACACCGCCGCCCGGTTGCTTCCCAATTTCCCCTAATTCCATGATCCGTTGCCAAAGACGTTCTCCTTGAACCAATCCGCTCCCCTCTTTCTCTCGGACAATTTACGGATGAATTTCGGCTATGTCCTTAATTATAACGCACTCTACTAAATTTTCAAATAGTAAAAATCATATTGAATAGTCCAAATGATGCGCCACTGAACCTCCGTTTCCTCCGGCTTAGGCAAGGCATTCTTCTGTTTCTGCGCGCGATGTTCTCCCCCTTCGTTTTTGTTTTGCTGCGCGTGTTTTTTGCCCACCATATCAAAAATCGGCTTCTACAAACAGCAGAAGCCGATTGACCATCGAGTTATAAAAAAATGCGATACACTTTCCGTGGGCGTCCCCGGGGGTAAGGGCTTGTTTCCCCGATCGCCTCGGCGAGGCCGGCAGCCTCTAGTTCTTTTAAAATTCGCCGGGCGCTGCGCGGCAAAATTTGCAGATCACTCGCCAGTTCATGTGCTTCCATTTCGTTCGTCCCGCGCCGGCGCAAAATGGCTTGCAGTTTACCGAGCGTGACGGTGCTTAAATTTGTGTGCTCGGCCAGTTGCCGCAGCTCTTCATTGCCAATGGAATAGTGAATTTGCTCCTCTTTTCCGAGCGGGCCCGCGATCGTCCCGTCATCAAACGCAACCATCCAGGCGCCTCTGCCATAGTGCTTCGCATGCAAAAACGCCCTTCCCGCCTGAATTTCCGCCTCGTACGCTGTTCGTCCAATGCCGATGCCACACGCCACGACTTCCTCGTAAAGATGTGTCATCTCCCTGGACGTGGGAATCGTTTTATAGCCGGCGGTCATCTCTTTTAACGCGCCTCTTGTTGTAAAGATGACATAGCGGCCCGGCCCGACGCTTTTCAGCGACCCTTGCACTTTTTTTGTATACTGCAGCAGTTTTTCCGTCGTCTTCAGTTCCATCTTATAAATTTCATCCGATGAAAATGTCTCCGGGGATGTGGCCGTCATGGAATCGACTTCGATCATCTGCACCGCGATTTGCGCATCTTGTACACGGAGCATTTCCCCTGTGCGAATGATGGTTTGCACGATCGCTTCCACCGCCGAACGGGCAGGCAGCACGCGATAGACGGGCATTCCTATTTTTTCCATTTCCAAATGCGCCGTCCGCAGGCAAGTAACCGCCGCCTTCGTTTTCCCTTGCTTCCATAGATCGTAATGATAACGGGCAAGTTCCTGAGCGGAAATGCCCCCTTCGTAATGTTTGATATACAAAACCGGCTCATGGATGCCGGCTTCCTCGAGAAGCCGTTCCACCTCGCCGTGCTCATACGTATCAAAGCTCAGCTTGCAGACCGGGATTTGTTTTGTATAATGCGCTTGCAGCAGCGTGCGGTATAAGCTCGCCCCCGTATGCGGCACATAAAACAGCGGCACCCCGGCCTCGCCGGACTGCTTGGCGATCGAGTACGGCACTTGTCCGGAAAACAGCCACATATCGACTTGAGCGGCAAGCGGGCGCATCAAATCGAGAATGTCACGTTCATCCCAATACACAACCGGAAAGCAAACTAACTCCTTATACTCCTCCACGACCGCCTGAATGATCGGCAGCGAATCGTCTGCCCCTAAGAGGCCTAACCGAATGCGAATGCCGCACACCCCCTTCCGCCATGTTCTCTCCCCGTCCTCCCAACGCCCTTGCCTGCGCCGCTTGCTTCTCTGGCTTCCTGTTTCGAGTTCCAAAATTCACCAAATGTATTACCAACAGGCACTTGATTGGACGTCCGCAGCACCGCCATGCGGCTCTACCCCTTCTGCCTTTCGATGGCTTGACTTTGCATCGACCACCACGAAAAGAAGGGGTGAGCGTTGTCTATCCTTCTTTTTCCCCATGTATAGAGACCGGCCGTGATGAGAGAACGCCCATCGTCCTCCCCGCCGCCGGCCGCCCGATTGATTCGTAGATCAGGCCGGTGGCTTCCGCTGCCCTCAAGCCGTAACAGTTGCGCCCGTCCACCACGATTGGCGTCTTCATCAGCGCCTTATAGCGGTGAAGGTCAAACTGCAAGACGGCGGGCCACTCGGTGAAAATGAAACAAACGTCCGCATCACGAATGGCGTCTTCGATCGTCTCACAACAAGCGACCGCCTCGCCGAAGCGGCGGGCGACATGATGGAGGGCGGCCGGGTCCCAAACGCGCACGTTCGCCCCTTCGGCGACCAAACGCTCGATGTTGGCGAACGCCGGCGATTCCCGCACATCATCCGTCCCTGGCTTGAACGAAGCGCCCAACACCGCCACCGTCCGTCCGTAAAGCGAGCCGAGATGGGCGCGCGCTTTTTCAAGCAGCCGCCATGTTTGCGCCTCATTGACTGCAATCGCCGCCTCGACCGTTTTGAGCGAATAGCCGTGCGCCGCAGCCAGCTGGCGAAGCGCCTTCGCATCCTTCGGCAAACACGAGCCGCCGTAACCGACGCCGGCGCGCAAAAAGCGGCGGCCGATGCGCGGGTCCATGCCGATCCCTTCGGCGACCGCCTCGATGTCGGCGCCTACCAACTCGCATACGTTGGCGATGTCATTGATATAGGAAATTTTTAGCGCCAAAAACACATTGGCGGCGTATTTGATCATCTCCGCGCTTTTCCGGTCGGTGACGACATACGGAAGAGCAAACGGGGCGTAAACGGTTTTCATCACCCGCTCGGCGCGCTCCGATTCAACGCCCAACACAATGCGCGGCGCCTGCAATGTGTCGCGCACCGCTGTTCCTTGCGACAAAAACTCCGGGTTGGATGCGACGTCGAGCTTCACCCCCGGCCGTCCGTTTTCCGCCAAAAAGCGGGCGGCTTCATCGGCGGTGCCGACGGGTACGGTCGACTTGATGACGACAAGGCCATCCTGCTCCGCCGCCCGGGCGATGCGGCGCAATGCGTCCCATACGTCGTCAAGCCTTACAGACCCGTCCGGCTGCGGCGGCGTGCCGACGGCGATCATGATGACATCCGCCTTGCGATACGCTTCGCCGTCATCCGTTGTGAAGCGGAGGCGGGGGCGGTTTCGCCTGAGGAGCGGCTCCAGCCCGGGTTCATAAATCGGAACGGTTCCTTCGTTTAACAAGCCGATTTTTTCTTCATTCACATCAACGCATGTCACATCGTGTCCTTTGTCCGCCAAGCAGGCGGCGGTGACGAGTCCTACGTATCCCGCCCCTACAATCGTTACGTTCACCGGTTATCACACCTTTTTCTCCATTGCGGCCATTGTCGCTTGTTCCCATTATATCGAATCCGCCGTCCATTTTCACCGTTGGCGCCCGGTCAAAAAAATGTTCATGAGCAAGCGTTGTCCGCCACCGTGGCATGAACATGACCGATCAAGGCTACATGCTTTCGCCAAAAAAGAAAACCGGGGGAACTGCCTTGTCCCCCGGTGGCACCGCATTGTTTCGCAACGACCGTCATGTTTTTACGCCGCCTTTTTCCGTTTAGGTAGAGACGGCCGGTCGACCGCCAACCCGAGCGCCGCCCCGATCAAGGCCGGGACGATCCAGCCAAGCCCGATCGAGAACAACGGCGCCCATGAGAGCAACGGCTCAAGCCATGCCGTCTCCACCCCGGTCGCTTTTAGTCCATCATACAAGCTGAACACGGCCGTCAACAGCACGGCGAAACCGTACACCTTCCGCGACCCGCCGTGCCAACGATGGAAAAATGACAACACAACGAGTACGATCGCGAGCGGATACAACATCGTCAAAACCGGAACAGAAATGGCGATCAGCGCATTTAAGCCTAGATTTGACATCAAAAAACTGAAGGCGGTAAGCACGGTCACGTACGTCCGGTACGAAACGGATGGCGTGAGCGTTTGAAAGTACTGCGCACAAGCAGCGACCAACCCGACGGCTGTCGTCAAGCAGGCGAGCGCAACGATGACGCCTAACAGCACCTTCCCGCCGCCGCCGAACAACAGCGCCGATACATGCGACAACAGCTCAGCCCCGTTGGCAAAAGAGCCGACACCAGCCATTCGCGATCCAATGATGGCGATGCCCGTATATACAAGCGCAAGCCCGACCCCGGCGATCAGCCCGGCTTGAATCGTCGCCTTCGCCTGCAAGGACGGACGGTTCACCCCGCGGTCGCGAAGCGCATGGATGACAACAATGCCAAAGGCGAGCGCGGCGATCGTATCCATCGTCAAATACCCTTCCAACATCCCTTTCGCCAACGGAGCGGACGCATATTTCTCGGCAGGCGCAGCCTGCGGGTCATCGAGCCGGATCAATCCCGTCATGCAAAGCACGGCAATCGAAAGCAACAACGCCGGCGTCAACAACTGCCCGATTCGATCGACGAGCTTGGACGGGTTTAAGCTTAACCAATACACGAGCGCAAAAAAGATGCCGGTAAACAGCCACATCGCGAAGGCGCCACCATCAACAAAAAATGGCTTCGCTCCGATTTCATAGGCGACGCTCGCCGCCCTTGGAATGCCAAAAAACGGGCCGATCGCCAAATACACCGCCAGTGAAAAACAAAGGCTAAACAGCGGATGAACGGCGTTGCCGAGCGAATGGACGCCGTCTTTCGCAAACGCCACCGCCGCCACCGACAACAGCGGCAGCCCGACCCCTGTGATAATAAAGCCGAACACCGCGGGCCACACGGCCGTTCCCGCTTCCATTCCTAAGTAAGGAGGAAAGATTAAATTCCCCGCTCCAAAAAAGAGAGAAAAGAGCATGAGTCCGGTCCATACCACATCTTTCATTTTCATCATGTACATCCCCCGTTCTTCTTTGTATAAAAATATTTAAAATATTTTAATATATATAAAAATAGTTAGATAATTAGAATATAACAGAAAAAATATTATCGTTTCTCGTTATAAATATTATATTTTTTAAACTATTTTGTCAACGATCCATGCCTACATTCCGCTCATGGAAAAAGGCACCTGCCTAGGCAGGTGCCTTTCCATAATCCGTCGGCCGCGTATGCGGTGCCTCATTCAAAATAGCGGCGAACCGCGCTTGCGATCGCTGTTGTTACCGCTTCTTGATACCCATCGGTCGCCACTGTTCCGGCATCGGACGGGTTGCTTAAATAGCCGAGTTCAAGCAATACGGACGGCCGCTCGTTTTCCCGCAACACGTAATAGTCGCCAAAAGCAATGCCGCGAAACGGCAACGTGGAGAGCTGCGTGAACGGCCCTTGGAACGATTGCGCCAAGCCATAGTCGGCGAACCGGTCGTAATAGTAAACGGTGATGCCGGAAGCGTCCCGGTCAGCCGCGCTGTCGTAATGCAAGCTAATAAACGCGTCCGCCTGATACAAGCGGGCGGCGGCGACGCGCGCCGACAGCGGCACGTAATCATCACCGGCGCGGGTCAACACTACGCGCGCTCCGTACATTTCCAACTTTTCTTTCAGCCGTTCCGCCGTTTCCATGGTCAATGCTTTCTCGACGACGCCATTGACGCTTTGCGCCCCTCCGTCTTTGCCGCCATGGCCTGCATCCAGCACGACCGTTTTCCCGGCCAGCGCCTGAATAGGCCCTCGTGTCCAGCGGCTCACATATCGGCGCGGGCCATTTCCTTGAATGGCGGCGAGGCTAACGCCGACAGGTGAAACCGAGGCGACCACTGCGTCTTCCTCGCTTTCAACTGCCTGTCCACTTTTCATTTCAACGTAATCCGCCGCCACCCAACCGCCTGAACCAGACCGGGCAACGATCTTGTACCAGTCCTGTTTTGTTTCGACAATTTCAACGTGCTCGCCGCGCACCAACCGCCCGACTCGCTCCGCGTCCAGCGACGGTGCAATCCGCACGTTCAGTGAATCGGCCGTCACGACTCCCGTCCGCTGCGAGTTCCGCAACGGTTCAGCGGCTGCCAAATACGACGCCGCCGCCCAGCCGACGGCCTCATTCGTGACAATTTGTTTCCATTCTCCCTCTTCTTGAATGACCGCGACCCGATCCCCTTGAGCAAGATGGCCGATAATGCGCCCATCGAGACTTGGCTCTTGACGGAGACGAAGACGGTCTTCTTGCACGATTTCCATTCTTTGGACAGGGGCGGCGTACGGTGTGGCGATCCAACCGGTTCGGTTCGGCTTCCACTCGATTTTCACCCAGCCGTCTTTCACATCGAGCAGCCGATACGTCTCACCACGGTGAACGTTTGCCAACGGACGGTACGGCACCCCTGGCCCTTGGCGGACGTTCACCCGGTCAGCTGTCACGACAGCCAACTCGTCTGTATTCTCGTTTTCCCCTTTCGCCCCTGCCGGCCAGGCAGCGATCATCAACCAACATAAACAAAACAATACGGCGAGCCATCTTCCCCGCCTCATGCGCTTTCCCTCCCAGCCGTCTCTATTTCTACTATATGGTTCGCGCACAAAGGTCGATTTCCTGTCTGTCAGTAGGGAAAACTGCTCGACAGAACGGATGACGCCAACGCCCACGAATCGACAATGAATGCGTCACGTCCACATCAAATCCGTTAACGTGACAGCCGTCAACAGAAAAATGCATAAGTCCGGAAACACGGAGCCGTCACAAACGACGTTTGCCCGCATTCCCCGCCCATATCCGATGCCCCAATCAGCGCCATCACCCGGCTGCTTCCTGCTTTCATTCACATAAAATTAAGAGGATGTCTCGCGATGAGACATCCTCCTCGCCCCTACACTTTAACGGATGACCGATCAAACTGAACGAACGCTTCTATATAAGGGGCGGCTTGCGGCGGGTATACACGTTGGGCGGCCGCCAATGCGCCGTCTTGGGTGAATGCAGCTTCTAAGCACATACCGGGCTCGACATACGATTTCACCGACGGCGTCAAGCGCCAACGAAACTGTTCGCCCGTCTCCAACGAGTGAATGATGGCCTCTTCCCGGCCAACGTTCCCTACCCGAAATGTCCCCGTCCGGTACTCTTCTTTGCTTTCCACCATATGTTTCCAAGCAATATCGGCAATCTCCATGGGCAAATCAGGCCGATGATACAGCCGAAGAAGGCGAACCGCTTTCAACAACGGCTCCTGCAATTCCGTCACAAGTTGGCGCACGACCCGGGCATGGCTTGTCCGATAGCGGCCGTCCAACCATTTCGCAAGCGCCTGAACGGCGCTTAACACTTGTTTCGCCTGATTGACGCTTATGTCAGGAGAAAACATGACGTAGTGAAAGGCCAAACATTGCTGCCAATGGCGCGATTCCAACTCATTCCACGATGACAGTGGCGTCGTCTGCAAATAATGGCCGACCGCTGTCACACCGAGACGGTATTTCGCTTTCGTCGCTTCCGATTTCCCTTCCGTTTTTTCCTCGTAAAAATGAAGGAGATCGGTGCCGAAAAAGCGCGCTTTCCATTCCGCCGGTATGACAAAATACTCGCCCCCATCGAGCCGTTGAAACACTTGAATATACGTTGTCCGCTCAGCTTCAGGCGTCACAAATGGCGAGAGCGGCAAGCCGTAGCGGGAACGGATGCTGTTCGTATTGACCATCACCGGACTCCCTTCTTGACGGAGACGCTCGAACGTATGGTATTCATACGTGCGCAGCCATTGCTCGACCTTTTCCTGCTCCCCGTTCATCGCCACTTCATGAACGGACCGCCCTCCCCATTCCTCACGCGGCACATGCAACATCTGCTCTAACATCACGGCGCTGTTGGCAACAAACGCCATATATGGCGGCTCACCAGGCGGCAACTCGACATGGTATGACAGTAACTTCACTCCTTTAGGGACAAGGTGTGTCTTCGCCGACCGCGATACAACCGTCACCGGCAGCCCCATTGCCTCAAGCGTTTCTGTCAGCACCCGCTCAGCGTCCGCATCAAATGCGGAGAAGGTCATCGTCCGCCCCCGACCTTCTAAAAAGCCCGTTAGTTCGTCCAGATAAATCGGGCCGGAAGCAAGATCATCGCGATATTCGTACGTCACACCGCGCAGCGAACCTTTGATGGCCTCGGTCGTTTCTTCATCAATGATCGCGATTCCGTGTTGCTCTAGCTGGCGCAGAACGTTCCGCGCATCAGGCATGTCATAGACAACCGTCCGCTGTTCAACCACCTCGGTCTCACGTTCGGATAATGACGAGGCACTGTGACACGCATCGACAATCTCAAGAAAATGGGAAAATGCCAGCTCTTCGTATGGCATATTCGTCTCTTGAAGAAGTGAGCGCATTCGTTCTTCAGCCTCCCTCACCCCATCCGGCCCGACGATAGAGGCGACGCCTTGAATATAATAACCGTCGTCAAACGGCTCGAGAAACGCAAACATACCGCCCCAAGGCACTACATCCGGCATCGTCTCGCTAAATGGCAGAAACAACGTTTCCCCCGTCAATCGGTCGACCGCTGTCCCCCCGTCTTCACCGCGGTCCACAAACTGAACGAGGCGCGGAACAAGCTGAACCCACCGGTCAAGCATGTTTTGCAATTCCGAAGATAAACGGCGTCCTTTCTCGCGCCGAAACCATTCAACGCCGCGCATCCCGTTTGGGAAACGGTGAACGAACAAGTACCAAAGCGTTTCAAGCGGCTCAAGCATCTCACTGTGTTTCATTTCCCGAATGGCCTGACGGAACGCGTGCTTTATCGCCCGTTGTTCGGCGTAGGAGAGCGCCTCGTCTAAGAAACAGTGCACTTGTTGCGACAGCTCATACTTCTGTTCAAAAAACCGACGTTGCCGCGCCCTTTTCGCCTCTTCCTCCATCGCTTTGTTCATGCAGCATTTTTTATACTTTTTTCCGCTCCCACACGGACACGGGTCGTTTCGGCCGACCGACATACGGTTCCCTCCTTGAATCAATTTCGTTTTCTAATTTCTATCACCATTATTATTTTGATTCTTTTAGAAACAGGTTAAACTATAAGTATACAAAAACAATCCTAAAAAAGGGGACGATATTCATGGAAGAGAAAAGACTCATCGACTTGATCGACGAATTGATGACGAGGCTTAATTCAACGAAAACTTCCCATCCGCACGGTCGATGGACGGAAACACCAAAAAGCAAAAGCACGACATCAAAGAAACCGCGCCGCTCCAAAACCGCCTATCAGTTAAAAATATCCTTAAACGGCATCCGTCCGCCGATTTGGCGGCGCGTCCTTGTTCCCGGACATGCAACATTTCACGATCTTCATCTCATCATCCAAGAAGCGATGGGTTGGGAACAAGCTCATTTATACGAGTTCGATCTCAGAAACGTGCTTGTAAGCATCCCGGACGATTGGGACTCGTTCCACTTTGGGAAAGAGCGGTTGGACGCCCGCCGCATTCAATTGCAGCAATGGCTGACGGAAGAAAAACAAAAGTTTCTGTACATTTACGATTTTGGCGACTACTGGCGCCATACCATCACCGTCGAAAAGATTGAAACACTCCCCAAACCGCTGGAACGCGCCACTTGCCTGAAAGGGAAACGGGCATGCCCTCCCGAGGATTGCGGCGGCGTCTATGGTTATTTGGAGCTGCTCGAATCAGCGGCAAACCAAGACTCCCTTACGGATCCGGAACTGCTTGAACGACTTGACTGGATGTATGACATGAAAGGCGAAGATTTTGATCCCGATGCGTTTAACATCGAGGAGGTGAACAAGCGGTTATCCTACATCCATCTGTAGCAAAGGGGGGGAGAAGACGCCCAAAACAACGGCTGGGCACCTTCTCCCATGGATGCGCTGTATGTTCTTAACAAAACCCCCACCCCGCAAATGTTTGCCAGACGAGCTCCTCGAGTTCTTCACGAAGTTCGGCTTCGTCAACCCCTTCAAGCAAACCGTCCTTTTTCCATGTTCGCATCGCCTTGTCAATCAAGCGGCGGACTTGATCGGTGTCCCAGCCTTCGTCATCAAACAGCTCTTCGACTTCGTCAAGCCACTCGTCAATCGCGGCATCCAACTCATCGCCGTCTATCATGTCCTCTTCGAAATCCCACTCATCATCAAGCCATTCCTCATCATCTTCATCCCACTCGCCATCCTCATCGTGATCAAGCATCTCCATCGCGAACAAGACAAATTCCACGGAAGTGGATTCGACTTCCTCGACAGACACTCCGTAGCGTGCGGCCGCTTTCTCTACATCCATGAACTCCTCTTCCGCCATCTGGCCGGCAACATGGCGAAGCGCGGCTGCATACACGATTGGGTCATCGATGACCGGTTCATCTTGTTCGCAATACATGCGCCAAAAGAACGCCGCATGGCTAAGCACCCGGGGCGATGTCTTTTCTTCTCTCCGCTTCAGCTCGTGAAGGACTGCCTCTTCGTCAGGATGATTCCATTCCAGTTCGGCCGACAGCTGCCATAGCCATTCGTTAAGGGCTAGATCGAGCGCTTCTGGAAACGATGTTCGCCAAAACGCGTCTGCCGCTTTCCCGCTTCGTTTTCTCTCCGCCTCGATCGCATGGGCGAGCCGTGCTCTTCCGCTCTTTGGAAACGGCAGAGCGGCTATAAAGTACGTAAACTCTTCCCCGTATGGAAGGAGGAAGCCAAGCAAAACGTCCCCTTCTTCAGCCGGCGGCACGGCCTCCGACGTTAAAAAATGGACGCGTTGTTCTTCCCTGCTCACAAGATCGCGCACCATGAGACGCCGCTCTTCCTCGAAACGGATGATCTCGCCAAACGACGGAACCCCCTCCGTCCACCGCTCCAAATGCGCTTGCACCGCCGGCCGCCAACGATTGCGGCGCCGGTCTTGCATGTACGCCGAAAAGATCGTGGTCCCTTTCTCATCCACCGGCCGGCAAAAAACAGCCCAATCCGTCAACAATAAATGAGCGCCCGCCTCTAACTCTTCCGGAAACCACTGCAACGGGCATTCCGCCATCGCTTCCACCAACACGTCCTCGTATCGCTCCGACGCAAACAAGACCACATCCTGCATGCATTCGACCAGCTCGCGCTCAATGATGGATGCAATCGATACCGCCTCTTGCTTTCCGCAACAATGCTTGTACTTTTTGCCGCTGCCGCACGGACAAAGGGCATTCCGCGACACCGTCATATCGCCACCCACTTTCCTTTGATTCGGCCTTGCCGTTATTTTCATTGTATCATAGCAGAGAGAAAAGCAGGAATAAATCCCACACCAAACAGACATAGCAACGATACAATCCGCCATGCTATAATAGGTAGATATAAAGAGTGAACGGAAAACGGGGGCTTTCTTCGGGAACCCATGATGCACAATGGACGGAAAGGACGGACCGGTATGTTGCAGACCGCAATCTCAAAACCTCTATTGCAAAAAGCCGCTGCCGACTTGCAGCGGGAATGGCCGTTTTCTCTCTTCCAACATGTCATCCAAAAAGGGCGAGAGTTGTCGCGGCAAGGGTTTGTGTACAACGTCATGGTCATGGACAGCGATTTTATCGAAGGAAAAGTCATCGGCGACACCGCGATTCATGACGTGACGCTTGATTTATCGGACATCTCCCTCCACAGCTGCCCATGCGAGGCGGAAGATCTTTGCCCGCACGTATTGGCGCTGTTCTTTTACGTGTACGGCAACGTATTTGACAATGGCGAGTTGTTGCGGCAATGGAAACAAGGCGGACAAACCCCAACCCGGAAAGCGGCTTCGCGCAAAAAGCCGCCTGAAACACGCACAGCGGAACCGGCGGAATCGGTCGCCCAATGGCGGAAGCAGTTCGCCGACCTATTGGACGAATGGAGCGCCCGCCACCGCCGCCGCAATGATTGGCCGTACCGCTTGTCCCATCAACTGTTTCCAAAACTCGTCAAAAACAGCCCGAAACACGGCGCTGTTCGTTCGTTGCACCGCTTTCATGCGGCCTTGTTTCTGCTTGACCATCTGTTTGAATACGGACGCGAACGCGGTTGGGGCCAAGGGCTGTTGTTTGGATCATACGACGAGTTTTCGTGGCAGCAGGACGTCGACTATATCGCCGACGAATGGTTCGAAGCGTTGGAGCAGTTTCCGTCCGAACCGCCGCCCCCGTCTGTTGAAGCGCTCATTGAACAGACGATCCCGTATGTACGGGAGTTGTTGCTGCGGTGGGGAAAGGCGTCCCCTTCACTCGTCTATAGCCTATACACAACCGCTTGGGAGCTGCTGTTCACGAAAGAAGCGCAGCGCCGGCAAGAGAAAGAAACGCTGATCCGCCTGGCAACGGAAAAACAGTCAACCACTCTGTTGCTAGCTGCCGCCCATCTCGCCTTTTTACTCGGCGAAGATGACGAAGCGCTCGCCATCTACCGCCAACATCCCAAGGAAGCGGCTCCGTTTTTTATCGATTGGATGGAACGTTTCGCGTCCTCGCACCTGCCGGAACGTTTCGCATCGTTTTGGGCGAAAGGGAAGCAAGAGCTTGCCTTCTACATATCCGCTCTTCCAGAGATGGAGCGGTCGCCGTTTGTCAACGAAATCGGTCGGCTGTACGAATCATACGCTCGCCAACACAACAAATGGGACGACTATGAGAAGCTGTTGTCCGCATGCTTCCCATACAGCGCGAACCGCTACGTTCATTGGCTGCTCGGCCAAAGGCGCTACCATGATGTAGTCGACTTATACTTATGGGTGGACGCCACCGCCCATGACATTGATCCAACATTTCTCGCCATGCTGCAAAAACAAAACCCGGCGCTCGTCTTGCCATTGTATCACCGAGCGGTCATGCGTTTTGTCGAGGCGAAAAACCGCGCAAGCTATCGCGTCGCCGTGCAATATTTAAAAAAATTGCGTGCGTGCTACCGATCGTTGAAACGAATGAACGAATGGCAGATGTATCTTGAACAGCTGCTGGCCAAAACAGCGCGCATGCGGGCGTTTCATGAAGAACTGGAGAAAGGAAAATTGCTTCCATGATGGAACAAGCGTTGCAGACGATCACCCTTTCATGTGAGTGGAGCGAAGAAGGACGATGCTTCTGGCTCAGCGGCCCGGACCGTGTTTCGAGCTGGGCGCCGCTCGTGTTCGCCTGGCATGAAGAAACGTTTTACGGCGCCTTGCTTGACGTCGCGACCGTCCACGGACGCGAAGCGGTGCGGCTATCCCCGTGGCAGGCGCTCACGTTTTTCGCCTGGCGCCCGTCCAACCGTTTTCTTTCCATCAAGTGGGGAGATGAGTTCACCGCCCAGCTTGAAACATGGGCGAAGCAAATCATCGACGATGTGCGCGCGCGCCGCTTCCGCCCCGATTTCTCAGCGTGGAAACAAGGACAGCCGTCTGAATGGGCCGAAGCCGAACGGACGCGTTGGCGCGGGCTCAAAGACGATCCGCACCCGCTTGTTGCGGCATGGCGGTCGCTCGCAATCGCCGACTGGCTGTCGCGCGATCCGGAACTGCGCGGCATTTGGCAAGAAATCGTCGACGCCCATCCGGCCATCTTAGCCCGCGGCGGCCAATGGGCCGGAGCGGAAGACGACTGGCTCGAACAAATCGGTTGGCTCGGCGAACGTCCGCCGTTTACGGTCGGGCTGCGCCTCACGGAACCGCCCGAGGACGGCGGCCCATGGACGCTGGAAGCGGTGTTCATCGCCATCGACGACAGCGTCATCGCCTCTGCCCGTGATATTCCGCGCGCCTGGCGCCCATATGAATCATCGATCCAGCGCGCCATTCGCCGCATTTGCGCGATCGTGCCGTGGCTTGACGCCGGGGAGGGTCTGCGGACGGAACTGTCTAATGAAGAAGCGTGGCGTTTTTTGTCCGAAGACAGCTTAAAGCTCACCGAAGCGGGCGTGCGTCTCTTATTGCCTGATTGGTGGCACGACATCCGCCAGGCGCAGCTGTCGGTCAAAGCGAAGCTGTCCCCGTCTGTCACGGCCGAATCGCTGTTTGGCCTTGAACGGCTCGCTGATTTCGATTGGCGCGTCGCGACCAACGGCGTTGAGCTGACGGAAGAGGAATTTGCCGCTTTGGCGGAACAAAAACGGCGCCTCATCCGCCTGCGCGGCCAATGGCTCATCCTTGACCCCGCCCTTGTCCGCCGCGCGCAGGCGCTCATGGAAAAGGCGAAAAAAGAAGGCGTGCCGATCCACGATATCGTGGCGCAAACGCTGCTTTCAGAAGCAGAGGAGCGCGAAGAGGCAACGGACGAATCGATCCCGATCCACATTGACGTCCATGATCAGTTCCGCGCGTTCATCCGCCAGCTCCAGCAGCTGGATGGATTGCCGAAAGCGAATGTGCCGCCGTCGTTTCGCGGCACACTCCGCCCGTACCAGCAGCGCGGCGTCGACTGGCTCGCCTTTTTGCGCCGCTTTGGCTTTGGCGCCTGTCTGGCCGATGACATGGGGCTTGGCAAAACGGTGCAGCTGCTCGCTTATTTGGCGCACGTCAAAGAAACCGAGCGCTCGGACACGCCGGCGTTGCTCATTTGCCCGACCAGCGTGATCGGCAACTGGCAAAAAGAATGCGCCCGCTTCACCCCAGACTTGCGCATCTACGTGCACCATGGGCCAAACCGGGCGAAACACGACGAGTTCATCAAAACAGCGGGCGAAGCCGACTTGGTCATTACCTCTTACAGCTTGGCCCATTTGGACTACGACGATTTAAAACAGCTTGACTGGCATGCGATTTGTCTTGATGAAGCGCAAAACATCAAAAATGCGCAAACGAAACAGGCGCGCGCCATCCGCCGCCTGCGCGGAACGCATAAAATCGCCTTATCCGGCACGCCTGTCGAAAACCGGCTCAACGAACTTTGGAGCATCTTCCACTTTCTCAACCCCGGCTATCTCGGCAGCGCGGCCGAGTTCGAGCGCCGCTTCGCCGGCCCGATCGAAAAAGAAGGCGATGCCCGCAAAAAAGCGGCCTTGCAAGCGCTCATCCGCCCGTTCTTGTTGCGGCGGACGAAAACGGACGAAGCAGTCGCCCTCAACTTGCCGGATAAGCTCGAACAAAAAGAATATTGTCCGCTCACAGCCGAACAGGCGGCATTGTATGAGCAGCTTGTCAACGATACGCTCGAGCGCGCCAAAGAAGCGAGCCCGTTTGCGCGGCGCGGGTTGATTTTGCAAATGATCAACGGCATCAAGCAAATTTGCGACCATCCGGCGCTTTATTTAAAAGAACGCCATCCGCGCCAGCTCGTCGAGCGGTCGCATAAACTTGAAAAACTCGTCGAACTCATCGAGCAAATTCGCGCCAACGACGAGTCATGCCTCATTTTCACCCAGTATGTGCGGATGGGCGAGATGATCCAACAGCTGCTTTCCGACTTGTTTGACGAGCCGGTGCTGTTTTTAAACGGCAGCGTCCCGAAACAAGCACGCGATCGAATGGTCGAGGAGTTTCAAGCGCGAAAAGCGCCGATTTTCCTTTTATCGCTCAAGGCGGGCGGCACCGGTCTCAACTTGACGGCCGCCAACCACGTCATCCATTTCGACCGCTGGTGGAACCCGGCTGTGGAAAACCAGGCGACCGACCGCGTCTATCGCATCGGACAAACAAAATTCGTCCACGTCCATAAGTTGATCACCACCGGGACGATTGAAGAAAAAATTGACGACATGCTCGAACAAAAGCGGGCGCTCGCGGATATGATCACCGAAGGCGAAACGTGGATCACCGAACTGTCCGATGACGAACTGCGCGACCTGCTCGCCTTATCGGCCGCGGCGAAAGGAGGCGCTTGATCATGCCCGAAGCAAAACCAAAGCGGAAGAAAACGAAACCGGAAAATCCGTGGGAAAAGCTGCTGAAACGGATGGAAGAAAAGCTGAACGAGCGGGAAAAACGGCAAACGCAACGGAAAAGGGACACCACACGGCTGATGAGCGCCGCCCCGACTCCGTTGGACAGACAAAAAGCTCCATGAGCACGTTTTTGTCCTTTCCCCCGGCATGAAAATGATGAGTCTAGACACGCGCATTTTCATGAAAAAGTTCCATGGGCAACGTTTCGCCCTCCGTCCGGGCATAAACATGACCCGTCAAGACGCGTGCATTTTCACGAGAACAGCGTGGGATTCGTCCCACGCTGTTCGCTTTCAAGCCGTCCTCTTGTCAACGAAACCATTCCGTCATGTCGATTTCAAGCCCCGGAAAATGAACAGAGCGGACCGTTCCCGTTTTCATCTGAACATCCGCTCGGGAACCACCGCACATTACCGGCCAAAACGAAAAAAGGCCAGCCGCCCCCTTCTCATCAAGAGAAGGTGGGACCGTGCCGGTCCTTTTCCCTAAACGGAAGCATACATCCGATCAAGTTCTTGAGCCTCGTATTTCGCAAACGGATCGATGAGCGAAATTTTTTGCGCTTCTGCATCGCTCACGCCGGCGTACAGCTCAGCCGTGCCGTCGCCTTTGCGGATGAGCCCACCGCTGAAGACGACATTCGCCAAGTCCGGGCGTTTCGCCGGGCCGTCCAAAAAGTGGGAGCGAAGCGCAAGCAATTCCAACTCCGAACGCTCCATCGTCTCCGGGTTCAACACGAACACCATCGGATAGTAGTGGCGATTGCCGTGCTCGTCAAAGCAGGCGATATGGCCGAGCGCGCCGACCAACCCGTTGGAAAGCAAATGGGCCTCATTCACGCCGCCCCATTCCTCATCCGTAAATTGGGCGTCAAGAAGCGGAGCGGCTTCGATGACGTCCGGCGTCAACTCATCGAGCGAGAAAATGCGGGTAAACCCGATTTTGCCGCGGCCCCCTTTTTCCCCTTGCGGCCGGGTGAACACGCCGATCGAGCCATCTTTCAGCTCAACGAGGCGGATGTCTTTCATCCCGTCCGGCCCTTCGGCGAACTTTTTCAAACTGCGGATATTGCGGCCGCGGTAAAAGACGGTCCGCCAGCTCAGCTCGCCGTCAAACACCGGATGCGGAAACGTTTCCACCCCGCCGAACACCAACTGGCCGTGAATGCGCGCCACAAACGGGTCCTGCAAGGCAAACACCGGCGCCCCTTCGCGCGGCACCCAGACGCCATCGCGCTCGACGAAAAAGTACACTTCCGACTGCTCGCTGTCGCGCGACTCGACGCGGCCCGCGATGACAAATTCACCTTCATCTTCAAACGGTGCAGAAATATTGTAAACGTCCCGGTCCCCGACACCCGCAAAGCGGAGCTTTTCCGGCTCAAACGGCTGCGGAGCCGAGCGAAATTCGTCCACTAACACTTGGCATGTCTTTAATGTTGGCAATGAGAATAACATGATCCATCCCTCCGGATGCCGCCAAAAACGCCCGCATCGGCATTTTTGGCCGTTTTTCCTGGTCGCGGTTCGAACAGGAAACCCTCACTTCCTTTTCACACCGGCTTCGTCATTTGGACACCAAAGGCGATGCCACCTCCCGTCGGCCGGATCAGGAAGTCAATGAAACTCATTCTTTCGTGTGCTCCTATTATAATATGATATGAGAAAGAAGGAAACACGTTATTCGTTGCCAAAAAAAGAAGGGCCAAGCGAAGTCAAGGCCCTTTTTCTTCCTTTATTGGCGCTGTTGGACAAAATCGATGAAAGCTTGGTCAACATCCACGACCACAAACTCCACATCCTCAACCGGCCCAAGCACCTCGAGGAACAGCCGCGCCACTTTTTCCTTGTCAAGCCCCCCGACGCCTGTCCCTAACGCTGGAAGCGCCACCTTCTTGATTCCGTGTTCCCGGCAGTACGCCACAAGCCGTTCAAGACACATGCGGACAATCTCATACGATGTCGCCCCGGCCGGCCGCTTCATCGTCACTAAGTGAATCACCCCGCGAAACGGGAGCGAGCCTGCCCCCGTCACATACAAGTCACCAGGCTTTGGATCTTGCGCCTGGCAGACGCGGATCGCCTCCTCTTCAATCACACGTCCCCCAGCTCGGCGAATCGCCGCTGCCACGCCGCCGCCCATCGGTCCGATGCCGTTGGCGGCATTGCAAATGTACTCGACTCCTTCGACCTTCGTCAAATCGCCTACCATGGCCCGAATCATCCGAACCCCTCCTTAGCGGTTTTGCGCAACAACTCCAACAGGACGACGGCATGGTTATGCCGCTCGTCTTTTGCCGCGTACAGCAGCGTCACCGTTCCCGAAAGCGAAAGCAGCTCTGTCACGAGCGCTTGCTTCGTGGCATCCGTCGTCAGCTCCTGTTCATACATTCGTGCAAACTCGGCAAACCGCTCGGGCTGATGGCCAAACCATTTCCGCAATTCAGGGCTTGGCGCGATATCCTTCATCCAGCGGTCAATGCGCGCCTCCGCCTTCAACACCCCGCGCGGCCAAAGGCGGTCGACGAGAATGCGGGTGCCATCAGAAGCGGCATACGGCTCATAAATTCGCTTAATTTGGAAATGAGGAATCTCCCGTTCAACTGCCATACGTTCTCTGTCTCCTATACTTGATTGTATCGTCATGAGTGCTTTTACACGTTTGAACCCACTGCGCAGCGCAGGCGCCTCAAGCTCTCTGCAGAACCCGTCCGTTGCCTGCACAAATGGGGTCAGCCCCTCCGTGCCAGCCCAAACGAGTGGTGACTTCGTGAAACGAACGGAAAACCAGCGTTTCTCAAGTTGAGAACGTTTGAAAATCGACTTTTCTTTTCCGACAAGCTCCGTCAATCTGGCAACATCGCCGCCTTTTTCCGAAATGTTCCGACAAACATTCCCTCCCCATCTATCGAGATGAGGGCAACCAGTGCCAGACGGGCCGCTCCTGACTGCCCGCTTCGCCCCCCTTAACTTCATCACTCGCCCTTTTGCCGCTCCGCTTTCGCCACGATGCGCCCTAAAAACGAAAGCAACTCATCGCGCAGCTCCTCATTTTGCAAGGCGAATTCGATTGTCGTTTCGATAAAGCCGAGCTTTTCGCCGACATCGTACCGTTTTCCTTCAAATTCATAGGCAAAGACGCGCTGAATTTCATTCAGCCGCCCGATCGCATCGGTCAGTTGAATTTCTCCGCCTGCCCCGACTTCTTGTTTCTCCAAAAACAAGAAAATCTCCGGCGTCAACACGTACCGCCCGACGATCGCGAGGTTCGACGGCGCCGTTCCTGGAGCTGGCTTTTCGACAAAACGCCGCACTTGGTAGCGCCGCCCCTGCTGCTCGAGCGGGTCGATGATCCCGTAACGGTGCGTCTCCTCCTCCGGCACGCGCTTGACGCCGATCACCGAGCTGAACGTTTGTTCATATTGCTCAATGAGCTGCTTTAAACACGGTGTTTCCGCCTGCACAATATCATCGCCCAACAACACCGCAAACGGCTCGTCCCCGATGAAGCTGCGCGCGCACCAAACGGCATGTCCCAATCCTTTCGGCTCTTTTTGCCGGATGTAGTGAATGTCGACTTTCGACGGCTCTTTCACTTTCTCAAGCAAATCAAGCTTCCCTTTTTGTTTCAACAGCTGTTCGAGCTCAAACGCATAGTCGAAATGATCTTCAATCGCCCGCTTCCCTTTCCCGGTGACGATGATAATGTCCTCAATGCCTGAGGCCATCGCCTCTTCGACAATATATTGAATCGTCGGTTTATCAACAATCGGAAGCATCTCTTTTGGCATCGCCTTCGTCGCCGGCAAAAACCGCGTCCCAAGCCCTGCGGCCGGAATAATCGCTTTGCGCACTTTTTTCCGCATAGTCCCCCTCCTCTAGCCGATAATGACCCGCTCTTTCGGATAATGGTAGCTGTCTTTCACCGCCCGGCCGCGGATCAGCCATAGAAATGAAATAATGCCGACCCGGCCGATGAACATCACCATCACCAACATCAACTTTCCAAACGGGCTCAGTTCCGATGTAATGCCAAGTGACAGACCCGTCGTCCCAAACGCCGAACAAACTTCAAACAAAATCATCACCACAGGGATGGACGGCTCTGACACCGACAGCACAAGAACGGTCCCGAAACAAAGAAACAGCGCCCCGATAAAAACGACGAACGACTTTAAAATATCCTCCTCATGAATTTCACGGCCGAACACTTTCACCGCCGAACGCCCTTTGGCAAAATGCCAAACCGTTAACAAGATCACCGCCAACGTCGTCGTCCGAATGCCGCCGCCGACGCTGCTTGGGGAAGCGCCGATAAACATCATCGCGCTCAAAAGCAACAACGTCGGGTCGGAAAACTCGTTCATATCCATCGTCGCCAGCCCGCCGCTTCGCGATGACACCGACTGGAACAGCGCATAAAACAGCGAACGGTGCCACGGCTGCCCCGCGAAGAAATGGCTGTACTCGAGCACACAAATCGCAACCGTCGCAAAAAACACCAGGCTAAAAAACGTCACCGTCGTCAGTTTCGTAAACAAGGAAAACCGATAGCGCCTCCGGTCGCGCGCCAACAAAAACTCCTTCGCCTCAATCAGCACCGGAAACCCAATGGCTCCTAAAATGATGAGAACGATATGGACCGTTTGCACGAAATAATCGCCGGCAAACGGAATGAGCGACTTCCCGGTAATGTCAAACCCGGCGTTCGTCGTCGCGCTGACCGACGCAAACACCGCCTGCAACAGCGCTTCCGACCACGTCGGAAAATAACGCAAAAAGTACACGCCCAGCACGAGCGCACCGACCGCTTCAATCGCGAGAATCAGGAAAAAGATTTCCCGCGTGAGCTTCACGAGCCCCGAAAGCGCAAGCCGGTTTTGATCAGCCATAATCAGCTGCCGCTCGCGAAACCCGATTTTTTTCCCCACCAGCAGCCAAAGAAAGGTGCTAAGCATCATCAGCCCAACGCCGCCGACTTGCATCATCGCCATCAACAAGACAATCCCAAACGTATTAAACGTCTCCGGAATCGACACAACCGTCAGCCCGGTCACGCTAATGGCGCTCGCCGCTGTAAACAGCGCATCAATCCACGACAGCTCCACCCCGGGCCGATGGACGATGGGCAGCCATAACAATACCGTTGACACCGCGACGGCCGCCAAATAAAACAGAATGATCAACTGAATCGTCGACAACTTCAACCATAACGAACGTTTCATGGCCATGCCGCCATCACCACCATTGCCTTACTGAGCGCATGGGCGGCTTCCACACGCCGAGCTTGCAGCATAATCGATCATTCCAATCAATCGACGTTTTTTCCATTATACCAAATCCCTTTGCCAAGAAAGAAATAAAAGGAAGAACTTCCGGCAGGAAAGCGCCGTAGGGGGCCATAAAAAAGAAACGCCCGACACATCAGGCGTTTCCCATTTACAAGTTCATTCCTTGACAAGCGAATCCAAAATCTCGCTGAGCTTCAGCTCCACGCACGCCATCGAGGTGTCAGCGGCGCCGTAATACATTTTTACGATATCGCCATCGACAATCGCGCCGCACGAGAACACGACGCGGCCAAAAAAGCCGTTCACCTCGTAATCCGTCACTGGCTCGACAAGCGGGCGCTCCGAGCGGGCGATGACTTTTGACGGATCATGCAAATCGAGCAGCACCGCCCCCATGCAGTAGCGGTGGTCGTCCGATGCGCCGTGATACAGCTCAAGCCAGCCGCGCTCCGTTTTGATCGGCACCGCCCCGCCGCCGATGCGGGCGCTGTCCCACTTTCCTTCCCGCAAACCGAACAAAAAGCGGTGGTTCCCCCAGTAACGCAAATTGTCCGACTCGGCGATCCACACCTCGGGGCGGCCGTTGCTTCTCGGCACCGGGCGGTGAAGGGCGTAGTACTTCCCGTTGATCTTCTCTGGAAAAATAAGCACATCTTTATTTTCCGGCGCAAAAATCATGCCGTGGTGCGTCACCGTCCGGAAGTCTTTCGTCGACACCATCGCCTCGCCGACCCCTTTTGGCGACACGGCGCTGAAGTAAATGTAATACGTCCCGTCAATGCATGTAATGCGCGGATCTTCCACCCCGAACGTCTCCAACTCGTTCGACGGATAGACAAACGGACGGTCATCGACTGTAAACCGCCGCCCGTCTCGGCTGCGGGCGAGGCGCAAATACGAAAGCGACGTCAAGTAAGCGAACCGCTCCGTCCCCGCCTCTTTAATAACGCGCGGATCGGAAAAATCATAGCGCGGGTCGTCTTGGCGAAACTCATACACATCAACTTCCCCGGTCTTGGCATTCCACACCGGCGCCTTGACAATATTCGGATCATGCGACACAGGCCGCTCCGCCACCCGAAGCAGCAGCAACACCTCCCCTTGGAACATCGCCACCCCGGCGTTAAACGCCCCGATCACTTCAAACCCGTCGTGATACGGCGGCACATCTTGCGGCGTAATGAGCGGGTTTTCTTCATAGCGGTAAAGGTGCATGGTTATTCCACCATCCTCGATGTTTATCTATCGACAATACCAAAGCCATTTATACACGACGACAGGGTGACAGGGTGTTTTATCATCGATCCGAGAAAAGGCTCTCGCTTCAAGGACAATATCTTTTATTTCATCCCCTCAATTTCCTCAACCGCCAACCGTGTCAGTTCGTGAATCGTCTGCACATCGTACCCTTTCATCAACATCCGTTTCGCAATGTGCCGTCTTTCTTGTTCCGCTCCTTCCTTGCGTCCTTCCTTTCGGCCCTGAATTTTTCCTTTTTGCTCGTACGAAATGATCAATTCCAGCACGCGTTCTTTTTCTTTCGTCTCCATTTGTTCCACCTCGCTTCGGAGCCGTTGTTCTTCCTCATCAGACAACTTTACACCCAAGACCGCGAAGTGAGGGATCCCAACGCGGCTACATTCCCACCTTCCGCCCCCCAGCCGCCACCTTCGCCCGGCGGAAGCGGGCGCTCATGTCATCCAATCCCCCGCTGCCAAGCACGACGCCCGCCACGATGAACAAAAAGCCTACCAGTTGCCCGAGCGTGATCGTCTCATCGAGAAACCAATAAGCGCCAAGCAAGGAAAAGAGCGGATTCAAGTTGATGAACACCGCCGACTCGGCGGGGCCGAGGTGCTGCACCGCCTGGTTGTAAAACATATGGCCGAGCGCCGTCGCCACGACCGCCGAAGCGAGAAAAATCATCCAAAGCGACGGTGTGCCGTCTTTCAAACTCGACACGCCGCCTGGTTCCAGCACGAGGCTTAAAACAAACAGCCACACCGACCCGAACACCAACATCCACCCTGTCATCACCCGCGCTTCGACCGTCGCCTTTTTGATCATAATAAAGCTGATCCCTTGCGCCAACACCGCCAAAAACACATATACGTCCCCGACCGACAAATGCCCGAGACCGCCATCGCCGTTTGCGACGACAAACACGACGCCGCAAAACCCCGAGGCAATGCCAAGCAACCGAAACACCGTCAACCGATGACGCAAAAACATCATCGCCAACAACGACGTCACCAGCGGCACGAGCCCTAAAATCAACCCCGCATTCGCCGCCGTCGTCCTCGTCAGCCCAACCGAAAGGAAAAAATGGTGGGCGACGACGCTGAACAGCGCCGCCACCCCGATCTGTTTCGCCTCATTCCAACTGACTTTCCGAAGCTGGCCGCTCCCCCATAAAAACAAAAGCACGACCACCCCAGCCGTGAAAATGCGCAGCGCCGTCAACGTCACAGGCGCAAAATGATCAACGAGAATTTTCAACGCCGTCACATTCAATCCCCAGGCGACCATAATCCCGACAAGCAGCGCATAAATGAACGATTTCCTCATCACCCTCTACCTTTCCTGCACGTTTGATTTCCGCGAAATGGAAAAGGAAAACGGAGCCAAACCGCTCCGCCTGTCTGTCCGTTTCCAAACAAAACGAACGTTCGCTTTTCCATTTCATTTTCGTCGCCAATGGCTTCTGCCATCTATTTTACTACACTCCGACGAATTTTTTGACTGCAAAATACGGCCGCATGTCAATCCCGCGGCACTTTCCGCCCATATCGGCCGCCCGTCGTGCATATGGTATAACAGAAAGGAGAGAGGCCCCATGTTCCCACGCTACCGCCAAAAGACGATCCAAGCCAGGACTGGGGTGGCGGTTCTCACTGCCGTCGCCGTGTTGGTGGCGATCTTGTCTCTGTTTCTTTCAAACGAGCGGAACGAGGCGAAGGAAATTGTTGACACGTTTTACCGCTACGAACAAGCAGGGGATTTCGGCAGCTCTTGGGAGCTGTTTCACCCGCTTATGAAAAAGAAATTCCCAAAAGACGTCTACATCCAGCGCCGCGCCCACGTCTTTATGCAAGACTTCGGCGTCAAAACGTTCGACTACCGCATCGATGAGGTGGAACAACTGTCGTCATGGTCGATGGAAGACGGCAACAAGCCGCTTCACGACGTTTATCGCGTCCGCGTCATCCAGACGTTCAACAGCGCCTTTGGCGTGTTTGAGATCCATCAAGACGTCTTCGTCGCCACAGAAAAAGGGGAAAAGCGCATTTTGTTCCCTTACCGTCCGTAACCCTCACATCTATGCGGCCCCGACCGCATCCGGGCGCCGCTTTCACCGTTCCCTTCCATTCCTCGACGATCTCAAGCATCCCATCTTTCGCCAAAAAGAGAGCGCCGTCCATGATCTCTAAGCCAAACAGGAGAGAGTGCGGCACACCGCCCATCATCGACCTTCTGCGCTTCCGGTTTTAGAACAGCGTCATTCTCCTTTTAGCCCGTCATTTCCACAAAGAACATCTGTGACGCAAACGCTCTCTGCCAAGTCTCTAGATATCGCACGAACGATTCCTTCCCGTCTGGCATGACATTCCGTTCTCCGCTCTAGGCAAGCAACCTCATTCGAATCTTCTCATACACTACTGTATCATGAACCGAAGCTGTTTTCTCCATCCGCTGAAAAAAGGAGCGAAATCGAATGTACAAACATATCGTCAAACGCGGGGAAACGATCGCTTCCATCGCCCGCGACTACCGGACGTCCGTTGAGGCCTTGCTTCGGACCAACGGCTTAACGGCCTCGTCCGTCATCTTTCCCGGCCAGGAGATCATCATCCCCCACCTTCCGGCCAAAGGCTCGATTCCGTACACGATCCATGTGTCAATCAGCCGCCGGCAGCTGACGTTAAAACACCGGGGACGGACGATCCGCACGTATCCCGTCGGCGTCGGGAAAATGGTCACCGCCACGCCGATCGGCGACTTTGTCATCGTCAACCGCCAGCCAAACCCAGGCGGACCGTTCGGCGCGATGTGGTTAAGCCTATCCAAAATCCATTACGGCATTCACGGCACGAACGACCCGTCCTCAATCGGCAAATACGTATCCAAAGGCTGCATCCGCATGCACAACAAAGACGTGCTCGAACTCGCCTCCATCGTCCCGAACGGAACGGAAGTGTTTATTCGGCCGTGAAGGCAAAACAGTGTCATCCGTCTGTTCTGCCGAGAGTCAACAGATGAAGGAGCGTTTTACCCGCCAGAGGAATCTTCCATTTTCGAGAAGATGCCGTTCGCTCTCACCGGGCGAACAACGTGTTTCCGCCCGCGATGGCAGCTGACAACCGGTCGGTCAAGTAGTATAATTTAGATAAAAAGCGAATGGAGTGGAGACGATGGCAGGCGGGATCTCGCATCACGCCAAGGACATTTTGTTCAAATCACTCAGCGCATTGTACCAAAATCAAGCCCTCGATGTATACGGACTTCACGGACTCCCGCGGATCAAAGCAGTGCTGCCAACCGAATTTCCGTCTGTACGGGCGGATGAACGGCGCGCCGACACCGTGTTTCTTCTCGAAGACGATTCCATTTTGCTTCTTGAGTACGAAAGCAACGAACGATTTCCCGACAACCATTTGAAGTATCTCGATTATGCCTGTCGACTCCTTCACACATACTATCAACAGGAAAAACGAATCCGTCCGGTTCGCATTGTGGTCATTTATACAAGCGATGTCACGAGCGCCCGCGAACAGCTTGACGCCGGCGACGTGTTTCTCTCATCCAAAGCGGTGCTGCTTGGCGAATTCAACGGCGATGCGATTTTCCACGCCATTGAAGAAAAAGTCCACAACGGCGAACCGCTCACTCCGGAAGAAACGATGAAACTCATCCTCGTGCCGCTCATGCACACCCGCTTCGACCGGCAAACGATGATCGAAAAAACGATCGAACTGGCGAAAACGATCGACGACGAACCGAAACAGCTGCACATCATCGCCGGCGTTCTGACCGCCACAGACAAATTCATCGACCGGTCATACGCCGAAAATGTAAAGGAGTGGATCAAAATGAACAAAGTGTTTCGCCTGTTAGTCGAAGAACTTGAACAAGAAAGAGAAGAAATGTTGAGGAAAGTAATGCAGGAAAAAGAGCAAGCCTTGCAAAAAATCGTGCAGGAAAAAGAACAAGCGATTAAGCAAGCCGAAAAACAAAAAGCCATTGAAATCGCCAAAAACTTCCTTGATGTCTTGCCCATCCACGAAGTGGCGAAACGAACCGGCCTGACCGTCGCCGAAGTCGCCGACCTCGCAAAGGAAATGGATCGATAGGCAGCACAAAAGAGCCGCAACCGCGCGGCTCTTTTCGTCGGCCCTTTGGCGCCCGACAAGATCTCCGTCTCTCTTGTTTCTCTAACAAAGGTGGTATAACGGATATAAACATCGAGGGAAAATCGAGGCGTACCAACGTTTTGGAGACAGTGGAAAATGGATCATCCCGGCCGTACAGTTTTTTTCACCATCCAAACTGGCCTTCTTTTCTCCAAATGAGAGAGCAGCTGAAAACCTAGTCGATTCGTATCGCAAAAAACATGACAAACGAGTTTGGGGAATAGGGGGACGCTCATACGGAAAATCATCACGAAGTGGAAACTCAAACCTTTTTGCTATAGAGAGACAGCGCTTCTAAGTCAATAATGGCTCCCATATGGAGAAGACAATCGAGACCGATAATGGCATCTACCTCAACACCGTACTCCATCGCTCCCAATTCTACTTCAAAATGCTTCATTCGGATCGATCCGACCATCACCTCATCCACCGTCTTGGCGTAAACAAACTCCGTTCCACCCACCCCGCTAATTCGATAAATGACATCATGTTCCTCCGGCACGATCCCAATCTTTGCGGCCTGATCTGCAGAGACGATCGTCCCTGTTGATCCAGTATCAACCAACGCCCTGCTGAACTCTACGGTCTTCCCTCGATGTGTGATCCGCAATGCCGTGAGCAACAACCCGTCCTCTATATAAAGCGGCATCATCCCCTCCACACCCCTGCCCATCTCCGCTCGGAAATATTGATTTCTTTCCGGTTGGTGTGAAGAACGTATAATTCCCGCTGAGGAGTTTCTTTATGAAGCCGCTTATATGCCCGCATGGCTTCCATTGGATCGGAAAATGCTTCGATCGGAACCATTTGATTTAAAATCCGTTTGTTGTCCTCATTGGTATAAGCATCCACCGCTTCGATCAACACCCAACAGTTCGGAAACGCTTGGCAAATGTCTTCCCATTTCACTCGGCTTTCCTCCTCTCCCTATTGTCCCATTCCATTTTTTATTTTCAGTATAACGCAGATCGCGCCATAAGACAGCATAAGGGAACGATTTTTGTATGTAGGACAGCATTCTCACGCCCCGGTATTTGCGGGCATGCTCCAAGAATGGAATGATTTAGTCAATAGATGATTTCGAGCGCATCGTCTTCCTAAAAACACAACAAGGGGATTTCTCCATTGCCGGTCACGAATAGAAAAGCGCAGAGCCGATTAAAGCGAAACAAACATTCCTTGTTATCGCTCTCTTCCGGATACGCTCCTGATCCCGGAAACAACAAACGAACCGACCTAACCGTCGCCGACCTCACAAAGGAAATGGACCGATAGGCAGCACAAAAGAGCCGCAACCGCGCGGCTCTTTTCATGCCCTCTCCTCCCATGATAACAAGTGTCTTTTTTCGTCTCCCCTACCCCTGCACAGCTTCCGATCCGAACGAACTTCGCACATCGGCCAGTTGCACCGCCAGTTTTTCCAGTTCATCAGCGCAACCGATCGTTTCCACAAACCGCTTCGGCAGCTGGCTGTACCCGACTTCCAGCCCTTTCAGCCCTCCCGCAATGGCCGCGATCGTATCGCTGTCCCCACCCATATTCGCGGCCGAAATGACGACATCTTCAAACGATTCACAACGAAGCAGCCAATGCAACACCCACCCCATCGTATGGACGACATACCCGTCAGGAGGATAGGCAGGCGTCACCATAAGCAGCGGCTCATAGCGAGTGTGCTCCACTTCCTTCCGAATCGCCTTGGCGAGCGGCTCCCCTTGAAGCACCCGAAAGGCGATACGGTTATAAATGAGGCACGCCTCCGTCGCCCGTTCGTCCGCATGCGTCATGCGGGAATGCACAGCCGTTATTTCTTCCATCTTCTCTTGGTCCGCATACGCCAGCGCGATCGGCAAACAGCGCATCAGCGACCCATTGCCTGCACATCTTCCCCCTAACTCCTCGCAAGCCTGCACCGCGGCCGCAAACCAGTCGCCCTGATACCGCCTCAACACCATGCGGATGATGATGCCGACATCGGGCGGGTCGGTCTCGTACCACCGCAAAAACTCCTCGCCAATGTCATGAATCGGGCATGTCGGATCGCGAATGATCCCCCGCGCCACCGCGATCGTCATCGCCGTATCGTCCGTTACTTCCCCGGGCTTCAAGTCAAGGAAACCGCCGCCAATGATGTCCGTCACCTTTCCATACTTGCGGCGGACGTCGTCAACGCTCATAAACTCCGTCGTCGCCCCGAGCGCATCCCCGATCGCCACCCCAAACAGCCCGCCTTTGATCCGGTCCAGCACCCTGCAGACTCCCCCCTTCTCTATGTATGAACGGCCTCAATCGTCAAAACCATCGATTGCGATCCATCGCGGTTACGCACCGCACTCCCCAAAGGTCTTCAGGCCGACGTGAAGTTGTTCTCCGGATTCCCGTCCGGATTCGTCCGCTCATAGCCGCCGCCCTGTTCCCCGGTCAAGTTCACGTCTATGTTCCCGTCGCCGTCGCGCCAATATCCTTCAATCCACTGCCCGTCACGCCAATGCCCTTCCACCCAGTGCGGGCGGACATGATGCGTTCCCGGACTTTCCTCTGATTCGACGGCCGCAGCTGCTTCAAGGGACACGGAACCGACCAGCTGACTCTGAACATCTGCACCATGGCTTGCGCGATTCACATCCCCGCCGCTCTCAGCCCCATCACTGTAGTCTGCTCCATCGATCATGTCGACAATTCCGACGGCCAATGTTCCTATCGCCGCCGTTTTGGCGATACTGGCCAGCCCGTTTTTCACCTTTTGGACGTCATCATCGCGCATCCCTTCATACACTTCTTTGCCGCTTTGGTATGTATGTTTAGCTGTCTCATATACGCCTTTTGCCGTGCGTGAAATCGACTGGCCGATGTTTTCGATCCCTCTCTCGATCTTCGCCTCATCCTTTTGGATAAGGCCGGAAGCCGCATTCCATACGCCGTCGACCGCCTGGCCGAACGTGTCGCCAGCGAATTCGGACGCCTTTTTCACCCCGTCTCCGACCTCTTTGAGAAAGCGGCTGTCCGCCAGTTCGCCGACTACGTTTACCGCCCCTCCGATCAATGTCCCTGCTGCCTTCCCTGCTAATCTGCCAAGTTCCCGAAAAACGCTCAATGGAATTCCCTCCATGTCCGTCGATATAGATGTCCATTGTTTGATTTCGACGTTTTTCCTTATAATCCTTTTCCTTCCATAAAATTTTTAAGAACGAAGGCCCAGGACATAGGGACTTCCCAGCATTCCAGTGTTGGCCGGTTCATAGATTTTTTCCCATAAATAAACCGCCCTGTCATCAGGGCGGACTTCCCGTTCGCATATGGTTCGTTATACGATGTTCGTTTCCATAGATTCATGCCCATCCCTAAAAATTTATGTGCCATCGATCCGCACAACGGCCAGCTTCGTCCGTCTTTGCCGTTTGACTGCCCAGCCGCTCTCATCTGAACCAAAATCCTCGGGCGAGGCGTTTTTCGTATTCTTATGCCACACCTAGGCAAGGCATCCCGCAAGTACGCGGCAAACGATAACCAGCAACAAGCGCTTTTTTGCCTCCTCTTCTCCCAGAGTGAAAGCGAAAAACACGCTATATGCCAATCGCCATGGGCGTTCCGGCCCCCGATTTTCCTACTTCCGGTTCTGATTGAGGAGATGCAAACAAAAGTCCAAATCTGCCTGCAAGTGCTCTTTCATCAACCGTTCCGCCTCGTCACCGTTGTGGTCGCGAATGGCTTCATAAATTTGCTCGTGTTCGTCGATCAAAAACGGGCGTTTATGGTACACGACCGTTTTTCGGAACAAATAAATAATCGATTGCATCCGGTCGATAATGTCGATCATAAATGGATTGTTGCTTGTTTGCACGATTATATTATGGAACTTCTCATTCGCTTCCATAATCTCTTCCGTCGTGCCGGTTCGGGCGGTGACGATGCAGTTTCGCAGTTCGTCCAGCGCCTCCCCGCTCATATACATGGCAGAATAGCGCGCCGCAAACCCCTCAAGCAAAATCCGGACTTGAAAAATGTTGCGCAAATCCGTCTCCGTCGGATTGACGACCTTTTTTTGAAAAATGAGCCCTTCTTGCTCAAGCTTGCGAATGGCTTCCCGGACCGGCGTCCGGCTGACGCCCAGTTCCTCCGCGATTCGCTCTTCGACCAGTTTCGTGCCCCGCGGCAGCTCCCCATTTAATATTTTATCCCGGATGTATTCGTAAGATTTGATGTAAGCAAGTTGCGGTGTTTTTCTCACCAACGCCATCGTCTCCTTTAGCCATTCTATTATAAATTATAAGCAGCGGCCAGGCAGAAGAAAAGGAAACATATTTTGCATTCAATCAACATATAAATGTATACAAAATTTATATTTTTGTGTACAATGGAACGTAAGAAAGCGTTTTACACCTCGCTCAAAAGGAGGCCACCGCACATGTTGGTAGGGTTCATTGGCATCGGCATTATGGGAAAACCGATGGTCAGAAATCTCCTGAAACACGGCTACACGGTGACGGTGTTTGACATCAACGAAGAAGCGGTTCGCCGCGTCGCCTCGGAAGGAGCCGTACCCGCCGCATCCCCGAAAGAAGCGGCCAAAAACAGCGATGTCATCTTTACCATGCTTCCGAACTCCGAGCATGTGAAAAGCGTCGTGCTCGGCAAAGACGGGATCGTGGAAGGGGCAAAACAAGGGGCGATTGTCGTCGACATGAGCTCAATCTCCCCCGTTGTGTCAAAAGAATTGGCCGAAACGTTAGCAGGCCGCGGCATCGATATGCTTGATGCCCCAGTAAGCGGCGGAGAGCCGAAAGCGATCGACGGGACGCTGGCGATTATGGTTGGCGGGAAGGAAGAAGTATTTGAAAAAGTGAAACCGCTTCTCCAGTGCATGGGCAAGGACATCACCCTTGTCGGAGGAAACGGAGCCGGCACCACCGTGAAGCTCGCCAACCAAATCATGGTGAACGTGAACATCGCCGCCATGTCCGAAGCGATCATGTTGGCGGCGAAAGCAGGCATTGATATTGAGAAAATGTATCAAGCCGTCCGCGGCGGCCTTGCAGGAAGCGCGGTGCTCGACGCCAAAATGCCTCTCATTCTCGAGCGCAATTTCCGACCAGGCGGGAGAATTGATATTAATCTCAAAGACTTAACGAACGTCATCGAGACCGCGCACGCAATTGGTGTTCCTGTTCCGCTTGCCAGCCAAGTGCTAGAAATGTTTTACGCGTTGAAAGTCGACGGAAAAGAAGGGCTTGATCACGCGGCATTGGTGCAATACTACGAAAAACTCGCCAACTTCCCAGTGGCGCAGCCTGCCAGCGTGTAACCGCCCTTCCCCTGTCATTTTGAAAAGAGAGAGGGAATGACAATGTTGCGAACGGTGGAAGCCATCCAATCTTACCCGAAACTTGATGATGAGGCTGTTAAACGATTGTGGACGGAAACGTACCCACTTCTTGGCGGCCATAAAATCGTGGTTCTTGACGATGACCCGACCGGTGTACAAACCGTCCACGGCGTATCAGTCTATACCGATTGGACGTACGAATCCATCAAACGGGGATTTGAAGAAGAAAACAACCTTTTTTTCATTTTAACCAACTCGAGAGCGTTTACCGCTGACGTCACCAAAAACGTCCATCAAGACATTGCCGAACGGATCGAGGCGGTCTCCCGTGAGCTCAATCGCCCGTACCTTCTCATCAGCCGCGGGGACTCGACGTTGCGGGGGCATTATCCGCTAGAAACGGACGTGTTAAAAACCACCATTGAGCGAAACCGCCATCGGGCGATCGACGGAGAAGTCATCGCACCGTTTTTCCAAGAAGGCGGAAGATGGACGATCAACAATATCCACTATGTCGAACAAGACGGAGTGTTGGTGCCCGTCGGCGAAACCGAATTTGCAAATGATCGGACGTTCGGATACCGTTCAAGCCACCTAGGTGAATGGGTGGAGGAGAAAACACGCGGAAAATACAGCAAGGACGAAATGGTGTACATCTCGCTCGACCGCATCCGACGGCTCGATATCGACGGCATCTACCGGCAGCTCATGTCCGTCACTCATTTTAACAAAGTGATTGTCAATGCAATTGAAGAACAGGACATCGCCGTTTTCGCCATCGCCCTGATCAAAGCCATTCGCGACGGCAAAACGTTTTTATTCAGAACCGGCGCATCGTTCACGAAAGTCATCGGCAACATTCCCACCCGGCCTTTCCTGACCGCCGAAGAACTCCTGACGGGCCAAAAGGAAAACGGCGGCTTGATTATCGTCGGGTCCCATGTGAAAAAGACGACCGACCAGCTCCAGCGGCTCAAAGAGCTTCCCGGCCTGCAGTTCATTGAGCTGAACAGCCATCTCGTTTTCGACGAGGACGCCTTTTCGCACGAAATTGAACGCGTCCGGCTGGAAGCCGAGGAGAACGTGGCCAAGGGCATCACGACCGTCGTTTACACAAAACGAGAGCGCCTGGAACTCGGCGATGGAATGGAAGAAGAAGAACTGAAGCTGTCTGTCGCCATCTCCGCCGGCGTCACCCGCATTGTCTCGGAGTTTTCCGCAACACCGAAATATCTCATCGCCAGGGGCGGCATTACATCAAGCGATATCGGCACAAACGGACTGCACGTGAAACGCGCCACAGTAATGGGGCAAATCGCACCCGGGGTGCCGGTCTGGCGGACGGGCCCGGAAAGCAAATTCCCGTCCATTCCGTACGTCATCTTTCCTGGCAATGTGGGGACGGTGGATACGTTAAGGGAAGTGGTATCCGTTCTTGAGGGATCCTGATAGTTATTTTATGGAAGAGAATCAACTAGAGCTGCTGTTCAATCAAACGTTTCGCTACCAAACAGGCGTTTCAATTGCATGCCTTGCTACCGCTTTGCGTATCAGCAATGGCAGCCACGAGAAATACACAACCCAATTCAAGCAAAATCGAGTAGGAGAGGGTGACTAACCCTCGTCCTCTCACACCACCGTACGTACCGTTCGGTATACGGCGGTTCCATTAAGTCTGACGCAGAGATTCATATCGTTGATAAAGACTCTTCAGCCCTTGGCTCTCCCAATAGGAGTTGCCAAGGGCTTTATGCAAGATGGGACTAGCGGCCACTCTCCAATATTTCTTCCGAGTGTTTCCCCATTCATATGCTTTCCGCTTGGGCACTCCTAAACTTTGCAGTTTTCGGACTCTGGTTCTCGGAAGTTTCCACTCTTTCCATTGGCACATGCGCAGCCTTCGTCGAATCCATCCATCTAGTTCTTTGAACACACTTGGAGTCTCTGCTAACGAGAAGTATCCACACCATCCCAGAATGTACTGGTTGAGCTGTTCGATTCGCTCGGGCATGGGAATCGGTTTCGATCGACTCGTCATGGTGCGTATCCTTTGCTTCATGCGCCGAATACTTTCCTTTGCGATCCGGATTTTTGGCTCCTTATTTGGGGTGAAGCTAAAACCGAGGAATTTTCTCCTCCACGGTCGATCCACTGCCGATTTGGTTTCATTGACTTTCAGCCGGAGTTTCTTTTCAATGAATGCCGTGATCGATTTCATCACCCGTTCCCCGGCCTTCTTCGTCCTTACGTAGATATTGCAGTCATCCGCATACCGTACAAATTTGTGCCCTCGTTTTTCCAATTCTTTGTCCAGCTCATCCAAGAGAATGTTGGACAAAAGTGGACTGAGCGGCCCTCCTTGTGGAGTCCCCTCTTGTGTTTCCATGACCACCCCGTTGATCATGACCCCTGCCTGTAGATACTTCCGTATCAACTTTAGGAGGATTTTGTCTGGAATTCGTTTCGCTAATATCCCCATCAGTTTGTCATGGTTGACTCGATCAAAGAACTTTTCCAAGTCGATATCTACCACCCATGTATATCCTTCCTGAATATACTGCTTCGCCTTTTTCACCGCGTCGTGTCCTCTTCGACCGGGACGAAACCCGTAGCTGTGTTCCGAAAAGGATGGGTCAAAGATCGGCGTGAGCACTTGGGCGATGGCCTGTTGGATGAACCGGTCTGTCACGGTCGGGATTCCTAGTAACCTGACTCCTCCGTTCGGTTTCGGGATTTCGACCCGTCGGACCGGGCAAGGTTCGTAGGTCCCTTCTTCCAAAGCGCGCCGTATCACGTCCCAATGTTCCACGAGGTGTCTTCGCAGGTCTTTGACGGACATTCCATCGGTTCCATGGGACCCTTTATTCTTTTCCACTTGTTTGAGTGCTCGCAGGAGATTCTCCCGTGACAGTACCTGTTTCATCCACATTCCGATTCTTCCTCTCTACGTGAACGATCCGTTCTATTTGTGCCATCTTCTTCTCCACCCTCTTGAGGTCCCCCATGGACTTCACCATTTCCTCCCTCAAGCAGGCCCTTTCGGGTTGTCTGCTTCATCAAAGAAGATGAACGCCTAGTGGCCGTTCTCCTTCATGGTTCGGTCCTTCCCCTTCTACCTTAAGCTAGACGGGTACTATGACCTCTGCTGACTTCTGTCCGTTCAGCGTTGGATCGCTCCAACGGTTGCCAAGCGCACTTGGCTTCCCGGACAGACCTCCCCGGGTAAGAGTGCAGTCTTTCCTTCCATCTATCTGCTTCATTTACTCGGTATCACCTTCGGCAGAAAGGGCTTCGTTTTGTCGTGCAAACTCACCCAATGATACCCAGCCTCTTATGAAGTTCGTGTTCCTCAGACCGGAAGTTTGCCGCCCGCTTCCTTCAGATTCTGCGTCGCCGCAGACACCCTTGCGTTAAGCTAACTGCTACTTCTGCCTTCGCAGTTCGGGACTTTCACCCTATAGACTGCACCCATGCCGGGCGCACACAAAAGAAGCCGGCATCGCTTCAGCCGGCTTCCAACTTTATCAACGCGCGAAACTTCGCTTTCTCCATTCGCCTTGCCTTAGGTTTAATGGGTAAACCACTCAATCGGAACAGTGACCAATGACGGGAAAACGATCAGCAAAATCAACACAACCACTTGGACGAGCAAAAATGGCCAAACTCCTTTCATAATGTCGTCCATGGAAATCTTCCCGATCCCGCAAGCTACATTGAGTACGGTTCCTACCGGAGGCGTGAGAAGGCCAATGGCGTTGTTTAAAATAAACAGGATCCCAAAATATACCGGGTCAATGCCCGCTTTTTCAACAATCGGCATCAAAACAGGTGTTAGCACAAGAATCGTTGGAGTTAAATCCATCGCAGTGCCGACAATGAGAACTAACAGGTTAATCATTAACAACAAAAGCAACGGATCGTCCATCAGCGGCGCTACAACCTCTGTAATCGAAGAAGGAATATTGGCGACCGTAATCATCCACGAAGCAACCATAGATGCGGCAATAAGAAACATCACGACACTCGTTGTTTTCGAAGCGGCCACAAGCGCATCGTACAAATCCTTCAGCCGAATTTGGCGGTAAATCACAGTGCCTACAAACCAGGCATAAAAAACGGCAACAGCAGCTGCTTCAGTCGCTGTAAAAATTCCCCCTTTCATTCCGCCTAAAATAATTACCGGCAGCAATAGCCCCCAAAATGCGTGCTTCGTCGCCTGTATCATTTCTTTCGCTGATTTTCTCGGGTAAACCGCAGACTGTTCCTTTCTCGATACATACCACCAAACAATGGCCAACCCGAACGCCATCATCAAGCCAGGCACAATCCCGCCTATAAATAGCTTTGTGATCGATACACCGCTCGCTACCCCAAAGATAATAAACGGGATACTCGGGGGAATAATAGGCGCAATGATTCCTCCAGCTGCCACTAATCCGGCTGACCGTCTCGGGTTGTAGCCTGCCTGGGTCATCATTGGGATCAGAATGGCCCCGACTGCAGCTGTGTCCGCCACCGCCGAACCCGATAAACAAGCAAATAACACAGCTGTCATAATAGCCACATACCCTAACCCGCCGCGGACATGGCCAACAATGGAAATCGCAAAATCGATAATTCTTTTCGAAATGCCGCCCGCATTCATTAACTCTCCGGCGAGGATAAAAAACGGGATCGCCATGAGACTGACGCTATCGGCCCCATTCACTAGCGTTTGAGCAACGATTTGGCTGTCCAGCATACCGAGATACAGCATCAGGCATACAGCGCTAATCATAAGGGCAAAGGCGATCGGGATCCCTAATGCCATCGCCCCTAACAGCGATCCAACAAAGATAGTAATCGTCATATAACCTCACCTCACTTTACGATGGTTTTCTCTCTTAATACATAAGGCACTTCTTCTTCTGTCTCCTTCATGACTGTCAGTACATCAATCGTTTTTTCGTAAAAAAACACTTTGTACAAATTAAACAAAAGAATCACCGCAAACGATAAACTAGTGATAATGCCGACACCATAGACCAAAGCAAGCGGAAGCCCGGTAGCCGCTGCTTTTGTGTCTGTATTAAGCAAAGTGGTTTTTACGCTTCCATCAAACAGTAACCAAAGGAGATAAAAGATAAGTAGATTTCCGATTACATACACCAACTTTTTGGCCTGGCGGGGAAGACGTTTAATGAGCGTATCCACCCCTAAATGGCGATTCTCTTTCAATGCACCAATGGCTCCTAAAAACGTTAGCCAAATAAATAAGAACCTTGACATTTCCTCTGACCACGTAATCCCTGAATTAAACACGTAACGGAGCACAACATTGGTAAACACAAAAATGAACATAACGGCTAAAAATAAAGCCATTGTGATATTTAATAGGCGATCAAAAAACCGGGACACCTTCCCCATCCTGATCCTCCCACCTTTCTCAAATGCACGTTGATCAACCCTCTTCTTTTAGGGGGGAATCCGTTCCGATGCAGCAGATATGAAAGATTTAGAAAGGGGGCTTATCCCCCCTATCTACAGGCAACACGGGTATGCGTTACTTTGTCTCTTTTATCGCTTCAAACAACTGATCCATGAGTTCTTTTCCATAAACCTTTTCAAACTCTTTGTATACTGGCTGAACGGCATTCTTAAATGCTTGTTGGTCTACTTCGTTAATTTTCATTCCTTGTTTTTCCAATTCTTGTCTAAGTTTTTGCTCATCTGCTTTTACCGCTTCACGATGGAACTGCCCTGCTTCTTTTGCACTTTCCTCAATAATTTTTTGTTGCTCTGGAGAAAGCGTTTTCCAGAATTTTTCACTAATCGCCAACGGAAGCGGGCTATATTGATGGCCTGTCAGCGATAAGAACTTTTGCACTTCGTATAGTTTGCTATTGTAAATGTTGGTCAGCGGATTCTCTTGCCCATCAACAATATGCTGTTCTAATGCTTGGAACAACTCGCCAAAAGCCATCGGCGTCGGATTGGCTCCTAGCGTTTTGAATATGCTTACTGACACAGGGATTTCAGGCATTCTGATTTTCAACCCTTTTAAGTCATCCGGGGTTTGAATCGGTTTGACGTTGTTCGTCACATGCCGAAATCCGTTTTCCCAATAAGCCAAAATATGGATATTCTTGTCGATTAAAGGTTTCGCCAAATCTTGTCCAAATGGACCATCAAGAACTTTCCAAGCTTGCTCGAAACTATCGAAGAGATAAGGCAACTCGACAATTCCGATTGGTTGGTAAAGGCTCGAGTAAATCCCTGTACCGACCGCTGTCATTTGCAATGTATTCGATTGAACCGCCTGGAGCATCGCCGGTTCACTGCCTAACTGTTCGCCCGGAAACACTTGAACCTCAATTTGGCCTTTCGATTTTTCTTCTACAAGTTCTTTAAATTTCAACGCCGCTTGATGTCTAGGGTTCGTTTCCGCCGCACCGTGGCCGAATTTGATCACAATCTTTTTGCTGCTAGCTTGGCCGCTCTTTTGTTCGGATGATTGCTGAGAACTCGAAGAAGAACAGCCAGCGAGAAAGATGGCACTTAACATGAACAACGCCAATAAGATGGAAGCCACTCGTTTGATTGACACGATATAATCCCCCTATCCCTTTTCATTTGAATCGTTAATCAATATGCATGCCGCCGTTAATATCAATTTCTTCGCCGGTAATATAGCCCGCCTGTTCGGAAGCCAAGAAGGCAATCGTGTAGGCAACATCTGTTACAGTGCCTATTCTTCCGACAGGAACCCCTTTAATAATCTCCTTTTTCACTTCTTCCGTTAGCATCCCACCGGTAATGTCCGTGCCGATGAGGCCGGGAGCTACGGCGTTGCAAGTGATGCCAAAGGGCGCCATTTCCCGTGCGACAGCTTTTGTAAAACCAGCGACAGCTGCCTTGGCTGCGGAATAATGCGACCCGCCAAACACCCCTCCACCCCGCTTTCCGGAAACAGAACCAAGGTTAACGATCCGTCCATAATGTTGCCGTTTCATGTGCGGTAGCACTTCTTGAGTTAAATAATAGATGCTTTTGACATTCACTCGAAAAATGAGATCCCATTCTTCTTCCGGAATTTCAAGAACCCTTGTCGGACGTGTAATCCCGGCGTTATTCACGAGAATATCGATCTTGCCGAATTTGCCGACAATCTCTTGCACCACGCTCGAAACCTGCGCCCGGTTCGTGACATCCAACTGCACGGGGGATGCTTTCCCATTTTGTGCGTTAATTTCTTCAGCCGCTTCCTTCACCCCCTCAAAGTCAATGTCAGCTAATATAACGGTCGCTCCCCTATACGCCAGCTGTTTAGCAGTTTCCCTTCCGATTCCTCTTTTTGATCCAGCTCCTGTAATGAAGGCTACCCTATCTTGAAAGTTCACTGTTCAACCTTCTCCTTTCGTTCAAACGATGATCTGCTCTAGAACACATAGATGAAGAAACGCCGACGTAACCGCCATTGTCCATCTTGGAAATGACAGGAGAACAACCATCTGCCGTTCCTCACTCACTGTAAGCGGTTACTTTTTTTGCGGCCATGCTCACCTGTCTGTAGAATCTGCGACATGACTATCCCTGTTTTCCACCTTGGCCTTTTGCCTAGATTTTCACTCCGAGACTACACCACCTACCCTTTTGCTATATTTTTAATAACGCTTTCCTGTTTGCCGAGGAATGCCTGCCATGGAACAAGTCCAACACCTTCAACTGCATAATGGAAAGCGATAGAATCCCATCGCAATACAAGCATGCGTTCCATTGGGGTTCGCCTTTCAGTCCGAAACGAATGAAGATCCCCTTTCCCGTTTGCCGAAACGACAAACGAAAGCGCTGCCAACAATAAGGTAAGCATTCCACCCTTCAATACGGAAAACCCGGCATCAACCATCTCTTGTTCATCCGCCCCCCCTGTTTGAACATCCAATACCACCACCCCTTTTTAAACGTTTAACCAATTTAATCAAATTATTAACCAAAATAAGCAAACCTGTCAACAATTTTTTAGATAATTCAATCTATTATACACAAATCTTAGACGAAGATAGAGCATATCATCCGAATCGAAAAAACTATGAGATATGACGCCCCCTTAGAACCCCAAAACAAGTCCCGTTGGCCGCAACCCATTCCATTGGAAATGTACCTATAGACTCGAAGGATGAGTGCAACAGCTTCAACAAACAACAAAATATCTCTCATTGAATGACTCTGCTTTTTATATTAATATTTTGTTAGAACCTCTTAAAAAGTAAAACGTTTAAAAAAACATAACAAACATAACTGTGTAAAGATAAACTCATGATGTTGTAGAATTAATCATAGCTAGAAGTGTTTCATCGAGTTCCGACAACTAAAAATGCCCGTGACACCTTTGACGCTCCAAACGAAAGCGTTTCCCGCTACCGTTGCTTTATTGGTGATGGCTTTTGCAGAAAATGAGCACGGGTGAATTTCACTCTCCCCTAAGGAACACATGGCCCATAAACGGGGAATTGCCTAGAAAGGAATGAAAACAATGAAAATCACGATGAAAGATATCGCCAAGGAAGCTGGCGTATCCGTTGCCACTGTCTCGCACGTGATCAATGGAACAAAGCGCATATCAGAAGAAAAAGAAAAGCGCATTTGGGAAACGATCAAAAAGTATAATTACGTACCCGATGCAAGAGCAAAGCAGTTGCGCCTCCAAAAGACGAAAACAGCCGCGCTCGTTGTATCAAGCTTGCCTGATTCATATGTCACAGGGTTTGTGAATGCTGTAGGAATGCGAGCCCGGGAATTAGGATATCACCTACTGTTTGTCAATACGAATGAAAACTTAGAGCATGAAAAAGAAACCATTCATTTATTAAGTTCGCACATGGTGGATGGGATTATTTTATCCCCTTCCCAAAGTGACATCAGTTATTTGCAAACATATATTGATCAACATTTGCCCATCGTTCTTGTGAATCGGTATGACCCGAAGATCACAAACATCCCGCGAGTAGTGGCCGATGATTTTCAAGCTGGTTATGATGCTACGATCCATTTGCTTCAACACGGCCATAAACATATTGGCGTCATCTATGGCGTTCCGAACGTTTCAACAACAAATCAACGCATTGAAGGGTATAAAACCGCCCTCCAAGAACATGGGGTGCCATTCAACGAACATTATTTAGAAATGGGCTATGCGACGGTTGAAGGGGGGTATAACGCCGTCAAAACGCTTTTAAACCGCCACCAAGAAATCACTGCCCTATTTGTTTTGAATGATGCCATGACCATTGGCGCCCTAAAGGGCATTCATAGCCTGCTTTTAAAATGCCCTGACGATATAGCCCTTATTGGATTCGGCGATTTTGAGGCGGCGAGCGTGACGGATCCCCCGATCACCAATATTTATTTGCCGCCTGATACGATTGGAAGAACCGCGTTCGATATACTGATCAACCGAATCAATAATCCGAACTACTGTAAAAGCGTTTCCTTGCCTACATCGCTTATTATCCGAAAGTCGTGTGGTTGCTAACAAAAACTTGACGTCCAGTCGAAATTCCCCCTTCGTTCCATATCCTTGTCAGCTGCCGAAAGAGGTAAGCATTTTTCATCCGGCCTCTTTCGAGCAGCGTTTGTTCAGTTTTCAAGATGGACGGAGTTCATCACCTATCCGGAATGAGGCCCTCCATCCGCTTGCTACGATAGAAGCGGGGGAGAAGGTCAAATTCAATGGCTTTTCTGTTCTCCTTTCTTCTTTTCCGAGCAGCCTGCACATATTCCGTACCATATTTTCACGCCTTCTGCCGTATCAACGGCATCAATTTCTTTTCCGCACACTTGGCATACAATGGTGCCTTGCTCGACAGCGAACGCCTTCACCATCATGATCCCCCCGTCACTTTTTCCTAATGCAAAAGCATGTCGAGCAACTGATACGGTTCCTGTTTATCCGCTATTTCACCATTTATAGCGGCAAGGTTTTGATAGATGATTTTATTCTCTTTAAGTCCGACAGCGTGGCCTGCATATCCATTCACGAGCAACTCTACGGCCGCCACTCCCATTTTGCTTGCCAATACCCGGTCAAATGCCGATGGAGACCCTCCTCTTTGGATGAACCCTAATGACGTCGTCCTCACCCGAATATGGAGCTTCGTTTCGATGTATTGCTGCAACTCCTGCAAATCATACATTCGTTCCGTTACAATCACGAGATTATTGTGCTTTCCACTTTTGATTCTCTCATGCAGTTTGGCACATATCGCATCAACATCCAATTTTCTTTCTGGAGTTGAGACGATTTCTCCCCCGCCTGCCAAAGCGGCATATAAGGCCAAATCGCCGCAATATCTTCCCATGACTTCGACAATGGCCGTTTTATCGTGGGAAAAATCAGTATCCTTAATTTTCTGAATACAATCCAAAATCGTGTTCAACGTCGTGTCAAATCCAATCGAATAATCCGTGTAAGCTAGATCATTGTCGATCGTGGCCGGGATGCCGATGACGCTGACGCCAAGCTCCCGCAGTTTTTCTGCTCCTTTTAACGACCCTTCTCCACCGATCACGATCAAACCGTCGATGCCGGCGTTTTGTAATACTTGGATGGCTTTTTTCCTGCCTTCCTCTCTCATGAATTCCGACGATCTCGATGTTTTTAACATCGTCCCTCCACGATCAGCCATATCCTCTACGTCGGAAATCGTCAGACGCTGAATGTCGCCGTCGATCAATCCTTGGTATCCATACCGGATGCCGACGGCTTCGAATCCATGATAATGAGCCGCTTTGACCACCGCTCTGATGGCCGCATTCATTCCCGGCGCATCCCCGCCGCTCGTTAAAACGCCAAGTTTTTTCATGATCATGGACACCTCTGCTCGATATTACAAGAAACCGGCTCTGCACCGTTGTATAAAAGAATCCCAGCAACTAGACGGAGACCGTTGCTGAACGGTTCAAACATGCCTCGGCCGCCTACGTTCAACTAGATTTCTTTAAACTTTTTTTATCGTTCTGGGCGAGGGCCTTCCCCGATTGTTTGACGAGAAAAACAACGATGCAAGAACTGAGGATCATGCTGACGCCTAAGAAAATCATGCTAGCCGTAAACGATCCCGTAACGTCTTTAATATAACCGACAATGTACGGTCCGAAAAATCCACCCAAGTTTCCAACGCTGTTAATGAGCGCGATGGCGCCTCCAGCCGCCGCTCCGGTCAAGAACGAAGGCGGAATGGCCCAGAACGGAGAATACGCCCCAAATGCTCCACATAGAGCGATCGTCAAGAATACAAAGGCGAAAACAACACTGGAGCTTGACACATAAGTGCTGATCATCATCGAAACCGCGCTGATCGTCAAGCAGGCTGCCACGTGCCAACGTCTTTCGTTCTTCTTGTCTGAATGATTCCCGACGAAAATCATGACCGCCATAGCGCATGCATACATAAGGCCTAGCAGCCATCCGATTCCTTGCGTACTCAGCGAGGTCGCCTCTGACAACCCTTTCGAAATGGTCGGCAAAAACATATTAATGCCATAATACCCTGTCATCCAGCAAAAATAGGCAGCAGATAAAATTAACACATCACGGTCTTTTAACGCCTGCGCGAACGTGTAGTGCTTGACTTTTTGTTTTTCGCGATTCTCTTTAGCGATCACATCAAGGAGCCATTGTTTCTCATCCTGGTTTAACCATTTGACATCTTCAATCTTGTCATCAAGGTAGAAATAAGCGATAATACCTAAAATGATAGCCGGGATCGCTTCCAAAATAAACAGCCATTGCCATCCAGCCAGATCGAACCATTCAATCCCTAATAAAAACGTCCCAATCGGAGCCCCTAACGCATTGGCACCTGGGATTGCCAACATAAATGCCGCAATGGCTTTGGCATGGTGCTTCGTTTGGTAAAAGCCGCTCAGGTAATGCACCATACATGGATAAAAACTCGCTTCCGCAACTCCTAATAGAAAACGGGCAATATAAAATTGCGTAGGAGTGTGCACAAAAGCCATTAACACCGAAACTAATCCCCACGTCACCATAATCCTGCTGATCCATTTCCGCGCGCCCACTTTTGACATGATCGCGCTTCCCGGCACTTCTAACAGGAAATAACCGAGGAAGAAAATCCCTGCCCCCAATCCAAACACGGCATCAGAAAAACCTAAGTCTTCGTTCATTTGCAGCGCAGCAAGCCCGATATTGACTCGATCCAGGATCGCAATGACAAAACATATGAATAAAAACGGAATTAATCGCAACGTCACTTTTTTCGTTGTCGAACGTTCTAACGCTAGATAGTCCACAGTCGTTCCTCCTCCGGTTTTTTGACATACCCTACAGTTGAATAAATCTCCTAAGGAAGGACAAAGAATAATGGATGATGAAACCATTCCAAGACGGCAACAGTTGCCTATGCACACTTTGCACTCTTTTAACAGCGCGCTGCATGCGATTGGATCAAGGACGTTCGGTTTGTATAAAATAAGCCATCGAAACCCTTTACATCAAACGCTTTCAAAAAACTCGATTGATTGGGCTAGCGAAAATAAGAAGGATACTCGCTTCTAGCTTTTGGGCGGCCAGCCGGGCGCCAACCCGGCCAGCGATCATTAATCCATATGCGAACCGCCGTTAATGTCAATTTCTTCGCCTGTAATATAGGATGCTTCTTCCGATGCTAAAAATGCAATGGCTGCGGCGATCTCTTCGGTTTGCCCTGGTCTTCCCATCGGGATTCCGGCAATGACTTCTTTAGCCTGTTCTTCAGGAAGCGATTTCCAAATGTCCGTATCAATCAATCCGGGTGCCACACAATTCACCGTAATCCCATCAAGAGCGACTTCACGGGCAAGGTTTTTCGAGAATCCGAGTACGGCCGCCTTGGAAGCGGAATAATGAGCCCCTCCAAATATGCCTCCTCCCCGTTTGGCGGAAACAGAGGACACATTAATGATTCGGCCATACTTTTGTTTTTTCATCTGCCCCAGCACGGCTTGGGTGCATAAAAACAACCCGAACATATTGACATTGAAGATTCTCACCATATCTTCCAGCTGCATGTCTTCCACCGTGACTTTTTGTGAAATTCCCGCATTGTTAACAAGAATATCAATCCGTCCGTATGTCTCCAACACTTTCTCGACCATCGCCTCATTCGACTGCTTGCTGGTGACATCAAGTTCGACTCCCAAGGCTTTCCCCCCTGCCTCGGTAATCGCATTCACTGTCTCTTGAACCCCGTCCCAGTTCAGGTCAGCCACCACTACGATAGCCCCTTGTTTCGCCAATGTCAACGCAATCGTACGCCCAATCCCTCTTTTCGAGCCGCTGCCAGTGACAATCGCTACTCGGTCATCTAATCGAAACATATGATCGTCTCCTCTTTGTTGGTTTTTTATTTTTGAAGCAATTCCGTTGCTTTGGCAACAATGTTCTCCACTGTAATGCCATTGAGTTCTAACAGTTTTTGATACGGCGCCGACTGACCGAATTGGTCTTGCACACCGATTCTTCGGACAATCCCTTTCCCTTCTTCGGCAACCACTTCGCACACCGCACTGCCAAGGCCGTTTAAAATGTTATGGTCTTCCACCGTAATGATGTTGCCGATGTCGATGCATTCCAAGACGGCCTCGCGATCGAGCGGTTTAATCGTATGCATATCGAATAGCTTCACAGAAATGCCTTTTGCCTCTAATTGTTTCGTTGCTTCAATGGCAAGCCAAACGGTGTCGCCGTTAGCGATGATCGCAATGTCTTCGCCATCTTTGATTTTCTTCGCTTTACCAATCGTGAACTCTTCATGTTCATCATAAATCACAGGAACCGCATCCCGGGTGAAGCGAAGATAGACTGGCCCATACATGTGCGCTGCCTGTTCGACTAACTTTCGAGTAGAATAATAGTCGGCGCCCATGATGACTGTCATATTCGGAAATGTCCGCAATACCCCCATATCTTCAATCGCCTGGTGGCTTCCGCCATCATTCGCCGGCGTGAGCCCCCCGTGAGAGCAGGCGATTTTCACATTGAGATTCGGGTAACAAATTTCCTGCCGGATTTGCTCCGCCATTCGCAAAGAGCCAAACACCGCGTAAGTGCTCACAAAAGGAATTTTGCCCGTCGTCGCCAAACCCGCTGCAAGGCCAGCTGCGTTTTGTTCGGCAATGCCGACATTAATATGTTGATCAGGCAACTCCTTTATGAATTTCGTCGTTTTGCAAGACTTGGCAATATCGACATCGATGACATAAATATTTTTATTTTCTTTTCCCAGCTTCACAATCTCATCGCCAAACGCTTCCCTTGTCGCCTTTTTGATGACGATGTCTTTTTCCAGTATGCTCATCATTGCAACCCCCTTGCAATCTCTTCCATAGCCCGTTCATACTCTTCATCATTCGGGGCAATCCCATGCCATTCAGCGACGTTTTCCATATACGAAACGCCTTTTCCTTTGACCGTTTCGAGGATCACGCATTTTGGCTTTCCGTTTTTGTTCAACGTGATTTCATCTAACGTTTCCACGATTTGTTCCATCGAATGTCCGTTAATGTATCTCGTTTCACAGCCAAACGCTTCGAATTTCTTTTCCAAATCCAATAACGGCATGACTTCATGGCAAAAACCATCAATTTGCAAGTTGTTGTAGTCCACAAAGATAAATAAGTTATCTAATTGGTACTTAACGGCCGTTTGAACCGCTTCCCAAATTTGGCCTTCTTGGCATTCGCCATCCCCTAATAAACAGAACACACGGTACTCTTTTCGATCCCGCTTCCCCGCGAGCGCCATTCCGACCGCGCAGGACAGCCCTTGCCCTAACGATCCTGTGGAAATGTCGATCCCTGGGCATTTTTTCATGTCGGGATGCCCTTGGAAAGGCGATCCATACTGCCGAAGCGTGTAAATCGCCTCATAAGGAACAAATCCCCGCAACGCCAAAGCAGCATACTGGATCGGGCATGCGTGCCCTTTTGACAGGACAAAACGGTCACGGTCCTCCCATGTCGGATTGTTTGGATCAACATTCATTTCCCGAAAGTATAGCGCTGTCATTAAATCCGCAGCAGAAAGCGATCCTCCCGGATGACCAGATTGCGCCTTATAAATCATTGTGAGCGCCGTCTGTCTCATTTTAATTGCCAATTGTTTTAATTCTTCCACACTTGTCTTTCTCATTTCCGTCACCTCATTAAAAAGTGATCACATGTGCATATCAAAGGGCTTACAACATTTTTTACTTGTCTACTTGTATACTAAGTATCTTATAATTTAAGTATACACGCATTTTTTGGATTGTCAATGGTATTTTGCCGCACATCTCCGTCTCCACATTGACCGCCTTCAGGCGAACAGTGGAGTGAAAAAAGTCATTGCTTTACCGAGAGGGGCGGTGAGGGCGCGTCTCAAAAATATGCCGCCAGCTGCCTTTGCGGCATTGAGAGGGGGGTACCGCGAAATAACAAAGGGGGCAATCCATCATCACAATACCTTGCTTTCGTTTCGGTATCGGCACACAGGAGGGGGGAATTTCTGGTGGCTTGGAGCAAGATTGCGACAACCGTATCTATTGCCCTAATTAAAAGAAGCGGATATAATAATGACGTTTACAATGTAAGCCTTCCCCAAACGATATGCTTAGGTGGCATCTTCATATTCGCATAAATCTTACCCGCTTCGGTTATACTTTCTGTGAAAATGTGTACGTCCTATGGCATCTTCTCATGCCTAGTTGAAGCGCCAAAAACGGCTCATACAGTTTTTTTCATGAACATGCACCCGTCTTGCGTAGCCATTTTCACATATCGGATGGAGCGCGGAATGCGCTCAACACATGGACGTTTTCTGTGAAAATGCGCACACGTTGGACTGCCATTTTCGTGCTTAGGCGAAAGAAAAAAATGATTTCGAAGATGATGGACAGATGGATTGCGACTGTTATGAGCCATCATGCAAATAATCTTGATATCTTCCCATTCTATTAAACAACTTTGATATGAAAGAAGTGATTTATATGAAATTCAATCCCGTCTCTAGCAGCAAACTATATATCCAAATTTACAAGCAAATTCTTTCACAAATCCAATCCGGTTCGCTCAAAATCGGTGACAAACTTCCATCGGAAAGAGAGCTGTGCGAACAGTTCGGCGTCAGCCGCGCCCCTGTCCGACAAGCGCTGAGCGCCTTGGAGTTAAACGGCTATATTTACTCCCGCCAAGGGGAAGGAGTGTACGTCAAAAGCAACCACCCCGCTGATGAAGCACAAAATGCAGCGCTGATCCTTGAAGCCGTTTCACCGGAAGACATTGTAGAAGCGAGAATGCATATCGAACCGATTATCGCCAAATTTGCTGCGCAAAGGGCGACAGAGGAAGAAATAGAGGAACTCCAGTCGATCATCAAAAAGATGGAAGAGGAAACAAGAGAAGGCTTCTATGTCCCAGAAACCGATGAGCAATTGCACAGTACGATCGCCAAAGCTTCCCACAATGAATTATTTATCACGTTTATGTCCGCTATTATCAACGCCATGAAACAACAAAAGATGTGGGAATTTATCCGCGACCGTACAGTGACACGGCCCGATTACCGGGAAGTGAACTTTAGCGAGCATAAAGCGCTCATTGAAGCAATCGAAAAGCATGATGAACAACAAGCCGTCAAACTAATGACTGACCATATGCAAAATTTATACGACCGGTATTGGAAGGAATGAATCCGAAAAGGCTCGGCAAGAGGCGACGCACAGATTAGGGAGCGTTGCACCAAACAGCCGTAAAAAAAACGGCGGGCGATGGCAAAAAGGATGGCCATCGCCCGTTTTTTTGTTCAAAAGGCGAATAACAGAAGAAGGGGAGCCCAAGTTCGGTGGTTGGAAGGCCGTTTTTCACTAATGACAACTCCAAAATGCAGTTAGTTGTATCAAACCTCTTTGTTCCTGTCACACCGGAACGTTGTAAAGCATCACATCAAGGAATTCAGTGATTGAACAGAGTTGCCACGGGCTATTTATGTCATAAAACGTAGCACAAATTTTGTTCCCATCCCTCCTTATATCCATCCGTAAGGTGATTTATGGTATAAACTAATGAATTATTTCACCTGTATTTTACTTTTAAACAAATAAAAGGGAATTTATATCTAAAAATATTACTTCCCGTGTTATGTTTAATAACAAAACAATTAACAAAGACATAAGTGCTGCTGTATTATCTCACTAGTGATGAAATTGTCTCCCGAACGATCACATCTCCATCTACCACGACCATCATCCCCGTAAAGAAGCCTGTTCCTGGAAATTTCTCCTTCGGAGCGGGCTTGTATATAAACCCATGCGATAAGGAGGGATTGGCTTCAAATCAGTTGTTGTTTCTCACCAAGTTTGCTCACAAAAAAGTTCCATGGGCAACGTTTTGCCCTCCACCCGGGCATGAAAATGACTCATCGAGACGCATGCATTTTCACGAAAAAACCAAAGTAAAGGAGAATGGGCATGGATCACAAAGGTTTTTTGAAAAGCGGTCATCCCCCGACGTTGCTGAGCTCATTTTTGTATTTTGATGTCAACTTTATGATCTGGGTGCTGCTCGGTCCACTTTCTGTTGTGATCATGAATGACATCGGAATGAACACAGCACAAAAGGCCAATCTCGTGGCGCTGCCTACGTTAGGCGGCTCGATCCTCAGGATCGTTCTCGGTTTGCTGACGGATCGCATCGGCCCGAAAAAAACCGGCCAAATCGGCATGATCATTACGATTATCCCGCTCATTTTAGGATGGCAGTTTGCTGACAGCTTATCCGAACTTCAAATCGTCGCCTTGCTGTTAGGTGTCGCCGGAGCGAGTTTTGCCGCGGCACTTCCACTTGCCAGCCGCTGGTATCCGCCACAATACCAAGTGCTTGCCTTAGGCATCGCCGGAGCGGGAAACAGCGGAACGATCATTACAACTTTATTTGCCAACCGCATCGCCCAACATTACGGCGACTGGCATATCGTCTTTGCATTCGCTCTTATTCCTCTTGTCATTACGTTTATTATTTTCACGCTTTTGGCGAAAGACAGCCCGAGTCAGCCCGAACCCAAAAAACTAGTAGATTATGCGACTGTGTTGAAGCAAAAAGATGCGTGGCTGTTTTGCATCTTTTACAGCGTTACATTTGGCGGCTTTGTCGGCATGGCGAGCTACTTGACGATTTTCTTTAATACACAATATGGCTTAGACCCTGTCAAAGCGGCCGATTTCACGACGATCTGTGTCATTGCCGGGAGCTTTTTCCGCCCGGTCGGCGGTTGGCTCGCTGACAAATTCGGCGGCATTCGCATGTTGATGATCTTGTATAGCGTCGTTGGCATTATGATAGCGTCCCTTTCCTCTCTCCCAGCGTTAACGACTGCAACGGTCCTGCTGTTTATCACGATGATGGGGCTAGGCATGGGCAACGGCGCTGTGTTCCAATTAGTGCCACAACGGTTTACAGAGGAAATTGGAGTGATTACTGGCATCGTCGGTGCGGCTGGTGGGCTTGGCGGCTACTTCCTGCCGAAAATTTTAGGCAACTTAAAACTCGCCACCGGCTCGTTCACACCCGGGTTTCTCGTCCTAAGCGGCATTGCCATTTCCTGCATGATCCTCATTGCCGTTGTCCAAAAACAATGGAAAAAATCATGGCTCGGCGAGGGGGGCAAAGCGAGAATCGAAAACGCCAGCTAAAAACGGTGGAGGATTGGTGAATGCGATATACAGCATTCGCCAATCCTTTAATGTACAAATCTATCTTGTGCCCGCTTATTGCATACAGGACAAAAGACATCCCATTCGTCTGTTGTTTCCTTGTGATAATTCATCCCTGAATGCTTTGTATACTTGAGTAACGTTGCGGTTGCTGCGGTATGGGCATCGTTTTGCGCCCATCCCCCCCCTTTTCTATTAAAACAGACGGTTTGTACCCAAAACGCCTCGCAATGATCATTACTACAGGTAAAATATTTTTGTCCTATTTCTCCTATCTCCAACCGAGCAGGTTGATGTATGCCACAATGCATACATGTCGCGTTATATCCCAAATGATAGTGCACTAACATGTTCATCCACTTAATAAACCCTTTTTTATCACTTGGCTTATAACTAAAGCTGCCTAGTTTATGCCTAAGTTCTTCTTTCATCGCTGCATTCCACGTATGGACAGAAACATCGTTTAATGTGTTTGGGTGCATCAAAAAAGAAGCAACAGGCTTCTTTACCAAAGGTTCGTAGTATTTTCGAAACGATGTATCACGAATAAGTTCAATCCAACTTTTACGATTGAATAGCGGCTGATACTTTGCGTCTAAAAAAGCTGTCTTTGTTTCGGGTGTTTCATCATGGAAAATGAGAGTAAAATCAGGCCGATAAGACTTTTCCCCATGTGAGAATGGACGCTCATAATGAACTTCAAGCACTAAATTCGTTTTTCTTGGATTGTAGCGGTCGGTATAACGGTAAACAGGGCGCTCAAAAGTAAAAGATATTCCTTCTAATCCCCCTTTTTCTTTCACGTATTGCCTAATTCGAGCATATAGCTTTTGTTTTGTTATAAAACCGCAGTCATAAATTAATGAATGAATAATCGAAATAAAGCACCATACTTCGTATAATTTGGGCGATTTTTGCAAAGGAACAGCTATATTGGCCAATTGCTTTGTCGGACTTGCCTGCAATAAATTGTCTAGATATTGATATACCTCACTATACAGAGGGGAAAACGTAAACAAATGCGTTTCCCCCAGCTGTTCCTCCCCCACTTGCAAGAAATGGAACTCTAAACACTTCTCAGCCAACTCTATAACCTGTTTCCAGAAAACCTCGCTTTGTTTAGTTATCTGAAGGATTTCATAAGCATATTGCAAGTCTTTGTTTAAGGAGTTTTCTATCTTTTCTTTCTCTATGTTGTTACTGCCATAAAGGTTTTTCAGCGAATATTCCAAGAAATCGATCCTTTTGCTTAATTCTACCTGTCTATTTTGCGCTTGCGCCGCATAACGATGAGCATAATCCAGTACCCTCTCTATGCTCCAACGCATCATTCTATGTTCTGAAATATCTATGGAACGTATGTTGACGGGAGCCAAAAATTTGTCTTTAAACGGAAACATTTTCCGCTCAATCAATACTTTCGAATCCAGTTGTTTTATTTGATTCAACGGAACTACCCGGTACTCACGAATAAGCTGTTCATGTGGCATTCTGTCCAGTTCCAACAACACTTCATAAAGTTTTTGGAGTTTCCCGAGTATATGTTCAGCCATACTGCCGTTCTTTGCCCATAACTCCACCGTCGTTGCAGGTCCATGATCTGCCGTAAATAGATCTTCAAGCATCATGGCAATATCGTCTTTCATCTGTTCAAATTCTGGTTTTGTTAATAAGCTACTTGTAATATAAACATCGCTAGACCTGTCAATGATAAATCCATGCTTATCTTCTGCCTCAAAGAAAAAAGTTCCACATTGATTAATACCAATAGGACTTCTTTCTTCTACTTCATTCCCTCTATCATACCAAACATCGTTCTGCGCATCGTAAATTAAAGGGATTCGCTTTTCATTCGATACTATCCCATAATGAGACAAGAATACTTGTCGGACTTTATCATTTGACACCTTTACAACAATTGTCCCTTCATATTCAGAGGCGATATAACAATTATTTTCTCTACTAAATTCCAACGGTTTAACTAATTCCTGTATAGGATGCTCTCTCGCGGATTGAATCTTAGCGATCCACAATTCCATTCCATATCATCTCCAATATGTAATTGTGCGCCCTTGGTCCAACATTTCCTTCACTTTTATTTTTGTCATATTTGATGGATTTTTCATTCCTTGTAGTAACCGTTCTATAACCCTCGCATTTTCATCGCTGCGCACAACCTGTATTCTCGGCAATATTTTTCCGCGAACAATTTGGTCAAATTTCCAAGGAGAGTTCACTGCATGTCCGTAATAACCAATTTGATCTAAAGCCCTTCGATTCAATCTCGCTCCTAGCTGGCCTAACATCGGGTTAAGTTCTTTAGCTAGCTTCCTGCATTCTTCGTCCATTGCAGTTACCTTTAGGTCGTTCTCTACATCAACCACAATCTGCTCAAGCACTTTTATTTTTTTTAACTCTTCTATTAAACTTTCTTCATTCTCAGAATAACGCAATTCAATGACAAAACTTCGATCAATAATCTTTGGACTCAATCCTTTCACAGTATGATCCATATTCATCGTGCCAATAAACCTAACATTACTCGGGATTTCAAATTCTGCCGGATACCGGTAGCATAAATCAAAACAATTTTGCACTTTCCTTCTCTCGGAATCGTCTTTTATTTGTGATAACTTTTCCTCGTTAAGAAGTGGGTATCCGCGTTCGTCCACAATGATGTAAGGTTTAACCATTGTATAGGCTAGTTCTTGGAAATGTTTAGCATATAGGGTGATCTTAGGTGTTTCCTCTTCTCTCGCACTCAAAAATTCCGCAAAATAGTACTCTACATGAGACAAGTTCATCTCGTCTAAGCAAACTAAATATAAAGACTGCAGATTTTCCCTTGCTTCTACTAACACGTCTAAAAACTCAGTAGACACGTATTGGTAGTCAATCGGATTAAAAAATCCAAGTATATCTTGCTTATCTGTCCAGCTTGACTGAACTCTAATCGTGCATGTCTTTGCTCCTTTAATAATTTTAGAAAAGCCCCTTGTTAAGCTGGACTTCCCCGTTCCGCTCGGGCCATGCAAAATGATAAGCTGATTTGTCTTCAATGCACCTACAAAACATTCAATCACATCACGCTCGTACTGAAGATTACATTGTGCATGCAAAGCGCCGCGGATTGTGTCGATAATATCTGTTTGATTGCTCCATTGAATAGTTTTCGAATTGCTTCCATCTATATCGTTCTTTTCCTTAATTAACGATGGAGGCGGCAAAAGACGAAAACGCTCAAACTGCGCCAGCAAATACTTTTCATGTTCTTTTAGTTGTTGCTCCATATCGTTTAGCTCTTGCTTTTTCTTTTTGTTCGCTTCTTCCCGATTTTTTATTTCTTCTTCCCGTTTCTCAAGGTCTTCCAACCGTTGCTCGATCTCACGTCTTTTCTCATCATATGCCATTTCAAACTCGTGTAATATAAGATGGGATAGCTTTCCTAAAGAACCCATTTGTTCTGATAATTTTTTTACAACCACCTCTCCAAGACACTCCATTAACCTTGTTTCAAAAGGGACTCCTTTGATAGAATTCGTCTTTATGGAAACCATTTCTTTCATCCGTCTCGCTTGGTTTCTTTCTTGTTGTATCCTCTCAACTTTTAACACTTCAGGGACAACAACGATAACATCCCCTTCATTAAGCCGTTTTTTTTCATTCTTTAATAGAAACGATACATTCCATTCTTTATCCTCAAAAGGCAAAATAAAAGAGGAGAGCGTATCTGGATCTAATACTTCCCCGAAGCACAGATTTTTTCCACCTAAAATGTTTCTAATACTTGTTATTTTTAAAATAAGCCGATTAGCCAACCCTTTTTGGGATTTACAAAATCTCTTATAAAACTGATCGGCTTCTTCTTGAGTCCAGTTAATCGGCATTCCTAATTCATCTAAAATAGCATCTAACTGTTGCTGTAGTTGTTTTGTTTGTGTCTCTGTCAAAGTCGCTCTCTCCCTCTAGAAATGTTGATGTATCAAGGCTTTTCTTCCTCCCAGGGGTATCAAAAAATACTTTTCGACAAAATCATTTACGTCCTTCTTCAGTTTTGTGGATATCTTACAGACCTAGGGTGCGCTTCACAGTCACGACTGAGTACATTTTCCTGTTACGGAGGAAACGTATTCGATGCATCCTTGGATCTCTGCATCGCTGATGAGGAAAAACCCCCCATGTCTCCCGTCATCTTCACACCAATATTCCCCCGTTCGGTCTCGTCATCAGGCAAAGACCGGCTCAGTTCGGGTCTTAACTCACATTTCGCACCCTAGCAGGGTAGAAAGAAAGGATTTTTTATTTCGTTTTTCAGAATAACGTTTCGACCAACACGACTAGCGATGGCAATCCTTTTTTTACCATCGCTAGTCGTTCCATATGACGTTACACGTAAATGCTCTCATCCATGCCCAATCCCTGCAGAATCCTTCGCTGATCAGGGGTGAGCGGTTTCCCTAGCCTGCGTTGGATTTGCCCATCCGGCAACTCCAACAGGACGACTCTGACATACCAAAACAATTGAAAAATTGCTTGTCCGGTCGGACGGGTCAGCTTGCGGCCTCCGGCGCCCTTTAATGGGCGTTCGGGTGTGATGAACTGACGCACCCGGCGCTGGAAGACGCGGTAAATGGCCAAGGCCAGCAAAAACAAATAGCCCAATACCGCCACTCGTTCGGGTTTTTTGACGTAAATTTCGTCCGTAAAGAACGGATCTTTTAGGAAGGAGAAGTTCATTTCCACCGAGATCTGCCCTTTATACAGCTTCAAGATCTCTTGGGCATCCATGGGTTGGCCCTTCCATTCCTTCGGAACGGTCGTGACGAGAACAAACCGGGACGCTTTCCGTCTCGCCTGTTCCCACGCCTCGCGATCGAATTCCATGTCCAAGCGCAGGAGATACAGCGTCTCCATCTCGGGTTCCGCCCCTTTTTTCGGCCGTCCGCGCCGTTTTTTCGGGCGCACGATCTCTTCAACCGTGGCCTTGACCCGATGAAATCGAGGACGAAGGGACGCCTTGAGGGAGGCCAAGGCTTGTTCAGCGTCTTCCCGGCAAGAGAAAGGATGACGCTCCCAACGGACTTGTTCCTCGCGAAGAAGCTCCGCTTCTTGTGCTCGTTCTGTTTCGAGCGTCTTTCCTTTCCGTTGGTCGAGGGCGCTTGATTCGACGACGATCAGCCGTACGGGTTGGCCTTCATATGTTGAGGCCGTTTCCCATACCCGGTACGTGGCGCCGTTTTTCTCGGCCAGCGCAAAGGGGGCGCTCCACGCCGAATCGGGTTGGGCATCCGCCTCCGAAAGCGCGGTTTTGACGATCCGGAGCGACGACGGGCCTCTCGTGATCAAAAAGGCGTTGGCGGCTTTCGTTTGCGCCAGCGTGTCCTTCGTCATCGCAGCGGAATCCGCCACGTAAATCCATTCGTCTTCGATCTTCGCTTGCCTCAGCTGCTCATGGACACGGGAGAGCACCTCGGGATTCCACGTTTTGTCCGGCGCGTTGCCGTCGTGCACATCGCCGTAAAACGGGATGCCGTCCTCGTTGCCGATCAGGCCGAATCCGATCTGTTTTTGCCAACGATGATGCCGGTTGTAGCCATGCGTGATCTGCAGGGTCTCTGTCGAGGACGATTCATACGCACCGTAAACGGTCTTGTCCGTCGTATCCGCGTGAAAGACACGGAGAGGGAGGCCTTCTTTCTTGTAGATCTGCACGAGGCAAGACGACAGGACTTGATGGATATTGGCCTCATACAGCCGGTCCAAATGGCGAGCAATGGCATCGTCGTTGAACCAAGACGGATCCAACCCCGGCCGGATCAGTTTGGGCACGTCGATGTCATGAGCCCATCGTTCCAAATGAACGAGGGCTTGCCGGCCGCTCAAGATATCCAGAATGATGAGGCTGACGATATCGCTGGTTCGGGTTTGGCATTGCGGATCGACCGGAACCAGCCGGTCAATCAGCTGAAGGAGGCCAAGATCCTTGAAGAGGGCGCTTATTATATTCAAATAGGAACTTTCATAAATCGCGCGAATTCGAATGTCCATGATGGAAAAACTCCTTTGCGTTGCTTGTGTGTCAAGGATTCATTCGACATGAAAACAAAAAAATCCTCCCGATTTTGGTCGAGAGGGTGCGAAATGTGAGTCTTAAGGTCGAATGGGTCGTATTACGCTAGCTGCCCCGGTGTCATCCTATTGTCAAGCGTCTCTTCTTTTCACGGGGGAAGGCACTAGGCCGCCCGATGTCGAACTTGGGGCAGGATGTCCTACACCATTCGCTCTGCGTCAAACGTCCGTTGCTTTGTGCGGATCGTAAACAGCACCTTTAACAACTTGCCGCATAGCACCAAAAATTGACTACCTCTTCGACAGTGGGATTACCGCCCGGGTCGTGTCATACTCATGCAATGCGCGAAACGCCTCATTGTGGTGAACCAGGGAATCATCACCCAAAACAGTATGGAGCACAGCCGTTTTCGTCCCCGTTTCGAGACCTGTTTTTGTCCTTTGTGCTGACCGGAGGAGTGATCTTTGAGCGTTAGGTCCGCTAGTTTGATCAACTGTCGCGAATTCCAGTAATGGGCAAAACTTCCGATCTCAGCTAACAAGTCAACAATGGCGGCATCGCCTAAACCGACTACGGTTTTCATCCACTGGTATTCCATCGTTGTCTGCACGATGGCAGTTAGCCCGCCATCCAGGACAGCGATTTCTCCCTCTCATTGACGATAACGACGGTCAAGCGTGACGATCTCAAAACGGGCCATCTGCGTTCGCTCCGTCACGTCAACGGAATATCTAATCACTTTCAAGAATTTCTGGACTTTCGGCTTCTGCGACGATACCAGCCCTTTGCTTTGCCAGTACACCTCGACCAACTCCTCGACTGCCCGGCCACCGATGTCAGCTGAAAAAGAAAAAACAAGAGACAATCGCAACAGCTTGTCCATTTGGCAACATGAACGGTGGTTGTCTTATAACCGTCTTTCTGTCCCCGTCTCCCTTGCCGTCTCTTTTGCACCTTTAGCGAACGTCGGCCACGGGTGAATACGACTCCGGGAATGCCGTACGCCGCTCCATGAGATGGTGATGTACGATTTCTATGAAACTTTTGATGTCCCCTCTCCATTTACCCTTGTTTTCCCACCACCCGCTTCGCTGTGGCAGGATTTGCGTAAATGCTTTGCATGGAAGGAAATTGGGTTAATTTATATTTTAACACCCGCCTTACCGATTCGTTGATTCGCTCCTCGGACAGCTTTCCGGTTTGCACGGCATTCCAGATTCCGTCCATCACTTTTCTTTGATTGTCAAAAGTATGACAGACAAGCAACAAATCGGCGCCAGAGGCGATCGCCCGGTATCCGAGTTCCTCGTAGGTGAAATACTTGCTCACCGCCCCCATCTCCAAGTCATCGGTCACCACTATGCCTTCATAGCCCAATTTTCCCCGCAGCAATCCCTGAATAATAGCCGGAGACAGGCTGGCTGGATTTTCTTTGTCATATGTCGGATATTTAATATGGGTGACCATAACGAAAAAACGATGATGGTCTATATTTGTGATAATGCGCTTAAAAGGAAAAATGTCCTTGTTTTCAAGATCCTGCTCGGATGCTTGAACAGAAGACGTGTCATGGTGCGGGTCTGTCTGGCTGCGCCCGTTTCCCGGAAAGTGCTTGAGCACCGGCGTCACCCCCGCATCGGCCAGCCCCGTGACGACCTTTTCCCCTAACCTTCCCGCTACAACCGGATCGGTTCCAAATGACCGGCTGTCTATAGCAGATAAGTCCAGCACCGGGGCAAAATTGATTTGAATGCCCATCGCGGCGAGTTCTGCCCCTGTCCGCCGAGCGGTTTGGTACACTTTTGCGCCGTCTCCGCTTTTGCCTAATATTTGTTGAGAAGGGATGGGGGAAACGTATTGCCGCATTCGGACAATTTTTCCCCCTTCTTGGTCGATGCTAAAGACGAGCGGGATTTGGAAGCGGTTTTCCATCGCCAACCGTTGCAACCGGCTAGTTAAATTGGCGACTTGTTCGGGTGTTTCCATGTTGCGGTCATATAAGATCACCCCGCCCGCATGATAGTCCCGAATCATTCGCTCTATGTGTTCATCCGGTTGGGTGGATGGAAATCCGACAATGACCAACTGCCCGATTTTTTCACGAAGGCTCATCGTTTCGATCAGCCGATCAAGTTTTTCGTCTATGTTGGACGACGGTTCAAAAAAGGTGACCGATGGCTGCTTGACAATACGACTGTCGTCGGCTTGCAATTGTGGACGGTTCGCCGCATTTTGTTTTTCAGGCTGACTCGCAGAACGGTCGGCCGCTTTTGAATTTGTTTGTTGATGAATCACCACGGCATAGGCCGATAGACAGATGACTAGTGAAAGCATTAGAATGAACAAAATAGATGCCAATGAAATCGTTCGTTTCCTCCGTCTGTCAAAACGCCCCATAGCTTTCCACCCTAGAGTCGAGTTTTTGAATGTCCGCGTCGTCGAGAACCCAACGACCGGATTCTTTAATGAGATACCAGTATCCGCCCCACTGCTGAACCAGCACCGTCCCGTCTCCGTTATCATCATAAGACGTCAGCTCCACATAGGCTGTTGCAGATTCGCCATCGAGAGCGGTAACTTCTATGGTATTCACTTCATTCTTTATATTATGTTGCAGCCCATCCGCCCAGCCTGCCATCGTCACTTTCCGTTTTCGGTCGCTCGAAAACAAGTCATAGGCAGTCTCAAAATCATCATTGCTGATGCTGGCGTAATGTTGCCTTACGGTGCTCTCCACCGCCCCAGCTTCACTTCCTTCGGCCACGTCCGCGCCATAATCCTCGCTTGGAATGTCATAGCTGTTGATTTGGTCAGTGCTGAGCAGCTCTTGAACTTTCAAGGTGCGGTCCGGTGAAACCGCGATTAGGAATTCACTGCGAAAACTTTTAATTTTCTCTGATTCGCCATTATAGTTAATTTCATATTCTTCGTATGTTCGTACTTTAAAGCGACTTTCGTCCACCACTTCGACTTGTTGCACATCCAAGGTGACCAATTTTTCGGTAATGCCTTCTTCACCGACATGTTGAAGATAATTTTGCGTTTCTTGGTATGCAGGCCCATTGGGATCAATGAGGTCCTCAATGAGAGAAAAATCGCGCTGATTAATGGATTCTACCGCCAAAGTAATGTACCGTTTCATAAAAGTCCGGACTTGTTGTTCGGATACGGAAGATGTCAAATTTGAGTCAGTTTCTGCGGCAACCTGTTCGGGAGCTGTATTCTCCTGCGCAGTTGCCGCATCCGTTTCGTCATCATGACTGTTTTCTGTTTCCTCACCCGCCACATCTGCAGCGACGGAAGGCTGTGATGCTTCCTCTCGTTCTTCCTCATGTGAAAAGAACAGCCGATATGCACCGAATAGCAATAAACATACGACCGCGAACCGGAAAACGGCAGATAATTTGCTTCTCCTCGGCTGGATCGGTGCAACTGGGGCTGGAACGCTCACCGGTTGTTGCGGTGGTATAGCGGCGGCGGACGGACTTGGGCTAGGTGACGGCATCGAAACGGAAGGAGGGGATGCGGCTCCCTGTGCAGCCTCTTCCTCCTCTTCCAATATTGCACGTTCTGGAACCGCCTTATCCAGCACTTCCCCCCAACATCCGACAGCCCACTCAGCAATTTGGAGATCAATCGCGGCGTTTTGATGCAGCCGCGCCACCATTCGGTGATAAAAGTGATCGTCCAACTGTTCGTCCGGATATTGCGCGATCTCTTGAAAAACCCCTTCTTCTACGGCGCTGATGAGAGCTTTGATTTTCCCTTTCGGTTCTGTCGTCATATCGTGAAGCATAGATTGAAGACGCTTTGGCTCCGAACAAATTGAAGCGCCATGTTGACTGATGATCTTTTTTAACGCCTCTTTAGCGGGATCATTGGCACTCATGTTTCATCGCCTCTCCCTAACCAAGAATGGTTCCTTCCGTGGACGCGGTAAACTGTATTCTTACCCCTGCCTGCAAAGGGACCGATTTTTGGGGAGGAATCTCCCGAACAGCCCCAGCGAGGGTTGTCGCTTTCCAAGGAACATTGGTGTGATTGCGTATTCCCCAAACTGACGGGTTCGCCGGATTTTGCACGACCTCCCCGACAAGTTCGGCCCATTGCTCCTCCTTTGAGGATGGATCGATATGCCGTCTTTTAATGCTCGTTCCTTTGTTTAATACGATATACTGTTTCCCAGCCGCTGATTTTACTAAAAGTTTGGGCGGAACAGGGACAGGCTGCTGGCAATACCAACAACGCACATTAGGCTGTTTTTCGCTCCAGAAGTTCTCCGCCGAATCGTGCGGGCACTGCGTAATGCAGTCTTCCAGCTCTAAAAATAATTTTCTCCACTCTCCTTCTGTGACGCGGCGCTTAGGATCATGCAGCCCGATGGTGAAAGCCTGGATAAATTTCTCTTTCAACGGTTGCGGGCATACCTCCCACCGACGTTTAGCCGTTTCATAATCAGGATCATCAGGCAAACGATTTTCCGGGTTGACAGGATCGAAAATAAACACTGGGTTTTGGCCATAAATTTTTTGTTTGGCGATCAAATCCCATGAGCGGACTTCATATTCCATCTTCCCGTGAAGCGGGTGATGCCAAATCCAAAGTTGAAACAATAAGACAGCCAACGAATGAAGATCCGTATCTGTTGACGGTTTCGCTTCTTTCCGAACCACTTCGGGGGCCATATACTCCATCGTCCCCCACACTTGAGCGTCGGACTGATTGTTTACCCCAATGTTGTCGTTATCACAAATCAACACATCCCCCTGCACAGGATCGAACATAATGTTGCCGGCGGAAATATCCCGGTAGCATAACCCTCGCAAATGCAATGCCCTATATGAATCGGCGGCCGCATAGGAGATCCTGCACAACGCTCTCATCGTTGGCGCTGGTTTCCGTTTCGCCCAGACTTCGCCCAACTCCGCAAATCGCTGGGTATCAATCAAGTCCATCAAGTAACCGAACTGAGAAGAATGAGGAGAGCATACAAGGTCTATGGGCCATACAAATCGTTTTCCAGCCGCTCCGCTCGGGGGGCCCTGTTGGACGAGATCCAGAATGATTTTCATTTGTTCTTCCGTCGCCTGCTCATGGTTATACCACTTCAATGCCTTTCTTCCCAACTTTTGCCCTTCGACAAGGTAAACGGCCCCTTGCCCCCCTTCCCCCAGCTTTTTCACTACCGTTAATGTTTCCTTCGTCATCAAAGTTTGAACGGTTGCGTTTTCCTGCAATAACACTGTCCTTCACCTTCCCGGCTGTATTCATGTACCTTTTCGTTAAGGGTCTTTATTGCAACTCATCTTTAGGCCTTGTATTAATGATCGGACCTTGCAATTTGTCGTTGTTTAATGACACAGGCTTATAGATACTCCCGCCTGCTTTTCTGTAAGTTTCTTTCGATAACGGACCTAACCGATAGGTGCACGACTCGCTTTTCCCGCTTTCCAGCGAACGGCTTTTGTCACGTTCTTCATCCGCTTCCAAGACAGCCGCCGGCTCTTTTTCCTCCATCGTATCGGACGGACGTGTTTCTTCCTGGGTGTCCGGCCGCATATGGGGGGGTGGATATGTTTTTAAATTTCAACAGGGCAAGAGTAATATCATCTCCACTTCCCCTGCTTGAGTAGGTGAATAGCAATGAAGGAAATGCATCGCTGGCCGAGGAAAAGGTATGGCGATCCACATATTCAGCGAGGCTCGAGGCAAATTTATAAAAATTGTCGTCGTCCTCAAAACAATTCGAAAGCCCATCCGTGCTCATCATCAAAAATTTATTGCCTAGCGGACGGGGAATACGGGCCGCATTCCAAAAGCGGTTAGCCTCTGGCGAGCAGAGGGAGTAGGTGGCATTCCCGACTAAATCGTCCCCTTTATCCAGGGACGGGATGGGGCGATTTTTCCCATCAATCACAAGAATGTCACCGTCTCCAATCTGCCCGACTAACGCCTCTTCCTCACATACTAATGCCACCAGCAACGTGGTTCCGTATCTCGTGTACACCTTTGACGGATCCGTCCCATCAATGTCATGTGCGGACGCATGCGCCAACACTTCTTTTTTCCACTGCTTGACGACTTCTTTAAGAAAATCATCCCGGAAGCTGCGAAATAAATATGTTCTCGACTGCTTCAGCTGTTCATATAAATCTTTCAACACATGAACCGCTATGTGGGTGGCGAGCTTTGCGCCATAATGGCTCATATCATGCCGTTTATCGCCATGGCCATCGGCGATGGCGATAATGAGCGGCCCGCCCGTTTCGCTATCTTCCAGGCAGGCAAAGGCGTCTTGACAAGGCTGTTGATTTTTCACATGAGAAGCTCCTTGAACCGAAACGATCGTATAACAGCCATAGGCGGAATGGTTGTATATTTTTTGATGCGTTCCTCCTATATCACTCATAAAGCCCCTCCATGCCCTTAAAATACATCGAGATCATCATCCGTCGTCTGAACAACGGGAGGAGAAGGCAAGGCAACGTTAGTCGACGGGCTGCCGCTCCCGACGTAACTTTTCCCAACCGATGCCCCCACTGTGGCGGTGATGCTTGCCCATTTTATGTACTGAATGAGCTGTTGGGAAGTATGGGCTTTAAGCACGCCAATCTCACTATGGCTTACAAACTTCAGCAACTCTTGTTCATCATACTCATACTCATCCCCGATCGCGATCACAAGCCGAACAGCCCTTTTCCCCCAAGGAAGCGATTTCAGTCTTTGAATGGCTTGGTCGTATTCTTCTGGCGGATCTGTGCAAAACCCGTCTGATAACAGGATGCAGACCGGCGGCAATCCCCTTCTGTTCATCTTTTCGATGTCCAGTTCCTCACACAACAAGTGAATCGCCTGTGCCGTCGCAGTCAACCCGTTCGCTTGCAGGTCCGGCCAAACAAAGTTTTCGATCGGAACAGGGGAAGGACCCACATGCCAACTGGCCGTATCGCTGAATTTAATCGCCCTCATCATCACTTGCACTTCCGGATGCGCTGCCAAGGCGGCGCGAATCTCAGGAATCACTTCCCGAATCGCCTGATTGAGAGAGGCAATTTTAGCCCCCATCATAGAACCGGAGCAGTCGGCAATCCAAAAAAATTGCAATGTTCGTTTCGCAATATTCCCTTCCAATGTTGGAATGACAGTCACCGTAGACCCCCCTAATTCTTTTTTCATAAGTCAATAGTCATTTATGCTTACTATTCTATATCTTTTATCGGCATAATAGAATACGATTTTTACTATTTTGTAGATTTTTGGTTTGCAAAAAAATCGGTTTTCACCGGGACTTCAAAAGCAACATTCAGCCCACCTTTCACACCCTTCCAACAAAAAGCAGGAGAATTTCCCCATTTTCATTGGGACCTGTTCCTTCTACAACTCCAAGCCCCTTTCATGTTCAGGGCATTGTCAAAAGTTTACCCTCCACACTCGGGGCTTCCCCTGGAATTGCAATGGTTGGGCGAAAAAGCTTGCGCCCCTATTGTTTCCGGCCATCATGGCGGCAACGACACCCAACAGCCAAAACAAAGAAGTGACAAACTTTGTTACCTCAATGATTCGCCTATTTGCTTCATAATCATCAGGACCCAATATGAGATCATTGTCTATCCGCTGAGCGTGACAATGCGCAACGGAATGGTCTGTGTGGAGTTTTCATAAAATTTTTGACGCTACCGCCAGCGGCGTTTTTCAGGTAAACATTGACTTGCTTCTGCGTCCAGTTAACGGGATTGCCTCGCCCATGCAAAATCATTTCCAGCTGATATTGCTTCCCCCATCATCAACCTTATGCCCTTCCTTCCCGCTGAAGACTTTCTGTTCATTTCTCACATTTCGCAACCTCCCACGCAAAATCGGGAGGATTTTTTGAGGGAGTTGCCGAATAAAACCTTGATACACCAAGAAAGCAAAGGAGTTTCGTCCTCATGACTGTTCAGATTCGGGCAATTTATGAAAGTTCTTATCTTAATATAATGAGTGCGATCATCAAGCAGCTCGGCCTCCCTCAGCTGATGGATCGAATGGTTCCCGTTGATCCCCAATGTCAAACCCGACCGAGCGATATTGTCACGTTGATCCTCCTAGATATTTTCAGCGGCCGGCAGGCGCTCGTTCATCTGGAAAGCTGGGCGCATGAGATCGATCTGCCGAAATTGATCCGAGAAGGCGTCCAGCCTTCCCAGTTCAACGATGACGCCATCGCGCGCCATTTGGATCGTCTGTATCAAGCCGGGATTCACTCGATCCTCTCGGCTTGCCTGCTTCAGATCTATCAAAAAGAAGGCATCCCTCTCCGGGCATTCCATGGGGATACGACCGATTTCTCGCTTTACGGCGCGTATGAATCGGCTTCGTCCGCAACGCTGAATATTACTTATGGCTACAATCGGGAGGGCGTGAGACGAAAACAAATTCAATTTGGGCTCGTCGGCAACGAGGATGGCATCCCGATGTATGGGGATGTTCATGATGGCAATCAATCCGATAAAACATGGAATCCATCGATCCTTGCTCACGTCCATGAACAGCTTCAACGAGCGAAGCTCGATGACGAATGGATTTACGTCGCCGACTCGGCCGCCATGACGAAAGACACACTGTACCAAGCGAAAGCCGCCAATGCCTTTTTGGTCACCCGGGGGCCTCATTCGCTCCGCATCGTGAAAGAATCCCTCGCGAAAGCGGATTCGGAAGAGGCGGTGTGGAGCGATCCGTTTTCGCTGGCGGAAAAAAACGGCGCCACGTACCGGGTGTGGGAAACGACGGCCTCTTATGAAGGGCATCCGGTTCGGCTGATCGTCGTGGAATCCAGCGCCCTAGACCAGCGAAAAGGGAACACGCTCGAGAAGGAGCGGGCCAAAGAAGCGGAGTTTCTTGGGCAGGAACAGGCCCATTGGCACCGCCATCCGTTTTCCTGCCGGGAGGATGCCGAACAGGCCTTGTCCTCCCTCAAGGCGTCCCTTCGTCCCCGGTTTCATCGCGTTGAAGCGGGGATTGAAGAAACGATGCGTCCGAAAAAACGGCGCGGACGCCCGAAAAAAGGAGCCGAACCGGAAACGGAAACGGTCTACACGATTCGCCTTGGCATCGAATTCGATCAAGAGGCGTGGGAACAAGCGAAACGAAAAGCGTCCCGTTTTGTCCTCGTCACCACGGTACCGGAGGAGTGGAAGGGCCAACGGATGGACGGAAAAGAGATCTTGGCTCTGTATAAAGGACAAATCTCGGTCGAAATGAACTTCTCGTTCCTGAAAGATCCGTTCTTTACGGACGAGATTTATGTGAAAAAACCAGAACGGGTCGCTGTGTTAGGGTATCTCTTTCTTTTGGCATTGGCTCTTTACCGCGTCTTTCAACGCCGGGTGCGCCAGTTCATCACCCCAGAGCGCCCGTTAAAGGGCGCGGGAGGCCGCAAGTTGACCCGGCCGACGGGGCAAGCGATTTTTCAGTTGTTTGCGTACGTTAAAGTGGTGCTGCTTGAGCTGCCGGACGGACAACTCCAACGGTCATTGGGCAAGCCGCTCACATACGAACAGCGAAGGATCCTGCAAGGACTCGGAATGGACGAAGGGATTTATGTCTAATCGCCATAGTGAACGATTAGCGATGGTAAAAAAAAGGATTGCCATCGCTAGTTGTGCTGATCCGAAAGTTATCTCGAAAAAATAAGCAAAAATTCCTTTTATTCTGGATGGTTAGGGTGCGAAATGTGAGTCATTTCACCCCAAACGTCGGCCTTTTCCAGTGCACCGCAGCGCAATCGGCCATGAAAAGTGAAAAGAAATTCATGCCATTTATAACTAATTCTATATACCCTCAAAAAATCCTTTTTATTCCATAAATTCATCAAAACCTATGACAATGGAAACGGCATGGCGCTCGCCAAGCGCTGGGACGGATACGGACATCCCGTGAAGGAACATGAGCGTTGCATGCTTGACGAAACAGCTGTTCGACACTTCAACCGGACAAAAAGCAATGAAACGTTCTAGAAAAGGGGTAAAAAAGCGGACAACGCGATCAAAAGGGGAGGTGGAAGACAGCCAAAAAGAGGAGGGCAGCGAAAAAGAGAGTGGAAACTGCATACCCGCCTGAATCAAAAAGCGCAACCATTCACCTAGAGTTCGCTTGCAAAGAAATCCGACACCGGGCAGCCTCAGCAAATTCGCGATTGAATATAAACACAAAATATCGTATATTTATAAAAAGAAAACCTATAATCATACGATAGATAGTGAGGGAACCCGATGCAAATCGACCATGCCGTCACGAGCGATGTCAAAGACATGCACGCGCTCATCCAACACTATGCAAAAAAAGGACTCGTGCTGCCCCGCTCGCTGCTGTCCATCTACCAGCACTTGCAATGCATGTATGTCGCCAGGGAGAACAGCCAAATCGTCGGCACCGCCGGGCTGCATATCCTGGGGCACGATCTCGGGGAAGTGCGTTCGCTCGTCGTATCTCCTGACCATATGGGGAAAGGAATCGGCCGCATGCTCGTCGACCATATTGCCGACGAGGCGGCCAGACTCGGGGTGAAGCGGTTAATATCCTTTACTTACCAAGTCGAGTTTTTTCGAAAATGCGGGTTTGAGATCGTGGACAAATCAACGCTGCCGGAAAAAGTGTGGATTGATTGCGTCAACTGCCCGAAACTGGACTGTTGCGATGAAACGGCGATGATAAAATACATTTGATCCCCCTCCCACCCGCATCACGGGGAAGGGGGAGATCCCTTGGAAAAACCTTTTCCCTTCGCTGTTTCGTTCTCCATACCCTTCACTAGAAAAGCGAATGTTCGAAACTGACAAGCCATCTTTTTTATGCCCTGAAGTTCCGCGGCTGCGCAGAACGGTTGTGTTCGTTTTGCATCAAACATCAGCCCTGCCCCCCCATTCAGGAGGAGATAATGCGCGTTTGTTTCAATTGTTCAATCAAATGTTGCACCTCATATTTTGCAACCTTTGCATAATATACAAAAAATAACGAAAATATTCGCATAAAATCAAGTCCTAATGTTTATGTCAAATACGGCTCCCATCCAGTGCACTTAAGCTCTAGAAAATAGAACCGCTTTGCCCCCGGCTCGTGCGCCCCAGCCGCATTAAAGTAGCGAAGGATGATATAGTGGAATCCATTCCAGAGGCAAAATCGGCCAAAACTAATGGATTTGTTCGTTAATCAATTCAATAACAAATAAGCAAATTGTTTGGCGTGTTGTGGGCTCATAGTAACCTTTCCGAGGTATATATTCTCATCGGGCGATTGCTGTTGAAGATTAAGGATAATATCATGAAGAGTCATACTTAAACTAATGGAATTACAATAAACATTGAAGGGTCTCTTTTCCATATTCCCTTCCAATATACCTTTCCTCTCCCTTTTATTTTAAAACGGTATTGTAATTATATTTTACACCTGAAAGAATTTTCTTGCACTCATTTCATTAGGGAAACCGCTGTATATAGAAAATGCCTATAAATAAACCGCCCCACCAAGGGGCGGCCTAATCATCGTCCTTTCCGCTGATGCCATTTCCACGCGCTTTCGATGGCTGACAAGTGACAGGCACCCTCACCCCCTCACAAATTCAGCATATTTTTTCTTCCGCCTCACATTTCGCACCCTCTCGACCAAAATCGGGAGGATTTTTTCATCCCGGTGTCGAATAGGTCCTTGACACACAAGGAATGCAAAGGAGTTTTTCCATCATGGACGTTCGAATTCGGGCGATTTATGAAAGTTCCTATTTGAATATAATAAGTACCATTTTCAAAGATCTTGGCCTCCCTCAGCTGATTGACCGGCTGGTTCCGGTGGATCCTCAATGCCAAACCCGAGCCAGTGATGTGGTCGGGCTGCTTCTCTTGGATATCTTGAGCGGCCGGCAAGCCCTCGTTCATTTGGAACGGTGGGCGCATGACATCGACTTGCCCAAGCTGATCCGGCCAGGATTGGATCCGTCTTGGTTCAACGACGATGCCATTGCTCGCCATTTGGACCGGCTGTATGAGGCCAATATCCATCAAGTCCTTTCGTCTTGCCTGGTACAAATCTACAAGAAAGAAGGCCTCCCTCTCCGTGTCTTTCACGCGGATACGACGGACAAGACGGTTTACGGTGCGTATGAATCCGATTCGTCGGATGGGTTGCACATCACCTATGGCTATAACCGCCATCATCGCTGGCAAAAGCAGATCGGATTCGGCCTGATCGGCAACGAGGACGGCATTCCGTTTTACGGCGACGTGCACGACGGCAACGTGCCGGACAAAACGTGGAATCCCGAGGTGTTGTCGCGAGTCCATGAGCAGCTGAGGGAAGCGAAGATCGAAGACGAATGGATTTACGTGGCAGATTCCGCTGCGATGACGAAGGACACGCTGGCGCAAACGAAAGCCGCCAACGCCTTTTTGATCACGAGAGGGCCGTCGTCGCTCCGGATTGTCAAAACGGCGCTTTCGGAGGCGGATGCCCAACCCGATTCGGCGTGGAGCGCCCCCTTTGCGCTGGCCGAGAAAAACGGCGCCACGTACCGGGTATGGGAAACGGCCTCGACATATGAAGGCCAGCCCGTACGACTGATCGTCGTCGAATCGAGTGCGCTCGACCAGCGAAAAGGAAAGACGCTCGAAACAGAACGAACCAAAGAAGCGGAGCTTCTTCGCGAGGAACAAGCCCGTTGGGAGCGTCATCCTTTCTCTTGTCGGGAAGACGCCGAACAAGCCTTGGCCTCCTTGAAGGCATCCCTTCGTCCCCGGTTCCATCGAGTGGAGGCCGTCGTCGAAGAGATCGTGCGCCCGAAAAAACGGCGTGGACGGCCGAAAAAAGGGGCGGAACCGGAAATGGAGACGCTGTACACCCTTCGGCTGAGCGTGGAATTCAACCAAGACGCGTGGGAGCAGGCGAGACGGAAAGCGTCCCGGTTTGTCCTCGTCACGACTGTTCCAAAGGAATGGAAGGGCCAACCCATGGATGCCCAAGAGATCTTGAAGCTGTATAAAGGGCAGATCTCGGTGGAAATGAACTTCTCCTTCCTAAAAGATCCGTTCTTTACGGACGAAATTTACGTCAAAAAACCGGAACGAGTGGCGGTGTTGGGCTATTTGTTTCTGCTGGCCTTGGCCATTTATCGCGTCTTCCAGCGCCGGGTGCGTCAGTTCATCACACCCGAACGCCCATTAAAGGGCGCCGGAGGCCGCAAGCTGACCCGTCCGACCGGACAAGCGATTTTTCAATTGTTTTGGTATGTCAGAGTCGTCCTGTTGGAGTTGCCGGATGGGCAAATCCAACGCAGGCTAGGGAAACCGCTCACCCCTGATCAGCGAAGGATTCTGCAGGGATTGGGCATGGATGAGAGCATTTACGTGTAACGTCATATGGAACGACTAGCGATGGTAAAAAAAGGATTGCCATCGCTAGTCGTGTTGGTCGAAACGTTATTCTGAAAAACGAAATAAAAAATCCTTTCTTTCTCCCCTGCTAGGGTGCGAAATGTGAGTTCCGCTCTGTTTTTGTTCCTGAAAAGTAATCTAATCATGCATCCATATTCATAAATTTCGGAGGCAGCGATTTGGGATGCATATACAAATAAACTCTCCATCGGTAATGTTCCGGCGCATGCACCATATGAGCTTCTACAGGATTGAGATGAATATATCGACTCACTTCCAACATTCCGCTGTCATTGTCAATCCATTTACCATAATAACGCTTTTCAAATACATGTCCCGTCAAACGATAGCGAGTATTATAATAATTCGCATACCGTTTGTTCATGAGCGCCATGACTTTCGAAATCGGCTCCTGTTTTGAGCGCAGCTGCAGGTGAAAGTGATTCGTCATAAGGCAATATGCGGCTATTTCAAATGGGATTTTTTCGTGAAGCTGGTGGAGGATATGAAGAAAAGCGAGAAAATCATTTGTTTCCTTGAATAGGGGATCACGCCGATTGCCGCGGCAAACGATATGATAAAACCGATGGGGCACCCAGATCCGCTTTTGCCGTCCCATTCTTTTTACCTCGCTGTTGCCTGTTGCTTCGTATATGTTTTCATCCATCTTAGCGTCATCGCTTCCCAAAGCGATTCATCCGCTATCTCTTCGGTTCCCTTTAAATCGGAAATGGTCCTTGCCAACCGAATGATTTTCGTTTGTACACGATTGCTCCATTGATGTTGGGATGCCCATTGCTGCAACAGAAGTTGCTGCATTTTGGCAAGCGGGCTTTTTTCCATTAATAACTCAAAAGGAACACGCCCATTCGTTATTTCTTTTCCGTAACGTTCATATTGCTTTCTTCTTGCTTCTTCTACTCTTTTCCTTATGGTTTCCGAAGATTCCGAAACCCTCGTTTCTTTGGTGAAATCAATGACTTCCAATGACAATAAAACATCCATCCGGTCATAAATCGGCCCGGAAACACGATTTCGATACGCTTGAATTTGTTTCGGACTACATGTGCAATAGCGCGTTCTTGAGCCTAAATATCCACACGGACACGGATTCATCGCCCCAAGCAAAATAAAGTCCGCAGGATATGTCACCGTCGACGAAATACGGCTAATCGTCACTTTCCCCGTCTCTAACGGCTGGCGAAGCATATCCAGCGTCTTTTTCGCAAATTCCGCCATTTCATCGAGAAACAAAACACCGCGATGTGCCAGCGACACCTCGCCAGGCTTTGGGTGCGTTCCCCCGCCAATTAAAGAAACCGATGAAGCGGAATGATGCGGATGACGAAAAGGCGGATGGCCGCTCTCGATTTTTTCCCCTGCCAGCTGGTACAAACTGATCACCTCTAACTGCGCATCATGAGAAAGACTCGGCAAAATCGTCGGAAACGTTTCCGCCAACAAACTTTTCCCGCACCCAGGCGGTCCAACCATTAACACGTGATGTCCGCCTGCCGCTGCGATCTCCAATGCTCGCTTTGCTTGATGATGGCCAATAATCGATTGAAAATCCCGATGATGCTTTCGCGGAGGGTCTATGATTTCAGGAGTGCGAAAAGCTGGGGGTAACGAAAGAACACGTTGTCCTTGCAGCCCGAGTTCGACAGTTTTGAGGTCATTTTAGGCAAATGGAAATGACCAAAATGCTGTTATATCAAGGGTTTCGTAATGTGGATCCTAGGAAAAAATGCCGAATTTCATAGGCACACGATTTATTAATTTTTTCTTTTAAATATAAAGTTTATACGTTATAATATAGGCATGTACATACGACGAGTCACACGCAAAAACAAAGACGGAACGACCGTTGCTTATCTCCAGCTTGCTCACAATGAATGGGATCCAAAGGCCAAATATGCGAAAGCGAAGGTGATTTATTCATTCGGGCGCGAAGATGAAGTGGATCGCGCCGTCTTGGAGCGTCTGGCCAAAAGCATTTCGCGATTCCTTTCTCCTGAGCAGGCTTGGGAAGTCGAAAGGTTGACAGAAGAAGCCTCCGATGACTTTCAATTCCAGTCATGCAAACACCTCGGCGGCGTCTGGCTCTTGGATCAGCTCTGGAGACAACTGGGGTTGGGAGAGATTCTCCACTCCTTGTTTGCCTCCCGACATCATCAAATTCCGTTGGAACGGCTCATTTTTGCCATGGTGGCGAATCGCGCCCTTCATCCGTCAAGCAAGTTGGCGATGGAGGAGTGGGTGGAGAAAGACGTGTATATCCCTCACCTTCCTCAAGCCGCCAGCCACCAGTTATACCGGGCGATGGATGAGCTGCTGGCCGTACAGCCGGAATTGGAGCGCCAAGTGTTCCATGCCGTGGCCGATTTATTGAATTTGGAAGTCGACTTGATTTACTTCGATACGACTTCGTCGTACTTCGAAGTGGATCCCTCTGAAACACCGGAAGGAGAATCACTTCGAAAACAAGGATTCTCGAAAGACAAACGCCCAGACTTGGTCCAAATCGTCATTGGACTGGCCGTCACCCGGGAAGGAGTCCCCATTCGCGCTTGGGTATGGCCTGGCAATACCATGGACATGACGGTCATCAAACAGGTGAAACAAGACTTGATTGGCTGGAAGCTTGGACGTGTGATCAGCGTCATGGACCGCGGCTTTTCCTCTGAAGAGAATTTGCGAATCTTGCAACAGGCCGGCGGACACTACATTGTCGGCGAAAAAATGCGGTCCGGCAAAGCCGCCGTCGAAGAGGCATTGAGCCGCCGCGGGCGCTACCAACAAGTTCGCGAAAACTTGCATATCAAAGAAATCATCGTGGGTGACGGAGAAGCCCGTCAACGCTATGTTCTCGTGTACAATCCCAGCGAAGCCGAACGCCAACGCAAAGAACGGGAAACGCTGCTCGAATCGCTGAAAGAGGAGTTGGAGGGGCTTCGCCAACTCCCTAATGAAACTCATCATAAGGCCACCTGCCGGCTGCGTTCCCATCCGTCCTACGGAAAATACTTGCGTCAATTGAAGGATGGAACCCTTCGCATCGACAAGCAGGCGGTTCGTGACGCGGAAAAGTACGACGGCAAATATCTCATCCGAACCTCTGATGACACCTTGTCTGCCGAAGATGTCGCCACTGGGTATAAGCAGCTGGTGGATATCGAGCAGGCCTTTCGGACGTTGAAATCGACACTTGAGCTGCGTCCCATGTATCATCGCTTGGAAGACCGCATCCGGGCGCATGTGCTGCTCAGTTGGCTAGCCCTCTTGTTAGTTCGGATCGTGGAGATCCGGACTCATGAATCGTGGCCGAAAGTAAGGGATGAATGTGAGCGTCTTATGCTTGGACATTTTTCTTCCAAAAACGGCGACCTTTATCAACGAACCGAGCTGACGGCCAAACAAGCGCAACTCTTTACGGCTCTAGGGCTGGAGCCTCCTCCGAAGATCCTAGGCATCCATCCCCGCGCCTAGATACACGCCCGAAGTGTGCCCAAATGTCTCTCGTCCCTTTTGCATCAAGGGGCGAGAGGCATTTTGTTTGCCTAGTCACTGTCGAACTCGGGTGCAGATATTGCACCGTTTCTTCCAATGTCTGAACAAAGATACAATCGAGATCTTTCAAATGATGAAGCGGAAGTGTGGGATCATACGGAAGGTATACTTTTTGAAAACCGAGCTTCTTTGCTGCCAATATCGCTGGAAGCATGCCATCCACCGGCTGAATCGCTCCATCCAACGATAACGAACCTAAAAACGCTGCATCGGGGGAAACCGGCGCTGTCAGCTTGCCCATTGCCTTCAAAATCCCAATCGCCATCGCCAAATCAAACATCGGACTATGCTTTTTCCGCTCCGGCGGAGACAAATGAACAACAAGCCTTTTATCAAAAAAGTCGCATCCGAAAGCATAAAGCGAAGCAAGAACACGTTCCTTTGCCTCTTTCACCGACGCATCCGGCAACCCAACAATCACCATCGCCGCAATCCCAGGCACCTCCTGCACCTCCACCTGCACCCGATACCCTTCTAACCCCCTTAACCCAATGCTTAAAATCTTCACCGTCACTCATCCATCCCTCCCAATCACAGAACATTAGTTCTCACCCATCATTGTAATACCCTCCCATTTATCTTTCAATTACCAATATTTCGACAAATTTCGGGCGGTGAGCGCCACTTCCGGATATCGCGAAAACGCTGCAAAAGACGACAGAGTGGATGTCATTGCCTGGATGGAAAAAGAATCCGTGCACGTCATATCTGGAGTTCGGCCGGGAAGACTCATTTTTAAACCGAATGGGCCATTGGTGGATGAGTATGAACAATCGTGGGATCTAGCAGGAGATGCAGGCGTTTTGAATCTTACGGTAAAGAACAATAAGATTTTTTATGATGAATATCCGGATGCACTGGCCCGATTGTACAGCTCGCTGACTTCTCATGGAGGAAATTATCTTGTTGCAAGTGCTAAACCGGGATTTGAATTTATCGGTGAAGGCTCTCCAACTCATGTTGGAGGAGCAAGCCACGGGGGGCTTCATAAACAAGATTCGCTAGTGCCGATGATTATAACTGGCACCGATTCGTCCCCAAAACATTTACGCATGATTGATTTAAAAGATTGGATTTTAACACTGATTGATTGACGCAGATAAACAATCAGCCTCCCGCTGACAACACTCCTTCAGCGGGAGGCTCTGTATTTCCTTCACATTTCCACGATGCCGCTTCCATGCACTGAAAATATTATCTTCAAGCGAATATTCCGCTTCCCAGCCCGGTTCCTTATCCATCTTCTCCGAGAAAGAGACAAGCCGCGCCGGGGCGCCCGGGCGGCATATTTATGACAGCTATGCAGCTGGTTGCTTTTTTACATGTTTCAATGGCTTCGTTAGCGAAACAGCCTTCGACCAGCGGCAGGCGCCTATGCTGGTCACAGGCTCCAAATTTCCATTGCCTTTTTGACCAGTCTTTCTTGTCTGGAAAGAATTTGGTCCTTTGTCCATTCCTTTTCCTCTAATATTTCTTTCGTAAGATCAAACGATACTTTTTTGTTTCGTTTTTCGTAAATTTCCTTTTTACGGTCAAATGAATAGTATTGTGCAGCAGAATTTTTCACACCGCTCAATAAAGTCAAATTTCCAAGCTTATGAACCAATTCTTGATGAACATCAGGCGTGAAACGTTGGATCCAATATTCATCTTTTAGCTTTTGCGGAAGGATGTGCTCCACCGTAATTCGTCCATGGAATTGTTTTACCACGCTCTGATCTTGGCTTTCTTGTTCCAAGCGAAGGAGTATTGCTTTTACAGCAGGAGAATGGTAAATATCCGCACGTATCAATTGTTCAAATTCTTTATTATCCGCATATTTTTTAACCGTTTCAATCAGTTCATCCGCTGAACATCCTTTATTGATCAAATTAATCACTTGATAATAAACCGTATTTCGCTTTGTTTTGCCAAGCCGGCGAACCCAGTTTTGGTACGTGATTTTTTCCATTAATTCAACAAAATCAGCGAATTCCATATCCGGCACCGGTTTATTTAGAAACGCAAGCACAGGAGGTATCCACTCATCATGAGCGACCCGATGGAGGGAAGAGATGAGTTTTTGCGTCTTAAGATGATTATCGAAATCGTTTTCCATAATTTTTTCATAATGATGAGCCGAGCGCAGGAGAAATTCAGCGAAACGAGCGGGAGCTTCTTTATATTCTTCAAGGATCTCATCAAACTCTTGATAAAGAATTTCCTGCTGCTTGTTCCCTTTGATCGAAGTCCGCAAATGGCTTAAGAAATTATCCAGCTGCCGAATGCCAACGATATTCTCCAGTTCATTCCAACATTCTTCCACTCGGCTTCTCTCAAGAGGCTTGCTTTCACAATATTCAAACAGCCGGTTTTTTAATAAATCCCCGTTGGAAAGAGACATTCCTCTCGCATTTAAGACATTAAAAAGCCGGTAGGCGGAGGTAAAGTTATCGGTGACCACAAAGACAACATATACATGTTCTAAAATATAATTGACCAACCGCCGCAACTCGACTTCGCTGAATTCTGAAACTACTTGTTTGATTTCAAGCATATTGTCATAAAACTTCGCTTGAGTTTCACTCATTTCTTGTGCAGAGCTTATATCTTCTCCCATGAGGATATACTTCTGAAAAAATGCTTGATCTTGTTTTCTGACTATCAGGCGAGGCTGCTCCGGTTCATCCGTATAAGGGTTTACCGGCATAATTCGTTTTTGAATATCCTCTACACTAGAAGGATGCGTGATCAACTGCTTCATAACCGCAAAAATAATATTTAAAGTCGTTAACCGCTGCTGGCCGTCTACGACTTCATAACGGCGGTTGCGTTCTTTTTCAATCGTAATAATCGATCCGATAAAGTATTCAGGGTCATTACGCTGATAAGCTTGGCAAATATCTTCTATCAACTCGCGCGCATGGCTTTTCTCCCAAGAATACGGCCGTTGATAAGGAGGAATTTCATAAATTTTGTTTTCCGTCAGTATCTCGTTGATCTTTTTTTCACTTGCCTCCATTTAGCATCATCTCCCCCAGTAGCCAGATTTACTTTTACACATACATCTATAATACAAATTTTACGTTTTTACAACTCTCCCCTTATTCACACATGTTGACCCCAACCGTATTAATGATTTCTTCTCAAAAACCAATCCATATCATAGTTTTGTAATGATTGAGGAAGAAATTTTATGTAAAAAAGGATTCCTCGTAAGCGAAGATAACAAAAAGCAATCTTGAAGCATCTATGGGTTAGTTATGGAGAAGTTCACCAATGGAATGGATGTAGCGGGTATAGCAGAAGAGGAAACAGAGGATCTAACCATGATGCAAAACATAGAAGGAATTCGCAATCTTTCTCACACCGAAGAACCTGTCCTTCGTAAATAAACCCGTACAACGAATAACGCAATCCCCGCCCCGCACGCGTCAATCACCACATCCGACAAAAGCGGAGTCCGTCCCGGCTGAAACGACTGATGCCATTCATCCAAACCTGCGTAAATAACAGCAAACACCCACGCGCCAACCATCGCGAACCGCCGCGGATATAACGCTCTCCACCCAAGAACCGCAAGCAAGCCGAATACCGAAAGATGTGCCAATTTACGCACGATGTAATTCCATGATAAGAATCCATCATTGATATGATCGACATGCCCTAATTGTAGCTTTTGTACGATTTCACTAATCCAACTTGCTGTATTCGTACCAGTAAACATGGGAGATTCCGTAAAATAATAAATCATCCCACACCATGCGAATACAAGCCCCCACAGAACAAGTTTGTTTTTCATATCATCACCTAATCTGTTTAAACGAATCATTTTTTAATTCCTTCTTTCGTTTTTGAATATAATAGTGAATCGTTTTTTCTATCCGCTCCAATTTCTCCAATGACTGAACATCTTGAAGAATGTAGCGGATCGTTTTTTTCATGGACTTTGGCAGCTGTTGAAACGATAGCATACATGCCTCCCAATACTACTTATGATTTCTTTTCAACATTTGTTTTAACTGATTAGCAAGTTCTTGAACCATGTCTTTTGCGGTCATATTGGTGGACAATTCCCCGCGTTGATACGCTTCGATTAATATATGTTTGAAACGCTCGGTTTCTGGTCGCAAAGTCTTTTTCTTCGACATAACAGTCACCCCCAAATCGTAAAAATTAAATAAGCCGCCTGCTGAATGACTTCAACAGGAGGCTTGCAAATGGTTATTTATCGTTTTATCGCTTTGATAAAGACGTCAATAACCCGGTTTTGTTCGTCGATGGTCATGCTAGAGCCAGAAGGCAAACAAATGCCATTGGCAAACAATTCGTCGGAAACGCTCCAACCTTCCTGATGCGGGTAATACGTTACTCCATTAAACACAGGCTGCAGATGAAGCGGCTTCCATACAGGACGTGCTTCAATATTTTCCTCCGCAAGCGCATTAATGATATCCATCGGCGTCACGCCAAGCGCTTGCTGGTCGATTGTCAACGTCGTTAACCAGCGGTTGGACATCGTACCTTCCAGTTCAGGCATAAACTGAATACCTTCGATATCCCCTAACGCTTGCACGTAACGGTCAAAAATGGCTCGTCTCGCTTTCACCCGCTCGTCCAACACTTCCAACTGCGCCCGGCCGATGCCAGCGACGATATTGCTCATGCGGTAGTTATATCCTACTTGGCTATGCTGATAATGCGGAGCCGGATCACGCGCCTGAGTCGCTAGAAAACGAGCTTTTTGCAATGCTTCGACATCATCGGAAACCAACATTCCCCCACCAGAGGTGGTAATAATTTTGTTTCCGTTAAACGAATAAATGCCGAACTTTCCAAACGTACCACTTTTCTTCCCTTTATATGTAGAACCAAGCGACTCCGCCGCATCTTCGACCACTGGCACTTGATAGTGATTGCAAATCGCTAAAATTTCATCCATCTTCGCGCTTTGACCGTATAAATTAACAACAATCACCGCTTTTGGAAGCTTGCCTTCCCTTTTCGCCTCTTCCATCGCTCTTTCTAACGCCACCGGAGACATATTCCACGTATCAGGCTCCGAATCGATAAAAACAGGCTCCGCCCCTTGATACAAAATCGGATTGGCACTCGCGATAAATGTCAATGAGGAGCAAAAGACTGTATCTCCTTGTTGTACACCTAACAACCGTAACGCAAGATGAATCGCCGCCGTCCCTGAACTAACAGCAGCCGCCCCTTTTGAACCTACGTATTCCGCCAACTCTTTTTCAAACGCATCAACATTCGGACCAAGCGGCGCAATCCAATTTGTTTCAAAAGCTTCATTGATATACTTTTGTTCGTTTCCGCTCATGTGGGGAGGGGAAAGAAAAATTCGAGATTTGCTAGTCATTCGCTATCATCCCTTATATGCTAAAGTTGATAATCTCCCTTAATAAAAAAATTATAACACCACGAGTGTTGATTATCCAAAATTATACATACGCCTTCCATAAATTTGGGCATACTCAAACAAAGCAGCGGCCATCCCGGATTTCCAATCGAGAGGAAGCTGCCCAGAGAAAAAACGGCGAACGAACGAAATGAAGGAAAGAGAGACGTTCGTCTGTTTTTTGGTTTGATCATACAGCCATCGCAGCAACACATACGCGATGAACGCCGCAAACAGTTGGTTGTATACCGCATTTTCCGTCGTGCCAAACAAGGTCGGGACATTCAGATATTGCTTCACCCAACGGAAAAAGACCTCAACAGTCCAACGTTGTTGGTACATGTCGGCAATGGGTTCCGCAGACGCATGGAAGAGGTTCGTCACGACCCGAATGTCGCGGCCATTCGCATCTCGAAAGATCACCACCCGGTGACGCTTGGTGGAGCGGCATTGTTTCGTCCCCAACTGGCACGTGAAGTCGGCTTGAACCGATGAGGATGTGCTGGAAAGGCGTTTCAAGCTTTTTTTCTGATGAAGTTCGATGTTGTCCTTCATCCGAATGACAAAGAGCTGATGCTGCTCCACAAATCGATCGAGGCGTTCGATTTTGAAATACGCCCGGTCTTCCACCAGCACTTGTTGAGCGTTCGTCAACTGTTCTCCCACCGGGCCATCATGACGCAGTCCGATGGTTTCCACCACGTCTGCCGGCAACGAGGATTCCGGCGAATACGCGACGTGCAGCTTCACTCCGGCGCGTTCGCCGTGATACGGCGCCCATGGCAGGCGGTTTTTCCCGACCGTGACGGTCGTCGAATCCACCACCCGAAGCGGTTTGGGAAACCGAAGCGAACGGCGGGTTTGGCGGTTGCACTTGGAAATGATCAACGCCAACAAGCGTTTCATGATGTCATAGGGAACTTCTTTCGCTTTCTTGGATACAGTTGAATAATGGAATCGCGGCAATCCATACAGAGGCCCCACATCGGCTCCGTGGCGAAAGCTTTTCCATTGATGCATGGCGGCCAGCAGGAAGAAGTGAATCAACTCGCGCAACGTAAAGGTTCGAGACGAATCACGATACCCAACCGCTTCGGCAATCAGTTGAATCTCTTCATCCGAAACAAGTTTTTGCATCAAATTCGGGAGTGTGGTATGCTTGTTCATAGAGAGCACCTCCTGGGTTTGTTTGTGTCGCTACTCACATTCTACAGGAAAGGTGCTCTTTTTTCTATACCCTTTGGATTTTATTGGATAATCAACACGCCTGGCAATTTCTAAATCTTTTCCCCTAATAGCTTCTTGAGTTGTTCGTTTTCCTCGGCTGAAGAGGGGTGAGTGGCAGGTGCTTCCTCTAGTTGCCCTTCTTGATAAGCTTTCACCTATCGCTGGACTATATTCGGACTAATCTCATATCGTCTAGCCACTAATGCTTTATTCCCGACTTCTAATGCTTCTTTCACCACTTGCAGTTTAAATTCCTTGGAATGTTTTCTCCGCTTCATGTATATCAAAAGCCCCCTTCATTTGGTTACTTCGATTATAAAAAACAACCTTATCGAGTGTCCAAATTCATTAGGGAGCTAATGAGTTATCACTACATCATTATCACTATAAAGCAACATTTGAAAAATCAAATAGCAACTAAAACTCATGAACATGTTTGGTTTAAATTCTCCCAAAAGTTGTAGGCAATTTGGTAATGGATATCGAGCTCTTCTTTCTATTAGAGGAAAGCTTGGTATTCTCTTCATCAGAACTATAGTTAAACAAATACAATACAATTAAAAATCCCCCGGTTATAACCCATACACCATTTTTTATTGGATTATAGGCTGATGACGCTATGAGAGTAAAAATAAGAAGAGTAATAAACGCATAATTTTCTTTTTTAATACTTATAAAAATGTTTTTCAAAACAAAAAAAACTAACGAAAAAATAATCAATATACCTAATGACCCTATTTGTAGCAATAAATCAAGATAAACATTATGATTATTGTATCTTAAAACACCATCTTCCTGACGAATAGCCCCATAATAGTATGGACCTATAGCTTTATCTCCCCCACCAGTACCATAACCCATTAAAAAAGTAAATGGATCTTGAACTAAAGCCTTAAAAGAAGAAATCGCCAAATCCATCCTATCACTTTTTAATATCGAGGTCTCTTCTAACCTATCAAATATTTTCAAATTATCAAAAACATTTACATTGACATTTATTAATATTAATATAACAAACGCGAGTAGTAAGTTAATTAGTGAAAACTGTTTTATCTTCTTACTTAAAAGTAAGTATATATATATAGCAACAGATAGTGCTAAAAATACACTACGTGACGCAGTTAATAGAATAAAGTATAGATTTAAAATACTTAACAAGAAATATAGAATTTTTTTCACTTTCGAAATACTATTTGTATACATTTTTTTTTCTTTCATTAAACTAAAAAAGTAATATAAGAAGCTAATAGCTAACCAATTAGCTAACCAATTAGGATCTAAAAAAATCTCATTCCCCTGTATATATCCAAATCTGTCAAGTTCATAATATACAAAATTTCTTTGTAAAATTTTAAAATACAAAAGAATAGAGAATATAGTTACAGAAAAAGCAAAGGCTCTCCAAGCAGATTTTAGTAATCCCAAATTATAAAGTAAACAACTAAATAAGGCCGCTAAAAACAACGAGATAATATAAAATATTCCACGAGTTAATTCAGTAGACCAAAGAAGTCCTATTAACAAAATTAATATAACTAAAAAATAATAAGGAATATTTTTTATACTAAAATATATAGTTCTTTTATTAAAACTAAAAATAATAATTGGTAAAAAGAAAAAAATTAATAAAAACGCAGAAGATAATGAAGTTAAGTTTGATAAATAAATAGAATAAAGATTAAAAAAAGGATAAAGAAATATCATGCACAAAATTGTATATTTTTTAAATACATATTTCATAAATAAAGAGATCTCACCTTTCCTCTTTGTCATATTCATAATAATAACCTGCTTGTTAGATATACAATTTAATCTTAGCAGGGTACAATTCAAATAATTTGATGTCTTATTGGGTTATTATATATACAATTTAAATTTTGAACAACTTCTCTAATATCATATCCAGCTTCCTTAATCTCCTCACTCCTTAATGAGATATTACTATTATTTATTAATTCTTGTTTAATTTTCTTTACCCATATATAATCATCTAACTCTAAATCAATGAATTCTACTAATCCAGCTCCGATATCTACCTCAGATGGAACTGTGTTAGATGTAATACATTTTAGCCCCACAGCTTGAGCCTCTACTAAAACTAATCCTAATCCTTCATATAAAGAAGGAAATAAAAATAAATCCAAGTTAGCTAATATTTCAGGTACATCACTTCTTACACCAAGCATATGCACTTTATCCTCAATACCATATTGTTTAATTAAATCGCTAATTTTGTTTTTAAGCGGACCATCGCCAACCAATACAAGGTGAACATTGTCCATTTCATTACATAATAATGAAAATATCTTAATTAATCGGGAATGATTCTTTGCTTCAACAAATCTGCCAATATGTCCTATTAACTTAACTTCTGGATTCAAGTGCAATTCATTTCTTAGATTTAAAAATAATCCTTCTTCTACCTTTTTAAACAATTCTAAATCAATGCCATTTCTAATTACTTGTACATTACTATTCTTAAAACATTCAGGTCCAAAAAGTGCCTTACACGCTTCTTTGGAACAACCTATTAAATTAGTTGCATTTTTTAATATTAATTTTCTCATATATCCCTTATATATATTTCTAACAAAACCTGAAGGACGTCCTTTTTGAGTACTATGACTATGTGCAATTCTTATTGGTACTCCCTCTTCCTTAGCAATTTTTAATATATATCCACTAAAGGTAAAAATATGACTATGAATGACATCATACGGCCCCTTTTCACGTAATATTTTTTTTAGCCCTTTTTTATACTGCAATATATTCTTTCTAGGATGAGGGACAGGATATATATTGCCTCCTAGCTTTTTAATTTCTTGATCGTAATGCCCCTCTTCCTTAGAATGTACTAAAAAATCAAACTGAAATTTTTCCCTATCTATATTTCTAAAAACATTCATTATTAGAGTTTCGGCACCACCACGATTCATTCTCCCAAAAACATGCAACACTCGAACCTTTTGCATCATTTTTAACTCCTAGCCTTTGCTTTTGAATATTTTAGTTTATCTAAATAAATTACAGACAGCGCTATTAACTGTGACAGGAACTGTACTATTGATGATATTATCGCTGAATATCCTGCTCCAAATAAACCAAACTTCGGTATTAAAATGATAGCACTGATAAAACTTACTACAATCCATATAACGCCTAAATATGGCTGTATCTTAAACGATCTTGTAGCCGTAAGCCCTATTCCTAAAAAAGTGCTTGAAAAACTAAAGGTCCCCGATATTAGCAATAAAGTAAATAACTCGTTATATTTTGCATATGAGGGCTTATACAGTATACTTAAAATTAACTCTCCAAATAATAGGGTAATAATCACGCCTAATATGCCTGTTACAAATCCTATTGATACTAACTTTACAAGTAATTTTTTGAATTGAATAAAATTCTTCTCTGAAAACAAAATAGCTAACCTCGGAGCAGCTGCCTGTCCTATGGCCCCTATAAAGGTATTACCCGCTACTATTAAATAAGCGATAGCTGCAAAATAACCAAGTTGTTCTTCTCCTAAGTATTTCTCAATGATTATCCTAGGAATATTTGTATAAAGAGAACCAAGCATTAAGACGATACCAAGAGGTAAAGCTAATTTTACGATATCAACATAATTTTTATAATTGAATATCAATTTAGGAGTAATAAACTTTTTCAACACTTTTAAGTCATAAAAGAAAAAAACCATCATATAGGACAAACATAACCCTATTACCATCCATATTACATTATGGGTTATATATAACAGTATACTAATTATTAACAACATTAATACTGCCTTAAGTATTCTTGAAATCGCTGTAAGATCCATTCTTTCTCTTTGCTGTAAATAACCAAAGACAACATCGCTCCATGATTCTATCACTTTTGAAAAAGCTACTAATATAATAACAAGTGATGTCAAAGGATTATAGTTTCCTAGAAGAATTACCAATATAGTAATTAATATAGCTATAAAATTTGTAACAATTCTTAAACCAAGGTATTCCCCGAATTTGTATTTATGTTGAGTATCAGTAACTTGTATCGAATTCAACTGTAAATTAGTGAACAAAATGATAGGAGCCGTAATTGCTAACCCTAAGGAAAATTGACCTACCATCTGCGGATTACCTAACTTAGCTAATAGAGAAAGTATTGCCCATTGAGCAAAAGCGTAAATTAAGTTCCCTATAAAATTCCAAAAAAAGTTTTTTTTGAGAGATAGCCTTTTAGTTACTGGTTCCATACGAAAATACCCTTTTCTGTTTTGTCACATTAATTCATTGATGTGTTAGCAGATACAGACACTTTGGAAAGCTCCTTATTATTCGCAATCCCCAACAATCTCTCTCTAACCTCTTCTTTATCCATCTCTTCAAATCGATCCATAAAATCGTGAAGAATTTTTTCGTCCACCGCCGTCGCTTTCCCAATAAATATTTTCGGAAACACCTGCTCCGGATGCACTTCATTCTCATTAAGCAGTTCTTCAAACATTTTTTCACCCGGGCGGATGCCGGTAAATTCGATGCCGATTTCTTCGACAGTATATCCGGATAGTTTGATTAAGTTTTTCGCGAGATCGACGATTTTCACTGGTTCACCCATGTCAAGGACGAAGATTTCGCCACCTTTGGCAAGCGCGCCGGCTTGGATGACGAGCCGGGATGCTTCCGGAATCGTCATAAAATAGCGCGTCATATCCGGATGAGTGACGGTGACAGGTCCGCCAGCTTGGATTTGCTTTTTAAATAACGGAATAACGCTGCCGCGGCTGCCCAAGACGTTTCCGAAGCGGACAGCGACAAATTTTGTTTTACTCTGCTTGTCCAATTGTTGAATAATCATTTCCGCAAAGCGTTTTGTCGCTCCCATCACATTGGTTGGATTGACGGCTTTGTCCGTCGAAATTAATACAAAGGTTTGGACACCAAATGTATCGGCCGCTTCGGCGACGTTTTTTGTGCCGAAAATGTTGTTTTTGACCGCTTCTTTCGGGTTGTATTCCATTAATGGAACGTGTTTGTGCGCCGCCGCGTGGTAGACGACATCCGGCTTATGTTCTTCCATCACTTCAAACATGCGCTCACGATCTTGAATATCGCCAATCACTGGGACAATGTCGATTTGGTCTTTATATTGATTGCGCAGTTCCATGTCGATTTGATAAATGCTGTTTTCGCCGTGGCCGAGCAGGACGATTTTCTTCGGGTTAAACTGGCATACTTGCCGGCAAATTTCCGAGCCGATCGAACCGCCGGCTCCGGTGACTAAAATGACTTTGTTTTCGATATAGCTGGAAATGCTTTCGATATCGAGTTCGACCGGTTCGCGGCCGAGCAAGTCTTCCACTTGCACATCGCGGAATTGGCTCACGGACACTTTTCCTGTCACGATATCCTCAAGTTTTGGGACGATTTGCGTTTTTGCGTTTGTTTTCGCGCACTGTTCAAAAATCCGGTTCAGCTGTTTTTTCGTTAACGATGGAATCGCGATAATAATGTGCTCAATGCGTAACGCGCGCACAACATCTTCAATGTCTTTTGTTGTTCCGACAACCGGAATGTTGAAAAACTGCAGTTTTTGCTTGTTCAGATCATCGTCAATAAAGGCAATCGGTCTCAGTTCCGCATCCGGATTGTTCACTAACTGCCGCGCGACCATCATTCCTGCGGATCCCGCTCCGATAATCAGCGTCCGCCGTTTATTCGCGTTTGGTTTTATGTAACGGTCGCGGAACACTCTCCAGACAAACCGCGATCCACCGATGAGAATAATATGGATCATCCATGTAATCATCAACGCGCGGACGTAAATATCTTGAAAGACAGCAAACTGCACGATAGCCGTTGTAATAATCGAAAAGGTAACCGCCTTGATAATGGCCGTTAATTCGCCAATGCTTGCGTACTCCCACGCTTTTTGATACAAACGGTATATAAACGCAAAGAAATGATGGCTGACAAGCAGCGTCAGCGCCGATAAAAGAACCGATTTATACTTCCATATTTGTATTCCTGGATGAAGCGTAAACAAGCTGACGTAAATCGCCGTTAACACGATCAATGAGTCCAATACCATTAAAAACGTTAATCGTTTTCGATATGCCAACGCACTGCGTCTCCCTTCGTATAATAGATAACGAGCCATGTTCGCCATGGCTCGTTATGATGCATTCGTATTTTGTTTTGTTTCCGCAATAATTTTCTCCATAAATGCGAGTAAATCGTCCCTTAATTCATCACGTTGCAACGCAAACTCAATCGTCGTCTTAATAAATCCGATCTTTTCTCCGACGTCGTAGCGCTTGCCTTCGAATTCGTAGGCGAAGACGCGCTGGATTTCGTTCAGCTTTTGAATCGCGTCGGTGAGCTGGATTTCGCCGCCGGCGCCGGCTTCTTGTTTTTCAAGGAATAAGAAGATTTCCGGCGTGAGTATGTATCGTCCCATGATCGCTAAGTTCGATGGCGCGGTGCCTGGCGCTGGTTTTTCGACGAATTGGCGGACTTGGTAGCGGCGTCCGTGCTGTTCAAGCGGGTCGATGATGCCGTAGCGGTGCGTTTCGTTGTCAGGAACCCGCTTGACGCCGATGACCGAGCTGAACGTTTGCTCGTATTGGTCAATGAGCTGTTTTAAGCACGGTGTTTCCGCTTGGACGATATCATCGCCAAGAAGAACCGCAAACGGTTCGTCGCCGATGAAGTTGCGGGCGCACCAGACGGCGTGGCCGAGCCCTTTCGGTTCTTTTTGGCGTATGTAGTGAATGTCGACTTTCGATGGTTCTTTCACTTTTTCCAGCAAATCGAATTTGCCTTTTTGCTTTAACAGCTGTTCCAGTTCAAAAGCGTTGTCGAAATGATCCTCGATCGCACGTTTTCCTTTTCCTGTGACGATAATAATATCTTCAATGCCGGATGCAATCGCTTCTTCAACGATGTATTGAATCGTTGGTTTATCGACGATCGGGAGCATTTCTTTCGGCATCGCTTTCGTTGCCGGCAAAAATCTTGTGCCGAGCCCCGCTGCGGGAATGATCGCTTTGCGTACTTTTTTCATGTGGTACGTAACCCCCTATGTATAGTTGGCCCCTATGCCCCCGCGCATCGGTGCAACCGCAGCTGCGCCGATGCGCCGATGCATATGGGCATAAAAAACAGCCCCTTTTCGGGACTTAGTTTGGCATTTTTGATTTCAGATTCAAGATTTCTTTTTCATGATCGATCAGTTTGTCGAACATCACATCGGATCGGCGCTGCAAGTACGAGACGGTGACATCGACGGATTTTCTGATGCCCGTGACATCGTTTAAAATGAGGGATTGATTGTGTTTGGAAATGCGCAGCTCTTCGAGGATTCGCTCTTGCATTTGCTTCATGCCGGCCATCTCGTGTTCTAGTGTTTGTTGGCCTTGTTGCAGCTGGGTGACATCCTTCTGAAGTTGTGATACGTCTTGCTGCAGCTGCGATACGTCTTGACGAATGTGCCCGACTGCGCCTTCCAACCGTTCGAGCCTGTCGTGGACTGGTTTCAGTTCTTCTTGCAAGACGGAACGAAGCAATTCTTTCAGCTCTTGGCTCATGGCTTCACCTCCTTGACGCCATTATAGCATGGCGCGGCAGGGAAACGTTACAACGTGTATTCTCCTTGTCCGGAGTCATTCAGTGGAATGCGTTGATGAGGAACTTCATGCCCCAAAACTTCATTGAACGTTTCCGCCGGAAAGCCGTTTTCGGTCGGAATGAGCGGCGTGATGATCGTGTCTTGGCCTTGCATGCGGAACTGGTACGCCCTCACCTTTTTCGGATCAATCGCGTCCTCATCGACATAGCCATACGTTTTCATCAACTGTTCTCTCTTTGGATGCTGGTGAAGTTTGATCAAATTGTTCACCTGTTGGAACAAAATATCGCTATGGGTGGTCAACCACACCGGCATGCCTCGGTTGGCCAACTTGACAAGCGCTGTCGCTAATATGCGCTGGACGCGTGGATGCAGATGCGCTTCTGCCTCTTCAAAAAAGAGCGAACGGTACGTTGCTTTTGATTTTAAAAACAAAATGAGCGGCGACAGTTCAGTCACAAGCGACGATGTGACGTATAACGGCAAGCGCTCTTGTTTGCCTTGTGGGCAATAGTAGAACGATGGAATCGGTCCTTTTTCTTGGTCCATGGTTCCGTTGGCAATCTCGGTTTCAATAAATCGTCCGATGTCCGCATATTTCGACTGTCCGCTTTCCTCCAAACGCAACAACGCTTGCAAGAATCGATAGACAGGCAACGTGAAGTCAAGGGATGGTTCCTCATGTTCTTCGTTGATCATCCGTTCCATCATCTCTTGCACCAGCGCCTTGTAAGACAACATGAACCCTGTTCTCGAAGCGGGCAAATACAGCGCTTCGCCAATGGCCCGCCCTTGGATGCCGCCTTGTCTGGATGGTGGGTAAAACGGCGATGTAAGTCCATCCATCAGCAAATTCCACGTAATGTATTGAGCCATGCGATACCGCTCTGTCGCTTGTCCCTTGCTTCGATCCGTATACGGGATGCGAATATAGTGTTTCCCCGTCGAAAAACGAGCGCCTTGGAGCGAATCTTTCTTTTCAAAGATGATTCGCAGCGGTTCAGAACGGCGGTACCGCTCGATGCTTAACGAACCGATCGGGATTTTGCGCCGAAAAATCGTTCTAACCAACTCGCTTTTTTTGTTTCTGAGAACATCATTAAACCATTGGACAAACAGTTGCGCTTCACGGTCTTGGATGAGGCAGTCATCGCCGATAGACGATTCAAGAAAGCGATCGATTTCCTTGTACGTGGACGTGTTCGGAGGGTCTTTTGGAAACAGCTTGCGCCCCTCGGACAACACCCCCCAAAGAAGCGACATCAGATAGCTTTTCCCACTGTTGTTGTCGCCGACAAACAACATCAACGGGGCAATATCGATTTCCCCCTGTTTGATCTTTCCAAATCGCTCAACCTTTAACGCCCAAGTTTGTTCCATGCGCGTATCGCCTCTTTTCACAGATTACGGATCCTCTATCTTTCTATTATAAACGATACGCCTGACTCATAATCACTGAATTAGATAAAAACGAGTGAAAAATCGGGCATCTAACCCGCCCTCACGCCACACCCTTGACGACGGGCGTCTAAGGTGCCGGGACCGTCATCGTCCCCACCCACGGCATGGCCGAGTGCCTCCGTTGATAACGGTAAGGAGACATCACCGAAACAAAGAATGAAGAAAACGGCCTATCTTTAAGACACGAGAAACCGCCGCGATGCCTCTAGCCGTGCGAATCCAATCGTCTTAAAGAAAGAGCCGATCTCCATATCGGGCACAAGCTTTCGCTGCCCTTCGACATCATTGTCGATCGTTCCCTAAGAATTTTACCTTGTTTCGACAAAGAAAAGGCAAAAAGAAAAGAAGCATTTCCCATACTTGTTATACCATGCGACTGATCGCTTTCAAAAGAGACCAAGGAACTTTTTCTTTTTCACCCGTTCTGGCTCGTCTCGGAAGACAGCCTGGCCGCGGATGAGCAGCTCGGCGTTTTCTTGGAAGTAGTAGACCATGTCGGTGCCGTATTCATTGCGAATGGCGTCGTACGCCTGGCGCAGGCGAAACGGGCGAGTTTTTACGTTATGAGCGTCCGAGGCGATGAAATGGGCCAAGTTCGCCTCGATCAGTTGGAACGAGAACGTTTTGATTTTCTTGCCGAAATGGCCGGTGACGCTCGAAGCGGTCAGCTGGGCCAGGGCGCCGCGCTTGACGAGCTGGTACAATCGCTCGGGCTGCTCGATGATTTCGGCGTTTCGCTCCGGGTGGGCGATGATCGGGATGAGCCCATTCACTTGCATGTCAAAGAGCAGCTGTTCGGCGTATTTCGGCACGTGATCGGGCGGAAATTCGATTAAGATATACGGTGTATCGGCAAGCGTCATCACCTCGTGCCGACGGAAGCCATCCAAAAGGTCGCCGTGCAGGCGCACTTCCTGGCCTGGCAGGACGGTCAAGGCGATGCCGCGCCGTTTCAATTCGTCGTTCAGCTCCGCCGCCAATGGCAAGACGGACGATTTCGGGTTGTCATAGGCCCCATTTCGGTGATGGGGAGTGGCGATGATCGTCGCAATCCCTTCGCTGGCTGCCGCTTGCGCCATGGCGATGGCGTCTTCCATTGTCGACGCTCCATCGTCAACACCTGGTAAAACGTGGCTATGAATGTCGATCATCGTCACTCCTCCTCGCTTTTTCGTTCTACTAAACAACTATTATGGTAACATAGGAAAAACGGGCTATCAATGGTTGGAAACTGTCGAATGTTGTCGAAGTGGAAATAAAATTCCACCGGTTGAGGATAGGAGTGGCAACCGTTCTGCTTGTCTTCCAGTTGTTTTCTGAGGCAAAACGGTCTATAATCGAAGTGTTGTGAGACATTTTTTATGATAAAGGAAGAGTACCGATGCGAACAAAACGGCGAAAAAAGAAGAAATGGATCCGCTGGCTGGCGGGGCTGTTCGTTGTGTTGCTTGCCGGGGTAGGAGTGTTTGCCTATTCCGTTTACCATCATGTGAAACAAACGGCCAATGAGATGCATGAACAAGTAAACTGGAAGTCGGAGAAGCGCCAAGAAGAAGTGTCGTTCGAACGGAAAACGCCGATCTCGATCTTGTTGATCGGCGTCGATGAACGCAAAGGGGATAAAGGGCGCGCCGATACGCTCATCGTCATGACGGTGAACCCGAACAAGCAGTCGATTGAGATGGTGAGCGTGCCGCGCGATACGAGAACAGAGATCGTCGGGAAAGGGACGAAAGATAAAATCAACCACTCATACGCCTTTGGCGGAGTGGAGATGACGATGGCGACGGTCGAGCATTTCTTAGATATTCCGATCGACTATTACATTAAAGTCAATATGGAAAGCTTCCGCGATATCGTGGATGCCGTTGGCGGGGTGACAGTGAACAACCCGTTTGCCTTTACGTATGAAGGAACGTACTTCCCGAAAGGGGAAATTACGCTAAACGGGGCAGAGGCGCTGAAATATTCGCGCATGCGTTATGACGACCCGCGCGGCGATTTCGGGCGCCAAGACCGCCAGAAACAAATCATTCAAGCCATTATTGAGAAAGGGGCGAGCTTCTCATCGCTCACGAACTATAGCGATGTGCTCGCGGCGATCGGGAAAAACATTAAGACGAACTTAACATTTGAGGAAATGAAAGACATCCAAGAGAATTACAAAGACGCCCGCAAGCAAATTAAGCAGCTGCACATTACCGGCCAAGGGACGAAAATGAACGGCACGTATTACCTAATCGTGCCGGATAGCGAGCGAACGGCGATTTCGAATGAGTTGAAAGAACATTTAGAGCTGTCGGCGACAGCGTCGCGGTAAACGGAACGCGCACCCGATTGAGGTGCGCGTGTTTTATTGGGCGATGAAATGCTCGGCGAGCGCGTCCGCCCACCGTTTGGCGCCTTCCGCGGTCGGGAGGTCGCTTTCTGGGTCGATGTATTTATTTAGTTCTTCGCTTTGATTGTCGGGCCACGCGGGCCAATGGTTGATGTAAGGGTAGCCGTTCTCTTTGGCGAACGCTTCGAGTTCTTCGACTTGTTCTGGATAGTATGTAGCGTTGTAAATCGGGTTCGGCGGCTGCAACATCACGACCGCGTTCGGGGCCGCATTTTTCAGTTGCCCGATCATCGCTTGAATATGTTCGAGCGAATCGTCGATCGTGACGACTCCGTTGTCGTTTAAGAGAAATGGTTCTAGCAACACAAGATCGGGTTGTTCCTCCGCCCAGTCGGCGGCGATGCGCTGTTCGTCGGCATCGGCTGTGGTGAACCCTTCATATTCATGGACAGTGATATCGAACACGCCCTTTCCGTATGCTTCGTCGAGGGCTTGTTTGAATAAATCAGGCCAACCGCCTTTCTCCGGGGTGGACTCCGAACCGGCGATCACGAGGCGGATCGGGCGGTTTTCGTTGACCACCTGTTTCATGACATGTTGTGCTGCGGCGGGCAGTTGCTTGGCGCGGGCGAGCACCGTTTCTGCTTTATGGGCCATTTCGTCTTGTTTGGACGTCGTTTCCATTTTGGCGCGCGCCTCTTTTACTACCGCGGCGATATTTTGTTCCCAGTAGAAATGGCTCGCGACGATCAAAGTGAGGCAGGCTGCGGCGACAATGACAATCAACACAACGTTTTTCAACCGTTCTCTCCCCCTTCGTTTCTCTATCGCATGAACGGCTTCCCACGCGTTGGGGAAGCCGTTCGTTGTTACTTGTATTGGTAGTAATAATAATACCCGCCGTCGCGATGTTTCCGCTTGTTCAAGACGACGCCGAGCAGCTTGGCGTTCGCGGCTTCGAGCAGCTCTTTCGCCTTGACGGCCGCCTCAATTTCCGTTCGTCCGCTTTCGATGACGAGGACGGTGCCGTCGCATTGGTTGGCCAGCACTTGTGCGTCCGTTACCGCCAAGACAGGTGGGGTGTCGAAGATGACAAGATCGAACGTCTCGTACAATTGTTTAAGGCATTGGGCCATTGCGTTCGAGCTAAGGAGCTCGGCCGGATTCGGCGGGATCGGGCCGGAGGTTAAGATCGACAAATGGTCGATCTCGGTCTCCTGGCACGTCGGCAACAGCGGCGCCGAGCCCGTCAAAACGTTCGTTAATCCCATGTAGTTGTTTAACCGGAAGGTGTAATGGACCGTCGGTTTGCGCAAGTCGGCGTCAATGAGCAATGTCTTTTTTCCTTGTTGGGCGAACACGACAGCTAAGTTGGCGGCCGTTGTCGATTTTCCTTCGCCGCTGCCCGTCGAGGTGACGATAAACGAACGAAGCGGCTGATCGACGAACGAAAACTGAATGTTCGTCCGAATCGTCCGGTACTGCTCGGCAACGGGCGATTTTGGATCTTCCGCTGTAATTAAGCTTCGTTCCAATCGTTTGAATTGTTGACGGTTGCTACGAGCCAATGGTTTCACCTCTTGTCTTCATGACGGATGGCTTCCCTTTTGCTTCCGTTTGTTTTGGATTCATCATGCTTACTGCCCCGAGCACCGGCAAGCCGAGATGTTTTTCGACGTCAGCTTCGGTTTTGATCGTGTTGTCCAAGTACTCGAGCAGGAAGGCAATCCCGACGCCGGTCATGAGGCCGACGACAAAGGCGATGGCCATGTTCAGCAATGGCTTCGGTTTGACTGGGGTTTGGTTTTCTTTCACTTCCGCTTTCGAGAGAATCGTCACGTTGTCGATGTTCATGATTTTGACGATTTCGTTTTTGAACACTTCGGCTGTTTTGTTGGCGATGTTCGCCGCCATGGCCGGATCGGGATCTTGGACGGTGACGGAGAACACTTGCGAGTCTTTTTCGCTTGAGACTTGGATTTGTCCGTTCAGCTCGTCGAGCGTCTGGTCAAGGTTTAATTCGTTTTTCACTTTTTCCAAAATGGTTGGGCTTTTGATGATGACGCTGTACGTGTTGATGAGCTGCACGTTCGTCTGGATTTCGTTGAAGTTGTAGAATTGCTGCTCAGATTTCGCCTGGTTGACGAGAATTTGTGTCGATGCCTGGTAGATTGGCGTTAATAGAAAATAGCTGACCACACCGCTTACAACGGTCGCCAGCGCGGTGATCAAGACAATAAGCCAAAGCCGTTTGCGCAACGTTTCGAACAGTTCGCGCAGGCTGATTGTTTCTTCCATTGTGTACCCCCCCTATCATCACCCGCCCGCATGATTCGACAGCGGACGAACCATTCCCATTATAGCGAATATATGAAGACATATCTAGCCGAAATCAGTACTAAATTTCCCCAATTTAAAAAGGCCGCCCAGGCAGGCAGCCTTTTGTCGTTATTCGTCTTTATTATCCCGGTCGTTGGCGTCTTGCGGGTCTTCAATCGGGTCTTCCGGGTCCGGGTTCCGGTCGTTTTCATCGTCGCCCACGTCGTTGCCCGGCGCCAAGTCGTTGTCACCGTTGTCGCCCGGGACAAGGTCGCCGTTGTTATTGTCCCCCGGCACAACGTCGTTGTCGGCGTTATCGTCTTGGTTGATGTCATCGGCCGGGTTCATGTCCATGTCATTGACGCCGTTGTCATCGTTGTCATTGGCATCGTTTTGTTCGTTGTTTGGCGGCGGCGGATTGTCGTTGTCATTGTCGCCGTTGCATCCGGCCGCTAAAAAGAGGGCGACGACGGCGCTGAACAGTTTGAACAGCAGCGTTTTGTTTTTCATGGCACCTTCTCCTTTCTTCGTGTTGTTGTGACCTTATGTAAGACCGGTCCTTGTTTATCTTTCCCAGAAGAGCGCATTTCATACATCGGTGGTGAAACAAATGCGGAGGTGGCGGTTAGAGGAATGAATATACGCGCCCACAGAGGGGCGCGCGTGGGTCAGCCGTTTGTTTTCTCGCCGAGGGCGAACATGAGCTCTGTTTCGCAGACGAGTTCGCCGTCGACGGTGGCGGTGCCTTTGCCTTTGCCGATGGCGCCGCGGGCGCGGAGAATTTCGACTTCAAGGCGAATTTGGTCGCCTGGTTTCACTTGCCGCTTAAAGCGGCAGTTGTCGATGCCGGCGAAAAAAGCGAGGCGGCCGCGGTTGTCCTCGCTTTGCAGGAGGACGACGGCGCCGACTTGGGCGAGCGCCTCGACGATCAAGACGCCCGGCATGACCGGGTATTCGGGGAAGTGGCCGGCGAAAACCGCTTCGTTGGCGCTCACGTTTTTGATGCCGACGGCGCGCTTTCCTTCTTCGATTTCAACGATGCGGTCGACAAGCAAAAACGGATAGCGGTGCGGGATGATCGCCTGGATTTGTTGGATGTCAAGCATGGAAACACTCCTTTTCATTAGCATCAAAACGGTGACGCCGCAAGATCCTCTTATGTCCCTTTTTCAACAACGTCAACAATGTGCTGCCACGTCGACGGGCGGAATACGTCAAGCCACGCCCCGTCGCCGATGGCGCTGTAGCCGATGATGGCGCCGACGGTGAGGCTTAAGGCCATCAAGGCGGCGACGATGATGAGACGAAGCCAGATCGGGATGAGTCGCGTGCGCGCGAAACGGCGCGGCTTGGCGCCACCAGCCTCGGATGGCGGTTCGTGCGCTTTGTCCGCCGGTTGCTCTTCCGGCAAGGCAGCGGCCGCGCCGCTGTCGTGCGGGCTGGCGGCGGAGCGTTGCTGTTCCCGCTGCTTTCGCCGCGCGACGCGGGAGAGCGGTTCGTTTTTCGTTTCATTGCTCATGGTGATCTCTCCTTATGAGGAGCGCAAGTTGTTGATAAGCCCGAGCATCTGTTCGGAAATGGAAACGGCGCGGGCGTTCAGCTGGTAGGCGCGGTTGGTCGCGATCATGCCGGTCAATTCCTCGCCGAGGTCGACGTTCGATTGCTCGAGAGCCCCTTGTTTTATGGCGATGTCGTTGCGCAAGGCGCCATTCAATTCCCGCGCGGCGCCGGGGACGGCCGGCAAGGTGAAGACGTTGTCGCCTTGCGCTTCGAGAAGCTGCGGCCGGTCAATGGCGGTGACGCCAAGATTGACGCGGGCGACGATGGCGCCGCTCGCATCGATGGCGGTCAGCGTCCCGGTCGGGGACAGCTCGATGCGGTTCGTGCCGGCCGGGAGCTCGACCGGTGCGTTCGTTTCATCGAGCACGGGACGGCCGTCGCTCGTGACTAGAGCGAGGCGGCCGGCGGAAGGCGTGAAAGAAAAATTGCCCGCCCGGGTGTAGCCGACCGTTTCGTCCCCGTTTTGGCCGGTAAGGCGAACGCGGAACCATTGATTGGCGGCGGTGAAGGCGACGTCAAGCGCGCGGCCGGTCTCGATGAGCGCCCCTTGCGCGAGTACGAGCATCGTCGAGGCGAGGCGCGCCCCGTTGCCGTAGCGCACGCCAGGCGGCGTTTGGCGCGGCGCTCCGTCATCAGGCAGGCGGTCGACTTGCTCGGTTAGGAGCTCAGCGAAGCTCGCCTCGCTCCGTTTAAAGCCGACGGTGTTGCTGTTGGCGATGTTGTGGCTGATCGTATCGAGCCGCTGCTGCAAGGCGTTCATTGTGTTGGCGGCGGTAAGCATGGAGCGGAGCACGGGCTTGTCCCCCTTTCGTCATCATTTCAGGCGGCCGACTTCGTTGACGGCCTTGTCCAAACTGCGGTCGTACGCTTGGATGATCTTTTGGTTCGCTTCAAAGGCCCGATAGGCGGCCAACAAATCGGTCATCGCGCGCTCAATGTCGACGTTTGACCGCTCGAGAAAGCGTTGTTTCACCGTGTACGTCACATTGCCGGGCGCCTGCGGCAGCGGGCCTGCCGTGCTGCGGAACAGGCCGTTTCCTTCTTTCACAAGCGTTTGCGGATCGGCGGCGAAGACGACGCCGAGGCGGGCGATTTCCCGGTTTTCGGCGATGATCGTCCCGTCGTCGCGGACGGTGAACGTTTCGTTCGGAACGGCAATGCGCCCGCCGTTGTCATCGAGCACATACCAGCCGTCTTGCGTAGTGAAATAGCCGTCCGGGCTCACGGTGAAATGGCCGTTGCGCGTGTACCGGATGTCGCCTTGACCGTTTTCGACGGCAAACAAAAGCGCGCCCCGCCGCCCGCTTTCCGGGTCGGCGGGCACTTGTCCGTCCACGATGGCGACATCGGTCGCGAGCCCGGTCTCGTTCACGTCCCCTTGCCGAAAGTTCGGGATGAGTTCTTGCATATAGACGCCCGTGTTCAGCGGCCCGATCACCGTTTGCGTCGGAACGGCGCGCGGCGGGGCCGACGGCAAGGACGCATCCTCAAGCCGGGTCATGAGCAGTTCCGGAAACGCTCTCATCGCGGCCGCGTCGGCTTTGTACCCCGGCGTCTCGGCGTTCGCCAAGTTGTTGGTCAGCATCTCGACGCGCCGCTGCTGGGCGAGCATGCCGCCGGCGGCGGTATACAATCCTCTTAGCATGGCAGCCACCTCGCTTGTCCACGAAAATTCGTTGCAAAAAGCCGCGGCCGGCTTGGGCGAGCGGCTTCGTTAGTTCCATTATAGGCGGGCGGGGGCAGCAGCCGCATCCCCCGCTTTTCCTTTTTTACACCAACTGCGATTTCGGCGCGCGGTCGATGTTCTCAAGCATCAGCCCGGTGCCGATGGCGACGCAGTCCATCGGATTTTCAGCGATGAACACCGGCAGCTTCAGCTCTTCGGCAAGCAGCTGATCGACGCCGTGCAGGAGGGCGCCGCCGCCCGTTAAAATGACGCCGCGGTCGATAATGTCGGCCGACAGTTCCGGCGGCGTGCGCTCGAGCACGCTTTTCGCAGCTTGTACAATCAATGACACCGGCTCGCGAAGCGCCCGTTCGATTTCTTCGGAGCGGACGGTGATCGTGCGCGGCAACCCGGTGACGAGATCGCGGCCGCGGACGTCGATTTCCTCGGCCCGTGCGCCTGGGAATACCGTTGCGACTTTGATTTTAATCTCCTCGGCCGTTCGTTCCCCGATAAGCAGCTTATATTCGCGCTTAATGTAGTTTAAAATTTCCATGTCGAACTTGTCCCCGGCCATTTTAATGGAAGAGGCGGTGACAATGTCCCCCATCGAGAGAACTGCGACATCGGTCGTGCCACCGCCAATATCGACGACCATGTTTCCGCACGGCTGGAAAATGTCCATTCCGGCGCCAATGGCTGCGACTTTCGGCTCTTCCTCTAAGTACACTTTTTTGCCGCCGCTTTTTTCTGCCGCCTCTTTGATCGCTTTCCGTTCGACCGATGTCGTGTTTGTCGGGCAACAGATTAAAATGCGCGGTTTGGCGAAAAAGCCTTTTAGGTCGAGCTTGCTTAAGAAATGCTTCAGCATCGCTTCCGTAATGTCAAAGTCGGCGATGACGCCGTCTTTGAGCGGCCGAATGGCAACAATATTCCCAGGAGTACGTCCGACCATTCGTCGTGCTTCTTCGCCGACTGCCAGCACTTTGTTCGTGTTTTTATCGATCGCCACGACGGACGGCTCATTGAGCACAATGCCTTTGCCTTTGACGAAAATGAGGACGTTCGCCGTGCCTAGGTCAATGCCGATATCTCGTGAAAACATACATTGCTCCTCCTTGCCTCTGCCCTGAAATCATTCCTAATTGGTTATTTTACCATATTCCGCGACCGGAATGATACTGCCAACGGCAGATGGCAAGGAAAAAGTTAATTGTTTTTCACGGCCTGTTTTTTGTACTTTTTCTTCGTCGCTTCACCGCCGCGCAAATGGCGGATCGATTTATGGTAATCGAGAATTTGTTTTACTTCTTGGGCCAGCTCCGGGTTGATTTCCGGCAGCCGCTCAGTCAAGTCTTTATGCACAGTGCTTTTCGACACGCCAAACTCTTTCGCGATGACGCGAACGGTTTTCCTCGTCTCCACGATATACTTGCCAATCTTGATCGTACGCTCTTTGATGTAATCGTGCACACCACTCGCCCTCCCTAAGTTGGATGTGAGAAGTGAGAAGTGTGAAATGAGACTCGTCTTGCCACTGATGAGCGCCGCTTTCGTTGGATGTCTCAGAAGCATCTTCGCCGCGTCGCTTGCCGGTTGTGAACGATCCCCACCTCAACCACTCTCATTGCTGTTCAATTTGTAACATTTTATTAGACAAAACGGGTATATATACCAGAAATATCAAGGCGGACAACCGTTTTTTCACAATTTTTTGCGGTTTGTAACGGAGGGGAAATGGGAAACGACTATACGTATAGAGAGGAAAAAAGGAGGAGTTGGGATGGGCAAAGGAAAAATGATCGGCGTCGCAGCCGTGTTGGCCGGGATGGCGGCGGCGAGCGCGCTGTTTATGTATAGCAGCGGCGGCGAGCGCCCGCAGGCGAAAGACGACTTGCTTGGCCCCGCTCCGGCGGGCAAACCGGCCCCCGCCGGCGGGAAAGGGATCATCGCCGGAACGTTGGAGCCGTCGCTCACGTACGAAACGCAAAACGATGCTTACGTGTTTACGTTTACGGTCAAAAACCAAACGGAGCGCGTGCAAACGGTGACGTTTACGAGCTCGAAAAAGTATGACTACATTTTGTACCGCGATGGCCAAAAGGTGAAGCAGTACAGCGAAGGGAAAATGTTTGCGCAAATTTACGAAGAGCGGACGTTAAAACAAGGGGAAGAGCTGTCGTTCCAGGAGACGTTCCGCGGCCTGGAGCCTGGAACGTATACGCTCGAGTGGTGGCTCGCCGACAAAAACTGGCCACACGCCCGGGCGAAAGTGACGTTTACGGTGCAATGAGGCTTCGGGTGAACGGGAGCCGCCGCATGCGGCGCATGCCAAACGCCGCCCGTTTCGCGTTGGCCAACAGCCCGCCCGTTCGGCTGCCAACGGGAACCATGACGAAACGAGGGATGTTTCCGTCACGATGCAGAAGCATCCCTCCCTTCTTTAGCCATAGAGACCATTCATGACGAGAGAAACACCGCCCCGTACACGAGCGCCAAGGCGATGACGTACGCCGGATGGATGCGCCATTTGCCGAACATTAACAAGGCGCTCGCGGCGGCGAGAAACACCGTTTGGACAAGCCCGGCCCCTTCGTACGATTCACGGAAAAAGTCGATGGCCATGATCCCAAGCATGACGGCGATCGCCGGGCGGATGTAGGCGGTAAGGCGCTTCACTTGCGGCGCATCTTTCCATTTGTACAGCAGCTGCAAAAGAGCCAGCAGCAACATAAGCGACGGGGCGACGCTCGCAAACACGGCGACGGCGGCGCCAAGGACGCCCGCTTGTTCGTAGCCGATATAGCCGGCCATTTTCGTGGCGATCGGGCCGGGAAGCGAGTTGCCGATCGCTAGCACTTCACTGAATTCGTTGACCGTCATCCACTGATAGCGGTCGACGACTTCGTGCTCCACAAGCGGGATGGACGCCGGGCCGCCGCCATAGCCTAAAATGCCGGGCCAAAAAAAGGCGAGAAACAAATGCCAATAAATCATGGTGACGCCCTCCTTTCACCGCGCTCGTTCCCGTTCGCCGCTTCCCGTTTTCCCCGCCCGACAAACGCCGCCGCCAGCAAAATGGCGACAATCAGCGCCGGATGGAGCCCGAGCCACTGCAAGGCGACAAAGCAGGCGACAAGCAGCAACGCAGCCGGCCCGATGCCGAGGGCCGCGCGCGCCTGCTTGGCAAACTGCCACGTCATTTCCGCCAACATGACCGCTACGACCGGCATTACCGCTTTTGTCATCCCGGCCACCCATGGCGTATCTTTGAACGAGGACAGCACAGCCAACAGCACGATCATCAACACAACGGTTGGCGCGGTTGTTGCCAAGACGGCGTTCACGAGCCCGAGCGGACCGCCGACGCGATGGCCGATATAACCGGCGAGCTTCGTCGCGATCGGGCCGGGCAAGGCGTTGGCAATGGCGAGAATTTCCGCGAACTCTTCATCGGTCATCCACCGGTATTTCGTCACGACCTCGGCGCGCACGAGCGGGATCGAGGATGGCCCGCCCCCATACCCGAGCATGCCGACGCGGAAAAAGGCGAGAAACAAATGCCATTGGTTCATCGGTGTCCTTCCTTTATCTTGAATTTCACCAAGCGGCGACCGCCCCGTCCGTGCGCGGCTCCGTCCCGGCGGCGAGCACGCCGGTTTGCGGGTCGCGCCAAATGATTTGCCCGCGGCCGAACGGACCGCCGTCTAACGCCACGCGGATGTCATGCCCTTTGCGGGCGAGCGCTTCGGCGATATGGCGCGGGAAGTGCGGCTCGACGAGCACGGTTTTCCCTTCCGTCCACTGCCAGCGGGGAGCATCGAGCGCCGCTTGCGGGTTCAAGGCAAAATCGACGGTGTTCATGATCACTTGCAAATGCCCTTGCGGCTGCATGAATCCGCCCATGACGCCGAACGGGCCGACCGGCGTGCCGCCTTTCGTCAAAAAGCCGGGGATGATCGTATGGTACGGCTTTTTCCTTGGCGCCAGCCCGTTCGGATGGCGTTCATCGAAGACAAAGTTATGGCCGCGGTTGTGCAGGGCGATGCCCGTGCCTGGGACGACGAGGCCGGAGCCGAAGCCCATGTAGTTGCTTTGGATGAACGACACCATGTTCCCGTCGCCGTCGGCGGCGGCCAAATAGACCGTTCCGCCTTTTGGCGGCGCGCCCGGCTCCGGCGTGAGCGCCTCCGCGCCGATTTGCGCCCGGCGCATGGCGGCAAACGACTCCGACAACAGCTCGTCTGGGCTGCAGCTCATATAACGGCGGTCGGCGATGTACGCTTTTCCATCGGCAAAGGCCAGCTTCATCGCCTCGATTTGCCGGTGGTGCGTCTCGACATCCGGGACGCTTGGCACGTCAAACCCGTTCATGATGTTGAGCGCCATCAACGCGACAAGCCCCTGCCCGTTCGGCGGAATTTCCCACACTTCATAGCCACGGTAGGAGACGGAGATCGGCTCGACCCATTCCGGTTCGTACTCGGCGAGGTCGTCCGCCGCCAAAAAGCCGCCGTATTGCTTCGAGAAGGTGGCGATTTTTTCCGCCAGCTCGCCGCGGTAAAAGCTTTCCGCCTCCGTTTCGGCAATCGAGCGGAGCGTCGCCGCATGGTCCGGAGACGCCCACACTTCCCCGATCTTCGGCGCGCGGCCGCCCGGCGCAAACGTCGCAAACCACGAGGCGAACTCCGGCCCGTTCAGCGCTTCTTTGTACACCCGATAAGCGTTCGCCCAGTATTTGCCCAGCACCGGCGATACTGGGTAGCCGTTTTCCGCATAGGCGATCGCCGGAGCGAGCGTTTCGGCAAGCGGCAGGCGGCCGAAGCGCTTCGCCAGCGCTGCCCACGCCGCCGGCGCGCCCGGCACCGTCACCGGGGCAAAACCGTACTTCGGCATCTCGGTATAGCCGCGCTCTTTCAACGCTTCGATCGAGATCGCTTTTGGCGCATAGCCGCTCGCATTCAGCCCGTACAGTTTCCCATTCGTCCAGACGAGAGCGAACGCATCGCCGCCGATGCCGTTCGATGTCGGTTCGACGACCGTCAGACAGGCGGCGGCGGCAATGGCGGCATCGATGGCGTTGCCGCCCTTTTTCAGCACGTCAAGCCCCGCCTGGGCCGCCAGCGGCTGCGACGTTGCGACGACGCCGTTTTTCGCAAACACCGTCATCCGCTGCGATGGGTAGGGGTGGTATAAGTAGTCCATGGCAGTTCCTCCTTACTTCACTTCATGGCAAGCGACAAAATGACCTGGAGCCGCTTCTTTCCACTCCGGTCGCTCTTGTTTGCATCGTTCGGTAGCCACCGGACAGCGCGTATGGAATGGGCAGCCTTTGGGCGGATTGGCCGGGTTCGGCAAATCCCCTTCAAGACGAATGCGTTCCCGCTTTGCGCCCGGTTTCGGCCGTGGAATGGCAGACAATAATGCTTTCGTATACGGGTGCAGCGGATTGGCGTACAGCTCCCGCGACGGCGCAAGTTCGACGGCATGGCCCAAATACATGACAAGCACCCGGTTGCAAAAATGACGAACGACCCCTAAATCGTGGGAGATGAACAAATACGTCAGCTCATGTTTTTCTTGAATGTCTTTTAACAGTTTAATGATTTGTGCTTGAACCGATACGTCCAAAGCGGAAACAGCCTCGTCGCAAATGACGAGCGACGGGTTCAAGGCGATCGCCCGGGCGATGCCGATCCGCTGCCGCTGTCCGCCGCTGAATTCATGCGGGTATCGGTCGTAATGCTCGGGACGGAGCCCGACTTCCTGGAGCAGCTGCAACACCCGCTCTTCACGCTCAGCCTTTGTCATGCTCGTATGGATGACAAACGCTTCCTCAAGCGCATGGCCGACGCGCTGACGCGGGTTCAACGAGGCATACGGATCTTGGAACACCATCTGCATTTCTTTTTTCCATTTTTTGCGTTGCCGTTCCGGCAAGCGGCTGATTTCCTCGCCTTGGAAAAAGATCGATCCGTCCGTTGCCTCTTCTAAACCGAGAATCGTCCGGCCGAGGGTCGATTTCCCGCAGCCCGACTCGCCGACAATGCCGATGCTTTCTCCGGCAAACACGTCAAGGGAGACGTTCTCAACCGCTTTGACATAGCCTTGGACACGCCGCAGGAGTCCCCCTCTAATTGGGTAATATTTTTTGACGCCTTCCAGTCTAAGAAGTGGCTGCTTTGACTCGCTCATCGTGGTGAACTCCCTCCTCTAACCAGCAACGGACGGAATGGCCGGCGCTGATCGTTCTCTCGGGCGGCGGCGCGGTGCGGCATTGATCGGTCGCAAACGGGCAGCGCGGGTGAAACCGGCAACCGTCAATTTGTTCATTTAAACTTGGCAGCGTGCCTGGGATCGGCTCGAGCGCATACTCTTCATCATCGACGCTTGGCACCGATTGCAGCAGCCCTTTTGTGTACGGGTGGCGCGGGTTGGCGAAAATGGCTTCAACATCGCCTTCCTCGACTTTTTCCCCCGCGTACATGACCATCACCCGGTCGGCCATTTCGGCGACGACCCCCATGTCATGGGTGATCAAAATGACCGCCATGTCTAATTTTTGCTTTAGCTCGTTCATCAAGTCTAGAATTTGCGCTTGAATGGTCACGTCAAGGGCGGTTGTCGGCTCATCGGCGATGAGCAAGCTCGGATGGCAGGCGAGCGCCATAGCGATCATGACGCGCTGCCTCATCCCGCCGCTTAGCTCGTGCGGGTATTGCTTCATCCGCCTCTCCGGAAACGGAATGCCGACTTGCTTGAGCAACTCAATGCCCCGCTCGTGCGCCTCCCGCTTCGACAGTTTTTGATGGAGCATGAGCGGTTCGCGAATCTGGTGGCCAATCGTAAACACCGGGTTGAGCGCGGTCATCGGCTCTTGGAAAATCATCGAAATTTCGTTTCCGCGGATGCGGCGCAGCTCTTCTTTCGACAGTTTCGTCAAATCGCGGCCGCCGAAATAAATGGCCCCGCTCTCAATCGCGCCGTTGCTCGGAAGCAAGCCCATAATCGATAACGAGGTGATGCTTTTTCCGCATCCCGACTCACCGACAATGCAAAGCGTCTCCCCTTTGCGAACGGAAAAAGAAACCCCCCGCACAGCGGAGAGTTTTCCCTCCGCCGTGCTGAAGGTCGTGACAAGGTTCTCGACACGCAGCAATGTTTCAGCCATGCTATCCCCTACTCTCTATGAACGTGATAGAGCGACCATTGTCCTGTGGCATCGATCTCTAACCCTTTCACCGATTTGTCGACAGCTGCCGTCACAACGCCATGGTTCATGACAACAACGGCGGCATCTTTCAATAGAAATTCATTTGCCTCTTTCAGCTTTTGTTTCCGCACTTCCGGATCAATAGCGGTGCGCGATTCTTCGACAAGCTTGTCGAAGGTTGGATTGTTGTAAAATATCCGGTTTGTTGCACCGGCATTTTTTGAATGGAAGTTCGGGTAAAATAACTCACTGCCGTCAGCTGTGAGGTTCGCCCAGCTAAGAAATGTAATATCATACTTCCCTTGTCTCGCCGAATCTAGGAAAGTCCCCCACTCCATCGACTCAATTTCAGCGTTAATACCGACTTCTTTCAATTGCGCTTGGACGATCTCAGCCATTTTCATCTGAGCCGGTGTGTTAGGAACAAGCATTTTAAGTGTTGTTCCTTTATAACCATGTTCCTCAACGAGTTGTTTCGCCTTTTCCGGATCGTAGGTGTAGGCGACATTTTCCGACGCTTCATCATAGCCGAACACTTTCGGGCCGATGACGCTGTTTGATTTCACGCCGAGGCCTTTTAACTGTTGAATGTACTCGTCTTTGTTAATGGCGTAAGAAACTGCCTGGCGGAACGCAAGCTCGTTCATCGGCGCCTTTTTCATGTTAAACCCTAAGTAATAGACTGGCGTGCCTTCTTTTTTGATCAGTTGGACGTTTTTCATCGATTCAATGCGGGAAAGCTGTTCAGCCGGTATACTGTCGATCAATTGCACTTGGCCAGTTTGCAACATTGAAATGGCCGTCGTCACTTCCGGAACGACTTTGAACGTCACTTTCTCCAGCGTCGGCGCCCCTTGCCAATACTGTTCATTCTTCTCTAACGTCACATGGTCCCCCGGCACCCATTCAACAAATTTGAACGGACCAGTGCCGACTGGCTGTTTCATTAAATCTTGCTTTTGGTCGGCCGTCGGGCTGACGATCGCAGCATTTGAGTGTGCTAAAGCAGCCAACATCGGACCGTACGGGTATTTCGTTTTGATGACAACCGTATACTCGTCCTTCACTTCCACCGATTCGACCGGCTCAAGAAGTGAAGCCCGCGGCGCTGCTGTTTTCGGATCTCTTAACTTGTCGAACGTATATTTGACCGCTTCGGCGTTGAAGTCGGTGCCGTCGTGGAACTTAATGCCTTGTTTCAATTTAATGACCCACGTTTTATCGTCCGGGTTTTCGTACGATTCTGCCAAGTGCGGCTTAATTTCCATCGTTTCCGGGTCGCGGACAAACAACGTTTCATATACTTGATCAATCACTGTCGATGATACGGAGTCATTCGTTAAAATCGGCGACAGGCCGACGACATCAGACGTTGTCGCATACGTCAACTCTTGGGCGACGTTCCCTTTCCCTTGCGAGCCGGACGAAGCGTTGTTGGAAGCCGACTTGCCTCCACATCCGGCCAACGCCATCGAAATAGCAAGGACAAGAGCGAGCAGTCCGTAGGACCAATACTTCTTTTTCACTGTTTTTCCCCCCAATAGGTATGTTGAGTTAGTTGATATCCATGTTCGGATCAAGCGCATCGCGCAATCCGTCGCCCACGACGTTAAAAGCAAAGACGACAAGCATAATCGCGATGCCTGGGACGATCGTCATATGCGGCGATGTCCACATAAACGCCTGTCCGGCGGCGATCATCGCCCCCCACTCCGGCGTCGGCGGCTGGGCGCCTAGCCCTAGATAGCTGAGCGAAGCGGTCGACAAAATGGCGGTCGCCATGCGCATCGTCGCGAAAACGATGATCGGCGCCAGGCAGTTCGGCAAAATATGCTTCATGATGATGCGGGCGTTGCCGGCCCCGAGCGCTTTCATCGCCAATATGTACTCGCGGTTTTTCACGGACAAGACGCTGCCGCGGACGATGCGGGCGCACGTCGGAATCGACCAAATGCTGATGGCGATCGCCACATTGATGAGGCCCGTCCCTAAAATCGCGATGATAAGCATGGCGAGCAAAATGCCCGGAAACGCAAACAGCAAGTCGACAATCCGCATGATCAGCCCGTCAAGCTTTTTGTAATAGCCTGCCAGCAATCCGAGCGCCACCCCGCCGATCAGTCCCAAGCTGACGGAAACAATGCCGACAACGAGAGAAATGCGGGCACCATAGACGATGCGGCTCCAAATGTCCCGTCCGTAGTTATCGGTCCCGAGCCAATGGCCGTCGGAGAAGACAGGCAGCTCGGCAGCCGCCAAGTTTTGCTTCACCGGGTCATGGGTGGCCAGCCACGGGGCAAAAATGGCCATCAGCACTTGAATGACGATGATGATCAGCCCGACAACCGCCAGTTTGTTTTTCAACAGCCGCTTGATCGTGGTGACATACATTTTCTCTTTCTTGCGTCGAACCCCGGCCGACGCCTGGCCGGTTTGAACCGCTGCACCGGTTTCCATCGGTTTTCCTCCTCTCTATCAGTGGATTAGTCGTAGCTAATGCGCGGGTCGACCAACGTATAAATAATGTCGACAATCAAGTTGACTAGGACAAACAATGTAGCGACGAGCAGGACGGAGCCTTGCACCATCGGGAAGTCCCTGGCGGCGATGGCTTGCACCATCAGGCGGCCGACGCCGTTGATGGCGAAAACTTGCTCCGTGATGATCGTCCCGCCAAGCAAAAAGCCAAAGTTCAAGCCGATGACGGTAATGACTGGGATCATCGCGTTGCGCAGCGCGTGCACCCAAATGACCGTCCGCTCCCTTAAGCCTTTCGCCCGCGCCGTCCGGATAAAGTCGGCCCGGATGACTTCCAACATCGACGAGCGGCTCATCCTGGCAATCATCGCCGCCGATCCGGTTCCGAGCGTAATGGCCGGCAATATTAACTGTTTCAGCCCTTCTGCGGTGTAAAATGGCTGGTCCAGCCCGCCGACCGGCAACAGCTGCAAGTTGACGGCAAAAATTAAAATGAGCACAGTCCCTAACCAAAAGTTCGGAATCGAAATGCCCGCCAAGGCAAACACGGTGCTGGACACATCAAACCATGAATTTTGCCGAATGGCAGAAATAATGCCGGCGACAACGCCGATGATCACCGCGACGATAATGCTGGCAATCGCGAGTTTGAGCGTGTTCGGAAACCGCGTTGCGATCGCATCCCACACCGGCTGTTTCGTTTGGTACGAATAGCCGAGATCGCCATGAAGCAGCCCATTCATGTAGCGACCATACTGGACGAGAAACGGGTCGTTGAGCCCTAAATCTTCGCGGATGGCGTTAATGTCAGACTGCGATGCGGTCGGGCCGGCGATAATGGCTGCCGGATCTCCCGGAGCAATGTACATGCTCGTAAAGACGAGAAAGGAGATGCCGATTAACAACAAAATAAGTTGTAGGAATCTTCTGACAATCATCCCTGCCATCGTGTTCACCCCTTTTCTGTTGTTTTTATAAAAAGGAATTTTTTATACATTTGTTAATCAAATTTATAATATTATTTAACAAAGTTAATCATGATTTCGTTTTTTATGATTATATAGGAATTCGAATGATTTTTCTACATAATTCTCTAAAAAAAGTGAATTTTTTTAGTTGGCCGAACATGCATTTTTACGTGACGCGCTGCAATAAGAGATGCGGGGCGCCCGCCAGGATGGCAAGAACATTCGGGCCTTGCCTGCGGAGCGGCTGGGCGAAGCTTCCTCAAGCGGGCAGGCGGCAATTCCACTGCGCCGGCGCGAAGGAGGTTCTAATACCGGTCGTATATGCAAGAACAACCGAACCGATTTCGATCCATAGCAAATAAAAAACGCCCCTTTATGGGGCGCTGTTCCATGACGCTTCTTCCGTTGCCGGAGGCCGCTACAACTTCAACCCCGTCCGGCTCTTGAAGCGGCGCAGCAAAATATGGCTTTCCACTCTCGTGATGCCTTCTAGGGCGTACAGCTCGTTGTTGATGAATTTTTCCAGGGCGGCAAAGTCTTCGACAAGGACGTGCATATGGAGCGTGCTCGGGCCGGTCATTTGGTAGCAGCTCGCCACGCTCGGGTTCTCCGCCAACTTTTGCGCCACTTCGACCAAATACGCCGGCTCGCAGTCGACCTCGAAAAACGCCGACACTTGTTTGCCGAATTTCTCCGAATTGATGACAACGGTAAACTTTTCAATGACACCGTGTTTGACGAGCTGGTTGACCCGCTCGCGGACGGCAACGCGCGATAAGTTGAGCTTTTTGCCGATGTCGACATAGGACATGCGGCCATCTTCAATTAACATCTCCAGGATTTTGCGGTCAATGTCGTCTAGTTTCACTGCATCGTCACCCGCCTACGCATCCATTTTTCTATCATTATATCGGTTGAAGCGGTGCGTTGGAAACTCTTTCTTTCGGTTGCGCTCCCCCTTGAACGGAAAAAAGGCCCTCTGTTTGTCCTGGCAAACAGAGGGCCTTTTTCTTTGTCAAGCGCTATGTCGGTTAGGCTCTTGCCATGCCGATCGAGGCGTCTGGCGTTTTGTAGGAAGACGCGTCATCATGTTGGTCTTGTTGGTCGTCGTTTGGCGCCGTTGTGTTTTCGTCAGCCGGCGTTTGTTCCGTTTCGTTCGCCGTGTTGTCTTGCGTCGGCGCTGTTTCGTCGCTTGGCGTCGCTTTCTTCTCTTCGCTTGCGTTGGCGTTATCCGTTCCGGCGTTGTCTTCGGCTTTGTCGGTCAAAGCGGTCAACGGTTTATCGACGTAGTCGATCGGGTTGACCGGTTTACCGTCTTTGCGAATTTCAAAGTGGACGTGGATGCCCGCTTGTTTGTTAAATTCGCTTTGCCCTGCCTTGCCAAGCACTTCGCCTTGTTTCACCGTATCGCCTGCTTCCACTTTCACGTCAGCGAGCGATTGATAGACGGTCGTGACCCCTTGTTCATGGTTGATTTCCACCACGTAACCTAAAATCGGGTCTTTTTCCGCTTTCGTGACCGTGCCGCTTAATGCAGCCGTAACGTCAAACGTTTTGCCGTCCTGGCGCACAAGGTCGATCCCTTGGTTTGGATGGTACGTATGATCATAAAAGACGAGGGCTGCTTCCTGTTCTTGTTCCGATGCTTTTTCGTCATAGAACGGTGTTTTCACTTGTACTGCGTTCGGATCGAGCACAGGCATCGCGATGTTTTCGACCGCTTCATTGACCGGAATGGCCGGGTTTTCTTGCTCGGCGGTGCCGTTTTTCGCCACGTCGTTTTCGCCCGCGTTCTCCTGTTTGTCCGCCTGGAACCAGAGCGCGCCGGCGACAATCAACGCCGCGCAAGATAGATAAATAGCCGGAAATACCCAACGTTTGCGAAAGAAACGCTTCAGCGACGGTTGTTTTTGTTCCTCTCTCATGTTCATCACCTCAGCAACCATTTTGAACAGAAAGAGGAAAAGATATACACGCCGCAAACAATTTTTTTGCTTATTTTTTGACATTCGGCCTCGTTTTATGCAAAAAAAATCGGAGCGGACGCTCCGTTATTTTTTCACGGTCAACTTATTCAAAAAAGCAGTCGCTGAGGAGATGCGGACGCCGCGGTAATAATGTTTGACAATGTCGGCGTACGTTTTCCCTTCTTGGGCCATAAAGTTGGCACCATACTGGCTCATGCCGACGCCATGACCGTAGCCTTTTGTCGTGATGATGATGTCATCGCCTTTCCGCACCCACGTAAAATCGGTTGACGGCAAGCCGAGCCGTTCACGCACCTCGCGGCCGGTAAACGTCTTGCCGCCAACTTTCACTTCACCGACGCGGCGGCCGGGCGTGCGTGATAAAATGACGCCGACCGAACCGTCGGCGGACAGCGTTACGCCAAGACGCCGTTCAAATTCCGCAACGGTCATCGTTTTTCGCTGATAAAACTTCGGCGATTGTGTATCCCACGGGCTGGCTACGCTCTTTAAATACGGAAACTCGTTTTGCCAATACGCCTCTGAATTTTCAGTATACCCGTTGCTTGTGGAAAAAAAGAGCGCCTCGATCGGTTCATTGTTGTACGTTAAAATTTGTCCGCGCGTATCCAAAACCGCCTTCGTTATTTTTTTCATTTTCCAGTCATAGTCGCTTCCCCATAGCTTCCGCAGTTCGTCATCACTGTAATACACTTGGTGTGTCACCGTATCTGTCACGTTTGCGCCTTCGGGCAGGCGAAACGGCTGGTTGGCAAGCAGCTGTTTGACAATGTACGTTCGGGCTGTCAGCGCTTGTGCCTTTAACGCCTCGAGTTCAAATTCAGCCGGCATTTCCGCCGCTACAACGCCAATGACATATTGTTCGAGAGGAATTTTTTCTACGCGTTGTTCTTTGCTTCGGTAGACCGCCACGTCAACGGACGGCCCTTCGGCTGCCTGCGAACGTTGGAGTTGTTCTTGCTTGTGCAGTTGTTCGGCCAATTTTGCCACCTTCCCGTCGTAAAATGGTAGAACGAGCGCCGCCGGAATGACGAGGATGGCGACAAATAGGCATAGTGCGAGTACGATTACTGGTTTTAGTCGTTTCACCATAGCCGAGCCCCCAATATGCATTTTTCGAGCGCAAGCGGACATCATGAATCAATGCCTGCATGGCTTCGGTTCGTTACTATAGTTATGGGCTCGGACAAGTATATATGACAGTTTTCTTTCGCGTTCCCTCCCATCCTTGAACGAGCGGATTTTGCGGTCAAAACGCGGAAGGGTGGCATTGGCCGGTCAAGCGGGGGCTAACGTTGGCCAAGGAAGGGGCGGCCAGGAAATGCAAAAAAAACGACCATTCCCTACCAACGGTAGTTCACGGTCGTTTTTCGCCATTATCCGTTCCATTCGATCGCTTGGACTTGGTCAAGTTGTTCCGTTTCTTCGCGGACGCGTTCAATATCGGCGCCAAGCGCCGCCAATTTTTCGTGGAAGCGGACATAGCCGCGGTCAAGATGGCGCAGCTCGGTCACGCGCGTGTAGCCGTCCGCTGCGAGGCCGGCCAAAATCAAAGCAGCCGCAGCGCGCAAATCCGTTGCCGCCACCTCGGCGCCTTGCAGCTGGCACGGGCCGTTAATAATGACGGAGCGTCCTTCAATTTTAATATCGGCGTTCATCCGGCGGAATTCTTCCACATGCATGAAGCGGTTTTCAAAGACGGTCTCCGTGATCATGCTGGTGCCTTCCGCTTTTAACAAGAGAGCCATCATTTGCGACTGCATGTCGGTCGGAAATCCAGGGTATGGCATCGTCTTAATATCGGCCGCTTTCAACGTTTCCGGACCGATGACACGCACGCCGTTTTCCTCTTCGATGACCGTCACGCCCATTTCTTCCAGCTTGGCAATAAGTGAGCTTAAATGTTCGGGAACCGCCCCTTGCACGAGGACGTTGCCGCCCGTGATGGCGGCGGCGACCATAAACGTGCCGGCTTCGATGCGGTCCGGGATGACCGTATGCGCCGTACCGACAAGCTCGTCGACCCCTTCAATACGGATCGTGCCCGTGCCGGCGCCCCGCACCTTGGCACCCATCGCATTCAAAAAGTTCGCCAAATCAACGATTTCCGGCTCTTTGGCACAGTTTTCAATCACGGTCATGCCTTCCGCGAGCACGGCTGCCATCATAATATTTTCTGTCGCTCCGACGCTTGGGAAGTCCAAATATACTTTGGCGCCGCGGAGACGGCCGTTCACTTCTGCATCAATAAAGCCGTTGCCGACTTTCACGGAGGCGCCCATTGCTTCAAAGCCTTTTAAGTGTTGATCAATCGGGCGCGAACCAATGGCACAACCGCCCGGCAGCGCAACACGGGCTCGGCCGTTGCGCGCCAACAGCGGTCCCATCACGAGCACGGAAGCGCGCATTTTCCGCACATATTCAAACGGCGCTTCCACCGTCAACGGACCGGTGGCATCGACCATCACGGCATTGCCGGCGATGCGCACATCGGCGCCTAAATAGCGGAGCACTTCGCTGATTGTATATACATCGGAAAGAGCAGGCACATCATGAATCGTACTTGTTCCTTTAGTCGCTAATAAGGTGGCAGCGATGACGGGCAAAACGGCATTTTTTGCACCTTCCACTTTGACGGTGCCGCTCAACCGGTTTCCGCCACGGACGATGATCTTTTCCAAGGTATTCCCCTCCGCGTCCAATTTCTCTATATTAATATTCAATGGTAATGATTGGGGTTCCAACAACGACGCGCGTCTTGCCGCCCAATCTTTCTCTCAAGGCGAGTTGCATGTTCATCTTCTGGTGATTGGCGGCCGGGAGAACGTTCTTCCACTGCCCAGTATATGCAGACAGGGAGACAAATGACTCTTCCCGCAACCACTCGACAGGCGTCGCTTGAAAGTCTCGCAGCAATTGAGAGGCCTGGTTGAACAAACCACCTTTCATATTACCATTGAACTCGCCTTCAATACAAGCATAAAATGTAGGATCGTTCACAAATAGTCCGTTCGTCTTTTCTCGAATGTGTTGTGCTGCTTCTTTCCACCTAGTTTGGCTCCATGTAGGGCCAGTTGCTTCATAGAGGATATACGTTTGCGGCGTCCCATTTGTGACGGTCATCACGAGCTGAATTTGTTCTTGAAAGAAGGGGTGTTCGCGTTTGCCGATCGCTTTTTGCCAATGACTTGTGCGGCTGAACGACCAGCGAAACGAACGATACGTTTGTTTCAGTTCGGCCATTTTTTTGAAAAAGTCCGCATCATTTTGAATATCGTGGGCATACTCTCTTGTGTAAATGACCCAGCGGCCAAGTGAGGCACCGTGTTGCGTTAATGTATGTGCCATTGTTTCCATCGGTACCGACCATTCGTCTCCCCGCGCACCTTCCGTCCGGTACTGCCATGCGGCCAAAAACAGACTTGTGAGCATGAGCGCCATCAGCCATTTGATCTGTTTTTTTCTCATCTTCGTTCCCTTCCTCTCCTTACTTGTTATTGTTGCCACCAGGCAAGGGAACATACGTCAAAAAAATCGACAACAGATGATTTTTGAAATCGTTTTCATGCATAAAAAAAGAGCGAGCGGGCAACGCCGCTCACAAAGGGGGAAGGAGCCCGCGGCCGGGCGTGCGGCGGGCACTAGAAGGCGGTAAGGCGCACCGCTTGTGGAAGTGTGGCGATCGAGCAGATGCAGGGGAGCGGCGAACGGAACAAAAACAGGGCTTGGGCGGAAGATAAGCCGACACGATGCGACAAAAGCGGCTTTGGCGGCTTTGCTTGAGCGGATTCCAACCACCCGCTCCCCTCAATCGCGGAACAAATACGGCAAATCAGTTGACCATGCCCAATAGTCAAGGAAAAAGTTCGCGACCGTTGAGCCGATGGCAATCGTGAGCAAAATGTACAACAGCCGCCCTTGGACGACGCGGTTTGGCTTCAGCAACAGATCAATCCGCACCGCTTGGAGCGTCCACCACGTCACGGCCATAAACGCCAAATGAACGATAATCGCAACCAATGCCTGTTGGCCAATGATTGACATCACCGCTTTCCACCGTTACGCAAAACTTACAAAACTCTACAAGGTTTTCGTAGTCCACGCGTTTATGTTCCAATCGAATCCGTATCTTCTGCATCTGTCTTTCGAGTTTTGCCGTGTTGCGTGTTTTGACGTAACGGATTGCACCACCTTTCTCTTGAATTTTATTCATTTCATACTTTCTTGAGCATTGGCGCTGCAATCGGTGCAAACGCTTCTCCAGCTTTTAACTCCCTTATCCTCTTCTTGGCTTGGTTGGCTCTGTTTGGTCGATCATTTCCATGTCTACGTTGCAGCGTTGACAGATTTGCTCCATTTGCCAATACTGTCATCCTCCATCGCAATCACCCTATACATAAATAATGCCATAAAATTTTATTATTTACGCATAGAGTTGTATAAATCGTTATAAAAATGGTTTAACTGCTAACACCCTCTCTCGAAAAAAGGTCCACCGCCTCATTTTCTCTCATTGTTGCCCTCGATAAAGGAATTCCGTACCCCCTGTTTAACAAAAAAGAGGAGAGGCGTTCCTCTCCCCTTATTGTACCGTTACGGCAAAAAATCACCAAAATGCCCGAATTGGGCGAGCACATCGTACGCAAGCCCCGGCGCCCAACCGACCGCCAGCGTTCCGAGCGCGCAAAGGACCACAGCGGTCGACAATCCCGCCGGCAAGCGGCGCAATGGCGCGAGAGAAGCCGGGCGGAAAAAGAGCTGAACGAGCAAGTTGAAATAGTACACGTACGAGATGACGGTCGTGATCGCCATCACCGCAGCCAGCACGTAATGGCCCGGTTCGGTCACGACAAGGCCGATGAACAAATAGAGCTTGGCGATGAATCCGGCCGTCCCCGGAATGCCGGCGAGCGAGAGCAAAAACAAGCCGAGTGCCGCTGCCAAGAGCGGACGGTGCCGGTATAAACCGGCGAGCCCGGCCAAATCATCAGAGCCGGTTTCGTTGACGATATGCGCCACGATGGCAAACGCTCCAATGTTCATAAACACATAGGCGAGCAAGTAAATCCAAAGCGAATCGATCATCGTCCATGACATCGCGGCAAACCCGGCGAGCAAGTAGCCGGCATGGGCGATGCTCGAGTAGGCGAGGAGCCGCTTTAAGCTCCGCTGCCGAAGCGCCACGACGTTGCCGATGATCATCGTCAGTCCGGCCAGCACGGCGATGACGGGCTGCATCGACAGCAAGAGTGATGACGGGTCCCGTCCTTCTGCCGGCGCGGCGGCAAACATCGTCACAAACAGGCGGAGAAGGAGAACGAAGCCGGCTGTTTTCGATACGACGCTGAAAAACGCCGTCGCCGGAACGGGCGCCCCTTCGTACACGTCCGGCGCCCACATATGGAACGGGACGGTCGCCAGCTTAAACGAAACGCCAATCAACAACAGAAGGAAGGCCAAAGCGAGCATGTACGTCTCGTTCGTCTCCTGCAGCCGGCGCGCCATATCGCCGAGATTCGTCGTTCCGGTCAAACCGAATACATAGCTCATGCCAAACAGCATGATGGCGGTGGCGATGCCGCCGTTAATCACATATTTGAGCGCCGCCTCGTTCGACGCCGTTGCCGTTTTGCGCAAGCCGGCCAAAATGTAGGACGAGACCGTAAGCAGCTCGATGCTGACAAACAGCGTCAACAAATCGCCGCTTGAAGCCACCATCATCGCCCCAAGCAAAGCAAACAGCATCATGTAGACAAATTCACCACGATAGCGGCCGCCCTCTTTCGGCTCCCACTCGGCGACAAGGAGAAGAGCGAGCGCCCCGCCGGCTAGCAAGATGAGCTTGAACGCTTTCGCAAAGCCATCAAGCCGGAACGTATCGTGCAAAATTGAAACCGGCTCGGCCGGAATCATTGCCGCCGTCACCGCCAATGCGACCACAGCTGCCGCCGCTGCGCCCCAGGCGAGCGGGCGGCGGCTTCGCTCCTTCGGCATGGCCAAGTCAATCAATAACAGCACGACCGCCGCCGCGAGAACGATCCATTCGGGTGTCATCATGCTCCAATTTGCTTGCCACACATCGTTCATGTCGATCAACCCCCTAACCCGTTCATCATCGTCTCCAGCACGGCGGCAAGCGGCCCGGCCAATAACTGCGGATACACGCCGACCGCCACGATCAAGACGACGAGGACGAACGCCGGCACGGCTTCTTTCGCTTGTAAATCGATTGCATCCCCTCGCGGCTCACCCAAACCCGCCGCAGACTCTTGCGACCCGTGCAGGCCCAACGCCGATTCATATCGTTCGCGGGCGCGGCCAAACGTGATGTCAAGAATGGCCCGCAGCGAATAAACGGCGGCGAAAATCAACCCGAGTGCCCCGGCCGCCGCCAGCGCCGGCTTCGTTGCAAACAGTCCGAGAAAAGCAGTGAATTCGCCGACAAATCCGGCAAGCCCCGGCAGTCCAAGCAGGGCGAGCGCCGCGGTTAGCAAATACCCGGAAAAAAGCGGCATCGCTTTCGCCAGCCCGCCAAGCCGGTTGATGTCGGTCGTTCCGATCCGGTTGGCGAGAACGCCGACGAGCAAAAACGACAAGGCGGCAATCAGCCCGTGGGCGACCGACTGAAACACTGCTCCTTGAATGCCGGCCTCATTGAGCGCGCCAAGACCGACGAGCACGACCCCCATATGCGATACGCTCGAATAGGCGAGCACATGTTTCAGCTCGCGCTGCCGGAGCGCCAACAGCGCTCCGTATAGCACATTGACGACCCCCAACACCGCAATGGCGCCGGCAAACGTGCGAAACTCATCCGGAAACAGGCCGATCCCGAAGCGGATCATCCCGTATGCCGCAATTTTCAGCAACACTCCGGCGTGGAGCATAACGACCGGCGGCGGCGCTTCGACGTGAACGCGGATGAGCCAGCGATGAAGCGGAACAGCCGGCAGCTTGACGGCAAACGCCAACAGCAACCCGCCAAGCAGCCAATGACGCGCTTCTGCCGTCAACGGGGCGATCAGCTGCCCTTGGGCGACCGGATTATGTAACATTTCATGAAGGAGCGCGAAATTTGCTGTTCCGGTGCGGGCGACAAGCACGGCAATGACAATCAGCAACAGCGCCGAGCCGAGCCCATTGTACAGCAAGTAGCCGTATGCCGCCCGTTCGCGCTCAAACCCGCCCCATTTGCCGACGAGCAAAAACATGGCAACCAGCGTCACTTCGAGGAAGAGGAAAAACCAGATGAAGTTGGCGGCGGCAAACACGCCAAGCATGCCAATTTCAAGCGCGAGCAGCCACATAAAATATCCTTTTTTCTCCGTTTTGATCAGCACGGACGCGACAGCGGCCAATGTCCCCAACACAGCAGTCAGGACGATAAACACAAGCGACAGCCCGTCAATGCCAAGCTCATAACGGATCACATACGCCGCGTCTGTTAAAAACGGAAGGTTGGCGAGCCGCACCCAATCGCGCGCCTCATCGAGCTGCTCAAGAGGAAAGCCGCGCCATGACTGGATGAACGCAAACAGTGCCAACAATAACGGCGGTACGGTGGCGGCGGTGCCAAGCCATTGAATCGTTTTCGTATCCGTCCGGCGGACAAACGCCAGCAAAAGGATGCCTAACAGCGGTGAAAAAACGAGCAGCGACAAAAAGATCATAGCCAGTTCCCCCCTGTCAACGCGAAGATGACGACCAAAATGGCCAGTCCGGCCACCGTCACCGCCCCATATGTCTGCGCTTGCCCGTTTTGTCCACGCGAGCCGGCGGACGCAGCCGTGCCGACGATGCCGGCAGCCAGCCGGGCGAGCCCTTCGACAAGGAAGCGGTCGACATACGCCAACAGGCGGCTAAGGAATGACACAAACGCTACAACCGTCCACCGGTAGAGGTCGTCAATGTAATAGTGGTGGCGCAGCAATTCGTACACGTGCGGCGTGCGCGCGGACAACCAGTCGCGCGGCACGGTCCGCTTTCCGTACATGAGCCAGGCAAGGAGAATCCCGGCAAGCGACACAGTTGTCGCCACAACGGCGAGCCACCCCGGCGCCGCTTCATGATGGTAAGTCCCATCGGTCAGCCACTCACCGAGGAACGAGCCAAACCACGGCGTTTGAATGTACCCGGAAGCGATCGACAACACGCCGAGCACCACCATCGGCCCGACCATGGACGCCGGCGCTTCATGCGCCTCGCCTTGGTGACGCGCCGGTCCCGCAAAGACGAGGAAAAAGAGCCGGAACATATAAAACGACGTCAGCAGCGCCGCGGCAACCGCGAGCCAAAAGAGCTCGACCGGCCCGTTCGCCCAAGCCGCCGCTAAAATTTCGTCCTTGCTGAAAAAGCCGGCAAACAGCGGAACGCCGCTGATCGATAGCGCCCCGACCAAAAAGAGCGGCGCGGTCCACGGCAGCCGCCGCCAAAGCCCGCCCATCTCTTCAATGTTTTGCGTATGAACGGCGTGAATGACGCTGCCGGCGGCCAAAAAGAGCAACGCTTTGAAAAAGGCGTGCGTCGTTAAATGGAAGATGGCGGCGACATAACTGCCGGATCCGAGCGCAAGCATCATATAGCCGAGCTGGCTGACCGTCGAATAGGCAAGAACCCGTTTAATGTCCGTCTGCACCAAGCCGATCGTCGCGGCGAAAATCGCCGTCACCCCGCCGATCACAGCCACGGTCATCATGGCCGCTTCGCTTGCCTCAAAGAGCGGGAACAACGCAGCAACGAGGTACACCCCAGCCGCCACCATTGTCGCGGCATGGATGAGCGCCGACACCGGCGTCGGTCCTTCCATCGCATCCGGGAGCCACGTATGGAGCGGAAACTGCCCGGACTTGCCGATGGCGCCAATAAAAATGAGAATAGCCGTCAGGGTCGTCATGTCCGGCGACAGTGTGCCGTCGCCGACGGCGCGGAAAATGTCGTCGTAATCAAAGCTTTTCGTCTGCCAAAACAAGAGCATTATGCCGATGAAAAAGCCGACATCGCCGATACGCGTCATAATGAACGCCTTTTTCGCTGCTGCTTTTGCTTCTTCTTTATAGAAGTAAAAACCGATCAGCAAAAACGAACCGAGCCCGACGAGCTCCCAGAAGATGTACGCCTGCAGCAAGTTCGGCGACAGCACAAGCCCGAGCATCGCAAACGTAAACAGCCCTAAGTACGCATAAAAAGTCGAAAACCGTTCGTCCCCCGCCATATACCCTTGCGAGTAAATATGGACGAGCCAGCTGACAAACGCGACGACCGCGAGCATCCATGCGTTTAACGCTGTAACAGAAACCCCGGCTGTGAGCGTCACGTCGCCGATGGTCATCCATGTCCAGTTCACTTCATGCGTTGCCCCGCCAAGGCGGCCAACGAGCACAGCGATGGCCGCCAGCAGCGACAGAAACGTGGCAGCGATGCCGACATAGGCGCTCGCTTTCTTCCATTTCCGCCCGAACAACAGCAGCAAAACAAACGAACAAAGCGGGAACAGCGGCACAACCCAAGCCAGGTTCATCATCTTTCCCCATCCCCTTTTCTAATGTTTCAATGAATTGGCTTCATCGACTTGAACCGTTTTGCGGTTGCGGTAAAAGGCGATGAGTGCGGCCAAGCCGACAGCCGCCTCCGCTGCCGCTACGGCGATCGCAAACAACGCGAACACGTGGCCGTGAACGCCGGGATGGGCGCCGTATTTGGCAAAAGCGACGAAGTTGATGTTGACCGCATTTAACATAAGCTCGATGCAAATGAGGACGATGACCGTATTTCGTTTCGTCAGCGCTCCGTACAGCCCAATGCAAAATAAGATAAGCGCCAACGCCAAATAAGCCGATAATGTCATTCGTCTTCCGCCTCCTTGCCGTCTTTTCTCGCCAGCACGATCGCCCCGATCAAGGCGACAAGCAAAATGACGGACACGATTTCAAACGGAATCGTATAATACGAATACAGCCATTTGCCGATCTCCCTCGCGTTATCAGCCGCGAGCGCGCTGCCGTCAGCCCCAAAATCAAGACGGCGGATGCCAAAGTAAACAGCGAGGCCAAAGGCGAGGACAGAGACGGCAACGACCGCTTTATGCCAGATGCCAACCGCCGTTTGGCGCTCCGCGTCATCGCCATGATGACGGGTCAACATGATGGCAAACAGCATAATGATGGTGATAGCCCCGGAATAAATGAGCACTTGCACGACGGCGACGAACTCGGCGGAGAGCAAGACATACAGCCCGGCGATGCCCAAAAACGTCATGACGAGGGCGATGACCATATGGACGACGTTCGTCAATTGGAGCATCGTCACCCCGCCGGCAATGGCTGCAAGGGCGAGCAGGAAAAAAGCAATGTCGGTTCCGCTCACGGCTTATTCTCCCTTCTGACGTTCGTGTCGTTTTCATCAAGCCAGGTCAAATCTTTATACAGGGCGTCGCGGCTATATTCAGCGAGTTCGAAGTTGTTCGTCATGACGATCGCTTCCGTCGGGCATACTTCCGTGCACAAATCGCATAAAATGCAAATTTCAAAGTTAATGTTGTACGTGTCAATCACTTTCCCTTTTTTCGTCGGATCGGGATGTTTTTTCCCCGTCAGCTGAATGCATTCGGTCGGACAAATGTTCATGCACTGGTTGCAGACGATGCACTTTTCCGGATAAAACTTTTGGATGCCGCGAAACCGATCCGGGAGCGGGAGCGGCTCGTGCGGGTAATCGTATGTCACCTTTTCGCGCGTCAACTCTTTTAACGTATACGCTAATCCTTTCACTAACCCGATCATCCGTCTACCCCTCTCGTGGGAAAAATAACGTTCCGGTACGGCCACGGGCTCCGAACACCACGGAGCCGTGCCTATGGGCGGCGGGTCGCCTCCCCAGCAAGGCGGGACCCCGTTCGTTTAGAAGAACAACGATTTTATAACGGCCGTCAACACGATATTGACGAGCGAAAGCGGGAGCAACACTTTCCAGGCAAACTCCATCAGCTGGTCGGCGCGCACGCGCGGGAACGTCGCGCGGAACCAAATCAAGACAAAGATGACCGCACAAAACTTCAGCGCAAACCAAACCGCTCCAGGAATCCAGCCGAGAAATGCGACCGGATGCCAGCCGCCAAGAAACAAAATCGTGATCAGCGCCGCCATGGCAAACATGTACACATACTCAGCAAGCATGAAAAACGCCCAGCGGAATCCGGAATATTCGACGTGAAAGCCGGCGACGAGCTCAGATTCTGCCTCCGGCAAGTCAAACGGCACCCGGTTCAATTCGGCTACCGCTGCAATAAAGAAAATCAAAAAGGCGAGCGGTTGGGCGAAAATGAACCATACGTCGTCCTGCGCTTCGACGATGTCCACTAAGTTCATGCTTCCGGCCAACAGCACGACACCAAGCGCCGACATGACGAGCGGAATCTCATACGAAATCATTTGCGCCGCCGCGCGCATGCCGCCAAGCAGGGCGTATTTGTTGTTTGACGCCCAGCCGCCGGCGACAACCCCGACTGTGGTCAAACCGGAAACGGCAATATAATACAAAAGGCCGACGCCGATATCGGCAAACCGGAACGACTCGGTAAACGGCAGCACCGCCAACACCATAAACGACGGCGTAAAGGCGATGATCGGCGCCAACATGTACAGCGGACGATCAGCCGCTTTCGGAATCGTATCTTCCTTTAGCAGCAGCTTTAATACGTCAGCGACGGTTTGCAAAAGCCCCAGGCGGCCGCCGACTTGGTTCGGGCCGATGCGCCCTTGCATAAATCCCATCACTTTCCGTTCGGCCAAAATGCCGTACGTAACGAACCCGAGCACTGTCGCCAACAAAAGCGCTCCAAGTCCGAAAAAGACGGCGGCGTTCGTCCAGCTTGGCGCCGATTCGAGCCATTGCTCCATCATCCATCGACCTCCCCGAGCACAATGTCAATCGATCCGAGAATGGCGATGACATTGGCCAAGTTTTCCCCTTTGAGCAGCTTCGGGAGTATTTGCAAATTGTAAAACGACGGGCGCCGGAACTTGAGGCGGTACGGCTCTTTTTTTCCGTCGCTCGCAATATAGCAGCCGATCTCGCCGCGCGGCGCCTCGATGCGGACAAACGTCTCACCCGGCGGCGCCTTAATAATGCGCGGCACTTTCCCGATGATCGGCCCGTCAGCCGGAAACTGCTCGCACGCTTGCTCGATGATGCGGAGCGACTGTTCCATTTCCGCCATCCGGCATTCATAGCGGGCGAGGCAATCGCCGCCTTCTCGCACCGGCACGTCGAACTCGAAGCGGTCATAGATCGAGTACGGCTCATCTTTGCGCAAATCCCATTTGACGCCGGTCGACCGCAAGTTGACGCCGCTCAGCGAATAGCTGATCGCTTCTTCTTTCGTATACCGCCCGACGCCTGTCACGCGTTCGCGGAAAATTTCGTTGCCGGTGACAAGGTCGTGGTAGCCGGCCAATTTTTCGCGCATGTACGGGACGAACTGCTTCACTTTGTCGATCCAGCCGTCCGGCGCGTCCCATTTGACGCCGCCGATGCGCATATAGTTGAACGTCAGCCGCGCCCCGGACAGCTCATTTAATAGATTAATAATCATTTCGCGCTCGCGGAACGCGTACAAAAACGGGCTCGTCGCGCCAAGGTCAAGCAAATACGTCCCCCACCAGACGAGGTGGCTGGCGACCCGCCCGAGCTCCATGGCAAGAACGCGCAAATACTCGGCCCGCTCCGGCACTTCAATGCCCATCATCGTTTCGACCGCATGGCAAAGCACATAGTTGTTCGTCATCGCCGACAAATAGTCCATCCGGTCGGTGTACGGGATGATTTGCGTATATTGGAGCCCTTCGGCGATTTTTTCCGTCCCCCGGTGCAAGTAACCGATGACCGGCGTCGCTTCTTGGATGATTTCACCATCAATTTTTAAAATGAGGCGGAACACCCCGTGCGTGCTCGGGTGTTGGGGGCCGACGTTTAAAATCATTTCTTCTGTGCGCAGCATCGTTCACACCTCCGCATCATACGGCTCGTAATCTTTGCGCAGCGGATGCCCGACCCATTGCTCCCCGAGGAAGATGCGGATTAAGTTCGGGTGGCCGCGGAATCGGATGCCAAGCAAGTCGTACGCTTCGCATTCCGGCCAGTTCGCCCCGGGCCAAAGCGGGACGAGCGAATCGATTTCCGGGTTGTCGCGCTCGATTTTCACTTTGAGCGCTACTGGCTGTCGATTCGGGTACGAGTACAAGTGGACATACACTTCCATATGCGTTTGAAAATCGGTGCCGTGCAGCTCGGACAAATAGTCAAACCGAAGCTGTTCATTGTATTTTAAAAACTCGGCCACTTTGTAGTACGATTCCTTGTTAACAACAAGGGTCGGTACGTCTTTGGCCAGCCTGTTGACATATGCGTCTTCCAGCACGTCCGGCCCGAGATGTTCCTGAATGACGCGGACATATTTTTGAAGCAGCGGATCGTTCGGCGACGGGGAAGACGGTTTCTCCGCTCCGTCCCCCGCTTTAGCGGCTCCGGCCTTCGCGCGGGCGGCGGCCGCTGCTTTTGCTTTTGCCGCCGCGGCGGCCGCTTTCGCCTTCGCGGCGGCCGCCGCTTTTTGTTTCGCCAGCTCATCGTCGCTTCCCGCCGCTTCAGCGGCCTTTTGTTTGGCCAGTGCCGCCGCCTTGGCTTTCGCTGCCGCTGCCGCCTTTTTCTTCGCCGCCTCAAGGTCGTCGCCTGTCGCACCCGACGCTGACGCCTCACGCTGACGGCGCAGTTCGGCTGCTTTCGCCCGCGCTTCTTCCGCCGCTTTCTTCTTCGCCGCCTCAAGGTCGTCGCCTGTCGCACCCGACGCCGATGCCTCACGCTGTCGCCGCAGCTCGGCTGCCTTCGCCCGCGCTTCTTCCGCCGCTTTCTTCTTCGCCGCCTCAAGGTCGTCGCCTGTCGCACCCGACGCTGACGCCTCGCGCTGACGGCGCAGTTCGGCTGCCTTCGCCCGCGCTTCTTCCGCCGCTTTCTTCTTCGCCGCCTCAAGGTCGTCGCCTGTCGCACCCGACGCTGACGCCTCGCGCTGACGGCGCAGTTCGGCTGCCTTCGCTCGCGCTTCTTCCGCGGCCCGTTTTTTCGCTGCTGCGAGATCTTCAGCTGATGCTGGTTGCGCCACATCCGACTCTTTGTTTGCCGGGCTGGCAGACGAATCCGAAGGTGTTTTCACACCGTCGGCGGGAGGACTGTCGGCCGACTTGGCCTGTTCGGCCGCCTGCTTGGCGGCCAGCCGTTCGCGCGCCAGCTGCTTCGCCCGCTCGGCCGCTTCTCTTTTTCGCTGGGCCAAATCTTTTTCCTCATCCATCGGTTACAACACCTTCTTCCCCGTTTTGGCTTCCAAGCGGATTTTTTCTTTTAGTTTATGAATGCCGTAAATAAGCGCCGCCGGGTTTGGTGGACAGCCGGGTATGTACACGTCGACCGGGACGATTTGGTCAACCCCTTTAACGACGCTGTACGATTTCACATACGGTCCGCCGGCTGTCGCGCATGATCCCATGGCGATCACCCATTTCGGCTCCGGCATTTGATCGTACAACCGGCGCAAAAGCGGCGCCATTTTTTTCGTCACCGTTCCGGAGACGATCATAACGTCTGATTGCCGTGGTGAGGCGCGGAAAAACGAGCCGAACCGATCAAGGTCGTAATGAGCGCCGCCGACCGCCATCATTTCAATCGCGCAACAGGCGAGACCGAACGTCAGCGGCCAGAGCGAATTGCTTCGCGCCCACCCTTTTAACTGTTCCAACGTCGTAAAAAACACGTTGCGCTTTACTTCTTCCATTTCGTCAAACGTCATGCCATCCCATTTTACATCCATCGTAACACCTTCTTTTTCCAGGCATAAATGAGGCCAATGGCAAGCAAAACGATGAAAATGATCATTTCCACTAAAGCAAACAAGCCGAGTTGGTCGTAAACGACCGCCCACGGGTATAAAAACACTGTCTCGACGTCAAAAATAACAAATAGCAAGGCAAACAAGTAATAACGGACTTGGAATTGGATGCGCGAGTCATGAAATGGGATGTTACCGCTTTCATAAGTCGTAGCCTTCTCCTCGTCCGGCACGTGCGGCCGCAACAAGCGTCCGGCCGTAAGCGCCCCGATTGGCAGCAGCACCCCAAGGCAAAGAAAGACAAAGACAATCAAATAACTGTTGGCATAAATGTTGCTCAATAAGCCCGCCCCCTTCCCGGTTTACTACATACGTATGTTGTTAATATTGAAATTTTTAAACAATTTCTTCGAATCTATTATAACATTTATATCCAGACGTGTCAGCAAAACTTCAGATTATCCCTGTCAACACGATGGCAAAGCGCCGATGCCGATCGCACAAAGACAAATAGGATCGTCCGCTTCAAGGGAGCAAAACGGATGAAGACAATGGGAGGGGGAAACGAGACGGGAAAACGACGTGTCTATCTCCGTTGGCAGGCGCCACTGGACAGGCGGGAAAGTCATCGCCCTATGGCCTTCATCCTTCGCTTTCGACTAGCCAAACAGCAAAAAAAGCAGAGGGGCATTCGCTCCTCTGCTTATCTCATTTCAGAAACATTCAAGCGATTCAAGGCGCGTTTTAGCGCCAGTTCGGCCCGCCTGAAGTCAATATCATCCTGTTGGCTTTGCAAGCGGCGTTCCGCCCGCTCTTTTGCCGCTTTGGCGCGAAGGACATCAATGTCTTCCGCCCGCTCAGCAGCTTGGGCCAAAATGGTCACGTTGTCCGGGCGGACTTCGATAAAGCCGCCGCTAACCGCAACATAGTCCGTTTTGCCGTCCTTCTTCAGACGGGCCGCGCTGATCTCGAGCGGGGCGACAAGCGGAATGTGCCCCGGCAAAATGCCGAGCTCCCCGCTTTTCGCCTTCACGCTCACCATTTCGACATCGCCTTCGTACACCGGGCCATCAGGAGTGACGACGCTCACATGGATCGTTTTCATTGTCCAATCCCCCTATCCCGGGTCACACTTCGACGCCCATGGCTTTCGCTTTTTCAACCACTTCTTCAATGCGGCCGACTAAGCGGAACGCATCTTCCGGAAGGTGGTCGTATTTGCCCTCCAAAATTTCTTTAAAGCCGCGCACCGTTTCCTTCACCGGCACGTACGAACCCGGTTGGCCCGTGAACTGTTCCGCCACGTGGAAGTTTTGCGATAAGAAAAATTGAATGCGGCGGGCGCGGTGGACGACGAGCTTGTCTTCATCGGACAGTTCGTCCATCCCTAAGATGGCGATAATGTCTTGCAGCTCTTTATAGCGCTGCAATGTTTGCTGTACGCGGCGGGCAACTTGGTAATGCTCTTCACCGACAATTTCCGGCGCCAGCGCGCGCGATGTCGAAGCAAGCGGGTCAACGGCCGGATAAATCCCCATCTCGGCGAGCTTCCGCTCCAAGTTTGTCGTCGCATCCAAGTGCGAGAACGTCGTCGCCGGAGCCGGGTCTGTATAGTCGTCGGCCGGAACGTAAATCGCCTGGATTGAGGTGATCGAGCCTGTTGCTGTTGACGTGATCCGCTCTTGCAGCTGGCCCATCTCCGTCGCCAATGTCGGCTGATAACCAACGGCCGACGGCATGCGGCCTAACAACGCCGATACTTCGGAGCCGGCCTGTGTGAAACGGAAAATGTTATCGATAAAGAGCAATACGTCTTGCCCTTGCTCATCGCGGAAATATTCAGCCATCGTCAAGCCGGTCAACGCAACGCGCATCCGCGCGCCCGGCGGCTCGTTCATTTGTCCGAACACCATGGCCGTTTTGCTAATAACGCCGGAATCTTTCATTTCATGGTACAAGTCGTTCCCTTCACGCGTCCGTTCACCGACACCAGCGAAAACGGAAATCCCGCCGTGCTCTTGGGCGATGTTATGGATCAGCTCTTGGATCAAGACCGTTTTCCCTACGCCGGCACCGCCGAACAAGCCGATCTTACCACCTTTGATATACGGGGCGAGCAAGTCGACGACTTTAATCCCGGTTTCCAAAATTTCGACTTCCGTCGCCAGTTCATCGAATTTTGGCGCCGGACGGTGAATCGGGTCACGACGGGCTTCAGCCGGGATCTCGTCCTGCAAATCGATCGGCTCGCCCAAGACGTTAAACACGCGGCCAAGCGTGACATCGCCAACCGGTACCGAAATCGGCGCCCCGGTATCGACGACTTCCATGCCGCGGATCAAGCCGTCGGTCGATGCCATCGCGATCGTCCGTACTGTATCATCGCCAAGATGCAAGGCGACTTCCAATGTCAAGTCGATATCGACTTCGTTTTCGTTGCGCGCTTGATGTTGAATTTTCAGGGCGTTGTAGATGGCCGGCAAGTGGCCGTTTTCGAACTTGACGTCTACAACCGGACCCATGACTTGAATAACGCGTCCTCTTGTCATCGTTTTCCCTCCTAACTTGCTAGTCCGCTATTGCAAGGCGTTTGCCCCGGCGACAATTTCCGTAATTTCTTGCGTGATCGAAGCTTGGCGAGCGCGGTTGTAGGAAAGCGTCAACGTGCGAATGAGTTCATGCGCGTTGTCGGTCGCGTTCTTCATCGCTGTCATCCGGGCGGCGTGTTCGCTCGCTTTCGCATCGAGCAACGCGCCGTAAATAAGGCTCTCCGCGTACTGCGGCAACAAGACGTCCAAAATTTCCTCTTGCGACGGTTCAAATTCGTACACCGTGCGCTGCTGATTGTCAGCCAAATCGGTGAGCGGGAGCAGCTTCCGTTCTGTCACATCTTGTTGGATGGCGCTCACGTAATGGTTATAGTACATATATAGTTCATCAAACGTGCCATCGGCGAACAACCCGACCGTTTTGTTAGCAATCTCCTTAATATCGGCAAACGACGGCTGATCCGGCAAGCGGGTAATATCGAGAATAACCGGCATGTTCCGTTTGCGGAAAAAGTTTAACCCGACGCGGCCAATGACGATGATGGCGTACTCGTCCGGGGAGGTATGGCGCGCCTGAATCGTTTGGTAGACGGTGCGCAGCACGTTGCTGTTGTACGCCCCGGCTAAACCGCGGTCCGATGTGATGACTAAATATCCTGTCTTTTTCACCGGACGCGAGATGAGCATCGGATGGGAGACACCGCCGGCGCCAAGCGAGACGTTGGCCACGACTTCCTGCATTTTTTCCATGTATGGGACGAACGATTTCGCGTTTTGCTCCGCGCGGTTTAATTTCGACGTCGAGACCATTTCCATCGCTTTCGTGATTTGGCTCGTTTTTCTCGTCGAATTGATGCGCGTTTTAATGTCGCGTAACGATGCCAAAGGTTTCACCACCTTTTTGTTGCACGAGATCTAACAGGTGCGGGGGCCGAAACGCCCCCGTCAGCCTTATTGGGAAACGACAAACGTTTTCTTGAACGCTTCGATCGCTTTATTGAAATCTTCCTCATTCGGAAGGTCTTTCGTCGTCCGGATATGCTCAAGCAAGTGCTGCCCGTTTTGGTCGAGCCACAAGAAAAGTTCTTTTTCGAAACGGCGCACATCTTCAACCGGGATGTCATCCAAAAAGCCGCGCGTCAGAGCATAAATGATGGCGACTTGCTTTTCAACCGGAATCGGCTGATGCAAATCTTGCTTCAGCACTTCAACCGTGCGCGCCCCGCGTGCGAGTTTCGCCTGCGTCGCTTTATCGAGGTCGGAACCGAATTGGGCGAACGCTTCTAATTCGCGGTATGCGGCCAAGTCCAAACGGAGCGTCCCCGATACTTTTTTCATCGCTTTAATTTGCGCGGCGCCACCGACGCGCGAGACGGACAACCCTGCGTTGATCGCCGGGCGGACGCCGGAGAAGAACAGGTCGGATTGCAAGAAAATTTGCCCGTCTGTGATCGAGATGACGTTCGTCGGAATGTAAGCGGAGATGTCGCCCGCTTGCGTTTCGACGAACGGAAGCGCGGTCAACGAGCCGGCGCCTTTGGCATCGCTCAATTTCGCCGCGCGCTCGAGCAGGCGGGAGTGCAAGTAGAAGACATCCCCCGGATACGCTTCACGGCCTGGCGGACGGCGAAGCAAAAGCGACAGCTCGCGGTACGCAGCGGCTTGTTTCGACAAGTCGTCGTAAACCACCAATACGTGTTGGCCTTTATACATGAAATATTCGCCCATCGATACGCCCGCATACGGCGCCAGGAACAAGAGCGGAGCCGGTTGCGACGCCGAAGCAGTGACGACGATCGTATAGTCGAGCGCGCCATGTTTGCGGAGCGTTTCGACAACCGTACGAACGGTCGATTCTTTTTGACCGATGGCCACATAAATACAAATCATATTTTGGTCTTTTTGGTTGAGAATCGTGTCAATGGCGACTGACGTCTTCCCTGTTTGCCGGTCACCGATGATGAGCTCACGCTGACCGCGGCCGATCGGCACGAGCGCGTCGATCGCTTTAATCCCTGTTTGCAACGGCTCATGCACCGATTTCCGATCCATAACACCCGGCGCCGGGCTTTCGATCGGGCGCGTTTCCGTCGTTTCAACCGGGCCCAATCCGTCAACCGGCTGACCGAGCGGGTTGACGACACGGCCGATGAGCGCTTCCCCTACCGGCACTTCCATAATCCGGCCCGTGCGGCGCACTTCATCGCCTTCTTTAATGCCGGTATACGGACCTAAAATAACGATCCCGACGTTGTTTTCTTCCAAGTTCAGCGCCATGCCCATCACGCCGTTAGCAAATTCGACAAGCTCGCCGGACATGACGTTATCAAGCCCGTGAACGCGGGCGATCCCGTCACCGATTTGGATGACGGTGCCAACATCGCTCACTTGAATTTGCGATTCGTAGTTTTCAATCTGCTGCTTAATGAGCGCGCTAATTTCTTCCGCTCGAATGCTCATGCCTTTCACCCCTGTCTCCAAATGTTAACCAATGAGCTGCCGCTGAATCCGTTCCAGCTGCCCGCTGACGCTGCCGTCATAAATGCGGTTGCCGATGCGCAGCTTCACGCCGCCAATCAATTCCGGGTCGACGATATTTTCAATGCGGAGCGTCTCTTTGCCAACTTTTTTGGCAAATACGTCAGAAAGCGCCTGCAGTTCCTCATCCGTCAACGGCCGGGCCGAATACGCCGTCGCCTCAACGATGCCGCGCGCATCGTTGGCAAGGGCGACAAACTGATCTGCCAGTTCAGGCACAAGGCCGAAGCGATGGCGCTCAAGAAGAAGCAAAAGCGTGTTTTGCACCGGGGTGGAAACGCCGGCAAACACTTCACGAACGAGCGCTTTTTTCTTGTCCAAGGAAAGTTTCGGGTTGGAAAGAATCGATAAAAACTCGCCGTTTTCCACCAACGCTTGGCGCACGGCGCGGATATCTTCTTCGATTCGGTCTAGCTGCTGTTGTTCAAGCGCGATTTGAAACAGAGCGGACGCATACCGCTTAGCGATCACTTCTTGGCTCATCGCGCTCCTCCTACCTCTTGAACGTCCTTAATGTATGCTTGGATCAGCTTGCGCTGGTCTTGTTCGGTCAATTCTTTTTCAATCACTTTCGAGGCGATGAAGACAGACAACGAAGCCACTTGTTCGCGGAGCGCGGCCATCGCCTGTTCTTTTTCACGCTCGATTTCTTGTTTCGCCGCTTCTTTTACTCGTTCCGCTTCCGCACGGGCCGAGGCGACGATTTGTTCTTTTTGCTCTTCGGCAAGCTTGCGCGCATTTTCAATGAGCGTTTGCGCTTCTTGGCGCGATTGCTTCATCAGTTCACGCTGTTCTTCAAGCAGTTTTTCCGCCTCTTGGCGACGTTTTTCTGCCTGTTCGATTTCATTCGCGATATGTTCTTCGCGCTGTTTCATGATATTCATTAGCGGCTGCCAAGCGAATTTGCGCAGCAAAGCGAGCAAAATGATGAACATGAGCAGCTGGTAAATGATATCGCCGCTGTTGATGCCGTGCGCTGCTTCGCCGAGCACCCAAACGTTTGCCTCCAATAACACCGCGTTTCACTCCTTTCGACAGCTATCGCACTGACGCGATGATCGCAAAATCGTACATAAAGGAATGGCGAAGGTGGTCGTTGACACGAACTTCGCCATCATTCCAACCATATTCCGTTAACGGTTCATGACGATGAAGGAAATAACGACACCGATGATTGGAAGCGCCTCAACTAACGCAACCCCGATGAACATCGTCGTTTGCAACACCGGACGCAATTCCGGTTGACGTGCAATCCCTTCGACTGTACGACCGACGATTAAACCGTTGCCGATACCGGCGCCTAACGCCGCTAAACCTACTGCAATGGCAGCTGCAATTAAATTCATGATGATGTATCCTCCTTTTATATTCGTGTAATGATGATAATGATATCATTAATGGTCATGGCTGACTTTGTGCGCCATATAAACCATTGTTAACATCGTAAAAATAAACGCTTGGATAGAGCCGACAAAAATACTGAACCCTTGCCATGCCATCATCGGAAGGGCACCGCCGATCGCGCCAAGCACGCCATGGTTCGTGCCGAGCCCGGCGAGCAGGGCAAGCAAAATTTCACCCGCATAAATGTTCCCGAAAAGACGCAAGCCAAGCGTCAGCGTATTGGCAAACTCTTCAATGATTTTCAGTGGGAACAGGAAGGCCATCGGCCGGGTGTACTCACGCAAATATCCAGATACACCTTTCATTTTGATGCCGTAGTAGTGAGTGAGGCCGACAACCATCACCGCAAGCGTCAAGGTGATTGTCGCATCAGCGGTCGGCGATTTCCACCAAAGTTGGCCGTTTACATGGACGGAAAACGGCAGCCCGAGCATGTTGGCGACGAAAATATACATGATGAGCGTGACGCCTAACGTCAAAAAGCGGCCGCCCGTCTGCCAGTCCATCGCGCTGTTGATAATGCCTTTGACAAAGTCAAAGACCCATTCGATGAAGTTTTGCATCCCTTTCGGACGCAGCTGGAGCGAGCGCGTTGCGGCCAAAGCGATGATGAAAACGATCAAGCTCGTAACCGTAATCATCAAAATGTTCGATAAATTAAACGTAAGGCCTAAAAATTCAACAATCGGCGCTCCGTGTTCCATTCGTGTCTCACCTCTCTTTCATGTGTGCAGCTTATCTTTTTTCCATTTTTGGAAGAGGAAATCTATTATAATGACAATATAGGATGTCATTAATCCCACGACTGTTGGCACAAGGGCAAAATGTTGCGGATACGTTAGGACGATGACAGCCGCCAATGCGGCGAGGGCTAGACGCGATAGCGTGCCAAGCGTGCGTACTTTTTTGCGCGCTGCCACTGCCTGTCCGAATTTTTCGATTTTCCGGGTTAAATTCCAAAGCATGAAGAGGCTGATGACCGTACCAAGAATTAGGCTAAGAAAAACGGTTTTGTATGGCGTAAACCCAACGCCGAGCGTGTAGATAGCGAGCAAATACAATATGTACTTGACATGCCGGAGAAACATCAATTGAAAGGTCTCCATTTTGTTACTCCTCAGAGAAATATTGGCGGATCAGCCGCAGCATCGCATAGACGCCGGCCGTCAATCCAAGCAATAAGCCGACGATTAAAAAGATCGGCTCCGTATCAAACTTATTATCAACCCATCTTCCGCCAAAAATACCAATTAAAATCGAGCCGACAAGCTGGGAGACGATGGCGGACATTAACGCCATAGCTTGAAATGGGTGGCGCTGCTTTTTCGACATGCCAATACACCCTTTAAATATAATGAAAACCTTCTCAATCTACCCCCTGTAAAGCATACAATACCACTAGGTTAATGTCAATGTATTTCCACACAAAACCTCATTAACACAGGGCAAATATTAATAATTTGTGACAATTTCTCATTTTCTTTTCACAAATATCATGTATAATGGTATATTTTATTTTTAGCTGCTCTTTCTGCCTGACTTGGCCGTTCAGCTTCCCGCCATAGCAGGCGGCGTCGCAGGTAATCATAACGCAAGAAGGTTTCCATATGTATGCCGAAAAAGGGTGTCCCGGCCATGCGGGCACCCTTTTGTTCGCCGTATGCGCGGCGTCTTGTTCAGCTGACTGTCATTTTGTTCCAAACAGCCGGTCGCCGGCATCGCCGAGGCCGGGGACGATATAACCGTGGTCGTTCAGCCGCTCGTCAAGGGCGGCGATGTAAATGTCGACGTCCGGGTGCGCCGTTTCCACCGCCTTGACCCCTTCCGGCGCCGCGATCAGGCACATAAACTTAATGCTTTTCGCCCCCCGCTTTTTCAACGCTTCGATCGCCGCCACTGCCGAGCCGCCGGTCGCGAGCATCGGATCGACGATGATGAAATCGCGCTCTTCGACATCGCTTGGCAGCTTGACGTAATATTCCACTGGCTTGAGCGTTTCCGGATCGCGGTATAGGCCGACGTGGCCGACTTTCGCTGCCGGGATGAGCTTCAAAATGCCGTCCACCATGCCGATACCGGCGCGCAAAATCGGGATGACGCCTAGCTTTTTGCCGGCGATGACTTTCGCTTTCGCCCGGCTGACAGGAGTTTCGATCTCCACTTCCTCAAGCGGAAGGTCGCGCGTAATTTCAAACGCCATCAGCGTCGCCACTTCTTCAACGAGCTCGCGAAATTCTTTTGTACCTGTATGCTTGTCGCGAATGTACGTCAGTTTATGCTGGATGAGCGGATGGTCAAATACATACACTTTTCCCATGGGTCATCTCCTCTTCCGTATGTATGGCAGTACACTTCTATACATTCTACTGGAAAACGGGCGCCCGTTCAACTGTTGAAACAAAGGAAAAGGCACACTGCCGAACCGATCATTGGCAGTGTGCCTCGCCCATTCTGAGCCGAGAAGACCCCCATGTCTACATGTGAACGCAGACGGGAGCGTTCCATTGCCGTTGTCTCCTTAGTCTTGGTAGAGCGGGAATTTTTCCGTCAAAGCGGCGACGCGTTGGCGCGCTTCTTCAAGCGCCTGTTCATTATCTTTGTTTTTCAGCACGAGACCGATAATGGCGGCGATTTCATCCATTTCTTCCAAGCCGAAGCCGCGCGTCGTGACCGCGGCCGTCCCGATGCGGATGCCGCTCGTGACAAACGGGCTTTCCGGATCATATGGAATCGTGTTTTTGTTGACGGTAATGCCGACTTCATCCAATACTTTCTCCGCTGTTTTCCCTGTCAGCTGCTGCGGGCGCAAGTCAACAAGCAGCAAATGGTTGTCCGTGCCGCCGGAGACAAGGGTGAACCCTTCTTTTTGCAAGGCGTTCGCTAAGCGCTGGGCGTTGTCGATGATGCGCTTGGCGTACACTTTAAAGTCCTCTTGCAGCGCCTCGCCCAACGCGACTGCCTTCGCAGCGATGACATGCATGAGCGGGCCGCCTTGAATGCCAGGGAAAATCGATTTGTCGATTTGTTTCGCAAACTGCTCTTGGCATAAAATCATCCCGCCGCGCGGGCCGCGCAATGTTTTATGCGTTGTCGTCGTGACAAAGTGGGCGTACGGCACCGGATTCGGATGAAAACCTGCCGCAACAAGACCGGCAATATGGGCCATATCGACCATTAAATAGGCACCGACTTCATCAGCGATTTCCCGAAACTTGGCAAAATCGATGACGCGCGGATAGGCGCTGGCGCCGGCGACGATCAGCTTCGGCCGATGGAGGCGCGCTTTTTCGCGCACATCGTCATAGTCGATGACATGCGTTTCCGGATCGACGCCATATTCGACAAAGTTGTACTGGATGCCGCTGAAATTGACCGGGCTGCCGTGCGTCAAATGTCCGCCATGCGACAAGTTCATGCCGAGCACGGTGTCGCCGGGCTTGAGGACGGTGAAATAGACGGCCATGTTCGCCTGCGCTCCGGAATGCGGCTGGACGTTCACATGCTCTGCCCCGAACAACTGCTTCGCCCGTTCACGCGCCAAATCTTCGACCACGTCGACGTACTCGCAGCCGCCGTAATAGCGTCGGCCCGGATAGCCTTCCGCATATTTGTTCGTCAATACCGATCCTTGCGCTTCCATGACGGCGCGGCTGACGAAGTTTTCCGAAGCGATCAGCTCGATTTTCGCGTGCTGCCGCTTCCGCTCTTGTTCGATGGCCGCGAACACTTGCGGATCTTGTTGTGGCAAGTAGTTCATCAATAGCTCCCCCTTACATAAAATTCAGTGAATATCCGTTTTTATTTTATCAGCTTTCACCGGACAAATCCAAAGAAAAAGTGAATAAAATGACTAGAAAGTGCAGGAATCATTCGGATTTTCCAACGAATAGACAGCGCGGGCGCCGCCGATCAGCTTCGGCCGTGTTTTCGCCAACGTCACATGCGCCGCTCCGACTTGCTTCACCGGGACGCGCACGGGGACGGCGACCGGCTTCAAATGCATGCCGATGAGCGTATGGCCGATATCGATCCCGGCGTCGGCGCGAATCGCCTCGACGACGACCGGATCCGCGAGATTTCGATAGGCGTAAGCGGCCATCGCTCCCCCCGCCTGCGGCACCGGAACGACGGAAACGACCTCCAGCCCGTGAGCGCGCGCCGTCTCCCGCTCAACGACAAGCGCCCGGTTTAAATGTTCGCAACATTGAAACGCCAGCTCAATGCCGGTTTCACGCCGCCACGCCTCAAGCTCGGCAAAAAGCATGGCGGCGACATCCATCGACCCGGCCGTGCCGATTCGCTCGCCAAACACTTCGCTCGTGCTGCAGCCGACCACCACAATGTGGCCGCGGCCAAGCGGCGCCTGTTCGCGAAACGCGCGCAAGATGGCTTGCCATTGTTGCCGCCATTCGGTCAATGGTGCGTCCATGGCCATCCCCCCCTTATTGATGCGCCGATATACCGGCAATTTTTGCGAAACGATGCGCCTTTTATTTTTTACAAATGTTCGTTTTCATAATCGGCGATTTTGTCGATCCGCCGCGCGTGACGGCCGCCTTCGAATTCTGTCTCGAGCCACGCTTTCGCGATCTCACGCGCCAAGCCAGGGCCGATCACGCGCTCCCCCATCGCGAGGATGTTGCTGTCGTTATGCATGCGTGTCAGTTTGGCGCTGTAAACATCATGACAAAGGGCGCAGCGCACCCCTTTCACTTTATTGGCGGCGATCGTCATGCCGATGCCGGTCCCGCAAATTAAAATGCCGCGGTCAAACTCGCCGCGCGCCACTTTTTCAGCGACCGGGAGCGCGTAATCCGGGTAATCGACCGACGTTTCACAGTCGCAGCCAAAATCGGTATATTCGATGCCCATTTCATCAAGAAGGGCTTTAATTTCTTCACGGATACGAATTCCGCCATGGTCGGAAGCAATGGCCACTTTCATGTTCGTTCGTCTCCTTTCTGTTCGCTCTGCCCCTTGTCTCTCGGAGCGGGCGTTTCATCGATACCCTATCACATGATGCTAGCGCGGTTTTTTTGTTTCCGGCAGCGAAGTCGACAGCGTGTTTGTCGGTGCGCCTGTCATGTTAACTGGCGCGAAAACGGGCGACCGCTGCCTGCAGCTGTTCCGCCTGTTCGACGAGCTCGTTGGCCAGCTTGTGCACGTCGCCGATCGCTGCCGTTTGTGCCCGCGTCGCCGCCGCGACTTCGAGCGCACCGGCGGATGTCTGTTCGGCAATCGCTGCCACTTCTTGCGCCTGTGCAGCGGCTCGCCCCATATGCACCATCTGATTTTTCGCCAACCCGGCGATCTCATGGACGGCGCGGATCAATTCATCCGCCGACGCCGTCATGGCCGCAATGGCCGCGTTCGTGCGCTCCCCTTTGGCCGCCGCAGCGTTGGAAGCGGCTACTTGCTTGTCCATTTGTGCCACAACATGGGCGACTTCGTTTTGAATGTTGCCGACGAGTTCAGCGATTTGCTTGACCGCTTTAGCGCTTTCATCGGCTAGTTTGCGCACTTCTTCAGCCACAACGGCAAAGCCGCGGCCATGCTCGCCGGCGCGGGCGGCTTCAATCGAGGCGTTGAGCGCCAGCAAGTTCGTTTGCTCGGCAATATCGGCGACAAGCAACGTAATATTGCCAATTTGTTTGGCGTTTCCTTCAAGCTGTTTGACGACTGCCCGCGACCTTTCTTGATCGTCGGCGAGCTGTCCGATGCCGTCGACAAGGGAACGGATCGCATCGCAGCTCGCTTTGAGCGTTTCTGCCATCGCCTGCGCGGATTGTTCGGCGCGCTCGGCCGTCCCTTTCACTTGCTCGGCGATGGCAAGCACATCTTCGACCGCCGCGGCTGCCGCCTGCGTCGCTTCAGCCGAGGCCGCTGCCCCTTTGGAGATGTCGTCAATCGTCGCCGCGATGTCGTGCGCACGGCCCGCCGCCGCCTCAGACGCTTCTTTTATCTCTGCCGTCTTTTCGTTCGTGCGCACCGCGTTTTCTTCAATGTTGGCGACGACCGCGCGCAAATGGCCGAGCATGCGGTTGAAAGCGACAGCAAGCGAGCGGATTTCGTCATTGGACGGAGGGAGCGGGACGTCCGCTTCAATGTGCCCGCCGGCTGCCTTCACAGCGGCTTCTTCGAGGCGTTGCAGCGGCCTCGTAATCCAGCCGGCCGCGACATAGGCGAGCACCCCCGACCAAAAAATGCCGAGCAGCAGCACAATAATCGTGAACACGCCTTTATTGAACGATGCAAACCACCAATCGTACAACACATACAAGAACAAGGCGCTCGTTGAATATGTAATGAGCGCCAGCGCCGTCGTAAAGACGACAAGCTTCAGGCGCAAACCAAACGAACGATCTGTTCCCCCCATCGTTTTCCCCCTCACCGATCATGTCAGATCATTGTCTCTCTTGCAATTTTTCCGCCAAGCGGTCAATGAGCGCCGTCAACTCATCGCGCGCCGCCCGGTACGCCTCGACCGGGCCGCCGAACGGATCGGCGATGTCACCGTCTGTTCCTGAAGCGAACTGTTTTAACGTAAACGTTTTGTCTTTCGCCTCCGGAAAACGGCCAATGATCATCTCTTTATGGCCGGACGTCATCGCCAACACATGCGTCGCCCAATCAATATGCTCTTTTTTTAACGGCGAGGAACGGTGGGATGCGTCAATCCCCTTTTCTTTCAGCACCGTTTTCGCATGGGCGGACGCCTCGCTTCCTTCCGCAGCAAACACCCCAGCCGATTTCACCTCGACACCGGGCAGCTGCTTGCTCTCAAGCAATGCCGCTGCCATCGGGCTGCGGCACGTATTGCCTGTGCAGACGAACAAAATGCGGTACGACATGACAACCACCTCTTCACAACAATGGCCTACCACCAATATACCATAGGAAAAAGAGCAAAAAAAAGCAGGCAGTCCGCTTTTTCCCACGTAAATGAAAAAGCCGGCATCGCCTGCCCCGATTTTTCACGAAAAGAGCAGCTTCAGCCCGAACGCGAGCAAAATGCTGCCGCCGAGCGCTTCGCTGTATGAACCGAGCCATTGCTGAAAATGGCGGCCCACCAACAGCCCGATCCAAGTCAATACCGTGCTGAATAGGCCGAACAGAAGGATCGTCACCATCGTCCGCGCCCCGAAAATGCCAAGACTTAGCCCGACCGAAAAGCTGTCGAGGCTAACGCTGAACGCAAAAAAAAGCAGCCCCGCCCCGCGCGGAAACAACGGTGACCCGTCTCCCCGCTGAAACGATGTAACGATCATTTGCCCGCCCAGCCATAATAGCAACAGCCCGCCCGCATAAGTAGCGATGCTGCCGAACTCGCGCGACAAAAAGCGGCCGACTGCCATGCCGACAAGCGGCATAAAAATATGAAACAAGCCGATCGTGAGCCCAATATAAAAAATTTGCCGAAGCCGAAGACGCAACAGCCCCATTCCTAGAGCGACCGAAAATGCGTCCATCCCTAGCGCCAGCGCCATTAGCGACAGCGCGATCATTTCGCCGATTAACGCGCCCATTCCCCTTCCCTCCCGGACTGGCCTTACTGCTAACATATGCACGTCCAGAATCGTTTAGAAGCAAACTGGTCATACAGGGGGAAAGACGGCTTCATGTGCAGAACGGCGAAAAGAAAAAGGGTGCCGCAACACAATGAGACCCCCTTTTTCACCGCTCTATATACACATCAAATGGATTCGTTTCACTAGCAGATGACCTTTTGCGTCAGCTTCTTTGCGCTTTAGCCAACGGGCGCTTTCGTTTCCGCTATTCGCGAATGACGCGCCCGCCGGCTGCTTTCTTCAACCGGTTCATGATCGCAACGCCGATCCCTTCTTCTGGAAACGCCTCGCTGTAAATGAGGTCGACGCCCGTCTCATCAAATCGGCGCAGCGTATCGTACAGGCGATGGGCGACCGTTTCGAGCTCGCGGCGCGTCCCGCACGCCAACACGACATCAGCGGCATAACGGCTTTTGTTTTCTTCAGTCGTCAGCACACCGACGGTTTTTCCCCCCGCCCGGCTTTCATCGACAAGCTGCTGCAACAACGACGGCGGGCCGGAGACGATCGAAAGCGGCGCTTTTGGCGCGTAATGCGTATATTTCATCCCCGGCGCTTTCGGCGCTGTCTGTTCATCTCCCATGCCGACGGCCTCCTCAACGCGGCCGACCGCTTCGCTCAGCGCCTCCTTCGTCACCCCGCCCGGGCGCAAAATCGTCGGCACCTCCCCGCTGCAATCGAGCACAGTCGATTCGACGCCGATGCCGGTCGGCCCGCCATCAATCACCCCGGCGATGCGCCCGTTTAAATCGGCGAGCACGTGGGCGGCCGTCGTCGGGCTCGGTTTTCCTGACCGGTTGGCGCTCGGAGCGGCAAGCGCCAAGCCGCTCGCCTCGATCAAGGCGAGCGCCAGCGGGTGATCCGGCATGCGCACCGCCACGGTCGGAAGGTTAGCCGTCACCCGTTCGGACACTGTCCCGGCCCGTTTCGGCAACACTAAGGTGAGCGGCCCCGGCCAAAACCGCTCCATTAGCGTTTTCGCGACCGGCGGGATCGCTGCGGCGATCGCTTCCACTTGCGCTACGTTCGCGACGTGAACGATGAGCGGATTGTCGCTCGGCCGCCCTTTGGCGGCAAAAATTTTGCCCACCGCTGCCGTATTGGCCGCATCCGCCCCTAAGCCGTACACCGTTTCCGTCGGGAACGCCACCACTTCCCCGGCCCGCAGCCATTCGGCCGCCTCTTGTATTTGTGGATAAATTTGCTGTTTATCAACAATATTATCCACAGTCCAAACACGCGTTTTCAATCGTTTCACCTTCTCTATCGCCTTGATTCGCCTTGAAGATAGCGGCTTTGTCCGGAAGCGCTGAACCGGTTTTCGCCGCCCGTCCATAGTTATGCACAAGTTGTGAATAAATCTGTTATTTTTGTGGATAACTTTGTGGATAGGATCTTATGGAATGAGATGGGCCAGCCACTCTTTGAAGAAAAATTTCACTTCGATCCGCTGTTCCGGCTCAGCGATGACGACAGGAGAAGCGTTTCCGCCGTCTATTCCTCCCCCTTCACTCGCATCCTCGCCCGTGTTCTTCGCAGCGGTGCTCGCGTCGTCTGCCTCATTGTCCACACCGCCCACACGAATCCCCACGTCATCCACATCTTTGCTCACACTATCTGTCTCAGCACTTATCGTGTCCTCGGCCGCTGCGCGGCGCCCCGTCTTCTCCATGGCCGCCGCGGTGCTCCCGCCTTCTTGTTCATCCGGCTGCACCGCCTCCTTGTCACTCTGCTTTCTCTTAACGGGCTGATCGGCCTCGGCCGGTGCCGGCTTACTTGTCTCGTTTGCCGGCCTTTCTTCCGCTCTCATCATCACAGCGTCACCGTTGGAAAAGTCGAGAAAACAAAGCGGCGGGAACAAGACACACCACCAGTTTGACCCTTTCCCTTCCCCGAGCGTAATGAGGACCGCATCGTACGTGCCGGCCGGATAGACGTAGTCGCCATACACTTTCGTCGGAAAGCGAACCGGGCCAAACTCTACTTTGTACGACTGGCTGCTTTGCTCATCACGGAGCACGCGAGCGACTGTCTGTTCAATGTCCGGCAGGCGGGAGCGGATGACGCGCTTCGCTTCGTCGAACGACGTCAGTTCAGCGACCCAGCTGTTGATTTGCGCGTTCACCGCATCGCGCACGTTTCGTTTCAATTCTTGGTCAGCAGCCGCATCGCTGTTGGCTAAAATGCGCAAGCGAACCGCCTCGTCGGGAACCGCGACCGCGGCGTTGGCCCCAGCATCGGTCTGCTGGCCGTACAGCTGAACGAGGACGCCTGTTGTTAATAGAATGATATATAAACATACAGCGATGGAATTTCCCTTCATTCTCATCATCGGCACCGTCCTTTCACCTCTCATTGTGGACGGCGCCGCCTCATTTTAAACCTATGAATCTAATTTTTTCTTGTCATATAAACCATTCGGTCCTTGCCGTTCAAATCAAAGGCCACTTCGACCCGCGCCTCGGGAAACGCTGCCGCTAAAAGCGCAGCGACCGCTTCCCCTTGTCCGGCGCCGACTTCAAACGCGACAAGCGCCGGGACGCCGAGCACAAGCGGCAAATCGCGAGCGAAGCGGCGGTAAAAGTCAAGCCCGTCGCGGCCGCCAAAGAGCGCGGTGTGCGGCTCGTAGTCTTTCACGACCGGAGAGAGCAACGCAGCATCGGCCTCGGGAATGTACGGCGGATTCGAAACGACCACATCGACGGTTCGTCCTTGTTCGATGAGCGGCTGCAATAAGTCGCCGCGCAAAAACGAAACGCTTGCCCCAAGCCGGCGAGCGTTTTCCCGAGCGACTGTGAGCGCTGCTTCGGAAATATCGGTGGCAGTCACCGACAACGCTTTGTTCTCTAGCGCCAATGTCACAGCGATCGCTCCGCTGCCGGTGCCGACATCGACGACATCAATCCGCTCCCGGCCGGCAAATAGGCGCGGCACGCGCTCAAGGACGCCAAGCACCAACTCTTCCGTTTCCGGGCGCGGGATGAGCACATGACGGTTCACAAGGAACGGCCGTCCGTAAAACGATTCATAGCCGATCAAATATTGGATCGGCACATGGTCGACCGCATGGCGGCGCACGTCGGCGGCAAACCGTTCATACACCGCTTCCTCAACCGGCTCACGCCAACGGGCGAACAGCCCGGCCCGGTCGGTGGCTAAATGATGGCACAACAGCCATTCCGCCGCCCGTTCTTCCTTTCCGTGGGCGCGTAAAAAAGAAGAAGCCCAGGCGAGGACTTCATGTACGTTACGACGCATCGTTCGCTTGCTCCAATTTTTTTCCTTGGTCGTCCAAAATGAGCGCCTCAATAATTTCATCCAAGTTGCCATCGAGCACTTGATCAAGCTTTTGGATCGTCAGCCCGATGCGGTGGTCGGTGACGCGGTTTTGCGGAAAGTTGTACGTCCGGATGCGCTCGGAACGGTCGCCGGTGCCGACCGCCTGCTTGCGCGTTTGGTCATATTCAGCGCGCGCTTCTTGCTGGTATTTGTCGTAAATGCGGGCGCGCAACACTTTCATGGCTTTCTCTTTGTTTTTGATTTGCGATTTTTCGTCCTGGCAAGTGACAACAATGCCGGTCGGAATGTGGGTGAGGCGCACAGCCGACATCGTCGTATTAACGCTTTGCCCGCCCGGACCGCTCGAAGCAAACGTGTCGACGCGAATGTCTTTTTCGTGAATCTCGACTTCGACTTCTTCCATTTCCGGCAAACAGGCGACCGTGGCCGTCGATGTATGGATGCGTCCGCCTGACTCTGTCTCCGGCACGCGCTGGACGCGATGGGCGCCGTTTTCAAACTTGAGCTTCGAGTACGCCCCTTTTCCGTTGATCATAAAAATAATTTCCTTATAGCCGCCGAGACCGGTCGGACTCGCTTCGATCACTTCCGTTTTCCATCCTTGCTCCTCGGCATAGCGCGTATACATCCGGTACAAGTCGCCGGCGAACAGCGCCGCCTCCTCACCGCCGGCAGCGGCGCGAATTTCCATAATGACGTTTTTCTCATCGTTCGGGTCTTTCGGCAGGAGCAACACTTTCAGCTTCTCAACGAGCGCGTCTTCCCGTTCTTCGAGTTCAGCAATTTCCTCTTTCACCATCTCGCGCAGCTCCGGTTCAAGCTTTTCCTCGAGCATTGCCTTCGCATCCGCGAGCTGGTTGCGAACCGACTTGTATTCACGGTACGTTTGCACCGTTTCCGCCAAATCGGCCTGCTCTTTCGAATAATCGCGCAACTTTTTCGGATCGTTGATGACTTCGGGATCCATTAAAAGTTCATTTAACTTTTCATACCGTTGTTCGACAGCCTCTAACCGGTCAAACACATTATTCACCTCTGTTTTTCAGCACAGTCTAATTTTAAATTATAGCATGAACCAAAGCCAAACAAAAACCCCCGCTTTTCATAAGCGGGAGCTTTCAGTTCAAGCGCACGATAATTTCATACGTCGGAATCGCTTTGGTCAACAGTTTGTCAATGCGGCTCGCTTCATGTTGCCGCTCTTCGGCAGACAGCTCATCCGGCACATCGACCGTCACATACATATTGCCGCCGTGAAACCAGATGGAGCCGGCGCGATAATCGGTGTGCCGTTCAATGAGTTGCGCGGCTTTGCGCGTATCGGCGCGCTGATTTTCGCTTCCTTCGGTCAAACTAATGAAGTTCGGATTTTGCCGCGTTTTTTCCGGATCGTCAAAATTGTTGTACAAGTCGCTGTCGGCATCGATTTTCGGCCGCCCGTCCGTCATCAGCCGCGTGCCGTTTTGATCTTCGCTTTGCTGGCGGTAGGACGGATGATCCGGGTCGGGCGAGCAGGCAGAAAGAAGCAAAACAACCCCTAACAGCCAGATGCGTTTCATGATTTCGCCTCCCTGCTGTTAGGATGCCCGGGACAAGTCATAATATTTATCCTCTCCGGCTGGGAGAGATCCTTTTTTTCCAAACGGCGTGAACATCGGGAAAGCCAAGCCGTCATTCACGGACGACTTATCGGGCCAGATAGCGATGGAACAATCAGGCACACATCGGTATTTATGATCGTTATGGGGCGGCACAGTCATTGAACAAACGGCTGGCGGCCTTTTGCCTATCGCCATCTTTTCCCGTGACTTACGAGCACGGTTGGCAAGCGCCGGAAAACCCGGCACATGCCGCGGCCGGCTGTCATTTGCCAATGTTGCCGTTCCGTGGCTGCCTCATCCCTTCAACCCGATTGCGAAGCGCGTGGCGCCGGGCTCATTCGCCAATGCTACCGTTTCGTGGCTACGTCCTGCTCTCATTCGCCTTTGTGTTCAGCAAGCGGGCGGCCATGCCGCTTTTTCGGTTTGCCCGGCACTTCATGGTGATGGCGGCAACGCGGTTCGTACGCTTCGCTGGCGCCAACCAAAATGACCGGATCATCATACGAGGCAGGCACACCGTTAATGAGCCGCTGTGTCCGGCTGGCTGGGGAGCCGCATACCGTGCATACCGCCTGCAGTTTCGTCACCGATTCGGCGATCGCCATAAGCGCTGGCACCGGTCCGAACGGTTCGCCGCGGAAATCTTGATCCAATCCGGCGGCGATGACGCGGTAGCCGCGGTCTGCGAGCGTTTGCACGACGTCGATGATGTCATCGGAAAAAAACTGCACTTCATCGATGGCGACGACATCGGTGGCGGTGGAAATGTAGCGAAACATTTCCGCAGGCGTTGCGACCGGAATGGCGATCACCGAATTGCCGTTGTGAGATACGACGGCATCCTCGCTATAGCGGTTGTCGATTGTCGGTTTGAACACTTTCACTTCCTGCCTGGCAAACTGGGCGCGGCGGATGCGGCGGATCAGTTCTTCCGATTTGCCAGAAAACATGCTGCCGCAAATGACCTCCAGCCAACCGGACTGCGTCATCACATACATCAGGGCCTCTCCTTTCGCTCCACACTGTCATCGAAACGACGGGCGCCCCGCCAAGCAAAGCCTAAAACGCCCGACGGCGCCTGGCGATAGGGGCGGCCCGTCCATCCGTTTTCATCGAGTAGGAGAGGGTGACTAACCCTCGTCCTCTCACACCACCGTACGTACCGTTCGGTATACGGCGGTTCCATTAAGTCTGACGCAGAGATTCATATCGTTGATAAAGACTCTTCAGCCCTTGGCTCTCCCAATAGGAGTTGCCAAGGGCTTTATGCAAGATGGGACTAGCGGCCACTCTCCAATATTTCTTCCGAGTGTTTCCCCATTCATATGCTTTCCGCTTGGGCACTCCTAAACTTTGCAGTTTTCGGACTCTGGTTCTCGGAAGTTTCCACTCTTTCCATTGGCACATGCGCAGCCTTCGTCGAATCCATCCATCTAGTTCTTTGAACACACTTGGAGTCTCTGCTAACGAGAAGTATCCACACCATCCCAGAATGTACTGGTTGAGCTGTTCGATTCGCTCGGGCATGGGAATCGGTTTCGATCGACTCGTCATGGTGCGTATCCTTTGCTTCATGCGCCGAATACTTTCCTTTGCGATCCGGATTTTTGGCTCCTTATTTGGGGTGAAGCTAAAACCGAGGAATTTTCTCCTCCACGGTCGATCCACTGCCGATTTGGTTTCATTGACTTTCAGCCGGAGTTTCTTTTCAATGAATGCCGTGATCGATTTCATCACCCGTTCCCCGGCCTTCTTCGTCCTTACGTAGATATTGCAGTCATCCGCATACCGTACAAATTTGTGCCCTCGTTTTTCCAATTCTTTGTCCAGCTCATCCAAGAGAATGTTGGACAAAAGTGGACTGAGCGGCCCTCCTTGTGGAGTCCCCTCTTGTGTTTCCATGACCACCCCGTTGATCATGACCCCTGCCTGTAGATACTTCCGTATCAACTTTAGGAGGATTTTGTCTGGAATTCGTTTCGCTAATATCCCCATCAGTTTGTCATGGTTGACTCGATCAAAGAACTTTTCCAAGTCGATATCTACCACCCATGTATATCCTTCCTGAATATACTGCTTCGCCTTTTTCACCGCGTCGTGTCCTCTTCGACCGGGACGAAACCCGTAGCTGTGTTCCGAAAAGGATGGGTCAAAGATCGGCGTGAGCACTTGGGCGATGGCCTGTTGGATGAACCGGTCTGTCACGGTCGGGATTCCTAGTAACCTGACTCCTCCGTTCGGTTTCGGGATTTCGACCCGTCGGACCGGGCAAGGTTCGTAGGTCCCTTCTTCCAAAGCGCGCCGTATCACGTCCCAATGTTCCACGAGGTGTCTTCGCAGGTCTTTGACGGACATTCCATCGGTTCCATGGGACCCTTTATTCTTTTCCACTTGTTTGAGTGCTCGCAGGAGATTCTCCCGTGACAGTACCTGTTTCATCCACATTCCGATTCTTCCTCTCTACGTGAACGATCCGTTCTATTTGTGCCATCTTCTTCTCCACCCTCTTGAGGTCCCCCATGGACTTCACCATTTCCTCCCTCAAGCAGGCCCTTTCGGGTTGTCTGCTTCATCAAAGAAGATGAACGCCTAGTGGCCGTTCTCCTTCATGGTTCGGTCCTTCCCCTTCTACCTTAAGCTAGACGGGTACTATGACCTCTGCTGACTTCTGTCCGTTCAGCGTTGGATCGCTCCAACGGTTGCCAAGCGCACTTGGCTTCCCGGACAGACCTCCCCGGGTAAGAGTGCAGTCTTTCCTTCCATCTATCTGCTTCATTTACTCGGTATCACCTTCGGCAGAAAGGGCTTCGTTTTGTCGTGCAAACTCACCCAATGATACCCAGCCTCTTATGAAGTTCGTGTTCCTCAGACCGGAAGTTTGCCGCCCGCTTCCTTCAGATTCTGCGTCGCCGCAGACACCCTTGCGTTAAGCTAACTGCTACTTCTGCCTTCGCAGTTCGGGACTTTCACCCTATAGACTGCACCCATGCCGGGCGCACACGAAAAAGCAGGCAAGCGGTGCGCTTGCCTGCTTTCGTCCGTTCTTTTTTACTTAAGGCCGTATTTTTTATTAAATTTATCGACGCGGCCCGCTGCCGAAACGAATTTTTGTTTGCCCGTAAAGAACGGATGGCATTCCGAGCAAATCTCGACGCGCAGCTCGTCTTTGACCGAACCGCTTTCGAACTCGTTTCCGCATGCGCAGCGGACGATCACTTTTTTGTACGCTGGATGGATCCCTTGTTTCATCGTTTTCATCTCCTTCCGCCCTGTATCTTCATCGAAACAGAGTTATTCGTTCGTGCGGGCTCGATGCCCAAGACGCTTCCGCCCTTATGGCGAAGCGCCGCGCATGGAACAGCCGGGGCTTCACGAGAGCAGCCCGGCCGGTACAGACGGTTCATCGTGTGAACACATAAGCGCTGGCTAAAACACACATGTTAAGATTATAACAGCTTTTCCGCTGATTTGCAACGGGCGATTCCCGACAAATTCCGCCAACTTGTTATAAACGAAGCGGTCCGCCGCTTCTCCATTCTTGGTCAAGCATGACGAAAAACTCTTCATTGGATTTTGTGCGGCGCAGTTTGTTTAAAAACCGTTCGATGAAGTCCGGTGAATCGGCCATTGTTTTGCGAATCGCCCACAGCTTGTCCAGATGTTCTTTCGGAATGAGCAGTTCCTCTTTGCGCGTCCCGGAACGGCGGATGTCGATGGCCGGAAAAATGCGGCGCTCGGCGAGCGAGCGGTCGAGGTGGAGCTCCATATTGCCCGTGCCTTTAAACTCTTCATAAATGACGTCATCCATGCGTGACCCCGTCTCGATGAGGGCGGTCGCCAAAATCGTCAAGCTGCCGCCTTCCTCGATGTTGCGTGCCGCACCGAAAAACCGCTTCGGCCGATGGAACGCCGCCGGATCAATCCCGCCCGAGAGCGTGCGTCCGCTCGGCGGAATGACCAAGTTGTACGCGCGGGCAAGACGCGTAATGCTGTCCATTAAAATGACAACATCGCGCTTATGTTCGACAAGCCGCATCGCCCGCTCTAAGACGAGTTCGGACACACGGATATGATTTTCCGGCACCTCGTCAAACGTCGAGCTGACGACTTCGCCCTGCACTGACCGCTCAATGTCGGTCACTTCTTCCGGCCGCTCGTCAATGAGCAAGACGATCAACTCAACATCCGGATGGTTCGTCGTAATGCTGTTGGCAATTTCTTTCAGCAACATCGTTTTCCCGGCTTTCGGCGGCGCGACGATCAATCCGCGCTGACCGAAGCCGACCGGGGCAATCAAGTCGATGATGCGGGTCGACAGCTTGTCCGGGGTTGTTTCAAGCTTCATTTGCCGGTTCGGATAAAGCGGCGTCAATCCTGGAAAATGAACACGCTCCTTGGCGATTTCCGGGTCTTCGCCGTTGACCGCTTCAACATGAAGCAAGCCGAAGTAGCGCTCGTTCTCTTTCGGCCTCCGCACTTTGCCGGACACTTTATCCCCATTGCGCAAGTCAAAACGGCGGATTTGGGAAGCGGAAATGTAAATGTCTTCCGAGCTCGGGGAATAACCAACCGGACGCAAAAAGCCAAATCCTTCCGACGGAATGATTTCGAGGATGCCTTCCATGAACGAGAGGCCATCTTGTTCGGCACGCGCTTTCAAAATGGCAAAAATAAGCTCTTTTTTCGTCAACTTGCTGTAATAAGAAATTTTGTATTGTTTGGCGAGCTCGTACAGCTCTTTGAGCTTCATGTTTTCTAAAGCCGCTAACGTTAATTCCATTTCGACACCACACTTTGCAAAGTTTCCTATTCTCCCATCGTTTTTGTTCGGGCATCGTTCGACAGGCGAAGGGATCATTCATATAAGAAGGTAATGAAGGCTGAAATGAAGTAGAATGGCAGAGCTTATTTCTGCATAAGTAACACGACTATTTTACCCTTTTCTCCGTTTTTTAATCAATCTTTTTTTCTTTTTCCAGACAAGGCGGCGGCCATGGCTGCCGGCGCCGCCAAGCCGGATGAGCAGAAAGGGCGCCAGATGGCCCCGTTTCGTTTTGATGAGCCGTGTTTACGTTTCCGCCGGTCGGCCGGACTTCTTACTTAATGACCAAATTCGGTTTTTTCTTCAGGCTATGCCGTCCCTCAATGAAGCGGACGGTGCCGGATTTGGCGCGCATGACGACCGAGTGGGTGAGGCCGTACGATCCTTTGAGCTGCACGCCGCGCAGCAATTCACCGTCTGTGACGCCGGTGGCGGCGAAAATGGCATCGTCCCCTTTCACCAAGTCATCCATGCGCAACACTTTGTTGACGTCAATGCCCATTTTCTTGCAGCGCTCGAGCTCGGCCTCGTTTTGCGGCAACAGTTTTCCTTGCAGCTCACCGCCAAGGCATTTTAAGGCGACCGCCGCAAGCACCCCTTCCGGTGCGCCGCCGGAGCCGAATAAAATGTCGACGCCGGTATGGTCAAACGCGGTGTTAATGGCGGCCGCAACATCGCCGTCATTAATGAGTTTAATGCGCGCGCCGGCTTCACGCAGCTCTTGGATGAGCCGCTCGTGGCGCGGGCGATTGAGAACGATGGCGACGACGTCTTCGATATCTTTGTTTTTCGCTTTCGCCACCGCTTTTAAATTGTCGATGATCGGCGCTTCGATATCGATCAGGCCAACCGCCTCCGGGCCGACGGCGATTTTGTCCATGTACATATCGGGCGCATGAAGCAAATGGCCGTGATCGGCGACAGCGACGACAGCAAGGGCGTTCCAACCGCCGGAGGCGACGATGTTCGTCCCCTCAAGCGGGTCGACAGCGACATCGACGCGCGGACCGTAGCCGTTGCCAAGCTTCTCCCCAATATAAAGCATCGGCGCTTCATCCATTTCCCCTTCACCGATGACAACCGTCCCTTTCATCGGCACCGTGTCAAACACATCGCGCATCGCCGATGTCGCTGCGTCATCGGCCTCATTCTTTTTTCCGCGCCCCATCCAGCGGGCCGCAGCGAGCGCCGCTGCTTCCGTGACGCGCACGAGTTCCATCGACAAGCTTCGTTCCATCGTTATTCTCCCCTTCCCCTGTTATCTGCCAAACGTCAGGCGTTTTTCACCTGCTCGATTTCTTCATCGGTCATTTTTTCGCGCCAAATCGTGGCGCCGATCGCAGACAGCTTTTCGACTAACCCGCTGTAGCCGCGGTCAATATGTTCGACGCCGGTAATCTCCGTCACTCCTTCTGCCATGAGCCCGGCGACAACGAGCGCCGCTCCGGCGCGCAAGTCGCTCGCTTTCACTTTTGCTCCTTGCAGCCTGACCGGACCGGTGACAATGGCGGAACGGCCTTCGACTTTTACATTCGCGTTCATGCGTCGCAATTCGTCGATATGTTTGAAGCGCGCGCTGTAAATCGTATCGGTGACAACACTCGTGCCGTTCGCTTTCGTCAATAGCGCGGTAAACGGCTGCTGCAAATCGGTCGGGAAACCAGGGTAGACGAGCGTTTTGACGTCAACCGCTTTCAAAACGTCGGAGCCGCAGATCCAAATTTGATCTTCACCCGTCTCGACGTGCACACCCATTTCGCGCAGTTTGGCCGTCAATGATTCGACGTGCTGCGGGATGACGTTGTCGATGACGACTTCGCTGCCGATCGCCGCGGCGGCAATCATGTACGTGCCGGCTTCAATGCGGTCCGGGATGATGGCGTGGCGGCAGCCCGATAATTTTTCGACGCCGTCGATACGGATGACATCGGTGCCCGCGCCTTTGATTTTCGCCCCCATGTTGGAGAGCAATGTCGCCACATCAATGATTTCCGGCTCTTTCGCGGCGTTTTCAATAATCGTCCGCCCTTTGGCGCGCACCGCCGCCAGCATGATGTTGATCGTCGCGCCGACGCTGACGACGTCCAAAAAAATGCGGGCTCCGCGGAGTTCCTCGGCGCGCAAATAGATGGCGCCCTGCTCGTTCGTCACTGTTGCGCCAAGCGCTTCAAACCCTTTGATGTGCTGATCGATCGGGCGCGGTCCGAGATGACAGCCGCCCGGCAAACCGACGACCGCTTTTTTGAACCGGCCGAGCATCGCCCCCATCAAATAGTACGAGGCGCGCAGCTTTTTCACTTTTCCGTTCGGAAGCGGCATGGAAACCATGTTCGTCGGGTCAATGACCGCCTCTTTGCCATCAAACGAAAACGAACCGCCGATTTCCTCGATCAGGCTTCCTAAAATACGCACATCGGAAATGTCCGGCAACCCTTCGATCGTCACCGGCGACTCGGCCAAAATCGCCGCCGGAATCAAGGCGACCGCACTGTTTTTGGCTCCGCTTACTTTGATCGTTCCCCGCAGCCGATCCCCGCCGATGATTTTGATTTTATCCATCGTCGTCTCCCTTCTTTGCTCGGAAGTTGGCTTCACCCCCAGGGACAAGAAAGCGGTCAGGCGGGCTCATCCCCCCGGCCCGAACGCGCCGGGGTGAGCCCGCTTAACCTAGGAGGCAAACAGCCTATTTTCATTGTTGCCGATTCCAGTCAGCGAGAAACTTCTCGATCCCTTGGTCAGTGAGCGGATGGTTAAACAACTGCATCAGCACTTTGTACGGTACGGTGGCAATATGCGCCCCGCGCAACGCCGCTTCTGTCACATGGTGCGGGTGGCGGATTGAAGCTGCAATAATTTCTGTCTCGATGCCATGAATGTTGAAAATATCCGCGATTGTGGAAATGAGCTCTAAGCCGTTATGGCCGATATCATCGAGGCGGCCGAGGAACGGAGAAACGTACGTCGCGCCCGCGCGCGCAGCCAACAGCGCCTGGTTGGCGGTAAACACGAGCGTAACGTTCGTTTTAATGCCTTTTTCGCTGAACGTTTTCACCGCTTTTAAGCCTTCCGGTGTCATCGGCACTTTAATCGTAATGTTTGGGGCGATTTTCGCCAACTCTTCGCCTTCTTCGATCATGCCGGCCGCATCGGTGGAAATGACTTCGGCACTGACTGAACCGGAGACGATGGATGTAATTTCGCGCAACCGGTCGTGGAACGAGACGTTTTCTTTCGCCACTAAGCTTGGATTGGTTGTGACACCGGCCAAAACGCCGAGTTCATGGGCTTGTTTAATTTCTTCCAAATTTGCTGTATCGATAAAAAATTTCATGATGTAACCCTCCTTGTCGTTATTTGGATGCAGGCAGACAAGCCCGGGCGGCGACTGAAAGCCGCCTGCCAGGCCGATCTTGCCGGTTGCTTGTTATTGTGCGGCTTTTCCGGATGAACCGAACTCACGCATTTTGCCGATAACCGTCGCTTTGATCGCTTCGCGGCCCGGGCCGATAATTTTGCGCGGGTCATAAACGTCCGGGTCTTTCGCGAGCAGCTCGCGAACGACTTTCGTAAAGGCGATTTGGTTTTCGGTATTGACGTTAATTTTCGATGTGCCAAGGGAAATCGCGCGCTGGATTTGCTCAGTCGGAATGCCGGTGCCGCCGTGAAGCACAAGCGGAATGCCAGTCATGTCACGAATTTGTTCCATTTCGGCAAATCCGAGCTTCGGCTCCCCTTTGTACGGACCGTGCACCGAACCGAGCGCCGGGGCGAGGCAGTCGATGCCTGTCCGTTTCACGAGCTCTTCACACTCTTTCGGGTCGGCGTAAATGACGCCTTCGCCGACGACGTCGTCTTCTTGTCCGCCGACGATGCCAAGCTCGGCTTCAACCGAGACGCCGCGCGCATGGGCATATTCAACGACTTGCGAGGTGATGCGGACGTTCTCTTCAAACGGGTGGTGGGAGGCGTCAATCATGACCGAGGTGAACCCGGCGTCAATTGCCGCTTTACATTTTTCAAAGCTCGAGCCATGGTCGAGGTGAATGGCGACTGGAACAGTAATGTTCATGTCTTCCATTAAGCCCTTCACCATGTTGACGACCGTTTTAAATCCGCCCATATAGCGGGCCGCCCCTTCGGAAACGCCGAGAATGACCGGCGATTTTTCCTCTTCAGCCGCCGCTAAAATCGCTTGCGTCCACTCTAAGTTGTTAATGTTAAATTGGCCGACCGCGTATTTGCCGCGCAGCGCCTCGTTAAGCATCTCCTTCATCGATACTAACGGCATGGTTACATCCTCCTTAGCTGATCGTCGTCTTTGTCGCCATGGCGGAACGTAGGCCCACAGGCGCAAAATACATCTACGTTATAAGCATACCAACTTGCCGGCAAAACAGCAACATTTCCCTCCTTTATTCTGCTAAAGTTGCACAGGCAGTGAAAAAAGAACTTTTACAACGAAATATGTTTTTTGACGGCGGCGCGCAAATCATCAATATCAAACGGCTTGGCAAAATGCATCAGCGCTCCGAGCTCTTTTGTTTCTTGGATCATATCGAGTTCTCCATACGCGGTCATGATGATCACTTTAATATCCGGGTCAATGTCTTTGAGCCGCTTCAAAATTTCGATGCCGTCCATACCAGGGATTTTCATATCGAGAAGTACAAGGTCAGGGTGGTGTTTGCGGACGATTTCCAACGCCTGCATGCCGTTGGCCGCCTGGTATGTCTCATACCCTTCGCGTTGAAACACCTCGTTTAACAAAATGCGGATGCCGTACTGGTCGTCGACAATTAAAATTTTGTTTCCCACGGTTATACACCTCTATTCCTTTTTTCTCCCTATTAATGTTTCGCATTTCCCGAACGTATTTCCTGCTTGCTTTTCTTTCCATTTGCATGTTTTGTATAATAACGGCGAAAGGAGGCCGAACAATGAAAATTTTGACGACACAAATGATCGGGATGCTGCAAAAAATCGCGGCCGACGAAGAATTGGCGCTTGAGGATGGGGCACGTCTGCTCGCCCAAGCGGTCATGGGCGACGGATGCATCTGGCTGTATGGGACAGGCGAGCTGGATGCGGTCGTCACGGCTGCGCTTCTCGGCCCGGATCCGCTGCCAAAAGCGACGCGCCTCAAACCGGGGATGGCTGATGATTGGAACGAAAGGGATCGAGCACTTGTGTTCACCCGCTTTTCTAACGACGAAGAGGCGGTTCGCCTCGTTGAACAGCTGCAAGCGCATGGTGTCGATACGGTCGCCGTCTCAACGCTCGTCAAAGGCGAACCAAGGTTGGCGGATGTCGCCGCCGTCCATATCGACAGCAAACTGTCCCGGCCGCTCGTCCCGACGGAAGACGGCCGCCGCATCGCCATGCCGACAGTCGTTGCCGCTTCGTTCATCTACTACGGGCTGCTTGTTTTGCTTGACGAAATTTTGGAGGAGTATCGATAACAGCCGCTTTGAAAACGTGCGCACCTGTCGGATGAAGCCGTTAAAAAACGGTGTCCGTTCGTCGGACACCGTTTCGTGTTACTGTTTTAATGACGCTTTAATAAACTCGCGGAACAGCGGCTGCGGCCGTGTCGGGCGCGAAGTAAACTCCGGATGGAATTGCGCGGCGACAAACCACGGATGGTCTTTCAGCTCGATGATCTCCACAAGCCGCCCGTCCGGACTCGTACCGGAGAAGACAAAGCCATGCTCTTCCATCAGATGACGGTATTGATTGTTGAACTCATATCGATGGCGATGGCGCTCGTAAATGACCTCATCGCTGTACGCGGCGTAAGCGAGCGTCCCTTCCTGCAGCTTGCACGGATACAAACCGAGGCGAAGCGTGCCGCCTAAGTCTTCGACATCTTTTTGTTCCGGAAGCAAGTCGATGATCGGGTGCGGCGTATTCGGATCAAACTCGGCCGAATGGGCATTAGCGAGGCCCACAACATGACGGGCGAACTCGATCGAAGCGAGCTGCATCCCTAGACAAATGCCTAAAAACGGCACGCGCTGTTCACGGGCATAGCGGATCGCTTCAATTTTTCCTTCGACGCCGCGGTCGCCAAATCCGCCCGGGACGAGAATGCCATCGGCGTCTTTCAGCAACTCCTCCACATTGTCGCGCGTCACATGTTCCGCATTGACCCATTGGATGTCAATGTCCGTATCAAACGCATAGCCGGCATGGCGGAGCGCTTCGACGACCGAGATGTAGGCGTCCGGCAGTTCGACATATTTGCCGACGAGGGCGATTTTCGTCGTTTTCGATAAGTTGCGCACTTTCTCAACGAGCGCTTTCCATTCCGTCATATCCGCTTCGCGGCAGTTGAGGCGCAAATGTTCGCAAACGATTTGGTCGAGCTTTTGTTCTTGTAGCATGAGCGGCACGGCGTACAGCGTATCCGCATCGCGCGATTCAATGACCGCTTTCGGGTCGATGTCGCAAAAGAGGGCGATTTTGTCTTTCATTTCTTGCGGCATCGGCATTTCTGTGCGCACGACGATGATGTTCGGCTGAATGCCGAGGCTGCGCAGTTCTTTCACACTATGCTGCGTCGGCTTCGTTTTCATTTCCCCGGCCACTTTAATGTACGGCACGAGCGTGCAATGAATGTACATGACATTTTCACGTCCGACATCGCTTTTGATTTGGCGAATGGCCTCTAGAAACGGAAGCGATTCGATGTCACCGACTGTGCCGCCAATCTCGGTAATGACGACATCGGCGTTCGTTTCCTTTCCGGCGCGGAAGACGCGCTCTTTAATTTCATTTGTAATATGCGGAATGACTTGCACCGTACCGCCTAAGTAATCGCCGCGCCGCTCTTTGCGGATGACGGCGGAATACACTTTTCCGGTCGTGACGTTGCTGTATTTGTTCAAATTAATATCGATGAACCGCTCATAATGCCCTAAATCCAAATCCGTTTCTGCGCCGTCATCGGTGACGAACACTTCGCCGTGCTGATACGGGCTCATCGTTCCCGGGTCGACGTTAATATACGGGTCAAATTTTTGGATCGTCACGTTCAAGCCGCGGTTTTTCAATAGCCGCCCGAGCGACGCAGCCGTAATTCCTTTTCCTAGCGAAGAAACGACACCGCCCGTCACAAAAATGTACTTTGTCATCATGTCTTCCCCCTTGCCGAAATTACAGTAACAGTTTCAGTGTTTGCGAAAGGCGCAAATAAAAAACGCTCCGCTTACCATCCGTAAGGGAGCGATAATTCGATTCGTCCGTTTTTCAAGAGCCCAACACACATTGTACCGAGTTCCCCCGGCGAAGTCAAGCGGTTATTCGTCCTCCTCCGGCTCCTCAAGATCAATCTCTTCGTCAAGCGGCTCTTCGTCCAATTCAAATTCTTCCTCCTCGAGAACGTCGTCCTCAAAATCGACATCTTCGTCAAGGTCGAACTCCTCATCTTCGAGCAGCTCTTCGTCGTCGATCTCAAGCTCTTCCTCATCGTATTCATCCAAGTCGTCATAATCGAGATCTTCTTCGTCAAGCAGTCCTTCATAATCGTCGTATTCGTCATCAAGCGCTTTTTTCTTCTTTTTCGGCTTGACAATCGTCACCGTTTCGTCTTCCGTCTGGTCAAACGGATACCACGCGCGCAACCCCCATACGTTTTCCCCGACGCAAATAAACCGTCCGTCGATATTTAAATCCGTGTAATACTGGGCAAGCCGCGCGGCGATGTCGTCCTCCGCCGCGCCAGTCAATGCCGCTACTTCGCGGACGATTTGGTCAAACGGCAGCGCCTCCCGCTTATCAAGCAAAATGAGGTTCGCCAACTCGACGAACGACATCTCCTGCAATTCCTCTGGCGAGTATTGCTGCTGCAGGCTCAAATTCAGCACTCCCCTTCTATATAATGAAACAAATGAATGCAAGTGGAATACATACCATTCATTATAAACAAATTGCCGGCGTTTATGCTAGCTATTTAGCGAAAAAAGCAAAAAGAGAGCCGCCCCGTGGCGGGGGCAGCCCTCTTTCCGACAGATTCATCCCGTCAAGGCCGTTCCCTTCTTCGAAAGGTTTCCGTGTTGGCCCAGGCGGGCGGGCAAGCATAACGCGGCCGCATAGTGCCGGTCAAAGGGGCGGGCACCACCGCTGGCGGAGGCGAACGACGGAACGCTTTTTCCTACATATTCCGCCGGTATTGGCCGCCGACTTCGTACAACGCGCGGGTGATTTGCCCGAGGCTGGCGACTTTTACCGTTTCCATCAACTCTTCGAAAATGTTGCCGCCGCTCGTCGCTACTTGTTTTAAGCGCTCGAGCGCCAGGCCGGCTTTGTCTTTGTTCCGCGCCTGGAATTCGCGCAAATTGTGAATTTGCAGCTCTTTTTCTTCATACGTTGCCCGGGCGAGCTCGAGATTGTTCAATTCTTCTTCCGATGGCGGGTTCGGGTTCAAGAACGTATTCACGCCGATAATCGGCAGTTCCCCGGTATGTTTTTTCGTTTCGTAGTAGAGCGACTCGTCTTGAATTTTTCCGCGCTGGTACTGCATTTCCATCGCCCCGAGCACGCCGCCGCGGTCGTTCAACCGTTCGAACTCTTGCAACACCGCTTCTTCCACCAAGTCCGTCAGTTCTTCGATAATGAACGATCCTTGAAGCGGATTTTCGTTTTTCGCCAAGCCAAACTCTTTTGTAATAATAAGCTGGATCGCCATCGCCCGCCGGACCGACTCCTCGGTCGGTGTCGTGATCGCTTCGTCATAGGCGTTTGTATGGAGCGAATTGCAGTTGTCGTAAATCGCCAACAGCGCCTGCAGCGTCGTGCGGATGTCGTTAAAATCGATTTCTTGGGCGTGAAGCGAACGGCCGGACGTTTGAATATGGTATTTCAGCTTTTGGCTCCGTTCGTTGGCGCCGTATTTTTCGCGCATGACGACGGCCCAAATGCGGCGGGCGACGCGGCCGATGACCGAATATTCCGGATCGAGGCCGTTGCTGAAGAAAAACGACAAGTTCGGCGCGAAATCATCAATATGCATGCCGCGGCTCAAATAATATTCGACGTACGTAAAGCCGTTGGCGAGCGTAAACGCCAATTGCGTGATCGGATTGGCCCCCGCCTCGGCGATATGATAGCCGGAAATCGACACCGAATAATAGTTGCGGACGCGGTGCTTGATGAAATACTCTTGAATGTCGCCCATCATTTTTAAGGCGAAATCGGTCGAAAAAATGCACGTATTTTGCCCTTGATCTTCTTTTAAAATATCAGCTTGCACCGTGCCGCGCACCGTTTGCAGTGTATACGCTTTCACTTGTTCATACTCTTCCGGTGTGAGCGGGCGCCCAAGCTCGGCTTCTTTTTTCTCGACTTGTTGGTCGATGGCCGTGTTCATAAACATCGCCAGCAAAATCGGAGCCGGGCCGTTGATCGTCATCGACACCGATGTGAGCGGGTCGCACAAGTCAAACCCTTTGTACAGTTTTTTCATATCATCGAGCGTACAGATGCTGACGCCGCTTTCACCAACTTTGCCGAAAATGTCCGGCCGGTAGTCCGGGTCTTCACCGTAGAGCGTGACCGAGTCAAACGCCGTGCTGAGCCGCTTCGCTTTGTCTTCTTTACATAAGTAATGGAAGCGGCGGTTGGTGCGCTCCGGCGTCCCTTCGCCGGCAAATTGCCGTTTCGGGTCTTCGCCTTGGCGCTTGAACGGGAAAACACCCGCTGTATACGGGAACGAACCGGGAACGTTTTCTTTATACACCCAGCGCAAAATTTCCCCGTAGTCTTTAAATTTTGGCAAGACGACTTTCGGGATGTCCAAACCGGACAACGTTTTTGTCGTCAGTTCGGTGACGATTTCTTTGTCCCGCACTTTTGTGACAAACTGTTTGGCCGCATATTTCGCTTTCGTTTCTTCCCATGTCGCCAAAATGCGTTTCGATTCCGGTGTCAGCTTCGCTTCATAATCGGCTTTGAGCGTCTCAAGCGCGCGAATGACATCGTCAGACTCCCCGCGCTCGTTCGCCGCTTCGATCGCCCCTTCGAGCTGAAACAGGCGGCGGGCGGCCTCGGCTTGCTGCTCGGCACGGCGGTGGTACGAGCGGACCGTCTCCGCGATTTCGCGCAAATAGTAGCGGCGCTCGTTCGGAATGATGACGTTATGCTTTTCGACGTTGGCGACCGTTTTCAAACTCGTCTTCCAGTCCGTGCCCGTTTTCCGGTTGATCGTATCGACAAGCGCAACAAAGAGCGTATTTGTCCCCGGATCGTTAAACTGGCTGGCGATCGTGCCATACACCGGCATTTCCGACACGTCGCGGTCAAACAGCTGATGGCTTCGCTGATATTGCTTTTGCACTTGCCGTTTTGCATCTTCCGAGCCTTTGCGTTCAAACTTGTTAATGGCGATCAAATCGGCGTAATCAATCATATCGATTTTCTCAAGCTGCGTCGGCGCCCCAAACTCGCTTGTCATCACATACATCGAAACGTCGCACACTTCCGTAATGGCAGCGTCGCCTTGGCCGATCCCGCTCGTTTCGACAATGACGAGATCGAAACCGGCCGCTTTGACGACAGAAATGGCGTCACGGATCGCCGGCGACAGCTCGGAGCGGGAATGGCGTGTCGCAAGGCTCCGCATGTAGACGCGCGGCGAATGGATGGCGTTCATCCGAATCCGGTCGCCTAACAGCGCCCCACCCGTTTTTTGTTTTGTCGGGTCGACGGATAAAATGGCGATCTTGATGTCACGGATTTCATTCAAAAAGCGGCGCACAAGTTCATCGGTAAGCGAGCTTTTCCCCGCCCCGCCCGTGCCGGTAATGCCAAGGACCGGCACGCGCTTTTCCATCGTTTTCACTTGCGCGATCGCTGCTTCAGCGGCGGCCGCCGCCTCGTCCTTCGCCGCAGCGCGGTACTCGCACAACGTAATGAGCCGGGCGACAGCTTGCACATCGCCGGATGCCAGCCGCTCGATTTCATCGGTCACCGCCGTGACGGTCGGAAAATCGCATTCTTCAAGCATGATGTTAATCATCCCTTGCAACCCAAAGCGACGACCGTCTTCCGGCGAGAAAATGCGGGCGATGCCATACTCGTGCAGCTCCTTGATTTCGCGCGGGATAATGACGCCGCCCCCACCGCCGTAAATGCGGATATGGGATGCCCCCCGCTCTTGCAGCAAGTCATACATATATTTGAAAAATTCCATGTGGCCGCCTTGATAAGACGAGACGGCAATGCCTTGCACGTCTTCTTGAATGGCGGCGTTGACGATTTCTTCAACCGAGCGGTTATGGCCTAAATGGACGACTTCGGCGCCGCTCGCTTGCAAAATGCGGCGCATAATGTTGATGGACGCATCATGGCCGTCAAACAAGCTCGAAGCCGTGACAAAGCGGACATGGTGTTTCGGGCGGTAAATATGCGCCATTCTCTCTCCCCCTTTGTTCAAACTTGCTGTTTCTCCATAATCCCCTTTAACAAAAACTCCGTCTGCCATTCAATATATTCGTCAAGCGTATACATTTTCCGCAGCGCCCAACGGCGGAACGCCCACATTTGCCCGAGCACGATAATGTTGTGGGCAAAAAGGCGAATCTCGCTTTCGGAAAGCTGCAACGTCCCGCTTTCGACACATGTGCGCAAAATACGCTCGAAAATGGCTGTCATATCGAGCTCTTTATTGAGCACGTATGGAAGCGATTCTTTGCTTAGCGCTTTTAATTCTTGGTACATAACGAGCACTTCGTCGTCAAGCTCATCGACAACGCGAAAATAATGAGCGATCGCACGCCGCAACCCTTCAATCGTGCCGTGATGATCGCCGAGATCTTGTTCGGTCCGCTCCCGCACCTCGTCGTAAATGCGGTCGCACACTAAATACAAGACATCTTCTTTTTTGCGAATGTACTCATACAGTGTACCGATGCTAAACCCGGATGCTTTGGCGATTTCCCTCGTTGTGGTCCGGTGAAAGCCTTTTTGCTTAAAAAGGGAAATGGCGCCTTTAATCATTTCGTTGCGCCGCTTTTTCACAAGTTTTTCGTCTTTGACCGATGCGATCACTTCCCGTTTTTTCATTTCGGTTTCTCTCCCCCATTCCCGTTTAGCAGCAAGGCGATGCCCCGCCCGGCTTCCCGTTCGCGCGGTGGAACGGCTGAAATATTGTGCGGCACATCCCCGAAATAACTACCATGACCCGCGCGTCAGATCAGAGCGGGGAGATGCCGCACGCTCTCCTTGAAACAGCTACCGCGATTCGCCCGGCAGAACGGGGAAACGGCGCGCGGTCCTTTCGTCACTGTCATGAATCGCGCGTCAGCATGCGCGAGATAACGAGGCGCTGAATTTCTTGTGTCCCTTCGTAAATTTGTGTAATTTTGGCATCGCGCATAAATCGTTCGACCGGATAGTCTTTCGTATAACCGTTGCCGCCGAAAATTTGCACTGCATCGACCGTCACTTTCATCGCCGTATCGCCGGCAAACAGTTTCGCCATCGCCGATGCTTTGCCATACGGCAAGCCGTTCGACTCAAGCCATGCCGCCTGATACGTCAGCAGCCTTGCCGCTTCAATGGCTGTCGCCATATCGGCGAGCTTAAAACCAACTCCTTGCTGTTCGGCGATCGGTTTCCCAAATTGGACGCGTTGTTTCGCATAGTCCACAGCCGCGTCGAGCGCCCCTTGGGCAATGCCGACCGCTTGGGCGGCGATGCCGTTGCGGCCGCCATCTAACGTCATCATGGCGATTTTAAATCCTTCCCCTTCTTGGCCAAGCAAGTTTTCTTTCGGGATGCGGCAATCTTCGAAAATCAGCTCGGTTGTCGGCGACGAACGGATGCCGAGTTTCTTTTCTTTTTTCCCGATCGAAAAGCCGGGTGTCCCTTTTTCGACGATGAAGGCGCTGATTCCTTTATGCCGCTTTTCCGGGTCGGTGACGGCGAAGACGACGTAAATTTCCGCTTCGCCGCCGTTCGTGATCCATACTTTAGAGCCGTTCAGGACGTAATGGTCGCCGTCTTTGACGGCGCGCGTTTTCATCGAGGCGACGTCAGACCCCGCCCCCGGCTCGGACAGCCCGTACGCGCCGAGCTTTTCCCCGGTCGCCAAGGCGCGCAAATACTTTTGCTTTTGCTCTTCGGTGCCGAATTTGTAAATCGGCCAGCTCGCCAGCGAAATGTGGGCGGAGAGCGTCACCCCGGTTGAAGCGCAGACGCGCGACAGCTCCTCGACGGCGATGACATACGCCAAATAATCGCTGCCGATGCCGCCGTACTCTTCCGGCCACGGGATGCCCGTTAAGCCGAGCTCGGCCATTTTGTTGAAAATGCTGCGGTCAAACCGTTCTTCCTCATCGCGCTCAGCAGCGGTTGGCGCCACTTCGTTTTCGGCAAATTCGCGCACCATCTTCCGCAGCATTTCATGTTCTTCGCTCAGTTGGAAATTCATAGCTTCATTCCCCCGTTTTTATAATAAAATCCTCGTCCCCATATGAGCGTGGTCATTGTTTTGTGAGCTGTTTGCTGATGACAATCCGTTGGATCTCGCTCGTTCCTTCGTAAATTTGGGTAATTTTCGCGTCGCGGAACAGCCGCTCGACCGGATAGTCTTCCGTATAGCCGTTGCCGCCGAACACTTGCACCGCCTCGATGGCGTTGTCCATAGCCGCTTGTGAAGCGAACAGTTTGGCCATCGACGCTTCTTTGCCGCACGGCAAGCCTTGGGCGCGCAGCCAAGCCGCGCGGTAGACGAGCCATTTCGCCGCCTCCGCCGCCGTTGCCATATCGGCGAGCTTGAAGGCGACGCCTTGCTGCTCGGCAATCGGTTTGCCAAACTGCACCCGTTCTTTCGCGTATGCCACCGCATGTTCAACCGCCGCTTCCGCAATGCCGAGCGCCTGGGCGGCGATGCCGATCCGGCCGACGTCAAGGTTCGCCATCGCGATTTTAAACCCTTCCCCTTCTTGGCCTAGCAAATTTTCCGCCGGCACTTTAGCGTCGTCAAACGTAATCGTTACCGTTCGCGATCCGTGCAACCCCATTTTTTTCTCATCTTTGCCGATCGCCATCCCCGGTGTTCCTTTTTCGACGATAAACGCGGAAATGCCGCGGCTGCCTTTTTCCTCCGGATTCGTGCGGGCGAACACGATGTACGTATCCGCTTCGCCGCCGTTCGTAATGAAAATTTTTGAACCGTTCAATACGTACGTATCACCGTGGCGCACCGCTTTTGTCTTTAAGCTTTTCGCGTCCGAACCGGCGCCCGGTTCGGTGAGGCAAAACGCCCCTAAAAACTCGCCGCGGGCAAGTTTCGTCACATACTTTTGTTTTTGCTCTTCCGTACCGAAATACAAAATTGGATTCGTCCCGACTGATGTGTGCACCGATAAAATGACGCCAACCGTCGGGCTTACTTTCGAAATTTCATGAATGGCGATAATGTAGGAAATAAAATCCATGCCTGCGCCGCCGTACGGTTCGGGAACGGTGATCCCCATCAGGCCGAGCTCGGCCATTTTGTTTAAAATCGGGCGCGGAAATTCCCCTTGTTCCATGCGCTCGACAAACGGGGCGATTTCCGCCGCTGCGAATTCGCGCACCATTTGCCGCATCATTTCTTGTTCTTCCGTAAATCGAAATTGCACGGGCCATCCCCCTTTGTCCTGTTGCTCGTCAATGTTGCCTTTACCCGCTTATTCGTATGTGTAAAACCCGCGACCTGTCTTGCGGCCAAGCCAACCAGCCTTGACGTATTTACGCAATAGCGGGCATGGGCGGTATTTGTCATCGCCAAACCCTTCATGAAGCGTTTCCATAATGTACAAGCACGTATCCAGCCCGATAAAGTCGGCGAGCGTGAGCGGCCCCATCGGATGGTTCATGCCAAGTTTCATCACTTCATCAATCGCCTCTTTTGTCGCTACTCCTTCGTACAAGGCATAAATCGCTTCGTTAATCATCGGCATAAGAACACGGTTGGAAATAAAGCCCGGAAAGTCATTCACTTCAACCGGCACTTTGCCAAGCGTCCGGGTGACCGCCTCAACCGTCTCGTATACCTCATCAGCCGTTGCCAAACCGCGGATAATTTCCACCAGCTTCATGACCGGCACCGGATTCATAAAGTGCATGCCGATTACGTTCTCCGGCCGCTTTGTCGCCGCTGCGATTTCGGTAATCGGGAGCGACGATGTATTCGAGGCTAAGATCGTCTCCGAACGGGCGATTTCGTCGAGCTCCGCAAACAGCTTCGTTTTCACATCCATGTTTTCGACAACCGCTTCGATGACAAGATCAGCGTTAGCGGCATCATGCAAATGAGTGGAACGGGAAAGCCGCGACAACGACGCGTCCTTGTCCCCCGCCGCCATTTTCCCTTTTTCCACCTGACGGGCGAGCAGTTTTTCGATGTTCGCCATTCCTTTATCCAGCTGCGCTTCGCTAATATCGTACAAAAGCACGTTATAACCGGCGACAGCGCATACTTGGGCGATGCCTGACCCCATCTGTCCGGCGCCGACGACCATAATCGTTTTGACGTCCATCACTCGATCCCCCTATATAGAAAAATTCGCAAACGCTCTTGTTCGTTTATTGGCTCCGTCCCGGGACAACGCAGATCGCAAACCAGCGGCCGCAGCGCCCAAGGAGGCGGCAGGCCATCCATATTCCAAAACCGCGGCCGCCCCACCGCCAAGCAAACCGCCTCCTGTATGGCGACAACGCCGTCAGGCGGCATGACGCGTCACGCCTCGACGGCGCGCGGCCGCGATGACGCGGCAGGCCATGCTTTATACTTCGATTAAGATGGCGTCGCCTTGACCGCCGCCGCTGCAAATCGCGGCAATGCCCAGCCCTCCGCCGCGGCGCTTCAACTCATGGGCGAGCGTCAAGATGATGCGCGCCCCGCTCGCGCCGATCGGATGACCGAGGGCGACAGCGCCGCCGTTGACGTTTACTTTTTCCGGATCAAGCCCGGCGATTTGAATGGCGGCAAGCGCAACCGCGGCAAACGCTTCGTTCACTTCGAACAAGTCAATGTCGTCAACGGTCTTTCCTGTTTTGCGGAGCAGTTCGTTGATGACAAGCCCCGGCGTTTTCGGGAAATCTTTCGCCTCGACGGCGATGGCCGTGTGGGCGACGACCGTTGCGAGCGGTTCGAACCCTTCCCGGGCGGCGCGCTCTTCGCTCATTAAGACGAGCGCCGCAGCGCCATCGTTGACGCCCGGGGCGTTGCCGGCCGTAATCGTGCCTTGCGGGTCAAATACCGGTGCCAGTTTGGCCAGCTTTTCCAGTGACGTATCTTTTCTTGGCGCCTCGTCGTGCTCGACAATGAGCGGCTCGCCTTTGCGCTGCGGGATCGAAACCGGCACGATTTCTTCCGCCAGCCGTCCGGCTTCGATGGCGGCAATGGCGCGCATATGGCTGCGGTATGCCCATTCGTCTTGCGCCTCTCTTGTAATGCCAAGCTCACGCGCCGTATTCCCGCCGTAGACGCCCATATGAACACCGGTGAAGCTGCACGTGAGGCCGTCATACACCATTAAATCTTTCACCGTGCTGTCGCCCATCCGCAGCCCCCAGCGCGCTTTCGGAAGCACATACGGGGCGTTGCTCATCGATTCCATCCCGCCGGCGACGACGACATCCGCCTCGCCTAAACGGATGAGCTGATCGGCAAGCGTCACGGCACGCATGCCGGATGCGCATACTTTGTTCACCGTCTCGGTGCGGACGTGCCACGGGATGCCGGCATGGCGCATCGCCTGGCGCGACGGGAGCTGCCCTTGTCCGCCTTGCAAGACGGTGCCCAAAATGACATGATCCACTTGTTCGGCGCTCACATTGGCGCGGGCGAGCGCCTCCTTCACGGCAATGCCGCCAAGCTCCGCTGCTGACAGCGCTTGCAAAGAACCTCCCAATTTTCCGAACGGGGTGCGAACCCCGCTTACAATCACTGCTTTCCCCATCATTCCTCTCCCCCTTTTCTCCATAAAGAAAACGATTACAAAACAAAGACTGAACGTTCGCTCGATGATGAGGCGAAAGAGAAGGCGTACCGCTGTACACCTCCCCCTCCCATTATACTTACTATTTTAAAAAATAGAAATTGTCTATGCAACCATTTTATGATGCGGCTTCTTCTTTTTCCTCACCAAACACCGATTTCGCCAACAGTTCCGCGACATCGTACGTCGAGACCCGATCCTCGACTTCTTTCGCTTTCGTGCCGTCTGACAGCATCGTCAAGCAGTACGGACAGCCGGAGCTGATCACCGTCGGATTGACCGCGAGCGCCTGCTCGGTGCGAGCGACGTTGATCCGGTTGCCGGTCGTCTCTTCCATCCACATGAGGCCGCCGCCGGCGCCGCAGCACATGCCGCGTTCGCGGTTGCGCTCCATCTCGACAAGCTCAACGCCCGGAATGGCGCGCAAAATTTGCCTTGGGGCGTCATACACGTCATTGTAGCGCCCTAAATAACACGAGTCATGGAACGTGATGCGCTCGTTGACCGGGTATTTCGGCACGAGGCGCCCTTCCTCGATGAGTTTGGCGAGCAGCTCGGTATGATGATACACTTCCGCCTCGAGCCCGAAGTCCGGGTATTCGTTTTTAAACGTGTTGTAGGCGTGCGGATCGATCGTGACAATTTTCTTGACGCCTGCCTTTTCAAACTCGGCGATGTTGTTCGTCGCCAGCTCCTGGAACAAAAACTCGTTCCCTAACCGGCGCGGCGTGTCGCCTGAGTTTTTCTCTTTATTGCCTAAAATCGCAAATTTGACGCCTGCCTCGTTGAGCAGCTTGGCAAACGCCAAGGCGATTTTTTGGCTTCGGCTGTCGTATGAGCCCATCGAGCCGACCCAGAACAAATACTCGATCTCTTCGCCTGCTTTGCTCGCTTCTTTCACCGTCGGGACGTGGATATCTTCGCGCAGCTCGCGCCAGTTTTCCCGCTCTTTCCGGTTTAACCCCCACGGGTTGCCTTGGCGTTCGATATTCGTCATCGCCCGCTGCGCGTCCGGATTCATCCGCCCTTCTGTCAACACGAGATAACGGCGCAAGTCGATGATTTTATCGACATGTTCGTTCATGACCGGGCATTGGTCTTCACAGTTTCGGCACGTCGTACAGGCCCAAATTTCTTCCTCAGTGATGACGTCGCCGATGAGGCTTGGCATTTCAATGGCCGCCGCCTGCTCGGCTGCCGCGGCGAACGCCAGCTGATTGCCTTTCGTATTTTTAAAGGCGAACGTCGGCACCCATGGCGCCCGCGACGTGACGACCGCCCCTTTTTCGGTCAAATGGTCGCGCAGCTTCAAAATCAAGTCCATCGGCGACAACATTTTCCCCGTGCCGGTCGCCGGACACATGCTCGTGCAGCGGCCGCATTCGACACAGGCGTACAAGTCGATCAACTGCTTTTGCGTAAAATCTTCAATTTTGCCGACGCCAAACGATTCTTGGCTTTCGTCTTCAAAGTTGATCGGCGAAAGCTTCGGCCGCGTCAGCCGGCTGAAAAAGACGTTGATGGGCGCAGCGATCAAATGAGCGTGCTTCGACTGTGGCACGTAGACAAGGAACGTCAGCAAAATCAATAAATGCACCCACCAGGAGACAAAAAACAGCACTGCCGCCCCGGTTTCGCCGACCCACGAAAATGCGCCGGCAATGAGCGAGGCGACCGGTTCGCTCCATGTCGCTTCCTCACCATGCCAAATCATGCTCATGCCGTTGCCAAACAATACCGACAACATCAATCCGCCGATAAAGATCAACACAAGCCCGGCTTTGAAATCGCGCTTCAGACGGACGAGTTTTTCAATGTAGCGACGGTAAAAGGCGGCGAGCACGGCGATTAAAATGAGCAAGGTGACGATTTCTTGGAAAAACGTAAACCATGGGTAAAGCGGCCCAAGCGGCAAGTGCGCCCCTGGCGCAAGCCCTTTGATGATAAAATCAATGGCGCCAAACTGGACGAGAATAAATCCATAGAAAAAGACGACGTGGATCAAGCCGCTTTTTTTGTCTTTAAGCAACTTTTTCTGGCCGAACACGTTGATCCAAATGTTGCGCAGCCGCTCATTCACTTTCTCGTCAAACTCAACCTTTTTGCCAAGTTTGATGTACATTGCCCGCGTTTTCACCACATACGCGAACAAATAAATGGCGTAAGCGGTTACAAATAAAAACGCAAGCAAGTTCACCAACAATAAGGCGTTCATCTTCTCTCCCCTTCCCCCACTTTTCCGGCGATTTTGTTGACATAACAAAAGGAATTTTCAGAATTGCGCTTTACGTCTATTGTACAAATGAATGAGCATTCAGTCAATAGCTTTTTTATCATTTCCGTCAGGAAGGTTTCCCCTTTCGAGCGAAAGAGGGGGACAAGGGGCTTTATAGTTGTCGGCGAGACGAGCCTCTCCGCTCGCGCTTGATCCGGACACGGCGGGATCCGAAGCACCGGCCCCCTGTAAGAACCGTTAAGTGCCCATCCGGCCAGGCGGGACGGAATCGGCGGCTCGAGCTTTGCTATTTTTGTACGTTGTAGGACACATTAATAAGTACTGAAGCGATGCACAGGAGGGGAAGGCATGGCCGTCATTGCTGTTATTGCCATCATATTCATGCTCATTTATCTTGATGACAAACTCGGACAGCTCGCGTTCCGGAACGGACGGAAAAAAGTCGTCTATCCGGAACGGAGAAGCGATATTACGCTCTATGTCAACGGCAGGCATTTATTTTCCGACTATTTTGCCGAGCTGCGCCGTGCCCGCGACCATATTCACATCCTGTTTTACATCATCAAAAGTGATGAAACGACGACACCATTTTTCCAAATTTTAAGGGAAAAAGCAGCCGAGGGAGTGAAAGTACGAGTGTTGGTCGACTGGGTCGGCAGCCTCGGGTTGCCGAAAGCGCTCATCCGCTCGCTGAGGGCGAGTGGAGTCGAATTCGCCTACGCCCGGCCGCCGCGCTTTCCGTTTTTCATTTACCGCCTCAACCGCCGCAACCACCGAAAAATTACGGTCGTTGACGGAAAGGTTGGGTACATGGGCGGTTTTAACATCGGCCGCGAATACAATGGGAAAGACGCCAATTTCGGGGAATGGCGCGACTATCACTTAAAAATCAGCGGCGAAGGGGTACACGACTTACAGGAACAATTTTTGCACGACTGGGAGGAGGCGACGGGCAAAACCGTCGCTGACAAACCCCGTTACTTCCCGCCCCTTCGCGCCGGCGCCATTCGCCATCAATTGGTCGCCACCGATGGCGCCGCACTCGAGGAACAGTATATCGATGTCATCCGTCATGCAAAAAAAGAAATCGTGATCGGCACCCCGTATTTTATCCCGAGCCGGCCGTTATTTAACGAGCTGATGCGCGCAATCAAGCGCGGAGTGCGCGTCACCGTGCTTGTGCCGCTGAAGGCCGACCATTTATTTGTGCGAGAAGCCGCCCACCCTTATTTTTATCAAATGCTGCAAGCCGGGGCGCGTGTTTACCGCTTTTACCAAGGATTTTACCACGCCAAAACGATTGTCGTCGATGAGGAATGGTGCGATGTCGGAACGGCCAATTTCGATCGGCGCAGTTTGTTTTTAAACAGTGAAATTAACTGTTATGTGTTTGACCGTGCGTTCACCCGGCTCGTCAGGCAGGCGATCGAACGTGACTTGACACGCGCCGAGCCGCTGACGCTCGATTTTTGGCGGAATCGTTCGCTCCTTGACCGCGGCAAAGAGTCGATTTCCCAGCTGATTTCCGCCTGGCTGTAGGCAACGCGAAAAAAGCCGGCGATGTTCATGACCAACCCGCCTAACAGCGGCTTTCCCCGCGGGGGAGAACCTCGCCAAATGAGCCTTTTTCCCGGCAAAACCCGGCGCTTGGACGAACGCTCGGACAAAAGGGCAAAAGAATCCCGGCCGAAACCGCGAAACAAAAAACCCGGCCGGCGCCCGCGGCGATCTCACATCGCCAACATGGCGCCAGCCGGGATTGAATCAGCTTGCCATCCTGCGGCCGCCGTTCATTTCCAAAACAACGCCAGCCATTGAAACAGCCGCATCCCGAGATACACCCCGACGATGCCGGCAATGCCGGCCAACGCCGGAGGGGCCGGAATCGGCAGGCGGAACAACGTGAATAAACAACCGACGACCATGCCAGTGACAAGCGACAAGATGACTTCTTTCATTCGTTGATCCTCCACCGTTGTTTTCCTTTAGGATGTCCAAACAAAAAGGGGGCAATCGCCCCCTCCGTTCGGTTTGTTCGTTTACATTTGTTCGGGCGCTGAAACGCCGATGAGTGCCAAGGCGTTGCGCAACGTGATTTGCACCGCCTTCACCAGCGCAAGGCGGGCTCTCGTTTTTTCGATGTTGTCAAGATCAAGCACTTTTTCCGCGTTGTAGAAGCTATGAAGCGCTGACGCCAACTCAAACGCATAGGCAGTGACGCGGTGCGGCATCCGCTTGAGCGCCGCCTCAGCGACCACGTCCGGGAAGTCGCCGAGCACCTTGAGCAGCTCAATTTCCTTCTCGGTCTCCACTAAATGATGCAAAGCGAGGTCGCCTTCGTGCGACACGTTTTGCTCTTCCGCCTGGCGGAGAATGCTTGAGACGCGGGCGTGTGCATATTGGACGTAGTAAACCGGATTTTCATTCGACTGCGATACGGCCAAGTCCATGTCAAAGTCGAGATGCGTATCGCCCGAGCGCATCGCAAAGAAATAGCGGACGGCATCGACGCCGACTTCCTCCATCAGCTCGCGCATCGTCACCGCCTTGCCGGTGCGCTTGCTCATTTTCACGCGCTCGCCGTTTTGGTATAAATTCACCATTTGGATGATTTCGACTTCGAGCGCCTCCGGATCGTAGCCAAGCGCCGCAATCGCCGCTTTCATGCGCGGAATATAGCCGTGGTGGTCCGCCCCCCAGACGTTGATGAGCTTTTTGAACCCGCGCCGCAGCTTGTCTTGATGGTAGGCGATGTCCGGAAGCAAGTACGTATACGTGCCGTCTTGCTTAATTAACACGCGGTCTTTGTCATCGCCAAAGGCGGTCGAACGGAACCATGTCGCGCCGTCTTGTTCGTAAATGTAGCCGCGCTCGCGCAACGTCGAGAGCGCCTCATCGATTTTGCCGCTTTCATAAAGCGACGTTTCCGAATACCAGACGTCAAACGGAACACGGAATGCGGCCAAATCTTGTTTAATTTTGTCGAGCTCATAACGAAGACCGTACTCGCGGAAGAACGCAAGCCGCTCCTCTTCATCGGCGTGGACGAACCGGTCGCCGTATTCCTCGGCCAGCTGTTTGCCGATTTCGACGATGTCGTCGCCGTAATAGCCGTCCTCCGGCAGCGGCATATCGGTGCCAAGCGCTTGGAAATAGCGGGCTTCGACCGATTTCGCCAAGTTGTAAATTTGCTTGCCGGCGTCGTTAATGTAGTATTCGCGCGTCACGTCAAAGCCGGCTTTCGCCAAAATGTTGCAAAGCGAATCGCCGACCGCCGCGCCGCGGGCATGGCCCAAATGCAAGTCGCCGGTCGGGTTGGCGGAGACGAACTCGACTTGCACCTTTTCCCCGTTGCCGACGTTCGATTCGCCGTACGCTTGTCCGGCCTGCAAAATCGCCGGTACGACCGCCGTCAAATAGCGGTTGTCCATGTAAAAGTTGATAAAGCCCGGCCCCGCCACCTCAACGCGCGCCACCGATACGCGTCCGCGGTCGAGCTGCGCGGCGATGGCTTCGGCGATCGCCCGCGGCGGTTTTTTCGCAAGGCGGGCAAGCTGCATGGCGATATTCGTCGAGTAATCGCCGTGCGCCTTTTCGCGCGGCACCTCAAGCAGCACTTCCGGCAGCTCGTCGGCCGAAACGAGCCCGGCTTTTACCGCCGCCTGGCGAATTTCGTCTTTCAGCTGTTCTTTCATTTGTCCGACAATGTTCATCGGCTTATACCCCCTTAAATGTCAACGTCAACGTATGGCGCCCGCTCCGCTCGTTTTGCAGCACGAGTTCGTAGGAGAGAAAGAGCCGCCCCCGCTTCCGCTTGTCGTCATAGTGAAACTCGATCGCATCCGTTTTCGCCGCCATCGCCCACCGCCCAAACGCCGTTTGGTAATGGCCGGGCAGCTCTTGCCGGCGGCGGAACGTTTGCCGCATCTCGACCGCCCCGGAGCGAATGACGACGACTTCCTCAGGCGCGATTTTCACCGTCGTTTTCACCCGCCCCAGTTCGTTTTCCTCCTCAAACTGCAAATAGCCCGTTGTCCCTTTTATGTAATACACACCGTCCGCCTCAAGCACGACCGTCTCCCGGCGCGCACTGTCGCGGATGACAGCGACTTGGCGAAGCTGCACCGGCATACCATTTCGTTCCTTCATGGCTGAACACACCTTTGCGAGCAAAACAGTCATAACATTAAGTATAAAGAACTGCCCCGTCCGATTCAAGGGGGGACAAGCTTGGCGGCGGGTTTCTGTCCCCGTTCGCCAAAAAGAAAAAAGCCCAAAGCCGAAGCCTTGGAGCTTTTCTCCAACCACATTTTATGACGGTGTCCGAACGTTTTGCAGCACGTTAACGGCAAACGCAATAACCGCGAGGACGACGAGCACCCCGCCGATGGCCGTCACCGGCACGAACGCTTCGTTGCCGTAAACGACGAAAACAAGACCGATCATCATAACCGGCAACCCGATATTGTGCAGCCAAAAATGAACGTTGGCCAACTTGGTGGCTGCTGCTTGCGGGAATAAATGATAAATAATACCGGCAAGCGTCAGTGCGGTCCAGCCGAGCAAGTTAATATGGACATGAACCGGAGTCAGCGTAAACGAATGGGTCATGGACATGCCAAGACCGATACAGACGCCAATGACAAAGTAGACAACGGAAATTTTGATCAGCTTCACGCCCATCTTTGTTCCCCCTCCCCCCTTTTCTTTTGTTAATATATTACATATTATTATGTTCCGTACCCTTATATTCCTGCTCCTTTGGCCCTACCCAAGAAAAAAAAGCGCCCTCGCACATTGGCGATTTAGGCGCTTTTTCCTATGTTCACTTCACCACCCAGCCGAGCAGCATTTCTCTCACAAGCTTGCTCGCTGTGTTGGCGGTTTGTTCCGAATGGTCGTAAATCGGCGCGACTTCCACTAAATCGGCGCCGACAACGCGAACGTCAGAGCGGGCGATCTCATGGATCGCCGCCAACAGCTCTTTCGATGTAATCCCGCCGGCATCCACCGTTCCCGTACCCGGAGCGTGGGCCGGGTCGAGCACATCGATGTCAATCGTCACATACACCGGGCGGCCGGCGAGTTTCGGCAGCACCGAACGGAGCGGTTCAAGCACGTCAAACTTGGCGATGTACATGCCGTTTTGTTTCGCCCATTCGAACTCTTCTTTCATGCCGGAGCGAATGCCGAACGAAAAGACGTTCGTCGGGCCGATGAGATCGGCGGCTTTGCGGATCGGCGTCGCATGCGACAACGGCTCGCCTTCGTAATGTTCGCGCAAGTCGGTATGGGCGTCCATGTGAATGACGGCCAAATCCGGGTAATAGTCGTGCACGGCTTTGATGACCGGCCAAGAGACAAGGTGTTCGCCGCCGAGACCGAGCGGAAACTTGCCGGCATCAAGCACTTTTCTGACGAACTGTTCTATCAGCTCCAAGCTGCGGGCGGCGTTGCCAAACGGCAGCGGGATGTCGCCGGCGTCAAAGTAACGGACATCCTTTAGCTCCCGGTCCAAATATGGGCTATATTCTTCAAGGCCGATCGACACTTCGCGGATGCGGGCCGGACCGAACCGCGAACCGGGCCGGTAGCTGACGGTCCAATCCATCGGCATCCCGTAGATGACCGCTTCGCTCTCCTCGAAATTCGGATGGCTGCCAATAAAGACGTTGCCGGAGTAAGCCTCATCAAACCGCATTCATCTTCCCCCTCATTTCACCAAGTCCGCGACAAACTTCGGCAGTACGAAACACGCTTTGTGCAGCTCTTTCGTGTAATATTTCGTGTCAATGTCGTGGAACCGGTCGTCGCTGACCGCAAGCGGGTCGTATTTTTTCGAGCCGAGCGTAAACGTCCAGAGCCCGCTCGGATACGTTGGAATGTTCGCCGTATACAAACGGGTGATCGGGAAAATTTCTTTCACATCGCGGTAGACGTTGCGGATCAAGTCAGCTTTAAACCACGGGTTGTCCGTTTGGGCGACGAACATGCCGTCCTCTTTCAACGCGTTGGCGATCCCGGCATAAAACCCTTTGGTGAACAAGTTGACCGCCGGGCCGACTGGTTCCGTCGAGTCGACCATAATGACGTCGTATTCGTTTTCGCTTTGGGCGATGTGCATAAACCCGTCATCGACTTTCACTTCGACGCGCGGATCATCAAGCTTTCCGGCAATTTCCGGCAAATATTTTTTCGAATACTCGATCACTTTGCCGTCAATTTCCACGAGCGTCGCTTTTTTGACGCTCGGGTGTTTCAACACTTCACGGATGACGCCGCCGTCGCCGCCGCCGACGACAAGGACGTTCTCCGGCTTAGGATGGGTGAACAACGGCACATGGGCGACCATTTCGTGGTAGACGAATTCGTCTTTTTGCGTCGTCATCACCATGCCGTCTAAAATGAGCATGTTGCCAAACTCCGCCGTTTCGACCATATCAAGCTTTTGAAACGGCGTTTGTTCTGTATGTAAAGTGCGGGTAATGCGTGCCGTGATGCCAAAATGTTCTGTCTGCTTTTCCGTAAACCATAGTTCCATCGGTAACATCCTTTCTCCGAACATTGCTTACTATCAAGTTTCCCTTGCCAACGAAAAACTAAACATGAAAAAGTATAGAGCAATCTAGCAAAAATGCAAGGGGAACAAGTTTAAAATAAAAAAATTTTTTTCATACTAGTAAGAAAAGCGGGGAGCGCCCGCCCGCTGCATTTCGCCAGAGGGCCAAACGACGCGCTTTTCCGCCAACATCGCCGAGGTGATGCGCAATGGAACCGATCCCGGGCAGCCGTTTTCGCGGCACGTGGAAATATGTGCGCGCCGCCATGTTTATTAGTGTTTTTCTTGCGATCTTTGCTTCCGCCGCCCTCGGGAGCTTTATTTTGTTCGCCAAAATCGAGGGCGCCCCGCCGGTTGCCGTGCCGCAAACGACGATTTTTTACGCGGATGACGGCCGCAAAATCGGGGAAAGCGACCATGGGCAAAAGCGGTACTGGGTCCGGCTTGATGACATTTCCCCGCACGTCATTGAAGCGACGATCGCCGTGGAAGATCGAAAGTTTTACGAACATCACGGATTTGACTTGAAACGGATCGCCGCCGCGGTGTTGGCCAACATCCAGGCCATGGACAAAGTGCAAGGGGCGAGCACGATCACCCAGCAATATGCCCGCAACTTGTTTTTAACGCATGAGAAAACGTGGTCGCGGAAAATTCAAGAAGCGCTGTACACGATCCGCCTTGAAGCCAACTACAGCAAAGAAAAAATTTTAGAAGGCTATTTAAACACCATTTACTATGGCCATGGCGCCTACGGCATCGAGGCGGCGGCGCGTTATTATTTCGGCAAGCATGCCGATGAACTGACGATAAGCGAAGCGGCCATGTTAGCCGGCATTCCGAAAGGCCCATACTACTATTCGCCGCTTGTGAACGAAGAGCGGGCGAAAGCGCGGCAAAAAATCGTGCTCACCTCCATGGTGGAAGCGGGCTACATCAGCCGCGAAGAGGCGGAGCGGGCGTACCGCGACAAGCTCGTTTACGTCCGCCACCGCGAACAGGAGCAGCCCATGGCCCCGTATTTCCAAGATGTCGTCAAACAGCAGCTGCGCACGAAGCTTGGCCTTGATGAGCGGACGATCGAGCTCGGGGGATTGCGCGTCTACACAACGCTCGACCGGCGCCTGCAGCGAATCGCCGAAGAACAATTTAAGCAAGTCATCAGCCCCCATTCCGCCATCCAGGCGGCATTGGTGGCCATGGATCCGCGCACAGGGGAAGTAAAGGCGCTCATCGGCGGCCGCGATTATGAAGAAAGCCCGTTCAACCGCGCTGTGCAAGCCGAACGCCAGCCGGGGTCGACGTTTAAACCGTTTTTGTATTACGCGGCGATCGAGCAAGGGTTTACCCCGTCGACGCAACTGCGCAGCGAACTGACCACCTTTACGTTTGACGGGGGCCGGGCGACGTATACGCCGCATAACTACAACGACTATTACGCGGACGGCCCGATTACGCTTGCCCAGGCGCTCGCCGTCTCCGACAACGTCTTCGCCGTCAAAACGCTGCAGTTTATCGGTGCCGCTAAACTCGTTGAAACAGCGAAAGCGCTCGGCATTACGAGCAAACTGAAGGCCGTGCCGTCACTCGCCCTTGGCACGTCGCCGGTGAAAATGATCGACATGGTCGCCGCATACGGCACGATCGCCAACTACGGCAAAAAAGCGGGCCCGGTGTTCATTAAAAAAGTCGTCGACGCGAACGGAAACGTCTTATATGAACACAAACCGGCAAGCGAGCAAGTACTCGACCGCGACGCGGCGTTTGTGACCGCCCACTTAATGACCGGGATGTTCGATCCAAAGCTCAACGGCTATACGACCGTCACCGGGCAGTCGATCGCCGATGAAATGACGCGCCCGTACGCCGGCAAGTCCGGAACGACGAAAACGGACAGCTGGATGATCGGCTTCGCCCCGCAACTTGTTGCCGGCGTCTGGACCGGGTACGACCGCGGTGAGACGATGAGCCGCTTTGATGAGAAACAATACGCGAAACAAATATGGGTTCGTTTTATGGAGGAAAGCCTCGCCGGCGAGCCGGAAAAATCGTTTAAGCCGACCAAAGGCGTCATCGGCGTCTACGTCGACCCGCAAAACGGAAAGCTGGCGACCGATTCGTGCCCGGTGAAGCGGAAAACGTATTATATCGCCGGCACAGAACCGGTCGACTATTGCACTGATCATTGGGAAAAGAAAAAGAAGAAAAAAGAAGACGGCAAAAGTTGGTGGGAAAAATGGCTGCCGTGGTTCTAAAGAAAATCCCCTGCGTTTGCACGCAGGGGATTTTCTTGTCCTAGTTTTCCTGTGTTATACATGTAGATTTAGTTTATCCTTTTTTCCAAACAAGAACAAGCCCTTGCCCATATCTTTTCACAAAACCGTCACATTTCCCCTTCCAAATCTTGTTTCAGCTTATCGCTCGAGCGGTTCCATATCTCGATGTCGTGGCCTTTCAAAAAGTTCGCGAGCACCCGTTTTGATTTGGCGTCCATATGGTCGACGATAATGTGCCGCTTCAGCGATTTATCGAGCCGGTTCACATGTTCCGGCAACAGCTTATAGCCGCGGCGCGCCTCGCGATCAACCGTCATTTCGCACGCCGTCACCCCGGCGTAATACGGGCCGTCGGCGCCACGCTCGATCGTCACCCAGACGATCCAATACGGCTTGCCGTTCGGGACGGCGGAACGGTCGGGCAAAAATTTAATGCCGCGCTCGACAGCGCTGCGCGCATGCATCGCCCCCATGTCGACGAACGCTTCGCCCGCTTCGACGTCAATGATGACCGGCGACACGTTTTCCAAGCTCAACGCCCCGGCGCCAAAGCCGCGGTGCCCGTCGGTCGGATCGTCCTTAATGATGTTAAACCCGATGTTTTTTTTCTTTTTTTGCTCCACTCGCTTCTTCCTCCTTCCTACATAAACAAGCTGGCAGCCAACGACTGCAAGTTCTCAAGCACAAACGGCAGCGCCACTTGAAACACCGGCTCAATCGTATAACGGTCGAGCGGCGTCAGCACGAGAATAAGGAAAATGAGCGCCCCGTAGTTTTCCCATTGCGTCATTTTCGCCCGCAACCCGTCCGGCGCCAAATCTTCAATAATACGATACCCATCAAGCGGCGGAAACGGCAATAAATTAAACACAAACAAGACGGTGTTCAAGCCGATAAAAATTTGGAAAAACATATCGAACCCGGCCGCAAACCAATCAGGCAACGCCCGCATGATGCCGAAATCGATCATCGCATACCAGATGACAAACCCGAGCCCGGCCAGCACCAAATTGCTGAGCGGCCCGGCGACCGACACAAGAATGCCGGCCAGGCGCGGATTTTTAAAATGGAAGCGGTTGACCGGAACCGGCCGCGCCCAGCCAAATCCAGCCAAGAAAATGAGCAGCGTGCCAAGCAAATCCAAATGGGCAAACGGCGATAATGTCAACCGCCCTTGATTTTTCGCGGTCGGGTCGCCGAACTTGTACGCGACATACGCATGGGCGAATTCGTGCACGGAAAACGCCAGCGCCAGCGTCAAGAGCACATACGGAATTTCGCTTAACGAATACGGCAAAATGTGTTCCACGTGATTAACTCCTTTTCCCCTGTATTCACTATCCTTAGTATACATGATTTACCGTCAAAAGTGGACTCAACTTCCTTGCCGCATGGTATAATAAGCGCGACAGCACTCGACAATAAAATTAGGAGGGAATGGCTATGCCGTACGTCACGATCAAAATGCTCGCCGGCCGCACGGACGAGCAAAAGAAAGCGCTGGTGGAAAAAGTGACCGACGCCGTTGTGGAAACGACCGGGGCGAAAAAAGAGAGCGTGGTCGTGTTCATCGAAGAAATGACAAAAGACCATTATGCCGTCGCCGGAAAACGGCTGAGCGACGCGGAGTAACAAACGGGGGGCGCCAGCGGGCGTCCCCGTTGCTTTTTGGGATAAAAACGAATATTATTATAGTTGTCTTTCATATTGTTCGTTTTTAGGAGGTTGCCTATGATTCGTTTTTCGGACAACACTGTCGACCACAAAACGGAAATTTTCGCCGGGTTGACAACATTTTTAACGATGGTATATATCATCGTCGTCAATCCGGTCATCTTGTCGGACGCCGGCGTCCCGTTTGAACAGGCGTTCACCGCCACTGTCATCGCCACCGTTGTCGGCACGCTTTGGATGGCCATCTTCGCCAACTATCCGATCGCCATCGCGCCCGGCATGGGGCTGAACGCGTACTTCGCCTATTCCGTCGTCGGGTCGCACGGCGACATTTCGTACGAAACTGCGTTTTCCGCCGTGTTCGTGGCCGGGGTGCTGTTTTTGCTGCTGTCGCTCACCCCGCTCCGCAGCAAGCTGATCGAAGTGATCCCTGACAGTTTGAAGCACGGCATCACCGCTGGCATCGGGCTGTTTATCGCTTTCATCGGCTTGCGGCTGACCGGAATCATTCAAGCTCATCCGCAAAATTTAGTGGCGCTTGGCAACTTGCATGCCCCGTCGGCTCTGTTGACGCTCATCGGCCTCGCCGTGACGCTTGTACTCATGATGCGCGGCGTCAACGGCGCGCTCTTTTACGGCATGGTCATCACCGGCGTCATCGCCTACGCGACCGGTCAGCTTCACTTTGACAAAGGAATTGTGTCGCTGCCGGCGCTGCCGGACGGGCTTGTCGTCGCCAATCCGTTCGCGGCCGTCGGCGATGTCATTAGCCACAGCTTGTACGCTGTCGTCTTTTCCTTTTTGCTCGTCACGCTTTTTGACACGACCGGCACGATGATCGGCGTCGCCCAGCAAGCCGGGCTGATGAAAGGAAACACGTTGCCGCGCGCCCGCGAGGCGCTCTTGGCCGACTCGGTCGCGACGACGATCGGCGCCATGTTTGGCACGAGCCCGACGTCCGCGTACATCGAATCCTCAACCGGCGTCGCCGCCGGCGGCCGCACCGGCTGGACGGCGCTCACGGTCGCCATTTTGTTTATCGCAGCCGCCTTTTTCAGCCCGCTCGTCGGCGCCGTTGCTGGGCTTTCCGCCATCACCGCTCCGGCGCTCATTGTCGTCGGCAGCTTGATGATCAGCAACATCGCCCATATCGATTGGCGCGAATTGGACGAGGCGTTCCCGGCCTTTCTCATCATCTTAAGCATGCCGCTCACCTCCAGCATCGCGACCGGCATCGCGCTCGGCTTCGTCTCGTACCCGCTTTTAAAAATCGCCCGCGGCCGCTGGCGCGACGTGCACCCGCTGTTGTACGTGCTTGCGGTGCTGTTCTTTTTGCAGCTGGCGTTTTTGCCGCATTAATGAAGAAGGTGTCCCCGGAACAATGGGACACCTTTTCGTCTATGGCCAACTGACGATCCGTTGAAACCGCATTTTCCACCCGTCTACACACAAGCGCTCTTGTGGCATCGGCTGCGCAGCGCCTCAATATACGCATACGCCTCTTCGATTTCGTCCTCGGTATAGCGCTGTTTGCTTTTTAGGACAGCGATCTTCTCTTTTACGTCGTCTTTTGGCAAATGTTCAAAATAGAGCACGGTCGAGACAAGCTCCAAAAAGCGCGCGTTTTGTCCGTTCATCGCCTGCATGCATTCGGCAAGGCCCGGCATCTCCCAGTCGTAATGGCGCAAAAACTGTTCGCCCGCTTCGGTCAATGTGTAGCGGTATTGCACATAGCCGCTTTTTTTCTCTTTCACTTCATGCAAAAAGCCGAGCGCGCACAGCTCTTCGATGCGGCACGTCAACTCTTCCGAATACGGGCCGTAAAAGTGAAAGTCAAACTTCTCATAAAACGGAAAGTCGAGCTTCTTGGCGATGTAAATCATTTTTTGCAGCTTTTTGCGGCCCGCTATTTCCCCGGCGGCCGCCAACGCCTTCATCACTTTCGCATGCTCTGTGAGCACTCCCCGTCATCTCCTAACCCTTTAAAATTTCCATAATTTTTTTCTTTACTGTCCGCTTCGTCGACATGTCTTCAAGAAAATCAGCGGGGAAATAGAGCTTATGGTCGGTGCGCCGCTTGCCGGAAATGGCGTCAACAAGCACCGATTCGCGCGACAGCTCGCGCAATTCCCCGTTCGGCATCAACAAGTAAATCGGCAGGCGCTCGCCTTCTTCGCCCGGCCGGTAAAAATCGTACGGCAAATCGGATGACGAATCGACGACTAAGTAATAGTCCGGGTCGATCCCAGCCTTTTTAAACAGGCCGGTCAGCTCGATCAGCTTTGCCATTTGCTCGTTTGTCGGATGGAATTCCGTATATTTGAACAGGCGGCGGTGGACAAACCGCCGGCATAAGTCGCTTAAGATCGGATCCCGCTCGTATTGCCATTGTTGGAAGTAAAACAATATGACCGCTTCATCGAGCGCCAAATAGTCGCCAAGCGTTACATGGCCCTCGAAAAACGACAAAAAGTGAACCGGCTTCGTCTGAAAGGCATACCCGTCTTCGTACAGCTGTTTCGCCCGATGCAAAATTTTCGTCAAAATGACTTCAGCGCTGCGCGTCACCGGATGGAAGTACACTTGCCAATACATTTGATAGCGGCTCATAATGTAATCTTCAACCGCATGCATGCCGCTTCGCTTAATAACCACTTGGTCCTCGCGCGGACGCATGACGCGCAAAATGCGCTCCATGTCAAAATAGCCGTAGCTGACGCCGGTGTAGTACGCATCGCGCAACAAATAGTCCATCCGGTCGGCGTCAATTTGGCTCGAGATGAGACTGACGACGAGCTTATTCGAGTACGTCTTGGCAATCACTTCCGCCACTTTTTGCGGAAAATCGCCATCAACCGCACGCAGCGCGGCATTTACTTCCGTATCGCCTAAAATGATCGCTCTCGTAAAATCTTCATGGTCAAGGTGAAACACTTTTTCAAACGAATGGGAAAACGGCCCATGCCCCAAGTCGTGCAACAGCGCCGCGCATAAGCAAAGAAGGCGCTCGTTATGGTCCCAATGGTCGCGGCCGACGAACACATCGTCGATGATGCGGCGGATGATTTCATAAACGCCAAGCGAATGGTTGAATCGGCTGTGCTCGGCGCCGTGGAACGTCAAATACGTCGTGCCGAGCTGCTTAATGCGGCGCAGGCGCTGAAACTCTTTTGTACCGATCAAATCCCAAATGACTTTGTCGCGAACATGTATGTACCGATGCACTGGATCTTTAAATACTTTTTCTTCATGAAGCTGCCCGCCGGGATACATCGCGTCCTCCTCTTCCGTCTCCAACATACATCTATTATACGCCGTTTCTTTTGGCAAAGAAATAGTTGACTTTTTTCCCCGCCTTTCTCCATTATTGACGGAAAAAACAAAAAATCACCTTCTTTCGGCAAAGAAGGTGACCGATTAGCGTTTTTTCAGTTTTTCGGCAATTTTATCGATCAGTTCGTCTTCCGTCAATGCCGCCACCGGGCGATTGTTGACGAAGGCGAACGTTTTTTTTCGTCCCGGACCGCAATACGACTGGCAGCCGATTTTAATGACCGCATCCGGATCGAGCTTTTTCAAGCGCGGAAGCAATGTCTTTAAGTTCGGCGCCTTGCAGTCATCGCAAACGCGAAACTCGTTCGCCATCACTTTTCATCCCTTTCCACAGCGTTTGCTTTGTGTATTCTACCGCTTTCGCGGGAAAATTGCAAGCAAGCGGCTTTCATTCTTACAAGTTGCCAATCCTGTAAACTCGCAACGTATAATTTTTTTTCTTTTTGCCCATCCTTTTACTAGCAGCGAAAAAGGAGTGGAGAATGATGAAACAACGACAAGACGCTTGGACGGAAGAAGACGATTTATTGCTGGCGGAAACGGTGCTCCGCCACGTACGGGAAGGAAGCACTCAACTAAACGCGTTTGAAGAAGTCGGCGATAAGTTGAACCGGACGTCGGCCGCCTGCGGATTCCGCTGGAACGCGGTCGTCCGCCACCAATACGAAGAAGCGCTGCAAATGGCGAAAAAACACCGAAAAGAGCGGCAGCGGCTGCTCGCCAAACAAGGTGGGGTGAAGAAGCGGCGCCTGTATGAACCGCCGATGCCGTCATTGGAGGAGCTTGGCGACGTAATGCAGTTGCCGGCTGTCATCCCGGCGGCACCGCAACCTCAATCCGTAACGCTTGATCAGGTGATCGCCTTTTTGAAAACGTTCCAATCGCACGAACGAAAACGGGAAACGCTGGTCAAAGAAAACGAGCGGCTGCGCCGCGAAATTGAAGAATTAAAGCAAAAAAATGCGGAACTTGAAGAAAAGGTTGCGAAATTAGAAGAAAACTCGTCAACCGTCCAAGAAGATTTTGAGACGCTTGTCAAAATCATTAACCGGGCACGCAAAATGGTGTTGAAGGAAGAAGAAGAGCGGGGGTTGACTTTCCGCATGGACTCAAATGGAAATTTAGAAAAAATCGCCGAGTAACGACAAAGGATGCCGGGTGAAGATAGCGGCATCCTTTCCTTTTAGTTGGACGTTTACCATCTTTGTTTCCGGCAGCCAAAACGGCCCTTCTCAACGCCGTTGGCGAGCAACGAAGCTCTTTGTCTTGATCACAGCGAACAGACGTTACCCGTTGATGTCTTCCATTGGCTCTTTGGTGAATACGTTGGCATTTCGTTCGACAATGCGCGTCCAATATTGTTCATACCATTCCCATTCTTCACCGTCGAGAACGGACGAATACAAGGCGCCGCCAAGCGATTGCAGCGTGCGCCAAAGGGCGAGCAACAGCTCGTCGACTGACAACTCGCAGCCAATGAGTTCAGACAGCGATGCCATCACCCCCGGGACGACATCGGGGTAAGTGAATTTCGTTTCTTCCCCTTGCCGGCCGATCTCATAAAAGCGGCGAATGAGCTCGCCACGCTTTGCGCCGCTGCCGGTGACGCAAAGATAAACTTGTACCGCGACCCCACCGCGCACGCGCCGTTGGGAGATGCCGGCGAATTTTTTTCCACCGATGCTTAAGTCATAGCTGCCCGGGCAGTATGAGCCAACGACTTCCCCCGCCTCGACGCGGGCGCCGTATGGCGCGAGCATGGCGGCAATGAGCGCATACATCGCCTCATACCCTTGTTCGATGGCGATCTTGTGTTTCGTTTCCGGGAAAATGAGCGAGATGTTCAGCACTCCGCCGTCAAGGACAACAGCCAGCCCGCCGGAGTTGCGGACGACGACGTGGTACCCTTCCTTGCGCAAAAACGAAACGGCCTCATCAATATAAGGAAGCTTAGTGTCGGCGGCGCCTAAGACGACGGTATTCTCATGCACCCACGTGCGGACGACCGCATCCGACTGTCCCGCGCCAACCGCGGTGCATAATGCATCATCGATGGCAAACGATTGTTTCGCATCAAACAGCGGACCGAAATGCGACTGGTCGATGACCCGCCATTTCGGCTGCCGCAGCAGTTCATGGCTCATCGCGAGCAACCCCTTACGTTGAACGTTCCGCTCCCATTATACCACATCAAGCCGGAACCATTACGACCGGCAAAAAAAGAAAGCGGCTAAACAGCAGCCAGCCGCCTTCTTTGACCCCGAGCCATGCATGAACAAGGTGTCGCCCATTCTTTGGCGAAACGAACCGTTTCTGACTTCTTTTTTTCGGTCCGCCGCCTCTTTACTCCCCGAGCGACTGCGCCGCGGTGATGAGCGCGAGCTTATAGGCGTCTTCGGCGCTGCAGCCGCGCGATAAGTCGTTGACCGGCTTGTTCAGCCCTTGCAAAATCGGACCGACCGCTTCAAAGCCGCCGAGGCGTTGGGCGATTTTGTAGCCGATGTTGCCCGCCTCAAGGCTCGGGAAAATGAAGACGTTCGCGTCGCCTTGAATCGGGGAATCGGGCGCTTTCTTTTTCGCCACTTCCGGGACGAAGGCGGCGTCAAATTGGAACTCGCCGTCAACGATGAGGTCCGGCGCCATTTCTTTCGCCAGCCGCACCGCTTCCGCCACTTTTTCCGTCTCCGGCGACGAGGCCGACCCTTTCGTCGAAAAGCTGAGCATCGCAACGCGCGGCGTGAGGCCGAACATGTTCGCCGTGCGGGCGCTCTCGACCGCAATTTCGGCTAAGTCTTGGCTGTCCGGGGCGATGTTAATGGCGCAATCGGCAAACACATATTTTTCCTCGCCGCGCACCATGATGAACACGCCGGACGTTTTGCGGATGCCTGGTTTCGTTTTAATAATTTGCAGCGCCGGGCGGACCGTATCGGCCGTCGAGTGGGCCGCCCCGCTGACAAGGCCGTCGGCTGCCCCTGTATAGACAAGCATCGTCCCAAAATAGTTCTCATCCAGAAGCAGTTTGCGTGCCGCTTCTTCCGTCACTTTCCCTTTCCGACGCGCGACAAACGCGGAAACGAGCTCATCAAACCCGCCATAGCGGCGCGGATTGACAATCTCCACCCCTTCAAGCGGCAAGTCAAGCGCAGCTGCTTTCACCCTTACTGCTTGCTCATCGCCAAGGACGATCGGCTGAAGCACTTGCTCTGCCGCCAAACGGCTCGCCGCCGTCAAAATGCGGTCATCCGTTCCTTCCGGAAATACAATTTTCCGCCCGGTGCCGTCAACTTTCACCTTTAATGCCGTAAATAAATCGTTTGCCACGATTCATGCCTCCTTTATGATCGACTGGCGTTTTCCGTACGAAACACGCCAGCCTTCCTCTACTATTAAGCATACCGCTTTGGATGGGAAACGCAACGCTAGTAAGCCTTTCCAACCAATAATTCACCTTTTGGAACAATTCAGTATCTTTCGCCTAGTGCACGAACATCCGCTTTTTTGGCCAAACTATGATATAGTGATACTGTACGATTGATTGAATAAAGGAGTGACGATGATGAGCGAAGCGGCCCAAACGTTAGACGGTTGGTATTGTTTGCACGACTTCCGCACAATCGACTGGAGCGCGTGGAAAACATTGACAAACGAAGAACGCCAAGCGGCGATTGATGAGTTTTTGGCGCTCGTCGATCAATGGGAAGCGACGGAAAGCGAACAGCAAGGCAGCCATGCCATCTACACGATCGTCGGACAGAAAGCGGATATACTGTTTATGATTTTGCGCCCGACACTTGATGAACTTCATGATATTGAAACGGCGCTCAATAAAACAAAGCTCGCCGAGTATTTGCTGCCGGCGTATTCGTACGTCTCGGTCGTGGAGCTAAGCAACTACTTGGCGTCCGGCAGCGAAGACCCGTATCAAATTCCGGAAGTGCGCCGGCGCCTGTACCCGATTTTGCCGAAAACGAACTACATTTGCTTCTACCCGATGGACAAGCGGCGCCAAGGCCAAGATAACTGGTATATGCTCTCAATGGAACAGCGGCGCGAACTCATGCGCGCCCACGGCATGACCGGCCGGAAATACGCCGGCAAAGTGACGCAAATCATCACCGGGTCGGTCGGTTTGGATGATTTCGAATGGGGCGTCACGTTGTTCTCCGATGATGCGCTCCAGTTCAAAAAGCTCGTTTATGAAATGCGCTTTGACGAAGTCAGCGCCCGCTTTGGCGAGTTTGGTTCGTTTTTCGTCGGCACCCGCTTGCCGGTGGAAAAAGTTTCTTCATTCTTCCATGTATAAAAAAGAGGGGCCCAAACGCGGCAGGGCCCCTTCGCTTATGTTCCTATTCTTCAGGCAACCGGCGAACATCTTCCCCTGAAAGGTCAGCCAAATGAGCGATTTCTTCCGCCGTCATTCCTTTGCACGCCAGTTACAAATCAGCTGTTTCATTCCTTGCTTGATCCCTTCAGGACAAAAAATATTTCATAATCTGATTTCCTTTTTGGCCAACCTCCCCTGTTTTTGTCATATACAGCCCAACTGCCCCATACATATAAATCAGAAATTCCGTTTAAACCGTTTGTCCGCCTGTCACCATTTTCCCGTTCCATCAATAGCCTATTACTGTCGAAATTCACAACGACTGAGGTGACGATATGGGTCAGATCGCTCCCTCCATTGTAGCCCACACAGAAGAGGAAGTAAAGTTGCTGGCTCGGCTCATGCGAGCTGAAGCGGAAGGAGACGGGCGGCTTGGGATGCTCATGGTCGGCAACGTCGGCGTCAACCGCGTCATCGCCGACTGCCTTGACTTCCGCGGCATCCGCTCCATCCGGCAAATGGTGTTCCAAAGCCCGGGCGGCTTTGAGGCGGTGCAAAAAGGGTACTTTTACCAACGGGCGCGCGAAGTGGATATCGGACTAGCCCGCCAAGTGCTCCGCGGTTGGCGCTATCACCCGGCGACAAACGCGCTTTGGTTTTTCCGTCCGCCTGAAGGCGAGCCTTGCCCGCCGCAATGGTTCAACCAATGGAACGTCGGCCGCTACAAGTCGCACTGTTTCTTCGCGCCGACTCCATCCGATTGTCCGCGCGTTTATTAACATGTTTGATGAGGAGGTTTTTTCATGTCCAACCATACAGAAAACAATTTCTATCCGCTTGATGAGGAACAGCAATACCATTACTATGCGCCGTTCGACCCGGAGCGGCAGCAACCGTATGCGGCTTATCCGTACGGTTACCCGTATCCGCAGCCGTACTATCCGGCGGCGTACCCGTATGCCTATTACCCGCCGACGGCTGCTGCGCCGACCTTTGGTTTGCAAGCACCGACGTTTGCCGCCCCGACGCCGACACCGACCACCGCCGCTGCACCCGCCACCGCCGGCCCGACTGTTCCGGGGATGCTGCCGATCGAAGAATCGTACATTGAAAACATTTTGCGGCTAAATAAAGGAAAAATCGCCACCGTCTATGCGACGTTTGAAAACAACCGTGAGTGGAATGCGAAAGTGTTCCGCGGCGTCATTGAAGCAGCCGGGCGCGACCATGTCATCTTAAGCGATCCGCAAACGGGAACGCGCTATCTAATCCCTATGATTTATCTTGATTACGTCACGTTTGAAGGCGAAATCGCCTATGAATATCCGTTTGCCGGCCCGACGGCTGCGGCCGCGACACCGCTCGCCACATATACCCCGCGCTGAGGCGCAACATAGCCCATCCGAAAACCGGCAAAACGGCTCTTTAACTTGGCTGCCTTTTGGCAGCCTTCTTTTTTTAACTGATGTGATGGCTATCACAAACTGGTCCCCATCAACCATATATACTGATGGTAAACGAAACAAAAGAGGGGCTCGCCTATGGTTTGGACAGTACGCGACTTCTTGCTGGGAGTGCACATTGCCGCTGCGATGATATGGGTAGGGGGAATCGCATTCATTGGCTGGGCGGTGTACCCGGCCGCCCAATCAATGCCGCCGCTGCAGCGCCGGTCATTTTTCCGCTCGCTTATGCAGCGGTCGCATCGGCCACTTGCCGCCGCGGGCGCTGTCGTGATCATAACCGGAATCTTGCTCGGTACCGTCGCTGGTCCCATTCACCGTTGGGCGGACGTATGGGGGACTGTTTACGGCCGCTTATGGTTAGCCGCCCTCCTGACCGGGCTCACAACGCTCAGCTGGGGGACGTTTGTCGGCTACCGAAAAGCGATGGCCGTGTTTGCCGATGAACAGCTTTGGCGTCAGGCTGAAGACGGTGACGATGGGCCATTAAAAAAAGCCATGGCGTCGATCGTCGCCGTCCAATCGGTGGAAGCGGCCGGGTTTGTCGTGTTGCTCATATGCATGCTTTTACTTTCTTGATGGAAACGAGGGGGAGACATTGTTGAGCCATAAACATCACAACGAAAGCCAACCGCTGTTTTACCGTTTTTCATGGCTTCACTTAATGCGCCCGCCGACATGGAGCGGGACGATCAGCCCTGTGCTGGCTGCTGCCGCGTTTGCAGCGAAAAAGGCGAGTATGCGGCCCGGCGCGTTGTTGACTATGCTCATCGCCTCTGTCTTGATCCAATCGGCCGTCAACATGCTCAATGACTATTTTGACCGGCTGCGCGGCCAAGACGGCGACAAATGGACGGACACCCCCGGCCATGGCCCTGCCCACCGGCTGATTCCCGCCGCCGCTGGCGTCATGCTCGTTGCCGCCGGCGCCTTGGGCGGGTATTTGGCATGGCAAAGCCATATAGCCGTCGCATGGGTCGGCGTTGTCGCCATCGCATGCGGGATCGCCTACTCGGCGGGGCCGCGCCCGCTCGCTGCGCTTGGGTTGGGCGAGTTAACCGCTGCCATCTGCATGGGTCCGGTCATCACGATGCTCGCCTATGCCGTACACGGCCATGCGCCCGACGCTGCTGTGTTCGCCTTGTCCATCCCGTTTGCCTTCCTCATTGCCTCAATGATTTTGACGAACAATATCCGCGACATCGAAAAAGACCGGCCGTTTCGCCGCACATTGGCCATGCGGCTCGGGCGGAGAAACGCGGTGCGCCTGCTTGTGCTTCTTCTCGTCTCCGCCTATTTATCGATTGCTGCCTTGATCGTTTGGCATGTCGTCCCTTTGTTTGCCGCGATGACAGGGCTTGCGCTGCCGCTTGCTATCCGTCTTTGCCTCTGTTTCCGTCCGGGGGCTAGCCAAGCTGAACAAGCGAACGGCATGAAATGGGCGGCCCGGCATCATTGGGCGGCGGGGCTATTGTTAGCGCTCAGTTTGTGGCTTTCCTTATAAAAACAAAAAACGGAGCGTCCCGCTCGTGCGCTCCGTTTATAGCCATTTCAACGCCGCATAGCCGATCATCACCCAGGCGATCAAAAAGGCGACGCCGCCAAACGGGGTGATCGCACCGAGCGGCTTGATTTGCGTGACACTCAACACGTATAAGCTGCCGGAGAACAGCACAATGCCGGCAAACATCACCCAGCCGGCCGCGCCGATCAGCCCGGCGTTTGGCACCTTGCCAAGCAAAAGTCCGACGATAAACAGCCCGGCCGCATGAAACATCTGGTATTGAACCGCCGTTTTCCACGTGTCCAAATACCGATCCGGAATTTTTCCCTCCAACCCGTGCGCGCCAAACGCTCCCAACGCCACAGCCAAAAACGCGTTGAGCGCGCCGAGGAAGATGAACGTTTTCATCACGATCCCACCTTTCACATTTAGAGATCCCACCTTCCATTATAAATAAGGATATATCCTCGCCACAAATAGCAAAACTCCCATTTCCCCGTAACAGAATCCATTTTTTATTTTGCGCCAACATAACAAACGATGGCAAAAAACTGCCATCGTTTGTTGTCCCTGATCGAATTGTCATGCGGAAGAGCTTCTTTTTCCTCACATCTCTTCCGGTTTTTTCACATCAACATAACGTCCGCAGAAGAAGCCAAGGGCATCTCCGTCTTCGTACGTATAGCGTTTTACTTCTCCCAAAAACAAGATGTGGTCCCCTCCGTCATATTCCCGCCAAGGCGCGCATTCAATGACAGCAAGGCTTCCTTCTAAGTACGGAGCGCATTCGCCCTCCGCCCAAGGAATGGAAAGTTGCGGATTAGGCTTGCCGGCAAAATGGTTCGATAACTCCTTTTGCTCGGTGCGCAAAATATTAACAGCAAAAGAATTTCCGCTCATGTACTGACTTGCTTTTGTTTTCCGGTCAACAGAGACAAGAATGAGCGGAGGCTCAAGGGAGACAGATGTAAAAGAGTTGGCAGTCATCCCCCGCGGTCCCTCCGGACTATTGTACGTAATCACAGTGACACCGGTCGCAAACTTCCCAAAACATTTCCGCAAATCTTTCGTTTCGATCATTTGCTTTTCCCTCCTATCCGTATGTTTTCATTCTCTTCTTCATCATTGTTTCGGGAGCGTTTCTTTTTCATCCAAAGTGACTCCCCCGACACTCCAATGCGACTTCGGGAGTTCGTAAATCGCGATACGAATATTTCCTTTCGGAGCATTTAGCGTACGGGCGATCGCCTCGGCAACTTCGGCAATCATCTGCTTTTTTTGTTCCTCTGTTCTTCCTTCAAGCATGTGAATTTGCACGAGTGGCAACTTTTTCCCCTCCCCATTAAGCAAATCAGTAATTTCATGGTGCGTGTCGATGAAGGGACGCATTCCCCGATGGGGGAAACGTTGTGAACCTTCCTTTCCATCACGCTCAACAACCGTTGATCTACAAGAAACCGTCGTGTTTCACTTGTTCTTCTATTCGGCGTTCCTCACTCAAACACAACTTGCACATCGCCCAAATGGGCAAAACTGGCTTGCACGACATCCCCAGGTTGAACAGCGATCGCTTCTGTAATTCCGCCGGTAAGCACTAAATCTCCCGCTTTTAGCCGCTCCCCTTTGCGGGCCAGCATTTTTGCCAGCATTGCGACAGAACGGGCAGGATGGCCTAACACATTGGCAGGGGTCCCGGTGGCTTTCACTTCCCCATTAATGCGCAGCGTCATTCCGAAAGTTGCGACTTCTTCCTTTTTTGCGCCAACAAGGCGATGACCAAGAACAAATTTTGCTGAAGAAGCATTGTCCGCAACGACATCCGCCAACGTAAAACGAAAGTTTTCATAGCGGCTATCAATAATTTCAATAGACGCCATGAGATGGTCTGTCGCCTCTAACACTTCTTTCTCTGTCACATTCTCTCCGCTCAAGTCTCTGCCTAGCAAAAACGCCACTTCTGCTTCAACACGCGGATGAATAAATGAATTGTAGGAAAGACGTTCCCCATTTTCTACTAACATGCTGGCCAGCAATGTTCCATATACTGGTTCCGACACGTTCATTTGTTTCATCTTAGCCGGGCTCGTCAGCCCCATTTTATATCCGACTGCACGATCCCCTTCCTTTTGTTTATGGGCTATCCATGCCTCTTGAATCGCATAGGCTTCCTCTATGTCAAAGCGATGGGATAAACTGAGACAAGGGATCGCCTTGCGCTGCTTTTCCGCTTCCTCTAAGATCCTCACAATTCCGTCCCATTTTCCGTTTTCCAACAATGTTCCCCTCCCGTTTCGTCTGTCTGTTCCAGCCATGAAGCAGCGGCATTACTAAGCGGCCGTTCAATGTGACATGCTTCCTCTGTCTATGCCAACGCTTCGAAACGGGGGCTTCTCGGACGATCCGTCTCATCGTGGAAAGTGAATCGAGCGGATTCGTTGTCCACCCCGCGGTTCGAAGCCCGGTTCGTCCTTTTTATGGCGCCCGTGCATCTTCCAAAAGAGGAGACTGTTTTTAGGAATGGGCTAAAATTGAACCGACAGCGTTTCCCAACCAGAAAATTCGACGTTCACCTTATCGCCTGGCCGGACATCGACCGCTGCCGATAAAGCACCGGAAAGGACGACTTCTCCAGCCTTAAGCGGAATATCAAACCGGCCGAGAAAATTGGCAAGCCAAGCGACGCTGTATAGAGGATTCCCGAGCGCCGCCGCGCCTGTCCCCGTATTCACCAATGTATCGTTCACATATAGCGCCATTCCGATTTCCGTAACATCGATGTCTTGAAGCGGAATCGCTTCTTTCCCAAGAAGAAACAAGCCCGAAGAAGCGTTATCCGCGATCGTATCAGGAAGCCGGATGTTCCAATCGCGAATGCGGCTATCGACAATCTCGATCGCCGGCACAACCCGATCGACGGCGTTGATGACGTCAAGATGCGTCAGCCCAGGGCCTTTCAATGTTTTTTTGAGAATGAACGCAATTTCTCCTTCCACTTTCGGCTGCAGGAGCTTTTCCCACGGCACACGGTCTCCCGCTTTGATTTCCATCGTATGAAGCAAATGCCCATAATCGGGTTCATTCACTCCGAGAAGCTGCTGCATCGCTTTTGATGTGAGCCCAATTTTTTTCCCGACGATCCGATCGCCTTGATCGACTTTGCGACGGATATTGATCAGTTGAATTTGATATGCTTCCTCCGGTGTCAAGGAAGGGATGTGCGTTGTGAGGGGATCGATCCCTTCCCGCGTTTTTTCCGCTCGAAAAAGACGTTCAGCCAACTCTTCCAATGAAGGCATGAGCTGCTTCCTCCTTAAAATATTTGGCCGATATCACATCATCGTGACATTGGCTGTTTTCTTTTTGATTTCCAAAGCGACGTCGACAATCATATCCTCTTGGCCGCCGACGACTTTTCGTTTGCCAAGCTCGATTAAAATATCGCGGGCATCAACGCCAAACTGTTCTGCTGCGCGAAAAGCGTGAAGAAGGAAGCTGGAATAAACGCCCGCATATCCCATTGTTAAACTCACCCGGTCGATTTGCACGGGGCGGATCATTTTCGGTTTCACAATGTCTTCGGCGGCGTCCATGGCACTGTAAATATCGAGTCCGGTATCAATGCCCCGTTTATCAGCCGCCGCAGCGAACACTTCTAAAGGGGTGTTGCCGGCTCCTGCTCCAAGCCCAGCCAAGCTGCAGTCGATGCGGTCTGCCCCGGCGTCGATCGCAGCAAACGAGTTGGCGATGGAAAGACCGAGATTGTGGTGGGCGTGAAACCCGATTTCCACGTTGGGAGACAACGCTTGCCGTAAAGCGCTGACTTTTTCGCCTGCCTCTTCCGGAAGCATCGCACCGGCAGAATCCACGATATAAACGACATCAGCTCCATATGATTCCATCTTTTTCGCTTCTTCCACAAGAGTGCTTGCCGAAACCATATGGGACATCATTAAAAACCCGACAACTTCCAACCCCAACCGTTTCGCTTCCCCCATATGTTGTTCAGAAATATCCGCTTCTGTGCAATGAGTGGCGATCCGAATCGTTTCAACCCCGATTTCTTTCGCGCGGGCCATGTCTTCGGCTGTACCGATGCCGGGGAGAAGAAGAGCGGTCAGTTTCGCACGTTTGATCGACTCACGCGCTGCCCGCAACAAGTCTTCTTCTGTCTCTTTCGAAAAACCGTATTGAATCGTCGATCCGCCCAAGCCGTCCCCGTGAGTGACTTCAATATGGCTGACACCTAACGCATCAAGTTTAGATGCAATTTCCTTGACATCGTCCACGGAAAATTGGTGTTTGACAGCGTGCATCCCATCGCGCAGCGTCACATCCGTGATTTTGACTTTTTTCTTTTTCATCATATCCGCCTCCTTCTTCTACTCGTTTTTCACTACGGCGAGACGATGTTTAGCCATCTCTTCTGCCACTTTCACCGCTGCTGTCGTCATGATGTCCAAATTTCCAGCGTACACAGGAAGAAAATCGCCAAGCCCCTCTACTTCAATCGACACGTTGACGATACCGTCGCGGAAAAGAATATCCCGATTGAGGCGGTAACCCGGTACGTACGTTTGAATATAAGACACCATATCATGGATGGATTTGATGATGTTCGCTTCCGTTTCTTTGCCGACATCTCCCACTTGGCAGTAAATCGTGTTGCGCATCATAATCGGCGGTTCGGCCGGGTTGAGAATGATGATCGCTTTTCCTTTTTTGGCTCCGCCGATCACTTCGTGAGCTTTCGCTGTCGTTACCGTAAATTCATCAATGTTTTGCCGCGTGCCGGGCCCGGCGCTTTTGCTTGAGACGGTGGCAACAATTTCGGCATACTCGACCGGGGTGACCCGTTGCACGGCATAGGTGATCGGCACTGTCGCCTGGCCGCCGCATGTAATCATGTTGACATTCAACGTATCCAGATGCTCATGAAGATTCACGGCCGCACAAACGTAAGGCCCACGCGCTGCAGGGGTAAGGTCGATCGTCTGGATACCGAGAGTCTGCAATATTTTTGCATGGCGCACATGAGCTTTCGCGCTCGTGGAATCAAATACAATGTCCGGATGCACGCCGGCGTCGATCGCTTGTTTTAACCCTTGATCAAACGTCTCCAATCCCTTCTCTTTCGCCCGCTTCAAACCTTCGGATTGAGGATCGATGCCAATCATCCAGACAGGCTCGACCCACGGGCTGCGCAAAAGTTTATACATAAGATCAGTACCAATGTTCCCAGACCCGATAATGGCGGCTTTCAGCTTTTTGACGGCTGTCATCGGTTTCTCCCCCTTCTTAAAGTTTGACTGTAATGTTGGTCAGTTCGGAATAAAAATCGATGCTATGTGCTCCCCCTTCTCGTCCGATGCCGCTATGTTTCATCCCGCCAAACGGGGTGCGTAAATCGCGCAAAAACCATGTATTGACCCAAACGACCCCAGATTCGATCTGATGGGCGACGCGATGCGCTCGTTTTAGGTCACTCGTCCAAATCGTCGCACTCAATCCATAGTCGCTGTCATTAGCCCGGGCGATGACTTCTTCTTCTGTGTCGAACGGAAGGACGCACGCCACAGGACCAAAGATTTCTTCTTTGACTACGCGGCATTGGTCATCGACATCCACAATAATGGTCGGCTCCAAGTAATAGCCTTTTTCAAGGCCTTGCGGACGCTTTCCTCCCACTAGGATGCGCCCTTCGCTGCGGGCGATGTCTAAATAGCCGGATACACGTTCCAAATGCTCCTTGCTAATTAAGGCGCCTACATCTGTTTTCGAATCAAACGGATCGCCGACGACAAGCTGCTTCGTCCGTTCCACAAACCGTTCAAGAAATTGGTTATAAATCGGACGTTGTACGTAAATGCGCGATCCCGCTAAGCATACTTCCCCTTGATTGGAAAAACTAGATTTGATCGTTGTTTCGATCACATCATCTAAATCCGCATCGCTAAAGATGATGTTCGGGTTTTTCCCCCCTAGTTCAAATGACAGACGTTTCAATGACTTTGCCGCTGCAGCCATGATCGTTTTTCCTGTATGGGTCTCCCCGGTAAATGAAATGGCATTGACATCCGGATGCTCTGTCAAAAACTGGCCTGCCGAATGAGGACCGAAGCCGTGAACAATATTGACGACTCCATCCGGCAATCCGGCATCCTTCATCACTTCCGCAAGCAGGGTCGCTGTCATCGGCGTCAACTCTGCCGGCTTCGCAACGATCGTGTTCCCCATAGCGAGAGCTGGAGCCATTTTCCAAGTAAGCAAAAGCAACGGCAAATTCCACGGGTTGATTAGCCCGACGACGCCTACCGGCCGGCGGATCGCATAATGAAACTGGCCTGAATCCATCTGGTACGATTCCGTCCCCACAGAGTGAAGATAATCGGCAAAAAAGTGAAAGTTGTACGCCGCCCGCGGAATGTCGAGATGAGCGGACAACGAGTAAGGTTTCCCTGTATCGAGAGATTCCAATCTAGCAAACTCTTCTTTTCGCTCTAAAATGAGGTCGCCAATCCGTCGAATGACAGCGATGCGGTCATGAATGGAATATTTGCCCCATTCCCCTTTCAACGCGCGTTTGGCCGCTTGTACGGCACGGTCAATTTCTTCCCTCCCCCCCTCGGCAACCCAACCGAGCTCCTCTTCGGTTGCGGGATTGATGTTCGTAAACCGCTCCCCTGACTCAACGAACTGGCCATTAATAAAGTGACGGCAATGGAAGGTGAACCCCACTTTTTTGATCCCCTTTCGTTATCTTATATAATATCAAATATAATATATTATATCGAATTTTCTAAACATGATACCACATTTGTTCGCGGACGACAAGCGTCCGGGATGTTGGCCACGATCACGAAATCTCCTGGCTATTAGATTTTATTGGTGAAAAATTGGAGAACGAGCTGGTGAAACGCATGGCGATGTTCAATTTGTGTCCAGTGGCTGCATTGGCCAAAAATGGCTAGTTTCATGTTTGGCAAATGTTGTGCTAAGTAATGGCTCGTTTCAACTGGAATAATTGGATCTTCGCGTCCATGGATGAGTAAAACTGGCTGCTCGATTCGCCGTAAGGATGCGGCTGGGACGACTAAATCATCGACATGTTGTTGCCGCGGAGACGGAAACATAGCTTCATATGAACGGCGAATTTCGGGTTGAAGGGCTGAGGCTAACCGCATTTCGGCAATCTCGCTTAATTGATCCCGCAAAAATTGATCGTCATAGGCAAACCAACGAATGATTTGCATCATAGTTTCTTTCGAAGCATCTTCGTAAAAGCCCCAAATGCGATCTAACTCTGTCGTAATTGGAAATGGCGCGCCGACCGGACCCATGAGTGTCACGCGATTGATCCGTTCAGGAATATGAAGCACTAAATGAAGGGCAACAGCTCCTCCTAACGAATTTCCTACCACATGCGTCCGCTCAATGTGTAAAGCATCCAACAGTTGTTTCAATTGTTCAATCCATATTTTCAACCAAGCCCGTGTCCCTTGTGGAGGAGAATCAGGCTTCTCACTTTTTCCAAAACCGATCAAATCGGGAGCGATGCTATAAAAACCATGCTCGCTAAAAAACGGAAGCGCATGTTGCCAATTGGAAAACGCCGTTGCTCCAGGTCCGGAACCGTGAATGAAAAGAATAGTCTCTTTTCCTTTCGGACCAGCTTCATGCAAATGCGTTTGGTACGCTCCTGTTTGGATGTAAATATCATTCATATTTTCCATATCCGTCTCCTCCATCATTGATAGTTTCCCTCTTGAAAACTATAGGCGTGGAAAGTCAAAGAAAACCGGTATTTTCCGTCAACGGATGGCCCGCTTAGAAGGATGATAAAACGAGAACCATCTGCCGGAAAATAGCGTGAAAAGGGCGGCTAGCAGATTTTTGACATACGAAACCTTTCTTTTCTTAACCCGACTTTCCACCCTAATCAGCTGTCTGTTAGACGACAACCGCCTATCCCCGTTTTTCCGACGATTTTTTGATTATGGAGAGATAGTCATGAAACGCCCGTTTCTTTTGAATGTACATCCATCTTTCCATCTCTTCTTCATTTTGCTCTTTCAATGCTTCGATCATCATCCAATGTTCTTTTTGGGATTCAACCATGCTTGCCGGTGTTTGGACAAAAATCCAACGCGACCGCGCTGATTTTTCCCATACCGTATTGACAATGCGGTACAATTCTTTCCATGATGAAAAACTGTAAAGCAATTGATGAAACTCATAATTTAATTGGGAATACTGGGCGGTGTCGTTTTGTTCAGCGCATTCATCCATTTGTTTGACAAGCTGTTCAAGTTGGGCAATGGCGTTCTCATCCACCCCTTTTACCGCCGTGCGAGCTAAAATCGGTTCTAACGCCAGCCGGATTGTAAAAAGTTCCTCCATCTCCTCGAGTCGCACCGGCGCCACCCTTGCACCGACAAACGGCGTTCTCTCGACCCATCCCTCTGCTTCCAGCCTGCGGAGAGTCTCCCGCACCGGTATTGAGCTCGTGCCCAACTCGCGGGCAAGATGATCGACGACAAGACGTTCACCGGGCGCTAACTTTCCGCTCAAAATCGCCTCCTTTAATTGCTCGTATACCCATTCCGAACGAGTTAACGGCATTCGCGCCATCAAAATAACCTCCTATATATTAACTAGGGCCATCAGGCATCCTCTTTACTATTATTTTTATTAGATATTTTATCATTTTTCGCCTCACCACCGCTAACGCTATTTTTAAAAAATTACGAACCATCCGCCTAAGCCCGAGGAATACTTTTCTCGTTGGGAATCAACGATGAACGGCAACCGTTCCGGACGAACGAAAGCAGCCCTCCATCCGGCTTCCCGGCGTTAAAAATAAAGGTTCTGTCATTCCTCCCGTTATCATGACTGAACCGGCTGTCAACAAATTGAATGAGCTCGTCTTGAATCGTATACGCGTCATTCACTGTCATTTCAGGCTACTCGGCCGTGAGCGGAGGAATGAGCTTTCACGCGCCCGCCATAGACGTTGTGCCAACTCCCGATGCCGTGCAGATGCCATTTGCTCCCCCTCCCTTCGGCTCTCGGCATGCCTCGTGAGACTCGATGGGGTGATTCGTATGGAGTTTTCATAGAACTGTTTGCATACGTCTAAACTGCCTTTGTAGTGAATCGATGACAACTTATATGATGCCTAATAGCTTCTCCGCTTCTTTCCAACGGCCTGTCGTAATGAGTGACCGAATTCTTGTGGATGAAATCACTTCGCCGGAGTCACAGCGAATCGGATCGATTGACCGAACATGAAAAACGGCGGCCAGCTCATCGATACTCCCTTCCCGATTGCGGCCAAACCGAAAGTCGCGGCCCACCCATATTTCTACGGGATGGAGTATGCGCAGTTCTTCCATAAATGACGCGGCACTACGCGTTATATAATGTTCGTTAAAACGGGCAACGATCACCTCATCGACTCCGAGCTTTTCTAAACGCTTTAGCTTCTCATCGATCGGCGTGATCATCGGCATGTTTTTTAAGTAGCATCGGGGCGGAGGATCAAACGTGTAGACGACAGCCGGAACACGAAACATGGCTGCCCGTTCAACCACTTTCCTAATCAGCGCTTGATGTCCTAAATGAACACCATCAAATGCGCCTACCGTCACTACGGATGAAGAAAGAGACAACTCATGGGGACGGTACAAACGCACAGTCATCACATCCTCTTTCCCCAGTTTGAAAGACGTTGCGAAATTGGCACAAACTATAGGACCGTATGAGCCAGATCCGCATGGACAAGACCCGAATCTGGCTCATACCCATCCGACAAACTAATGCGATTTATTTCTTGCGAATGAGGCTTACATCGTCCGGATTCACAAGATCCGGAACAGTCCACCCGTTCAGATCGTACTCCGCCATACACTGTTCAGCGAACTCTGTAAACCGTTTGGCATCGCCGTTGTTCAGCGCCAACAAAAGAACCTCAAGCCGAATATTCTCATGGTTGCCGCCGTAGTTGCGCTCATATAGTTCATGCCGGCCGCCGAATTCCGATCCGATCGCATCCCAAAGGAGCTTTAATAATTTGACGCGGCTTTCTGCATCGTATCCGTTTGATCCGCGCACATACTTTTCAAGGTAAGGACGAATCTCCGGACTCAGGAAGTCCGCCGCATGTGACGGGAGATAAATCAGTGAACTAGCCAAATCTTTCTCAATTAAATCTTTAATTTTTGGATAAGCCTCCGTCGCAAACACCCGATACGCCAAGCCGGCGGCAAGGTTCGGCAGCACATAATCCCCGGTCCAAGGTTCAGGATTCCGCACTTGAGCTTCCGACAGCGACCAGAATAGGTGACGCCAAGCCAATATTTCGCCTACCCGGGCTTGAACGCCACGGAAATCTTTGACCCCTGTCGCTTCAGTCGCCTTAAGTACGAGTCCGGCAATAAAGTCCAGTTTCACCGCCAACCTTGTCAGGCCATGGAGGGTATAGCGATTGATAAACCCGGAAAGCGGAAAGAACGCATTGACCTTCTCAATATCGCCATAGATAAAGATGTTCTCCCATGGGACAAGGACATTGTCGAAAACTAAAATCGCGTCGTTCTCGTCCAATCGGCTCGACAACGGATAATCGAACGGACTTCCTGTTGCCGCCGCCACAAACTCATAGGACGCCCGGCTGATCAATTTTACCCCCGGTGCGTTCATCGGCACGGTGAACGTCAGCGCAAATTTTTTATCTTTCACTGGAACCGGTCCATAATGGCTTACGAAATTCATATGCGTCAACGCGCTTCCCGTCGCCACAACTTTCGCACCGGACACAACCAGCCCCGCATCGGTTTCTTTCACAACATGCATAAACACATCTTTCGCTTCTTCAATCGCTTTATTCCGATCAATTGGGGGGTTTACAAGAGCATGGTTCCAAAACAATAGCTGCTCTTGCGTCTTTTTATACCACTGCTTCGCGTTTTCTTGATAAGGGGCGTAAAAATCACTGTTTGCCCCTAACGTCCCGATAAAAGCTGCTTTATAATCGGGCGATCGTCCAAGCCAACCGTACACGACACGCTGAAGTTCTGCGATCGTGTCGCGGCCCTTGATTAAATCTTCGGCGCTTTTCGCAGCGACAAAATATGGATGCGTCCATCCCCCGCTTCCCGTATCGGTCGGCACTGTCCACTTCCAGTTTTCCGGTCCGCCTTTCTCCTGATCTTCCGCATGCAGCTGATGAAGGCGATCATACCAGCGGGCAAACATCCGCGTCGCATTCCGATAAGCGGGGTGTGTCGTCACATCTTTGATTCGTTCCCCATACACATAAACTTCACGCCCATCGCGCAGGCTCTCTAAATACTCCTCCCCCGTAAAGGGGCGAACAGCCTTTTTTTGTTCGATTGCCATCCAAATCCCACCTTTCGTTTTTTGCAGCTCTTCACCTACACGTGCACTTGACGATGTAGCGGCGTTTAGATGGCCTGTCAAGCACAACCTTCGGTGAAGAGCGGGTTTGAACAGAGAAACTATTCTATTCATGTTGTGCGAGTAGAGCTCCGTATCAGGGGATGATCGTTGGAATGAATGGTGCGAAGTTTGAAAGGGAATGATTGCTCTTTGATCAAGTCGTTACGCCTGTGAAACCCTCAATCCACTCTTGGCGATGGTTAAAGTAGAAAATACCTCGGGCAAGCTGGTCGACCGTCCACTTCACGACCGGCATATCAGGATAAGCAATATAACCTCCTGTAAAGACTTCATTTCGGTTTCCTGACGGGTCAAAGTAATAGATCGTCTGTCCGCGCGTAATGCCGTGGCGTTCAGGTCCTACATCAATCGGTACATCATGTTTGGAGAACACATCTCCCGCTTTCCGTAAATCATTAAACTCATCGAGCCAAAAAGCAAAATGGTGGAGTCGTTCGTCTTTCCCTGGGATGATGGCAATATCGTGAGGAGTATTGCTTCTGAATAACCATGCAGCGATCGGCGTTTCCGACTGTTCGTTTTCCACAACTTTTTCACTCATATAAAAGTTAAGCGCCTTCATCAAAAAGTCAACAGTTTCATGAGGGCGTTCCGCCGTAATCAAAAGGTGGTCGATCCGTGGGACACCGACGCCGATCAGCCCTTCCGGCCATGGCGCGGGGTTGACTTGCGGAACCGCCTTTCCTTTATACTCCATGTCAACAAAAAGTTCCATCGTATGCCCGGAAGGAAGGCGGAAACGCAGCCCTTCACCAACTTTGTAGTTTTCACCTTTCGAAATGCGTCTAACTGATGCGCCATACCGTTGCAGCTGGATTTCTAGCCGCTCCATATCTTCGTATGTGTGCACTTTAAACGCCATTTTTTCGAGGCCGGCACGATCCGATTGGCGCAAGACGATGGAATGATGATCGTACTCGTCCCATCCTTTTAGATAAATTTCGTTTTCAGTACGGTCCGTCATTTGCAACCCCATGACTTCTACATAATGCTTCCTTGCCTCTTCGATGTCTGTCACATTCACAGAAACAAAGCCTAAACGCATAATTCCTTCTCCCATAACGAAACCTCCTTCTGTTTCATTAAATCGCTTCATCTTTCAGTCTAAATAAATGCGTGATCCGCGTTTCTTGCTTCCGTAAATAGATGGTTAGATCCGAAAGCGGCCGTGATTGGCAAGTAAGAATAAAATGCTTTTCCCGTTCTTCACTCGTGAGAGCAGCACGGGAATAAATGTCACGGTGATGCACCTCACCATCGAGCAGTTTTACTTTACAAAAGGCACAGCCTCCCCTTCGGCATCCTTGAAATGAAGGCTGACCGTCCCTGCCATAGAAATGCGTTCTCAATGTTTCCAAAATCGTTTCGTCTTCGCTTCCCGTGACCTCCTTTCCATAAGGCTCAATACGAATGGTGTATTGTTTGTTCACATGCATCACAACCTTTTTGGCATGCTGAAACCCGTTCACCCTCTGAACCGTTCGTTTCTTTTGTGCGAAGTATGTTTAGCGCCGCCCGGCCAATTTCCTCATCCTCTTCTTCCGTGCCGCCGCTGATGCCAATGGCGCCAATCACTTCGCCGTCTACCTCGATCGGAAATCCTCCCCCAAAAATAACGAGATCAGGGGTATGGGGGATCCCGTGCAACAGACGTGGATTATGTTGGATCACATCAAGCCATTCCCCCGTCGCCATTCCAAAGGCAGCCGCGCTATACGCCTTGCGCTGGGAAATTCCGATAGATAGTAGCGGAGCACCATCCATCCTGCGAAAAGCCTTTAAATGCCCGCTCTGATCAGCAATGGCCATATTGACGGCCACGCCCAGTTCCTTAGCCTTTTCTTCAGCACGGGCTAACATGGCTTCCGCTAGTTCAAGGGTAATACTTTTGATCATTTGATAGTTTTTCATCCTTCTCCCTCAACCTCATCATATCGTGTTCGGTTCACAACACCTTTCCATTCTCCCAATAAGCGGCCTTCTTTTTCTAGTTGCGCCGATATTTACGATCGTGACCACCTGACTCATACAAGCTGATACGACACGAACGCTCCCAGACAACATTTAAGCGCTTTCATAAACTACCTACGTATAATTGCAGTCGCCAAAAAACGTAAACGGATAAAAACGACGTACACACTTGCTGTGGGAAGGAGATATCGGCGCTGCTCGAACATCACCACCTTTTTTTAAATTTTCAATCTTCGTGGTTATAATATCAAATATAATATCAAATTTTAATACTGAATTTTTAAAAAACACAAAATAATATAATCAATTATGAAATTGGACTGCGGAATGGGAAGAAGGGGGTGCCCATTCACAGACAAACCCGCGGAGATAGTCGGTTATTCCGCGGGCTTTCTGCGTCTTATCCTCAAAAATCCAGCAACGACTCCCCGTTCGCCTCATCGTCAATGTCGGGGGAGCGTCCCGTGGCGGAAACGCCGCCAAGCGACAGCCCGCTCCCGACTGAAATCGGTCCGCTAATGACAAGCGGCCCTGCGGGGGCGGCTGGAGCGGACAGTTGCAGCTGGGCGGTTGGTTCGAGCATTAAGTCGCATAAGGCGCGGACAGCGGCGACATGTTCCCGCATTCGCTGCGGGTCATCGGCCGCCTTCGCCTTGCGCAATTCGTCTTCGATTTTGGCAACAACCGCTGCAAAAGGGATTGTCACGACTTTTCCCCCCTTCTTCATTCGGCGCGGGCGCCGATGTTCTCAATTTGCCAGTCAATCGGTTCGCGCCCGTGCTCGGTTAAAAAGGTGTTCGTCCGCGAAAACGGGCGGTGGCCGAAAAAGCCGCGCGCGGCGGAAAACGGGCTCGGGTGCGGCGCTTCAATAATGAGATGGCGCGGATTTGTAATCCGTTCTTTTTTCTCCTGTGCGTTCCGGCCCCAAAGCAAAAAGACGACGGGATCGTCCTTTTCATTGACGAGCTCAATGACGCGGTCGGTGAAATATTCCCACCCTTTGCCGCGGTGGGAGTTCGCCTGCCCACGGCGGACCGTCAGCACCGTGTTTAACAATAACACGCCCTGCTCGGCCCATTTGACAAGATAGCCGTTATCCGGTATGTAGCAGCCAAGATCGTCATGCAGCTCTTTAAAAATATTCACTAACGACGGCGGCACCGGCACGCCCGGCTTGACGGAAAAACTAAGCCCGTGCGCCTGCCCCGGGCCGTGATACGGATCTTGCCCGAGCAACACAACTTTGACGTTCGCGTACGGTGTATAGTGAAGGGCGTTGAAAATATCGTGCATATCGGGATAAATCGTCCGCGTCCGGTATTCTTCCTTTAAAAACCCACGCAGCTTTACGTAGTACGGCTTTTGAAACTCCTCGTCAAGCAGCGGAGCCCAGTCGTTTTGTAAAATCGGCATCACAGCCACTCCTTTGGCACTGACTTTTTCCTTTTATAATGTACCAAATCCAAGCCGAGAAAGAAACCAACGCAGCAACCAAACCGCAAGCCATACATATAACAAGATGATCAACGCACCGGCGGTCCAGTTCGTTGGTTTTCCGTTTTGGATCAATTTCTCAGCCCGCACGCGATGTTCAGCCGCCACATCGTGAGGCAGCCATTTCAATGCCAAATAAATCCCAAGCGGCACAAGCACGAGATCATCGATATACCCTAGGATAGGAATGAAGTCCGGGATGAAATCGACCGGACTGAACGCATAAGCAGCGACACAAAGCATAAACAGACGCAGCCAAACGGAAACGCGCCGGTCGCGGCAAGCGGAATAGAGGACAAAAATTTCCTTTTTCAACCTCCCGGCCCATCGTTTCCACTTTTCCATCATCATTTCTCCTTTTCATTCGACATCTCCCTGTTTCAACAAGTATAAAATATGGGTAGATAAAATGTAAACGCCAAAAGCCGGACAAGCGAGGCTGTTGGCAAGAACGCATCAGCAGAATATCCATTACGCACACTGAGGTGAAGAGAATGGACAGGAAACGATTCCACCTTGTTCACGACGAACAGCCGGATCGACATGTTATATACATAAAAGGAGAGCTTGATTTAGCGGCAGCCGAACAGTTCCGACGCGCTGTCGAACCGCTCGCCGACGATGCGGCGAAACTGCTTGTCATCCGCTTAGAGGAATTGACGTACATTGATAGCACCGGCATCGGCATGTTTGTCGCGCTGTTGAAAACGAGAAAAAAGCAAGGGGCGCCGTTTGCCATTGAAAACGTGCCGCCGAAGGTGCAGCGCTTGTTTGATTTGACTGGGGTATCCTACTTTTTTTCCGAAACGAACGCTACGACAGAAAGGATCGGAGGCCAATCATGAAAGAGCACGAAACCGTCGTACAGCTATCGATTCCGGCCGATGCACAGTTCATCGATATCGCGCGTTTGACGTTATACGGACTAGCCGCTAAGATGGGGTTTTCGTATGAAGAGATTGAGGATATGAAAGTCGCTGTTTCGGAAGCCTGCAATAACGCCGTTTTGCATGCGTACAACGGAAAAAGCGGAATGATTCATCTCCGTTTTGAAATGGGCGACGATGCCCTGACGATCGTTATTAAAGATGAAGGCAAAGGATTTGATTACAAACAGGCGGCGAAACGAGCGGTCCCACTGTCCGTTATGCCGCTTGAAGACGTCAAAGTCGGCGGTCTTGGTCTCTTTTTAATGGAAGCACTCATGGATGACGTGAGTGTCAACACAACGGACGGGACCGAAGTCCGCCTGACGAAATTCCGCCATCATGGCGAAGGAGAGCATGCCCATGAATGTATATCCTCCTCCTCTGTCCAAGAGCAAGCTTGACGCCCTCATTTCCGCTTATCAACGGACAAAGACGGAAGAGGCAGCGACAGCGCTGCTCGTTCGCTTCGAGCCGCTCATTGCAGCCGCGGCAAAAAAGATGGCGCGCAGCCGCCCCGATTTTTACGAAGACTTATTTCAAGTCGGACGGTTATCGTTTTTGCGCCTTCTTGATCATTACGACCCGAACCAAGGAACAAGCTTTGAATCGTACGCGATGAAAAGCTTGATCGGCTATATGAAAAACTATTTGCGCGACAAGGCGTGGTATATCCAAGTGCCGCGCAGAGTAAAGGAAAAAGGAAGCAAAGTGCAAAAAGCCATCGATGAGCTGACCGTCACGCTCGAGCGGTCACCAAACATCGAGGAGATCGCCAACCATTTAGGTTTATCGGTCGAGGAAACGATAGAAATTTTAGCCGGCCGCGACCATTATCAGGCGATTTCACTCGATGCCCCGGTGCAAGACGGAGAAAAAGATGCGACGACCATCGGCGAATTTCTTGCCGACGACACGAACGAGTTCGAAACATTGATTGAGCGGCTTGATTTGGAGGAAGCCATCGGCAAGCTGAACGAACAAGAACGGATTGTCATTGACGCGGTGTTCCACCGCGGAGAAACGCAGCGTTCGCTCGCCGAACGGCTCGGCGTCTCCCAGATGACAATCAGCCGCATTCAAAAACGCGCCATTGAAAAGCTGAAGCGGCAGTTGGCCACTGCCTACCCGTCGTAACAGCCAAACACGCCGCCGTTGCCGACTGGATCGGCATCAGCGGCGGCGCAACAACAATAACGTCTGATCGTCTTTTTGTTCGTATTGGTGGTACGCCTTGACTTGCTCGTACAAATCACGGACAATCTGCCCGGCCGGCTGGTTCAAATTGACTTGGGCGACCATAGAGGTGAGGACAGAAAAGCCATCGGCCTCTTCCTCTCCGCGCTTTTCGGTCACTCCGTCCGTGTGCAACAACACAAAGTCGCCCGGTTCGAGCACAACCGATTTGGTTTCAAACGAAAATTGCGGAAACAAGCCGAGCGCACATCCTTTTGCGTGAAGCGGCACGTATTGTTTCGTTTTCGCCCGGTATAGAAGCGCCGGCTCATGCCCGGCGCACGCGTACGAAAACGTGTGTGTTTTTTCATTATAATTGCCGACAAACATCGTCACAAACATCGACGGTTCCGTATAGTCATAGGCGAACCGGTTCAACAAATCAAGGTACACATGCGGCTGCGTCCCGTAATGAACGGTCCGGTCTAAAATAAACTTCATCAATGTCATGAGCATGGCGGCGGGAACGCCTTTTCCCGACACATCGGCAATGCCGACAGACACTGATGTTTGGTGGACGGAAAAATGATAAAAATCGCCGCTTAATACCCGGGCGGGAACGCTGAGGACGCCGATATCAACATAGGACGGCAAGTTCGCTTCCGAAGACGTCTGCAAGAGCGTCCGCTGCATATTCGCTGCGAGCGACAGTTCAAAATCAAGCTGTTCACGCTCGCGTTCGAGCCGCTCCTTCTCTTTTTTCTCCGTCATGTCACGCAACACAGCGACAAGCCCCGTCAGCGCACCATTTTCTATCACAGGCGCCAACGTGTAGCCGACCGGCAGGCACACGCCGTCATGACGGCGGAACGGTTCTTCCTCGACGCGGATGACTTCACCGCTTTTGAGCCGTTTAACGACGCGGCGCAGCTGCTTCCAATCCCATGTATCCCCGTTTGGCCCAGCGAGCGAAACAAAGGAAAATAACGGCTTTCCTTTCGCTTCTTCGGGGACGACCCCGATCAGCCGGCCTGCTTCCGGGTTCATCCAAACGATTTGCCCGTCCCGGTCTAACATCATTAACCCTTCACCAAGGGCGTTCGCCATCATTTCCAGCTGCTGTTCGTGCTGCTTCAGCTCCACATACGGTTTTTCGATCGTTTCCACATACATAGCGCGTACGACATACAAAAAGCCGGCCACTTCGTACAGCTGCCCCCACAGCACATGCCCATTACCGAACATAAGCAACACTTGGCCAAAGGCAAACAGCAGCAAAGCCATCAACCAGTATAACAGTGAGGGGGATCCCCCGTGCCGATAGCGGCGCCATACAAGCGCACCCGCTGCCGCATCAAGCAAACCGATTGCCCCTTCTCCTACCTGCCACCAAAGCGGCCAGCGGCTCATCCCATTTTCCAACCAAAGCGGCGCCGCAAAATGGATGAATAAACCGACCGCTACTGTATAAGCAAAGGCCGCTAAAAACGCCTGCCAGCGTTGGCCGCTGCGCCGCTCCATCACCTCGTCCAGACGCGAAAATAAAAAGAGCAGCCCCCAAGCGATCGTAAAGCGGGCGGCGAGCGAAAACAATGAAACCTCGCCGGCGTCCGCGAATGAGAGAAGGAAATGAAACGAAAACAGCGCCCCTGAGGAGAAAAACAGTGCCCCCATCACAAGCCGCTCCATCGAAAGCGTATGGGGGAACACGGCCCATCCTTGCACGGCGACAAGCCAACAGACGACAACCGCAGCGAGCCCTAAAGCAAGATGAGTAGAATGATAGAAACCGGGTGAAAAAGAGAGTCGCCCTGCAGCGAATAAAAGCAAGCCAAACAGCATGGCAGCCAACGCTGCCGCTGTGCCGTGCAGGCGCATTAGTCGATTTTGTTCATGTTCGTCCACAAACGGTGAACCTCCACTCTTCGTTTATATGGTTTATTATACCATACGTCACCCGACTGGCGTATACGAACGTCACCGCACTTTTCCGTTCCGTTTGGCTTGAATAACAAAAAGGGACGTTCTCCGAATGGAGAATGTCCCTAGTTTGACTGCCGGCCATGTCCCACGCAATATTTTCTGCCGCAGTGGAATGGGAAAACAAATTGTGCCTCTTTCGATCAAAATGTGTGAGCCAAGTCTTTGGCCCGGGCAACGGCATTCGCTTTAATTTCTTCCGCTTTTTCCGGCACGGCCGCATGCCCTTCGACAAATAGACCTTCAAATGATGGCACGCCGAAAAACTGCATGATAACCCCTAAATAGCGGTGTCCCATTTCCATTTGTGCCGCCGGTCCTTCCGAATAAAACCCGCCGCGCGCCTGAATGTGGAGTGCTTTTTTATCAGTAAGCAACCCGACCGGCCCTTGTTCTGTATATTTGAACGTTTTACCGGCCACCGCCACGGCGTCAATGTATGCTTTTAATACCGGTGGGAAAGAAAAGTTCCACATCGGTGTGACGAACACATATTTGTCAGCGGAAATAAACTGCTCGCACAGCTCGTTCATCCGCCCGACTTTTGCTTTTTCTTCGTCGGATAATTCCTCAAACGATGTTCCGGAGCGAAGTTTGCCCCAGCCGCTGAACACGTCGACATCGATTTCCGGGATATACTCTTTATATAAATCGAGGTGAATGACTTCATGGTCCGGATGCACTTGTTTGTACGTGTCGATAAACGCTTTTCCGACCGCCATGCTGTACGATTGTGTATCGTCGTGAGGATGGGCGGTGATGTACAATACTTTCGTCATGATGCATACTCCCTTTCGCGATAATTTCAGCATTTTAGTATTTGCTGTTTGCAAAAACGACATACACTTACTTTTAATTCAAATATCTTTAACAAGAGATAATTATATAAGGACGACGCGGGCTTGGCAACCAATTTGACCGCAAAAAAAAAATTGCCCTTGAGGCAATTTGCGTACAGGTCGGCTATTCGCTTTGTTCAACCGCAAATGGGTTGCCGCTGATTTGTTTTCTTATCTCATCCGTAAGCGTAAACGGTTCGTTTGTAACGGCGTTTTCATTAGCATCGCCAGGTTGATGACCGCTGCCATCGTAGTAGATCGGTTTTCCTTCCATGATGGTTACCCCCTCGATTTGTATGGGATACAAGAACTAGTCTACACTTCTATTTTACCATTTATTCAATGGAAATTCGACGTTTTTTTGAAATTTTCCCTATAAAAGCGATTCCATTTCCACACCCCTTCCCTATCATCTGTCTACCTGTTTGCCGAAAAAACTAATAAAAAAACCGGGGCTTCATGAATACCCCGGCGTTTGTTTCATCAAAAGGAAATTTTTTCATCTAAAAAGGCTTTGAGCTCCCCAATCGGCAACCGCACTTGTTCCATTGTGTCACGGTCGCGTACGGTGACTTGGCCGTCTTGTTCAGATTCGAAATCGTACGTGATGCAAAACGGCGTGCCGATTTCATCTTGGCGGCGATACCGTTTGCCGATGGAACCCGTTTCGTCGTAATCCACCATAAAATGCTTCGCTAACTGTTCATAAATGCCGCGCGCTCCATCAGCAAGCTTTTTCGACAGCGGCAAGACGGCCGCTTTATACGGCGCGAGCGCCGGATGCAAACGCATGACCGTCCGGGTTGTGCCGTCTTCGAGCTCTTCCTCGTCATAGGCGTCAATCATAAACGCGAGCGTGACGCGGTCGGCGCCAAGCGACGGCTCAATGCAGTACGGGATGTAGCGCTCGTTCGTCTCTTGGTCGAGATAATGGAAATCCTCGCCGGAGTATTCCATATGCCGCTTCAAATCGTAATCCGTACGCGACGCGATGCCCCACAGCTCGCCCCAGCCGAACGGGAACTGGTACTCGATGTCGGTCGTGGCGTTGCTGTAGTGGGACAATTCTTCTTTCGTATGGTCGCGCAGGCGGATGTTGTCCTCCTTCATGCCAAGCGACAGCAGCCACTCCTTGCAAAATTGCTTCCAATAGTCAAACCATTGCAGTTCTTCACCGGGCTTGCAGAAAAACTCGAGCTCCATTTGTTCGAACTCGCGCGTGCGGAACGTGAAGTTGCCCGGCGTAATCTCGTTGCGGAAGCTTTTGCCGATTTGCGCGATGCCAAACGGCAGCTTTTTGCGCATCGTGCGCTGGACGTTTTTGAAATTGACGAAAATGCCTTGCGCCGTCTCCGGGCGCAAATAAATTTCGTTGGCGCTCGACTCGGTGACGCCTTGATACGTTTTAAACATTAAGTTGAACTGGCGCACGTTCGTAAAGTCGCGGCTGCCGCATTCCGGACAGGCGATGTCATGTTCGCGGATGAGCTCTTCCATTTTCGCAAGCGGCAACCCGTCAACGACCATCTCAATTCCTTTTTCTTCAAGCGCCTGCTCAATCAGCTTGTCGGCGCGGTGGCGCGCTTTGCACTGTTTGCAGTCGACCATCGGGTCATTGAAATTGCCTAAATGGCCGGATGCTTCCCACGTTCTTGGATTCATCAAAATGGCAGCGTCGAGGCCGACGTTGTACGGCGACTCTTGGACGAACTTTTTCCACCACGCCCGTTTCATGTTGTTTTTCAGCTCGACGCCAAGCGGGCCATAATCCCACGTGTTCGCCAGCCCACCGTAAATTTCCGACCCCGGAAAAACGAAGCCGCGATGCTTGGCGTGGGCGACGATTTCTTCCATTGTCGCAACCATCTTATTCATCCTCCTCCATTGATCATCGTCATAACAATGAAAAACGCCCTCGCCCCTAGGCCTTGCGCCTAGGGACGAGAGCGTAGCTCCCGCGGTTCCACCCTAGTTGATGCGCCAAACGCGCACCCTCTTTTTCCTATTCCGCTCCGGACTGCCGTTTCATTAACCGTCTTCACCGGGCTTCCACCACCCCCCGGCTCGCTTTGGAAGAGAGGGTTAACTACTATTGATCCGTCATCGCGATCCGTTATACGATTTTGTTCACTATCATAGCAAACTAAAAAGACCTATGTCAATGGTCGCTGGCATTTTTTTGCGCCCAAAACCGCGACACGACCGGCTGTCCGTCCCAGATGACTTCGCTTTTCGCCCGGCGCTTCGCCACCTCCGGCTCATCAAGCAAAAGCCAAAAGTTTTTCACCGGCAAATCGCCGAGCCCGTGCTTCTCGCACAGCCGCCGCAAATAGGCGCGCCGCTTGTCGTCGAGCTGTCGCGACACGTTGTCGCCGTCCGCGCTGAACGCGTATAAAACGGTCGCCGCCGCGACGCGGGTGACGCGACAGGCGGCCGCCGCGCGCAAAAAGAAGTCCCAGTCCCAATAATGGTGAACAGACGGGTCAAAATAGCCGATGTTGTCATGAAGCGCCTTCCGATAAACACTCCCGGACGGCACATACGTCGAAAACGTCCGCATCGCCTCAAGATCGCATTCATAGGCAAACAAAAAGCGGGACGCTGGGATGCGCTGGTGATGTTCCACCCGGTACTCGACGATTTCCGCATCGGCATAGGCAAAATCGGCGTCACGAAGCGCTGTGACCATCCGCTCGAGATGGCATGGCAACACTAAATCATCGTCGTCGCAAAGCATGATGAGGTCGCCGCGCGCCTCTTGGACGCCGATGTTGCGGGCTGCGACTTGCCCCCGGTTGCCGCCGCTGTCAAGGAGGCGGATGGCAAGCTCCGGGTACAGAGCAATGACGTCATGAACCGGGGCGCCGCCGTCGTTGACAATGACGACCTCAAAATGGCGGTACGTCTGCCGGCTTAACGCCTCAAGCAGCTCGGCGAGCGGATAAGGGCGATTGTACGTCGGGATGACGACTGATACGAACGGGTGCAACCAATCCACCGCCTCTCTTCGTTTCCCCAACAAAAAAGGGCTTACCCTTAAGGTATCGCCCCCATGTTTCGTTTGTCAACTTAGGCGAGCTCTTGCTGCTTCGTCTCTTTGCCAAGGACGGCGACGGCGAGAACAGCAACGAGAACGGACAGGCAGAACAAGGTGAAGATCGCGGCGACCGGCACTCCTTGCGCGACAAGCGAGCCGACCAACAGCGGGCCGAAAATGCCGCCGATGCGGCCAAACGCCGCCGCCATGCCCGCCCCTGTCGCGCGGATCGACGTCGGATACTGCTCCGGCGTGTAAGCGTACAGCGCCCCCCAGGCGCCAAGGTTGAAAAACGACAGGAACATGCCGGACGCCATCAGCCCGATGAGCGACTCGGCTGTGCCGAAAAAGTAGGCGCTCGCTGCCGTGCCAAGCAAATACGTGATCAAGACAAACTTCCGCCCCGCCCGCTCGATCAGCCATGCGGCGCTGAAATAACCCGGCAGCTGAGCGAGTGTCATGATGAGTACATACTCAAAGCTTTTAATTAAGCTGAATCCCTTCATCACCATAACGCTCGGCAGCCATAAAAACATGCCGTAATACGAAAAGACGACGCAAAACCAAAGAAGCCAAAGCATGACCGTCTCTTTCCGGTACGGAGCGGACCATACGTTGACAATGTTCCTCCATACCGTTTCTTCTTTTCTTGCGGCCGCAAACCGCGGCGAATCAGGCAGGCGGAGCCGCAAATAAATGGCGTACAGCGCCGGAATGGCCGCCAGCCAAAGGGCCGTTCTCCAACCGTACGCCGGAATGACAAAATAGGAAATCACCGCCGCCAACAGCCAGCCGCCCGCCCAAAAGCTCTCGAGCAGCACGACAACCCGGCCGCGATCGGCCGCCGGCACCGCTTCCGAGACGAGCGTCGACGCGACCGGCAACTCGCCGCCAAGCCCCATGCCGATCAAAAAGCGAAGCGCCAAAAACGCCGCCAACGTCGTCGTGAGCGCCGACAGCCCGCTGCCAAGGGAAAACAATAACAACGTCAAAATAAAGACGTTTTTTCGGCCGATCCGGTCCGCAAGCAATCCGAACACGAGCGCCCCGACCGCCATGCCGATCGAGTTGATGCTGCCGATCCAGCCGACTTGCCCGGCCGTCAAGTTCCAATCTTTTTGCAAGGCGGCCATCAAAAACGACAACATGCCGACATCCATCGCATCAAACAGCCAGCCGAGGCCGGCAATGCCTAACAGCTTGCGCTGCGAAATCGCGGTTTGGTTCATGTGTATCCCTCTGTCATTATTAGTGTCAAGACACATTTTCATTATAAAAGAAGATCGATTGCCTGTAAATCAGTATGTTTCCCTTTTTCTCTTTACCATAATTCACCTTTTCTCATCAATATTTCCTGAATGTCATTCACAATCACTAAACAAAATGTCGATAAAATTCAAGCAAAAATAGTGTACCCACACTTTTCCATACAAGTTCGACAACGGCTAGGCAAACAAAATGCCTCTCATCCCTTGATACAAAAGGGATCAGAGGCATTTGAACACACTTTAGGCGTGTATCCAAGGGCAAGGATGGATGCCCATAATCTTCGGAGTAGGCTCCCAACCCTAGAGCCGCAAAGACTTGTGTTTGTTTGGCTGTCAGTTCGATCCGATGATGCGGGTCGCCGTTTTTGAAGAAAAGTGTCCAAGCGCTTCCACGTCTTAACCATTGTGGTCCGATCGGAAAGCGTGGGGTGATATGAGGATTCAGACGCGGAATCCACTTGAAGTCGAGCCCGCAAAACATAAGTACTCGGCGTGCCTCGAAAGGATTTTATACAACCCCTCTCCGAATGATTGAACAGATACGAAAGTAGCATCAAGCGAAGCAACTGTTTCGGGTCGACGGCTGGACGGCCGGTGTTGTCAGTGTATAATGAAGCTACCCAGTCGTAAATAGCAGAAAAATCAACGGCTTCGTTGATTTGGTACAGGACATGGTTTTGGGAAACTAATTCTTCCTTATCAATGACTTGAAACAGCTGTAGCTGATTCGTAGAGGTTTTGGGGCTTTCATGATTACTCACGCTTTGTTCCAAGATTCTTTTTTCGCCCCCCCTAGATCCCCTTGGTATTGTCAAAAGTTTATCCTCCACACTCACGGTTTTCCCTTGAGTTTCAACGGTCGGAAGAAAAAAAGCTTGCCACCCCCATTGTTTTGGGCCATCATTGAGGTAACCACACACTCAACAGCCAAAACAAAGAAGGAGTGACAAGCTTGTTACCTCAATTATTAGCCTATTTGCTCGAAATAATCAAGACCCAATATCAAATCATTGTGTATTTGATGGGTGTGATCGTGGGAAAATCCTTGAATCTTGATGACTTGGACGAACCCGTCCAAAAACCCTATCGGAAACTCCAGGTCGATGACCTTCCGATCATCGATGTACCGGAAACCCTTGACTACCGGAAGCTGTTGGCGGACTACGAGGCGCAGCACGGCCGTCCTTTGCGGCCCATTCAGCGCCGGACGAAGGCGAAACACCGTGTTCCGGATTCCTTGACCTGCCCTCGCTGCCAAGCGCCATCATCCTATCTGTACGCCAACAATGGCGGGAACGGGCAATACCAATGCAAAGTGTGCCAGTGCCGGTTCAACCACCAGAACCGGTTCACCAAGCAAGCGGTCTTTCGTTGCCCGCACTGTAAAAAGACGCTGGAGAAAATCAAGGAACGCAAAGAATACAACATCTACAAGTGCAAGAACAACGACTGCCCGTTTTACCAGGCCAACCTTCGCCGGATGACGAACAAGGAGCGCCAACGTTTCAAACAGGATCCACAGGCCTTCAAGGTGCGGTATTTGTTTCGAGAGTTCTTGTTTGACTTTCTCCCGGTGGCTCCATCATCGCCCGTCAAGCCGAAGGTCGATTTGTCCCGGCTGGCTGCGTCGCCGCACATTCTGGGGCTGGTGTTGACGTACCATGTCAACTTTGGCATGTCTTCCCGCATGACGGCAGCGGCCATGAAGGATCTTCACGGCGTGTCGATCTCTCATCAGACGGTGCTCAACTATGCCAACAGCGTCGCGCTCTTAATGAAGCCCTTTGTCGACCGGTTCCCGTATGAGCTGTCCGGCTCGTTCTGCGGGGACGAGACGTATATTCGGGTGAAAGGCCGTTGGCATTATCTGTTCTTCATGTTCGATGCGGTGAAAAAGATCGTGCTGTCGTATCGCGTCTCCCCAAACCGGGACACGCTCTCGGCCATCCAGGCCTGTGATGACGTCCTGCGAAAGCTGCCGTCCATCCCGGACGACTTGTCGTTTGTCGTCGACGGCAATCCCATTTACCTGCTGGCGCAGCACTTCTTTGCCCAGCACGGGATCCTGTTCGATGTCCGCCAGGTAATCGGGCTGACCAATGAGGATCCAGTGTCCGAGGAATTCCGTCCACTCAAACAAATCATCGAGCGATTCAACCGGACGTTTAAAGGCAACTACCGACCGACTCACGGGTTTGGTGCGGAAGAAGGCTCGGTGTCCTTTGTCACACTGTTTGTGGCGTATTTCAACTTCCTGCGCCCACACAGCGCGCTCGAAGGCCGGGTGCCGGTTGTCATCCCGGAACTGGCGGATCTTCCGCATATGCCGGCCCGGTGGACGAAGCTGATCGCCATGGCCCAAGCATTTCTCCAACAAGAGGCGGCCTGACTTTTTTGTCCGCCGGAGCCCGTTGAACAGAACTCCTGCCGGATTCGGCGAAGCGAACCCTTGACCAACCGAACACCGCCAAAGGTAAAATTCGGTCATGGCAAGGGCGGCTTTCCTATGCCCTCTTTTTTGTCCCCGTCGCCCTTGACGACTCTTTCTCACCTTTGGCGGGTGTTGGTCAAGGGCGAATCCGGCTCCAAGGATGCCTCACGATGCTCCATGGGATGGCCTGTGTGGAGTTTTCATAGAACTTTTGACGCTACCATCCCCTTCGTGTGCTTCTTCACCGGCCTTTTAAAGCTAAACTGTTTATCACACAGTTTTTAACTATTCCTTTGTAATGATAAAATTTGAATGATTGTTTTTAATACAGCATCTTCTTCATTTGAACGAGTAATAAAATTCGCAGAATCTTTTAATTCCTGAACAGCATTTCGGACAGCAAAACTGTAAGTAGCACGAGTCATCAGTTCTAAATCATTAAAACCATCCCCGAAAGCCATTGTTTCATCAGGGGTAACATTCAATATTTGTTGTAATCGTTCAACGGTTGTACCCTTATGAACATTCACATTCGTTATGTCTATCCAAGCTGATTCAGATGCAACAATATAGGCAGACTCAAAAAATGGAGATAGTTTTTCTTTCGTCTCAAAACATCTATGCAACGGATCGTGAATTGTGATTTTAACAAAGTCGTCTTTTATCTCATTAAAATCAGAGACTCGTCTTACTTGAGCATACGACCTTCTAACAATAGCGGCTTCTTCAGGAGATACCGTATCTTTTATGAAAGCACCATTCCTCGTACAAGCAATAATAGTATGTTCCAGACTGGTTTTTTCAAGTAAATGAATGATTTCCGAACCCAATTTGTTACTAAGCAAGGATTCATAAACAAATTTCCCATTATGCTTAATTCGTGTTGCACTATCACCTAAAATCCATAAATCATCTGCATCATCACCAAATAATTCTTCGATGCGTTCGCATTGTTTCCCAGTAACAGGGGCAAAAACAACTCCTTTTTCTCTCATTAACTTTTTTGCTTTCTTGTACAGTTCTCTATTAAAATCACCGCTATTATTCAAAAATGTTCCATCCATATCTGATAACACTAACTTAATCATTTGGTTTCTCCTCATCTAATTACACAACATAATATATTTTAGTAGACCAGTAAACTCATTAACACCAATTTACAACCGGGCAAAAAAAAGAAGAGACATAAACCGAGCCCTTTGCTTAGAATAGATGTGTCCTGAATCATTCACAAAGAGGCTCATGTCTCATGAATGGACGAAAAGGTGACCTGCCGAAAGGAAGGGGAATTCCACTAGTCCCTCTAGCCCCCTTTTTTCCCTTACTTAAATATCTTCCCCATTCGTTTCAATAACCCGCTTATACCAATAAAATGATTTTTTCTTCCGTCTCTCTAGTGTTCCATTTCCCTCATTATCTTTATCCACATAAATAAACCCGTAACGCTTCTCCATTTCCCCTGTTCCCGCACTAACTAAGTCAATGCACCCCCAGGGCGTATATCCTATTAAATCAACACCGTCTAGTTCCACTGCCTTTTTCATTTCTTTAATATGATCACGTAAATATTGGATACGATAGTCATCATTGATTGTTCCATCCGCCTCAACGATATCCCTAGCACCGAGACCATTTTCGACAATAAACAAAGGAAGATTATATCGCTCGTATAAAACATTTAATGAATAACGAAGACCTACTGGATCAATTTGCCAGCCCCAATCACTCGCTTTGACATAAGGATTACGAACAACACGACCAAATTCTCCATCTGGTTCACTTCCGTCTACTTTGCGTGCACTGACTACCTTAGACATATAATAGCTAAATCCAATATAATCTACCGTCCCCTCTTTAAGAATCCGTTCATCTTCCTTCGTATATTCGATCTCAAAGCCTTTTCTTGTCCAATATTTCTTTGAATAATTAGGAATTTCACCCCGAACGTGTACATCACCGAAGAACCAACGGTTACGCATGGCTTCGGTGGCAAACATCACATCATCCGGGTGACAAGAGTATGGATATACTGGTACGAAAGCAAGCATACAACCAATTTTAAAATTAGGGTTAATTTCATGGCCTAGCTTCACAACTTTGGCACTGGCAATTAGCTCATAAAGAGCCGCTTGATACATTGTTTGTTCCCGGTTTTCACCCTCCTCATATATAACCCCCGAATTTGTAAAGCTAGCGAAATCCATGCTTGTATCAGCCTGGTTATTGATTTCATTAAATGTCATCCAATATTTTACTTTATCTTTATAACGTCTCATAACAGTCTCAGAAAATTTCACGAAAAAATCAATACATTTCCGATTCCTAAAGCCGCCATATTTTTTCACCAGATTATAAGGTAATTCAAAATGAGAAAGGGTAATAACAGGCTCGATATTATATTTTAATAATTCATCAAACAAATCATCATAAAATTGTAACCCCTCTTCATTTGGTTCGGGATCATCCCCATTGGGAAAAATTCTTGTCCAAGCGATAGAGGTACGGAAACATTTAAATCCCATTTCAGCAAATAGTTTGATATCTTCTTTATAACGAGAGTAGAAATCAATTGCCTCATGGTTTGGATAATAGTATCCCTCTAATACACCATCTGTAATTTGACGTGGAACACCATGTCTTCCTGCGGTCATTACATCTGCTACACTTATACCTTTTCCACCTTTATTCCAACCGCCTTCAAGCTGGTGGGCTGCTACTGCTCCACCCCATAAAAAATTTTCCGGTAAAACACTTTTTGGCATAACAAAATCACCCCATATTTTTTAACAATTTACTCTGACAATGTAAAAATTTATATGGGAGAAGAGGACTTCTCTTAAGATAACCATCTTCTCCCCACTTACTGAACTTATCAGGGTAGCTGTAGGATAACTCCGCTGTTTAAAATACATTTCCTAGAATTAAAGTACCGGCTCCCCACCTTTTTCTTGTTGAACCAGCTTATTGTCATATATTTTAATGAACGGGAGATATATAAGGAACGCCACAATTCCACAAATCAAAGAGACCACTACTGCCATGATATCTCCGCCTGTGCCTATAAAAGCACCTATACCTATTGGAGACGGCCATGGCACTTGTGCAATAATAGGTTTAACAAAATGTAATTTAATTGCCCAATAACCAATGGTTGCTGTAGCCATAGGTGCTAAAAAGAACGGTATAGCTAAGTACGGATTATAAACAATCGGTAGACCGAACAATATAGGTTCATTAATATTAAATATCCCGGGAGCAAGAGATGCCTTTCCTAGAATTCTCAACTGTTGTGATTTAGCTAAAAACGCGATAAAGATAGCTAGACCTAGAGTCGATCCAGACCCACCCATAATTACAAATGAGTTTTGAAACTCACCGGCAAATGGAATATTTGCCCCATTAATGTTAGCTTCCATATTAGCTAAAACAATAGGCGTAAGGAATGCACCGATAATATTTGCTCCGTGGATACCTACGATCCAGAGCGCATGAATTAAGAAATAAATAACCATCAAACCTAACCAACTATTTGCTATATTAACAACAAAACTAAATGGAACGGCTACTACCTTAAATATATCCGTACCCAAAGCTACTAATACACCATTAATTAACAAAACTGTGAAAGCAACCAAAAAAGCTGGTATTAATGCTGTGAACGATCTAGATACGCCTTCCGGCACTGCTTCCGGCATTTTTATAATCCAATTTCGTTTTACGCATAATCTATATAATTGTACAGCAATAACTGCTATAATAATTGCTGCAAATATTCCTGTAGTGCCTAAACGGCTTACGCCGCTATCAACCATTTCCCAACCACTAATAATTTTCGTATTATCATCAATTTGTTGTACGAGAGACATCTTTCCATCTTTTAAAACCAATTGGGGGATAGTCATAAAGAAAGCAAACATTGACAGTAAAGCACCATTTAAAGGATTTAGATTTAACCCTTCTTCTTCAGCAAGTAATTTCGTATACTCATAACCTATAACAAGGTTAAAATATAGCGCCAAGATTCCCATCGTAGCTTTAAACGCTAACATATACAGGTCGCTTATTCTAAAGAAAGTTTGATCAAAAAAACCTTGTAAAAAAGGCATTGTCTGTGGTAGTACATTCAGCACTAAGAACATCGACCCTACAATTGTAAACGGAATAGAAGCCATCCCTGCAGCCATTACTGCACGTACAAAGCGAAAAGATGCAACTTTCCCCATGGGTCCCATCAAGTATTTTTCAAGAAAAGCAAATATCTTGTTTTCTGATGACACAAAAATCCCTCGCTTTCATTATTATTAATTCATAATCTTTTCATATTCTTTAATGCGTTTATATTGCTTGTCTTCGTTTCGTTTAATTTTATTCAAACGATGAAGAATTAGGGCACTTAGTAATATTCCCATAATTAAAATAGCTAAAACAAATATTCTTGATCTAGTTTGGTTTATTAAAAAGGGATATAATTGACCGAAGGATACAGAAAAACAAGTTAGTAATAAAAAAACAACATTTGTAAACAACAAAGTCATGAAACAATATTTTGTGTATACAGCATTATTGGTAGGGCTGCTATAGATCTTTACTTGCTCGACAACACTCATTAATAATACAACCATCAGTATTATTGGAATCATATATCTCACATTTCGCACCCTAGCAGGGGAGAAAGAAAGGATTTTTTATTTCGTTTTTCAGAATAACGTTTCGACCAACACGACTAGCGATGGCAATCCTTTTTTTACCATCGCTAGTCGTTCCATATGACGTTACACGTAAATGCTCTCATCCATGCCCAATCCCTGCAGAATCCTTCGCTGATCAGGGGTGAGCGGTTTCCCTAGCCTGCGTTGGATTTGCCCATCCGGCAACTCCAACAGGACGACTCTGACATACCAAAACAATTGAAAAATCGCTTGTCCGGTCGGACGGGTCAGCTTGCGGCCTCCGGCGCCCTTTAATGGGCGTTCGGGTGTGATGAACTGACGCACCCGGCGCTGGAAGACGCGATAAATGGCCAAGGCCAGCAGAAACAAATAGCCCAACACCGCCACTCGTTCCGGTTTTTTGACGTAAATTTCGTCCGTAAAGAACGGATCTTTTAGGAAGGAGAAGTTCATTTCCACCGAGATCTGCCCTTTATACAGCTTCAAGATCTCTTGGGCATCCATGGGTTGGCCCTTCCATTCCTTTGGAACAGTCGTGACGAGGACAAACCGGGACGCTTTCCGTCTCGCCTGCTCCCACGCGTCTTGGTTGAATTCCACGCTCAGCCGAAGGGTGTACAGCGTCTCCATTTCCGGTTCCGCCCCTTTTTTCGGCCGTCCACGCCGTTTTTTCGGGCGCACGATCTCTTCGACGACGGCCTCCACTCGATGGAACCGGGGACGAAGGGATGCCTTCAAGGAGGCCAAGGCTTGTTCGGCGTCTTCCCGACAAGAGAAAGGATGACGCTCCCAACGGGCTTGTTCCTCGCGAAGAAGCTCCGCTTCTTTGGTTCGTTCTGTTTCGAGCGTCTTTCCTTTTCGCTGGTCGAGCGCACTCGATTCGACGACGATCAGTCGTACGGGCTGGCCTTCATATGTCGAGGCCGTTTCCCATACCCGGTACGTGGCGCCGTTTTTCTCGGCCAGCGCAAAGGGGGCGCTCCACGCCGAATCGGGTTGGGCATCCGCCTCCGAAAGCGCCGTTTTGACAATCCGGAGCGACGACGGCCCTCTCGTGATCAAAAAGGCGTTGGCGGCTTTCGTTTGCGCCAGCGTGTCCTTCGTCATCGCAGCGGAATCTGCCACGTAAATCCATTCGTCTTCGATCTTCGCTTCCCTCAGCTGCTCATGGACTCGCGACAACACCTCGGGATTCCACGTTTTGTCCGGCACGTTGCCGTCGTGCACGTCGCCGTAAAACGGAATGCCGTCCTCGTTGCCGATCAGGCCGAATCCGATCTGCTTTTGCCAGCGATGATGGCGGTTATAGCCATAGGTGATGTGCAACCCATCCGACGAATCGGATTCATACGCACCGTAAACCGTCTTGTCCGTCGTATCCGCGTGAAAGACACGGAGAGGGAGGCCTTCTTTCTTGTAGATTTGTACCAGGCAAGACGAAAGGACTTGATGGATATTGGCCTCATACAGCCGGTCCAAATGGCGAGCAATGGCATCGTCGTTGAACCAAGACGGATCCAATCCTGGCCGGATCAGCTTGGGCAAGTCGATGTCATGCGCCCACCGTTCCAAATGAACGAGGGCTTGCCGGCCGCTCAAGATATCCAAGAGAAGCAGCCCGACCACATCACTGGCTCGGGTTTGGCATTGAGGATCCACCGGAACCAGCCGGTCAATCAGCTGAGGGAGGCCAAGATCTTTGAAAATGGTACTTATTATATTCAAATAGGAACTTTCATAAATCGCCCGAATTCGAACGTCCATGATGGAAAAACTCCTTTGCATTCCTTGTGTGTCAAGGACCTATTCGACACCGGGATGAAAAAATCCTCCCGATTTTGGTCGAGAGGGTGCGAAATGTGAGATATATAGTGTCGAACCACTCAACAACAAAGAAATTAGCCAGTATAGGTTTGTAAAAAAGAAGATTGCAGTAACATATCTGACAAGTAGATATCGATTGTAGTACATCGATTTAATGCTTTGCTCTTTTCTATTTTTGCTCAACATTGTCCTGTCAACATAATTCATAACAAATCCCTCATTGATATTTATCCTACTTCGTACTGCTTGTAATTATTGTAAAGCTGTTAGTTCAATGGCCCCATTCTACTACTCCTATCAAATATACCGCTTTCAATATTATGTCAAAATTTGGGTAGAAAAGGGGGATAATTTCCTTTAAAAATGATTGATTAATTCTTCTATTTGTAAATAATCCCCCTTTCGGCTTCATTGATAACCTTTATAATCTCAGTGGAAATAGCGAAAGAGTCATTTATTCTTAAGCCTATCTCCCTTCATTTCTCAATTGGAACACATCCCTTAGCAAATCATTTATTTGAAAGCTCCTGCAAGATTAAGTTGCCTAGTTTTTCAATCCCCATAGGGACAGGAATATATGCCTGAGGTGGGATATTCACAACCGGCTTTCCGACACGGTCACCAGTTTCCTTAAACTTTTGATAATACATTTTTGTTTGAGGGCTTACCAAAAACAAATCAAAATCACTTTTTTCAATCATCTTGCCGCCCTCATTAGCAGAAATGGCATCTACTTCAACATCTTGACCTTTTGCTTTCAAAAATTCTGTAGTCTTTTTTGCCATTAAAGAAGATGACATACCAGCTGCACAAATGATTAAAACTTTTTTCATAGTAAATCCCTCCATTTATTCACTAATTAACATCTTCACATTAGTTAGCAGATACAAGACCATAGCGCCTTTGGAATCCGTTTAACTAACTTACATCAATTTTTTGTTATCACTGTCAAAATTTTAGTTACCCATTTTTTTATAAAGCTCAATGATTTCTTGAGCTAAATCAATAACTGTCATTGCGTTCATTAAATGGTCTTGTGCGTGGATAAGTAATATACGAATCTCTACTTCCTCCCCGCGAGCTTCCCCCTGAATGAGGTCTGTTTGAAAACGGTGAGCTGTCCTCATCGCTTCATTCGCTTCTTCAATTTTTTTTTCAGCTAAATCAAACTTACCAGTTTTAGCGTTATTAATTGCTTCCATAGCTAAACTTCGAGCATTTCCTCCATGTAAAATAAGTTGGAAACTGATTTCCTCTAAATTCACTAATAACCACCCTCGAATTAAAATGTGTTTACTGAATATATTTGGAATGATCCGAATTAAAATGTTAATTTCTCAAAGTGCACCTCTACCCACCATCATCTTTTTATCTTTTATTCCTCCCCTCTCATTTTGTCTCACCATTTTTCCAAATCTGTTTGTTACTTATGCTATTATATTAAAATGAAAACGCTTTATTTTGGAGCAAGGATTTTTCCGTTGTGCAACGGAAATGTAATCTTTTTGTTTCATCAATAGGCTAGGGAAGTTTGTCATGCCTGCGCGGAACTTCCTACTCCCACGTGCGAAGAGAGATAGTGAATGAAATAAAACGGGGGCTGACCCAAAACGCGAATGCGTTTTGGGATTATCCCCACTTTTTTGCCCTAAAAATAGAAGAATCGCCCTTTTTTCTGGTAGAATAGAGTCACCCTAACTACTATCACCGAAAGAAGGACGATTCTTTTATGAAACATGATCATATTTCCTTTAAAGAGCATACCATGGACAACCTCTCTTTGCCAAGCAACATCGCCGATCTTATTCCGCGGGATAACATGGCCCACGTGGTTCATAAGATGGTCGAACGCATCCCATCTGGAAGCAGAAGACGTTTGGATTTGTGCGAATGGGAAAAAGCTGGTCCGTACCGGAACTTCGAAACAGACTACGGCATCGGGATACACCTCGGTCACCCGACACTACCAATGCCATGAATGCGAAGGGTGTCCGTTCCGTTCAGCCTGTACGACTTCCAAGTATGGACGGACCACGCAATGGAACCCGGTCTATCATGAAAAAACAGAGAGCTTGTGAACAACTGGAGAGTGAAGAAGGACAGGCACGATACCGCCAACGCAAAACCGACATGGAGAGTGTGTTTGGACAAATCAAACAAAACCGCGGATTTCGTCGCTTTGTCCTGCGAGACCTCTAAAACGTTTCCATCGAATGGGGGCTGATTTGTGCTGCCCACAATCTTCTCAAAAAAGCTGCTAGGGACAAGCAACCGTCCCTGGTGGTATAAATCAGGGGCGAACAGGGGCGGAACTTCCTTTTATTTAACAAAATATGTAAAAAAACAGAGAGGGCTGACTCCAAAAGTCCGCTTTTTGGCAGACTTTTGGGTCAGCTCCTATTTGGAAAACTATGTTATATTTCCCCACCGTTGGAAGAAATCACTTTTTTATACCAGTCAAAAGATTTCTTTTTCGACCGATTTAAGGTTCCTTTTCCTTCGTTATCTTTGTCTACATAAATAAATCCATACCGTTTTTTCATTTCCCCTGTTGTAAACGATACACAATCAATACATCCCCATACCGTATACCCGATTAAATCGACACCATCTAGTTCAACAGCCTTTTTCATTTCTTGAATATGCGCACGAAGGTATTCAATTCGATAATCATCGTTACAAGTCCCATCCTCTTCTTTTACATCAATCGCGCCAAACCCGTTTTCAACAATAAACAAAGGAAGTCCATATCTTTCATACAGCTGATTTAACGTATACCGTAACCCAACCGGGTCGATTGGCCATCCCCAGTCGGATGCTTTTAAAAATGGGTTTTTTACACTTGCTCTTGATCCTACTATCTTATTTTCATCCTTTGCATTTACGCCGCTTTTGACAACATCAGACATATAATAACTAAGACCTATATAATCTACCGTTCCTTCGGCCAGTATCTTTTCATCTCCTGGCTCCATTTTTATATTGTATCCTTTTCTTTTCCATTCTTTTAACGCGTATGCCGGATAATGCCCACGACAATGTACATCAGCAAAGAAATAACGGTCATGCATGGATTCAACTTGCAATATCATATCGTCTGGGTTGCAAGAGAACGGATAAATAGGGACAAATGAGATCATACAACCAATCTTAAACTCCGGATTGATTTCATGGCCAACCTTGACGGCTAAGGCACTCGCTACGAGCTCGTGATGTGCAGCCTGATACATCACTTCTCTTCTGTCTTCACCTTCTTTGCAAAGAACTCCTGAATTTGTCCATAAAAAGATCGGGTTGTCCGTATTCATTTGGTTATTGATTTCGTTAAACGTCATCCAATATTTCACTTTATGCTTGTAGCGCTCCATAACCGTCTTAGCGTAACGCACAAAAAATTCAACTAATTTACGGTTACGCCAACCACCATATTCCTTCGCTAAATGATATGGCATTTCAAAATGACTGAGCGTAACGACCGGTTCAATCCCATGCTTTAATAACTCATCGAACATATCATCATAGAATTTTAATCCTTCTTCATTCGGTTCAAGTTCGTCACCTTTAGGAAAAATGCGTGACCAAGCAATGCTTGTCCGGAAACATTTAAAGCCCATTTCTGCGAACAAAGCGATGTCTTCTTTATAACGTCCATAAAAATCAATCGCTTCATGGTTCGGGTAATATTTCCCCTCGATAACTCCGTCTGTAATCTGTCTCGGCACTCCATGAGCGCCAGCTGTCATCACATCAGCAATACTAACCCCTTTTCCGCCTTTATTCCATCCACCCTCTACTTGATGGGCTGCAACAGCTCCGCCCCATAAAAAATTTTCCTTAAAAGCCATCACTGTTCACCTCAGCTATCACTTAGTGAAAATTGGGTTTCCTATTGAATGCCAAATAAGCCAAGCCCCTTTACCTTTGAAATGGACAGAAAGAGGGCAAACTGCATCGCTTTCTATACTATATAGTTTATGGCGAGACCCCTTTACTTTAAAGTAACGATTTTTCCGTTAACCAACGGAAATAGGGCACTGCCGAAACATTTTAACTCACATTTCGCACCCTCTCGACCAAAATCGGGAGGATTTTTTCATCCCGGTGTCGAATAGGTCCTTGACACACAAGGAATGCAAAGGAGTTTTTCCATCATGGACGTTCGAATTCGGGCGATTTATGAAAGTTCCTATTTGAATATAATAAGTACCATTTTCAAAGATCTTGGCCTCCCTCAGCTGATTGACCGGCTGGTTCCGGTGGATCCTCAATGCCAAACCCGAGCCAGTGATGTGGTCGGGCTGCTTCTCTTGGATATCTTGAGCGGCCGGCAAGCCCTCGTTCATTTGGAACGGTGGGCGCATGACATCGACTTGCCCAAGCTGATCCGGCCAGGATTGGATCCGTCTTGGTTCAACGACGATGCCATTGCTCGCCATTTGGACCGGCTGTATGAGGCCAATATCCATCAAGTCCTTTCGTCTTGCCTGGTACAAATCTACAAGAAAGAAGGCCTCCCTCTCCGTGTCTTTCACGCGGATACGACGGACAAGACGGTTTACGGTGCGTATGAATCCGATTCGTCGGATGGGTTGCACATCACCTATGGCTATAACCGCCATCATCGCTGGCAAAAGCAGATCGGATTCGGCCTGATCGGCAACGAGGACGGCATTCCGTTTTACGGCGACGTGCACGACGGCAACGTGCCGGACAAAACGTGGAATCCCGAGGTGTTGTCGCGAGTCCATGAGCAGCTGAGGGAAGCGAAGATCGAAGACGAATGGATTTACGTGGCAGATTCCGCTGCGATGACGAAGGACACGCTGGCGCAAACGAAAGCCGCCAACGCCTTTTTGATCACGAGAGGGCCGTCGTCGCTCCGGATTGTCAAAACGGCGCTTTCGGAGGCGGATGCCCAACCCGATTCGGCGTGGAGCGCCCCCTTTGCGCTGGCCGAGAAAAACGGCGCCACGTACCGGGTATGGGAAACGGCCTCGACATATGAAGGCCAGCCCGTACGACTGATCGTCGTCGAATCGAGTGCGCTCGACCAGCGAAAAGGAAAGACGCTCGAAACAGAACGAACCAAAGAAGCGGAGCTTCTTCGCGAGGAACAAGCCCGTTGGGAGCGTCATCCTTTCTCTTGTCGGGAAGACGCCGAACAAGCCTTGGCCTCCTTGAAGGCATCCCTTCGTCCCCGGTTCCATCGAGTGGAGGCCGTCGTCGAAGAGATCGTGCGCCCGAAAAAACGGCGTGGACGGCCGAAAAAAGGGGCGGAACCGGAAATGGAGACGCTGTACACCCTTCGGCTGAGCGTGGAATTCAACCAAGACGCGTGGGAGCAGGCGAGACGGAAAGCGTCCCGGTTTGTCCTCGTCACGACTGTTCCAAAGGAATGGAAGGGCCAACCCATGGATGCCCAAGAGATCTTGAAGCTGTATAAAGGGCAGATCTCGGTGGAAATGAACTTCTCCTTCCTAAAAGATCCGTTCTTTACGGACGAAATTTACGTCAAAAAACCGGAACGAGTGGCGGTGTTGGGCTATTTGTTTCTGCTGGCCTTGGCCATTTATCGCGTCTTCCAGCGCCGGGTGCGTCAGTTCATCACACCCGAACGCCCATTAAAGGGCGCCGGAGGCCGCAAGCTGACCCGTCCGACCGGACAAGCGATTTTTCAATTGTTTTGGTATGTCAGAGTCGTCCTGTTGGAGTTGCCGGATGGGCAAATCCAACGCAGGCTAGGGAAACCGCTCACCCCTGATCAGCGAAGGATTCTGCAGGGATTGGGCATGGATGAGAGCATTTACGTGTAACGTCATATGGAACGACTAGCGATGGTAAAAAAAGGATTGCCATCGCTAGTCGTGTTGGTCGAAACGTTATTCTGAAAAACGAAATAAAAAATCCTTTCTTTCTCCCCTGCTAGGGTGCGAAATGTGAGTTTTAACGAATTTCCGAAAGAAGTCTCCCACCTCAAGGAACATGAAGGGCACAGCCCAGTGAGTAGGTGGGAGATGAATGTCAGTTGGCGTCAGCCAAAACGCATGATACAATCAATATAGATCATGTTCTTTGTGAACGGGAGATTAGGGGGTTGCATGGGGAAAACCCAATGCGAAAACCAAGCAAAGCCTTCCATGCGTAAAAGATCCAAGGCGCGAAAGAACCCTGAATCATTGGATACCTAGGGTTGGAACGACCCGAAGTCACGCTCAGGGAGACGAAAGGTTGTTTTCGTCGTGGAACTGAGAAGCCCCCACTTCAAGCGTTCGCTAAGTGGTGAGTAGTTCACAAACTAACCGTCCCTCATGTATTTAAAATTTCAACAATTTCTTTCGCTGACTCGCTCTTGATAACTTTTCGTACAATAGACTTGTCCTCCAATATGGCAATCAACTTTTGATACATTCTATCCAAATCCCCTGTAGGTCCTTTTTTAATATTCAACAGACAAACAAGTTGAACCTTGTGTTTACCATGCCACTCAATCGGGCGTTTTAAAGTACATACGGTCCAAAATGTTTCCTCCGTTTCAGGTGTCAGGGGGTGAGGAATAGCGACTAGGTTTCCAAAATTCGTAGGGGCTATTGATTCCCTTTCCAAAACTAAGTTAACGTAACCTTTTGAAACAAGACCTTGTTTATATAGCTCATTACACATAAAATTGATAACGCTTTCTTTGTCTCTGAAGTCTTTTTGGACAAAGACTCTCGATTCGTCCAAGTATTTTTCTTTTTCATCAGATTTCATAGGGGACAGTTTTTTTCGAATATTATTGATATCCTCCTCATCTAGGAACGTATTAACCACTTGAACAGGAACGCCTATATCGTCATTGATAGGGATAGTACTAATCACAAAATCAATAGAGGATAAGTCATAGTCTCTTAATTGATAATAGTTGGTTGAAGCAACAACTTCGATTTCCTCTTTAAATGCGTTTTGCAAACGGTAAAGGAGTAGTTTCGCACTGCCAACGCCGGAGGCACACACAATGATAACCCGTTTTGCTTTTTTTTGCCTCGTTTTTAGCCGTTCTAAAGCAACACCTATATGCAATGCAATATATGCAATCTCATGCTCCCCAACTTCCATGCCCAAGTGGTTCTCAATACACTTGCTGGCAATGACAGCTCCTTCAAATGCACTAGGGTATCTTGTTTTAATTTCATTTAACAACGGATTTCTAATATTCATATTGTACCGCAACCGGTTCATTGCGGGTCGGATATGCAAAGTTAACGCTTGAATAAATTCCGTATCCTCATAAAAATCCCAATTTAACTCCGTTTTCAATCGTTTCAACATACACTGAATAATCGTACCTAACTCATCGAATTCACTAAATCTGTTTAACGTTTCCTTGTGTATTAACTTTGTTCCTAATAAGTGGACAATGATATAATCAATCTCTGATCGTGGAAAGGTTAAACTGGTAAATTCCTCTACTCCTTTGACAATTTCCTCAGCTACAATTTTTTCAAGTGGGTGCTTTCCCGTTACATCTGGGTCAAGATTTTCAATGACAAAACCCTCTTTGATTCGCTTGCATGCGATGGCAATATGAGTAGCTAAATTTTCAAGGGCAATATCTGATATTTCAATCTTATACTCGTTTACTTTTTTTATAATAATTTCCTTTATCTTTCTAAACAGTCTTTGATCTAAAACTGTAAATGATGAAAAATCAACATTTAGATCGTTGTTTCGGCTTAGAATATAATTGGAGAAACATAGCCTTTTCATATACTCTTCGCCTTCGACTATTGTTCCATAATGAGGGCGAGTTACTAATTTGAGTTTGTATTTTTCTAATATTTCACGTACAGTCTTTAAGTCGCTTTGAATGGTCGGTTTGGAAACAAACAATTCATCCTCTAAATGTTCCAGTTTGATCGGTTCCCTTTCAAGCAGGAGCCGCTTTAATATATACACGACTCTACCATTTTGTTCGGAAAAATCCATTTTACTCCCATCGACAATCTCATTCCTAGCAGAGTCGTATGCCTCTTTAAATAGTTGCGAATCTATGATTTCCAATTTATACCCTTTCCCACGAATAGACTCAATATATATCCCTAACGATTGGCATTGCGATTGGAGCTCTTTTAGCTCCGTTCGCACTGTCCGATCACTTACCCCTAATTCTTTAGCAATCCACTCCGATGTAATAGGTTCGTTGTTCTGGATTAAAAATGACAAAATGTCTTTTTGCCTTTTTGTAAGCATGTTTCATCCCCCCATCTTGGCGATGGCATAGGTATATATTTTTGAATTATTATTTCTATTTCGTATTATTATAAAGAACTATCCTTTTAATTGTAAAGGAAGTTAGATAAAAGGGGCAGAACAAATTTGTTACATTAAAAGGGGGGATGAGTGAACATCCTTAGTAATCTAATGGATCACCGTTGTCATAAAAAGCTGCCAATCCGCAAACGCTTCCTTGGCAGCTTCCTTGCACACAAACGAACCTTATAATTCCCATTTCTCTATATCCATCTGAAGATGGCCATGAGCGCCAAAGAACATCGTTCGGTCATCCGGATATGGGAAAAACCGGGCAGTGAATGTCTCTTCGCCGTCATTGACGAACAATTCGATCGACGATGTATCTAAAAACACGTGGAGCGAACGGAGACGGGGCAGGCGGCATTGCCGCGTTTCCGTCAATCCATTCACAAAACTTTTCCGCTCAAGTGTCAGCACCCCTTCGTCGCTGTTGTAAATGAGGCGGGCGGCATGGCGAAAATGAATCTCCATCATGCTTCCAAGCAATTGAATACGATCAAGGCGAAGTTCGATGGCGTCTCCTTCAACTCCCGGCCACGACCGCAGCTCATTCGCCACAACGGCGTTCGGATACGCCACTTGTTGTTTGCGCAACTGTTTCAGTTCTTTCACTGGCGTTTGCCTCAGTTTGCCGTCAACAAGCCGAAGCTCGCGCGGCAAGGTGAGCGCGTGCACCCAGCGGTGGCCCACGGTCGGCTGGCGGTCTTCATTCTGATCCGGCACGCCCATCCAGCCGATGAGAATGCGCCGCCCGTTCCGGTCAAGCATCGTTTGCGGGGCGTAAAACTCAAAGCCGCGGTCAAGCTCCTCAAACGGCCCGTGGACGAATTCGGCCCGTCCATAGTCAAGGCGGCCGACAAAATAGCCTGACTGGTAAACGTTTTGATAGCGCATGCCGTCCGGTTGCAATCCCTGTGGGCAAACGATGAGCACATCTTGACCGTCTAACGGAAACAAGTCGGGGCATTCCCACATATAGCCGAACGGGCCGAGCCATTTCGAGTTCCCGCCGGCAATCGGGCCAAGATGTTCCCAATGGCAGAGGTCGCTAGAACGGAATAGAACCGCTTTCCCGTCGCCGCTTTTGCTTTGTGCTCCGATAATCATATACCAAAGCCCGTCTTTCCGCCACACTTTCGGGTCACGGAAATGAGCGGTATAGCCATCCGGCAGGTTGATCACGACCCCTTTTTTGGTAAAGTGAATGCCATCTTCCGACACGGCCATGCATTGGTATGTTTGGCGGTTTCCTTGGTCGTCCTTCACATTGCCGGTATAAAACAACACGAGCTTTCCGTCATCGTCAATGGCGCTGCCGGAGTAGCATCCGTTTTGGTCATACCATTCGCTTGGCGCTAAAGCAATCGGCTCCGCTTGCCAATGAACCAAGTCCGGGGACGTGTAATGTCCCCAGAACTTCGCTCCGTGGCCAGTGCGAAACGGCATCCATTGGTAAAAGACATGGTACGTCCCATTCCAATCGATCAGCCCGTTCGGGTCATTCATCAGCCCGACCGGGGGCATGAGATGATAGCGCAATCGATATGGATCGCGATGGACGAGATCTTGGTACTTTTCGATTTCGGCATAGGCTTGTTCCATGAGCTGCCGCTCGCGTTCGGATTTCATCCGCTTGCCCCCTCACTCTTCTTCTTCACGGAACTTTAGAAGGAATGTCGCCACAAACGCCGAACCGACGGCAATGGCAAAACCGATTAAGTAATGCATCAAGTTCGTCAACCCTTCCGGCGCGACGATGGCGATCATCGGGATGCCGGTCAGCCCATAGGCGTTCGCGACGACATTGGCAAACACGACATACGCCCCGCCGAGCGCGCCGCCGATGGCCGCGGCGATAAACGGTTTCCGGTATTTTAAGTTCACCCCGAAAATGACCGGTTCGGTAATGCCTAAAAACGCCGATAATGCCGCTGGTAAGGCGATTTCTTTCGTTTTCGCCCGCTTTGATTGGACGAAGACAGCCAATCCGGCGCCGCCTTGGGCGACGTTGGCCATCGACCAGATCGGCAGTAAATAGTTGACGCCAAGTTTCGCCAACAAGTTTGCTTCAATCGCATGGAAGCTGTGATGCACACCGGTAATGACAATCATCGAATACAACCCGCCAAAGATGAGACCGGCGAGCGCTCCCCCATAATGGTAAATGAAGTTGAGCGCCATAGTAATCCCGTCGCCAAGCCAATTGCCAAGCGGCCCGATGGCCAAAATCGTAATAAACCCGGTCGAAATGACCGTCACAAATGGAACGACAAGCAAACTGACTGCATGGGGAACGACTTGGCGCAAGCCGCGCTCGATTTTCGCCATCACATACGTCGCCAGCAAAATCGGCACCACTGTCCCTTGGTAGCCGACCATGGCAATATCAAAGCCGAGAAAATGCATATAGTTTGGCTTAGCCTCGGCCAACCCCCACGGATTTAATAGTGCCGGATGGGTCATAATCCCGCCGATGACCGCCCCTAAAAACGGCGTTCCTCCGAACTCTTTGGCAGCGCTAAAGCCGATTAAAATCGGCAAAATGATAAACGCCGCACTTGAGAACATATCAAGGAGGATATACAGCGGGCTGTCCGCCGCTACCCATTTGAACGCCTTCATCATCCCAAGCAACCCCATTAACAAGCCGCTCGCAACAATCGCCGGGATGATGGGCACAAAAATGTTCGACAACGTTTTCGCAAAGCGGGCGAGCGGATTCATTTTTTGCTTGATCGCTTCCTGGTGCGCATCCGTATGGCTTTGCGGCAAACCGGCTTCGCGGACAAATGATTCATACACTTTATTGACGACACCAGTGCCAAAAATGATTTGGAACTGACCAGAACTGGAAAACGCTCCTTTGACTCCCTCAAGATTTTCAATAGCTTTCACATCAGCCTTTTTGTCATCCTTTAAAACGAGCCGAAGCCTTGTTGCGCAATGGGCCGCGCTGATGACGTTTTCCTTTCCCCCTAATAGCGGAATAAGTTGTCGGGCGATTTGGCCGTACTGCATTGATGAACCCCTCTCCTTCTGAATGATGATTGGCAAAAGCAAACAAAAAAGACCTAAAACATACAAAGGGTATACGGACGGCATGGTTCACTTGCCGTTCCCTTCATACGTTTTAGGTCTTGCCTGCTCGAAGCAGTCACAATCCCACAATATACGGTTGTTTACTCCGCATTATAAAGCAATACACCACCGTTGTCAACGCTTTCTCAACCGTTGAATGTGCAACACAATATAGGCGAGTTCCTCTTCCGGAAAGCGGATGCCATACTCCTGTTCGGCATATTCTGCCGCTTTTCGGGCACACGCCCACTCGTTCACATATTTTGCCTGAATGAGCGCCATCATCTCCTCGTCCATCGAATGAATCGGCTCCCCGTTTTCAATGCGGCTTAAGGCAAAGCGCAAATGGGTGAGCAACCGCTGGTATGAAATGCTTTCTTCATCGATCGATAGGCCGAGCTCTGTTTCAATCAAGCGAACCAGTTCATGAATGAGCGTTGTTTCGCGGAGCGTTTTGTTCATGCTCGCGGCGTCCATTTTGGCGGTATGGATATGCAAGGCGATATGAGCTGCCTCATCATCTGGGATCTCAATGCCAAGCCGCTCTTTGATCAACTGTTTCGCCCACAATCCGATCTCATACTCCGCCTTGTACAACACTTTAATTTCATTCAGCAACTTGTTTTGAATGCGGTATCCTTGTTTCAGCCGCTCGATAGCGAATGACAAATGGTCGGTCAACGCGATATGGATATGGTTGCTAAGGGGCGCTTGCAGCTTCCCTTCCGCATAGCTAATAATTTCTTCGGCAATATCGATATGCTCCTCTGGCAACGTGCGCAACAGTTGCTGGAATTTCTCGTTTTCTTCTTCCATGACGAAAATTTTCTCAATGCGGCCAACGGGGATGAGATCGTTTTTCCGCTTTTGAAACGCAATCCCCGGGCCCATGACAATTTTCTCTTTACCTTCATCGAGCACAACAACGGCGTTGTTGTTTAAAATCTTATGGATGCGAAACGCCATACTTTCTCCCTTCCGCTCTTATTTCATTTTCACCTGAAATAAGACCGTCTCGCCTTTTGTCGCCGATGTCCCAGCTTTTTTCTCCAAACTTTCAAGCGCATCGCCGTTCGTGATGATGATTGGCGTCACCGCGCTTTTGGCCTTGTCGCGAACGAGCGAAAAGTCAACGGAAAGGAGCCGCTCGCCCCGTTTCACCCGGTCACCGGCCTTGACATAGGCGGTGAACCCTTCCCCATTCATCGACACGGTGTCAATGCCGACATGAATAAGCAGCTCAACCCCCGCTTCTGAGCGCAAGCCGATGGCATGCTTCGTCGGAAAGAGTTGGACGATTTCCCCGTCCACCGGAGCGACGACATCCCCGTCCGCCGGGTCGATGGCGATGCCATCGCCCATCATTTTTTGCGCAAACACCGGATCCGGAACGTCTTCAAGCGGCACAATCGTCCCGTCAAGCGGCGCGGTGATCGTTTCTTCCTTCGGCTGTTGTTTGCCAAACCATTTTTTGAACAATGTATGTCATCCTTTCTGTTCAGTTCGTTCGACAACAAGTATACCGAAACGGAAAGAAAGTGCAAACCGCGCGCCTTGCTCCTCCTTTATCAACTGCGCTTATACAAACGCCGGCAAATTTCTTCCGTCACTTCCTTCGTCGTCGCTGTGCCGCCGAGATCCGGCGTTTTGATGCCGTCAGCGGTGACATCCTCGATCGTTTTTAACAAAAAGGCGCCGAGCTCTTCTTCGCCGAAATGGTCAAGCATCAGTTTCGCCGTCCAAATTTGCCCGATCGGATTGGCGATGCCTTGGCCGTAAATATCAGGCGCCGATCCGTGAACCGGCTCAAACATCGACGGGTACTTGCCGTTGACGTTGATGTTCGCCGCCGGGGCGATGCCGATGCTGCCCATGATGGCGCCGCCAAGGTCCGTCAAAATGTCGCCGAACAAGTTGCTCGCGACAACGACGTCAAACGTATGCGGCCTTGTCACGAAAAAGGCGGCTAACGCGTCAATATGATAGGACGCAGTCGCGACATCCGGGTAGTCGCGCTTGACGTCGGCAAACACTTCATCCCAAAACGGCATCGTATGGAAAATGCCGTTCGATTTCGTCGCGCTCGTCACATGCCGTTTCCGCTTCCGCGCCAGCTCGAACGCATAGCGCATCGCCCGCTCCGTCCCTTTGCGGGTGAAGACGGCGTTTTGAATGGCGATTTCGTCTTCCCCGCGGTGGATGCGCCCGCCGACTTCGCTATATTCCCCTTCGCTGTTTTCACGGACGACGATGAAATCAAACTCGCGCGGTTCGGCAAGCGGCGACGACAATCCGCGAAAAGACTTGGCCGGGCGGACGTTGATCACTTGTTCAAATTCGCGGCGGATTTTCAGAAGCAGCCCCCATAACGAAATATGGTCCGGCACGAGCTTCGGATTGCCGACCGCCCCGAGAAAAATAGCATCAAAGTTCCGCAACGTCGACAGCCCGTCATCCGGCATCATTTTTCCGTGTTCCATATAATAGTCGCAGCTCCATGGAAATTCAGTGAAGGAAAAGGAAATCCCTCCATGGACGTCCGCAACTGCTTTCAACACATCCAACGCCGCTGGCACAACTTCCTTGCCGATGCCGTCGCCAGGGATGACGGCGATTTCCCATTTTTTCACAACAGTCTCCTCCTTGATGAATCATTTCCTTTCCCTATATGTTCGACAGAAAGCGCACCGAACCCTCTCCGTTATAGAATACACGATGGCAACCTTTATTTGTGGTAAAATCAAACTACAATCCTATGGATGATGCGGGGGAACCGATATGCCTCATTACACCGACCCTTTCCACGGCGAATTTGACAGCCTCGAAGAGTTTGCCGACCGCGTCAGCGACGTGCTCCAATGTCCGGTGACAATTGAAGACGCGAACCATCGGCTCATCGCCTACAGCGCCCACGACGATTACACCGATCCGGCGCGGACGGCGACGATCATCAGCCGGCGCGTCCCGGAAAAAGTGATCAACAGCTTATGGAAACAAGGCGCCATCCCGGCGCTTCTCAAAAGCCGCGAGCCGGTGCGCGTCCCGCCGATTCATGACGTCGGCCTCGGCAGCCGCGTCGCTGTCTCCATTTGGAAAAATGACGAAGTGATCGGTTTCATCTGGGTGCTGGAAACGAACCGGACGCTGTCGCCCGAGGAGATGGAATGGCTCAAGCTCGCCGCCAAAACAGCAAAAAACAAAGTGTTGCAGCTGTATATGCGCAAAAACAAAAAAGAAGAGCGGGTGCAGGAGCTGTTTTGGAAATTGCTGACCGGCCATATCGCGACAGACGACGAGATTCGCGCCCATCTCACCGCCATGCAAATCCCGGCGGCGCCGCAGTTTGCCGTTGTCGTCTTCCGCTTTGCCGCTGATTTAACCGCCGAAATGGAGCGGCAAATTTCTTATCTCTTGCAGACGACCCAGCAAATCCCGATTCTTCTTTATACGACCGACGGCCGCGATGTGATCTTGCTGGCGGCGCCAAAAACGGACCAGCCGCTGAAAGAGTTGAATGCGTTCATCGAATCGTTCGCCGCCAAACTGAAAGAACGGTTTCACATTCATGACGTGCAAAGCGGATTCGGCGTTGTATACAGCGCGTACCGGCTCATTGAAAAAAGCTATCGCGAAGCGCTCGCCGTGCTGGCGCTGAAGGAGAAGCTTGAGGATGACATCAACGGCGTCTACGGCTACGCCCAACTCGGCATTTACCAGTTTTTCGACTTTTTGCTCGAAAAAAAACGGCAAGGGAACTGGGCCAACCTGGCGCTCGAGAAATTGCAAGCGTATGACCGCAAACATCATAGCGATTTTGTGAAGACGTTTGAAACATTTTTTGACCATAACGAAAACATGCAAGAAACTGCTGACGTCCTCAATGTTCATCCAAATACACTTGCTTACCGGCTCAAGCGAATCGCCGACATCGGCGAGATCGATCTCGGCGATATGAACCAAAAAATCAAATTATACATCGATATTAAATTAGCGAAATACGAGGCGCGCGGATAATTTGTGGAAATCCACAAAACCCGCGCGCTTCTTTCTCTTTTTTGAACAATGCCGGTCTTGCTTATTCCCTTTTATACTAGTAGTAAGGTCATTTTGAATGAGGAGGACACGAACTCATGATCATTGGTGTACCAAAAGAGATCAAAAACAATGAAAATCGCGTCGCTATCACGCCAGCTGGCGTTTTGTCGTTCGTTCAAGCCGGGCATACCGTGCTCGTTGAAAAAGACGCCGGGGCCGGCAGCGGATTTGCGAATGAAGATTACGTCCGCGCCGGGGCGCAAGTGGTCGAACAGGCCGAAGACGTGTGGGCGCAAGCGGATATGATCATGAAAGTGAAAGAGCCGCTGCCAAGCGAATACCGCTTCTTCCGTCCGGGGCTTGTGCTGTTCACCTACTTGCATTTGGCCGCTGATCCGGAGTTGACACGGGCGTTAAAAGAAAGCGGCGTCATCGCCATCGCCTATGAAACCGTGCAAGTCGGCCGCACGCTGCCGCTGTTGACGCCGATGAGCGAAGTCGCTGGACGGATGGCGGCGCAAATCGGGGCGCAGTTTTTAGAAAAGCCGTACGGCGGCAAAGGCATCTTGCTTGGCGGCGTCCCGGGCGTCGCCCGCGGCAAAGTGACGATCATCGGCGGCGGGGTCGTCGGCACAAACGCAGCGAAAGTCGCGGTCGGCCTCGGCGCAGATGTGACGATCATTGACTTAAACGCCGACCGCCTGCGCGAACTTGACGACATTTTCGGCCGTCAAATTACAACGCTCATGTCCAACCCGATGAACATCGCCGAAGCCGTGGCCGAAGCTGACCTTGTCATCGGCGCCGTTCTCATCCCGGGGGCGCGGGCGCCGAAACTCGTCACCGAGGACATGGTGAAAGCGATGAAACCAGGCTCGGTCATCGTCGATGTCGCCATCGACCAAGGGGGCATTGTCGAGACGAGCGACCACGTCACAACGCACGACGACCCGACATACGTCAAACACGGCGTCGTCCATTATGCGGTCGCCAACATGCCAGGCGCTGTCCCGCGCACCTCGACGATCGCGTTGACGAACGTTACGATCCCGTACGCCTTGCAAATCGCCAACAAAGGCGTCATGCAAGCGATCACCGACAACCCGGCGCTTGAGCTTGGCGTCAACGTCGCCGGCGGCGAAATCACATACGAAGCGGTCGCCCGCGACCTCGGCTACCGCTACGTCCCGGCTCGCGAAGCGCTCGGCAAAACGTTGGCCGCCAACTAACCGTGATGGACACGGCCGGCAACGTGCGCTGCCGGCCGCTTGTTCATCACTGCCCATTCTTATCATAGATCGCCCGCTTATAGCGGGCGGCTTTTTTTGCATCCGTTTCGCTATGCAAAATCATTTTCGTTCAGCGAAGCGGGCAGTGTATAATGAAAATAGAAAGCTGGAAAGAAGGTGGTTTCGTGAACGTTCCGGAAAAACAGGCGGTGTCGCTTGAAGAATTTTACCGCATGCGGGAAACAACCGACCGCATTTTAGAATACATTGCTGGCGCCGTGTTGATGCCTCCCTCCCCTTCGACCCAGCACCAACGCATATCGGGGCGATTGTACGTCAAACTGTTCCACTTTGTAGAAAAAAAGCCGTGCGAAGTGTTTCATGCCCCTTTTGATATCGAGCTAAAGAGTGAGCGGATCGAAGGCAAGACAATCGTCGTTCCGGATTTAACCGTGATTTGTGATCAAAGCGGATTAACGGATACAAAATTTGTCGGCGTTCCAACGTTAATCATTGAAATTTTAAGTCCTTCCAACCAGGCGCATGATCTCGTGTTCAAATTGAACTTGTATATGCAATACGGAGTCCATGAATATTGGATCGTGAACCCTATGCACTCTGTTGTGCAAGTCTACTCGCTCAATGACGATGGACAGTATGAGCAAGCCGGCGTCTGGAAAGAAACCGGCATGGCATGTTCGCGCACGCTTGACGGTTTTTCTGTTGATGTAGAACAACTATTTCGTCCTTGAAGGCCGCTTCATGATATAATCTTGTGGAACAAAGGAGTGATGACGATGACCATGCCAAAAGCGTTAACGATCGCCGGCTCGGACAGCAGCGGCGGCGCCGGGCTGCAGGCGGACTTGAAAACGTTCCAAGAGCTTGGCGTATACGGCATGACGGCGATCACGACGATCGTCGCCATGGATCCGCACAACCGTTGGGCGCATCAAGTGTTTCCGGTGGACTTGGCGACGATCGAAGCCCAGCTTGAGACGATCATCGTCGGCGTCGGGATTGACGCCTTCAAAACAGGCATGCTTCCGACAACGGATATCATTGAATTGGCGGCGCGCACCATTGAAAAACATGGATTGAAAAACGCTGTCATCGACCCGGTTATGGTATGCAAAGGGGCGGATGAGCCGCTCCACCCGGAAAATACGGTGTGCTACCGGGAAACGCTCGTGCCAAAAGCAACGGTCGTGACGCCGAACTTGTTTGAGGCGGCACAACTCTCCGGCCTGCCGCGCATCGAAACCGTCGAGGACATGAAAGAAGCGGCCGGACGCATTCATGAGCTCGGAGCTCAATATGTGATCGTCAAAGGCGGGCGGAAAATTCCGCACGACTATGCGGTTGACGTCCTTTACGACGGCAAAACGTTCGAACTGCTTGAGTCGGAACGGATTGACACGACGTATACGCATGGCGCCGGCTGCACGTTCTCGGCCGCCATTGCCGCCGAACTGGCAAAAGGCCGGCCGGTGAAAGACGCCATTGCGACAGCCAAAGCGTTCATCACGGCGGCGATCCGCCATTCGTTCCCGTTAAACGAATACGTCGGCCCGACACATCACGGCGCATACCGCCGCTATGAAGGAAAGTAGGCAAGGCTTCAAGCCTTGTCTTTTTTCACAAGGCGATTCGCCGCCGGAACTGTAAGGAGACTGTCTTCCCTTGAAAAGCGCGGGACTGCCGCATTCATGCCTTGAAAAAATGAATGCGCCAGACGGGCTTCGCCATGATAAAATAAGCATTATGCGTCGCGATAAAATTGAGAAAGGAGAGTGCCGCCATTGCGCGTATCCGCTGTCCAATATCATTTGCATACGATCGGTTCGTTTGACGAATTTGCCGCGCAAGTGACACATTACGTCAAAACAGCGCAAGAGTTTGACGCCGAATTTGTGTTGTTTCCGGAGTTTTTGACGACCCAGCTGCTTTCGATTCCGCTTGACGGCGGACGGCGGGCGACAATCAACGACTTGCCCGATTATACCGAAAAATATACCGAGCTGTTTACGTCGCTCGCCAAAGACACGGGCATGTACTTGATCGGCGGCACGCATGTCATCCGCCAAAACGGCAAGCTGTACAATGTCGCCCATTTGTTTACGCCGGACGGGACGGTCCATCGCCAGGCGAAGCTGCATATCACCCCGACCGAGGTCAACGAGTGGAACATCGCCCCGGGCGACGGGCTTCATGTCTTCGAAACGGACAAGGCGACGATCGCCATCTTGACGTGCTATGACATCGAGTTTCCGGAAATCGTCCGTCTGGCGCGCGCCAAAGGGGCGGACGTCATCTTTTGTCCATCGTGCACCGACGACCGGCACGGGTTTTACCGCGTACGGTATTGCTGCCACGCGCGGGCGGTCGAGAACGAAGTGTATGTCGTCACGACCGGCACAGTCGGCTCGCTCCCGACCGTTGACTTTATGCGCGCCAACTTCGGCCAGGCGGCCGTCATCACGCCAAACGACATTCCGTTCCCGCAAGGCGGCGTGCTTGCATCGGGCGAGATCAACGGCGACATGGTCGTTACCGCTGACCTTGACTTGTCGCTCCTTCGCAAAGTGCGGGAAAAAGGATCAGTCACGACATGGCGCGACCGCCGCACCGATTTGTACCCGGACTGGAACACCATGGCGTAACATCGGCGAGCCACCCCAACACCGGGCGGGGCGCCGCCGCAACACGGCATGCCCGCGGTCCAACCGGAACGGCGCGGCACCGCGACACACATTGGCATCCGGACCAGAGCGGAGCGGGGCGCGACAACGCGACATGTGTTGACATCCGGACCAGAGCAGGGCGCGACACCCCTTTGCCCCGGCTTAAAGTTGATCATGACGGCACCGCAACACCGCCAGCGCCCGGCCGAGGCGGCAAAGCGGCGCGGCGGGCTGCAACAACGCTTATACTCAAGACAAAATGCCGATCATGACGACAGGGTGTCTCCGCCGAGGGACACCCTGTTCATTTCGCTTATGACAACGACCTTTTAAACTGATCAAACTGTTCCGCCACTTTCCCTTCCGGCGCTTTTGTCAACAGGCTGACGACGACAATGGCGACAAGGCTCGCGGCAAAGCCCGGGATCATTTCATATAGCAGCCCTTTCAAATACTCCGACTGCGTCCAAAGGATCACTGTCAACGCCCCGGCGACCATGCCGGCGAGCGCTCCCCATTTCGTCATCCGCCGCCAGAACAGGCTCAGCAAAATCACCGGCCCGAATGACGCGCCAAATCCAGCCCATGCATAGCCGACCAAGTTTAAAATCGTGTCATTTTTCGTATATGCCAGCGCGGTCGCGACAATGGCGACGATGAGAACCGACAGGCGCCCGACGAAGACAAGCTCTTTGTCCGAGGCAGAGCGGCGAAACAACACTTTATACAAATCTTCCGTCAGCGAGCTCGACGTGACGAGCAGCTGCGACGAGATCGTGCTCATAATCGCCGCCAAAATCGCCGCCAGCAGAAATCCGGTAATAATCGGATGGAACAAAATTTCACCCAGCTGGATAAACACCGTTTCCGGGTCATCAAGCTTCGTGCCGTGTTGCGAAAAGTAAGCGATTCCAAAAAGACCGGTCAACATCGCCCCGACAACGGAAAAAATCATCCAGCCCATGCCGATGCGGCGGGCGCTTTTCATTTCTTTCACCGACTTAATGGCCATAAAGCGGACAATGATGTGCGGCTGGCCGAAATACCCAAGCCCCCAGGCGAATAATGAAATGATGCCAAGAAAACTTGTTCCTTTCCATAAATTCAACAAGTTCGGGTCAATATCGCGAATCGTCCCCACCGTTTCAACGGGGCCACCCGTATGGAACAGCGTCACAACCGGAACGAGAATCAACGCGATAAACATGATCGTCCCTTGGACAAAGTCCGTCCAGCTGACTGCCAAAAAGCCGCCAAACAGCGTATAGGCGACAACGACCCCGCCGACGATCCACAATCCCGTATGGTAACTGACACCAAACGAGTTTTCAAACAACACGCCTCCCGAAACAAGGCCGGACGAGACATAAAACGTAAAAAAGATCATAATGACAATCCCGGACACCATCCGCAACAATTTCGATGCATCGCCGAAACGGTTTTCCAAAAATTCCGGAATCGTAATCGAGTCGTTTGCCACTTCCGTATAGACGCGCAAGCGCGGCGCGACGTACAGCCAGTTCGCATAAGCGCCGAGCGTCAACCCGATGGCGATCCACGCGGCGCTCACCCCGTCGACAAACATCGCTCCCGGCAGGCCCATGAGCAGCCAGCCGCTCATATCGGAAGCCCCGGCGCTGAGCGCGGTCACGGCCGGCCCAAGCGTCCGGCCGCCAAGCATATAATCGGACAAGTTGGCCGTCCGTTTATAGGCCCAATAGCCAATCCAAAGCATGCCAACTAAATACACAATGACGGAAAATAAGACCATCGCCACTCTCCTTCCCTTTGCTGTCTTGTCACCACTTCCATCATATTGAAAGAGATTGTATTTACACAATAGTATTTATTTTTTTCCATACCGTCATAGCAATGAAATAGCGAAAATCGTTGCCGCTCCCACCTTGTTTTTGATATAATATTCTGAGAATTCAAGGCAGATGCCCCTATTCCATCATAGAAAGTTATCTTATAAAAATTCATTTAAAATTATATTCTCCACATAACCTTTTTCATATTTCGCGAAAAACATTGAAAAATATGCTTTTTTCCCTTTTCGACGCCCATACCAAAATGTTCAAACAATTATTTTTATAAAACCTATTGCATAATCACAAAAATATTGATAGTATGATAATCGTTCATCGACAATTATTCCAAAGGGGGATTTTATAAGATGTTAAACATGAAGAAAGGGTTGATCGTGGCAGTCGTCGCCGCGTTGTTTATGGCGCTCGCCGCCTGCGGCAAGTCGACGGAGACAAGCTCGCCGTCAGGCAGTAAAGAAGAAGGAAACCAAAAAATCACCGTCGGGACAGACGCAGCGTTTGCGCCATTTGAGTATATGGAAAAAGGAAAAATTGTCGGCTTCGACGTTGACCTTCTCGACGCCGTCATGAAAGAAGCCGGCTTGGATTATGAATTGAAAAATGTCGGCTGGGATCCTTTGTTTGCTGCGTTGCAAAGCAAAGAGATCGACATGGGGATTTCCGGCATTACGATTACGGATGAACGGAAACAAACGTACGATTTCTCGGCTCCATACTTTGAAGCAACACAAGTCATCTTAGTCAAAGAAGGCAACCCGGTGAAAAACGCCCTTGACTTAAAAGGCAAAACAATCGGCGTCCAAAACGCAACAACGGGTCAGGAGGCAGCGGAAAAACTTCTTGGCAAAGGCAATCATATTAAAAAATTCGAAACATCTGTCGTCGCGATTATGGAACTGTTGAACGGCGGCGTTGATGCCGTGGTCACCGATAACGCGGTCGCAAACGAATACGTGAAAAACAACCCGGATAAAAAACTGCAAGTCATTGAAGATCCACAAAACTTCGCTTCGGAATACTACGGCATGATCTTCCCGAAAGACAGCGAATTGAAAGCCAAAGTGGACGAAGCATTGCAAAACGTGATCGACAGCGGCAAATATGCAGAGATTTACAAAAAATGGTTTGGTAAAGAACCGAATATAGAAGGCTTAAAACAACAACAATAAGCGCACGAACACGAAAAATGCGTAACTGCTAGCAAGTTACGCATTTTTCGTAGAGAAAGGTGAGATCGATGGACTTTCGTTTTGATATTATTGTCGAATACGCTCCTTATTTTTTCCAAGGGCTGCTCATCACGATCGGCGTATCGTTGGCCGGCATCATGTTTGGTCTTATTCTCGGGTTGTTCATCGGCCTTGGCAAAATGTCGTCCAACCCGATTGTCCGTTTGCCGTTTTCCTGGTACATTAACTTTTTTCGCGGCACACCGCTTGTTGTGCAAATTTTGCTCGTCCACTTCGGCGCCATGCCGCTCTTTTTCGGCCAACCAAATGCCATCGCTTCCCTGGCCGTCTCACTGTCGCTCAACTCGGCTGCGTATGTCGCGGAAATTTTCCGCGCCGGCATTCAATCGATCGACAAAGGGCAAATGGAAGCCGCCCGCTCGCTCGGCATGACGCACGTTCAGGCGATGCGTTATATTATTTTGCCGCAAGCGTTAAAGCGCATGATTCCCCCGTTTGCCAATGAGTTTATCGTCTTGATTAAAGATTCGTCGCTCGGGATGGTCATCGCCGCTCCGGAAATCATGTATTGGGGCAAAGCGGCCGCAGGCGAATATTACCGCGTCTGGGAGCCGTATTTAACGGTCGCATTCATTTATTTAATCTTAACGCTTTCCTTAAGCAAATTGTCACATTACCTTGAAAGGAAGTATTCGACCCAATGATCGACGTACGCCAGTTGAAAAAATCGTTCGGTTCGCTCCAAGTATTAAAAGGAATCGATGCCCATATCCGCGAAGGAGAAGTCGTGGTCGTCATCGGCCCGTCGGGGTCGGGAAAATCAACGTTTTTGCGATGCTTAAACTTGCTGGAAGATTTCGATGAAGGCGAGATCATCATTGACGGCATCAACTTAAAAGCGAAAGATACGGATTTAAATAAAGTGCGGGAAGAAGTCGGAATGGTGTTCCAGCGCTTTAACTTGTTCCCGCATATGACCGTTTTAAACAACATTACGCTTGCGCCAATGAAAGTGCGCAAATGGCCGCGCGAAAAAGCGGAGGCAAAAGCGATCGAGCTGCTCGCCAAAGTCGGGCTGCAAGATAAAGCGCACGTCTACCCGGACTCCCTCTCCGGCGGACAGGCGCAGCGCGTCGCCATCGCCCGGGCATTGGCCATGGAGCCGAAAATTATGTTGTTTGATGAACCGACGTCAGCGCTTGACCCGGAAATGGTCGGCGAGGTGCTCTCGGTCATGAAGCAACTCGCCAATGAAGGGATGACGATGGTCGTCGTCACCCATGAGATGGGCTTCGCCCGCGAAGTCGGCGATCGCGTTCTGTTTATGGACGGCGGCTACATCGTTGAAGAAGGGAAGCCGGAAGAGTTGTTCGACCGCCCGCAGCATGAGCGGACAAAAGCGTTTTTGTCGAAAGTATTGTAGAAGGCGTCTTGCCCATTCGAGGCAAGACGCCTTTTTGATGGCGGAAATGCCGCTGGCCTTCAGAGACGGAAAAAAGCCGGCCGAACCCCGTCCAGCCCCTCTTTACAATACAAATTGCATCACCCAAATGGATCCCGCGACAATGACAACGGCAATAAAGAAACTGTACACCATGTTGAACGTTTGCACTTTGCCGCTGTCGCTTTCCGCCACATGCATGAACATAAACAGCTGCAAGCTCGCTTGGATGATCGCGAACAAGACGATGATGACAATGACAGCCTTGAGCGGCAGCCCGGACGAGAGCGCCACCCAAAGAGCCGCAAATGTCAAGACGAGCGAAAGGACAAAACCGATGATATGTTTCCACGGAAATGATTCATGATGGCTGTTTGCGCCCATGTTAGATCACCATCCCTAACAAGTAGACGAGCGTAAAGATGAAAATCCAAACGACGTCTAAAAAGTGCCAGTACAAGCTGACGATAAACACTTTGCGCGCCGTTTTAGCCGTCAGGCCGCGCTGCAGGAGCTGAATGATGATCAAAATCATCCAGCCAATCCCTAAACTGACGTGAGCACCGTGCGTGCCGACGAGAACGAAAAAGCTGGACAGAAACGCGCTCGTCTGCATCGTCGCCCCTTCATGGACGTAATGGATAAACTCACGAATCTCAACCGTAATAAACCCCGCTCCAAGCAGAAGCGTCACGAGCAGCCAGGCGATCAGCCCGCTCATACGGCCGCGGCGCATTTCGAAAATGGCCAGCCCGCACGTGAAACTACTCGTCAACAACAACAGCGTTTCGATCAATACATCTTTGACTTGAAACAATTCCTGCGCTGTCAGCCCGGAGCCGGTCCGTTGGAACAAAACAAGATAAGTGGCAAACAAGGTAGCGAACAATACGACTTCCGCTCCAAGAAAAATCCAAAAACCTAATATATTCAAGCGGCTTTCCTCTGTCCGATACTCCAGCGGCAGTGTTTCATCATAGCGGTGTGCTGCTTCTCCCATTCGTCACGCCCCCTTTCGTGCCGACCGCTCGGTCCGTTTAATCTCCTCGACGCTCATATAATAGCCGTCGTCATTTTCAAACGAGCGAAGAATGAGCCCAAGCACAATGAACAGTGCACCGACAATGGCCAACGCAAACCATTTGAACACAAGGCCGAATCCGGCAATAAAGAACGCCACCGACATCCAAAACGGACGTCCCGAGTTGCTTGGCATATGGATCGGTTTCAATTCTTCCTCTTTCACTTGCAAACCGCCATATTTTTTCTTCATCACCCAATACGCGTCCAAATCTTCGACAACCGGTGTCACTGGGAAATTGTAATGCACCGGCGGCGACGCTGTTGCCCACTCAAGTGTCCGCCCGTTCCACGGGTCGCCAGTCATGTCGCGCTCGCCGTAGCGGGCGCTGTAATAAATGTTGTAACAAAGCACGATAAACCCGATGCCCATCAACACCGCTCCGACGGTCGCGACAACATTGAGCGGCGTCCAACCAAGGTCTGCCGAATACGTGTACATGCGGCGCGTCATTCCCATCAGCCCGAGGAAATACATCGGGAAGAAACAGACGTTAAAGCCGATCATAAACAGCCAAAACGTCCATTTGCCGAGCCGCTCGTTTAACATATGGCCGAACATTTTCGGATACCAATAATGCAAACCGGCAAAGCAGGCGAACACCGTACCCGCAATGAGCACGTAATGGAAGTGGGCTACTAGGAAATAGCTGTTATGATATTGGTAGTCGGCCGCTGCCATCGCCAGCATGACCCCCGTTACGCCGCCGATGACAAAGTTCGGAATGAACGCCAACGACCAAAGCATCGCCGTCGTAAAGCGGATTTTCCCTTTCCGGAGCGTAAACAGCCAGTTAAAAATTTTCACCCCGGTCGGAATGGCGATCGCCATCGTGGTGATCGAGAATACGGAGTTGACTGCTGGCCCGGCGCCCATCGTAAAGAAGTGGTGCACCCAAACGATAAAACTTAAGAACGCAATGCCGACGATCGAGCCGACCATCGCTTTATAACCGAACAGCCGCTTGCGCGCAAACGTGCTGACGACTTCCGAGAAAATGCCAAACGCCGGCAAAATGACGATATACACTTCCGGATGGCCCCAAATCCAGAACAAGTTCGCCCAAAGCATCGACATGCCGCCGTTCGCCATGGTGAAAAACTGCGTATCAAATAAGCGATCGAACGTCATTAACGCCAACGCGACCGTCAATACCGGGAAGGCGAACACAATGAGGACGGACGTAATGAGAATCGTCCACGTAAACATTGGCATGCGCATCAACGTCATGCCCGGCGCGCGCATTTTTAAAATCGTCACCAAAAAGTTGATCCCGGTCATTAACGTCCCGATCCCGGAAATTTGCAGGGCAACCGCATAGTAGTTGTTGCCGACGCCATGGCTGAACTCGTTACCGGCAAGCGGGAAGTATGCCGTCCAGCCAGCGTCCGGCGATCCGCCAATGACAAACGAAATGTTAAACAGCATCGCCCCGAAGAAAAAGAGCCAAAAGCTTAACGCGTTTAAATACGGAAACGCGACGTCGCGCGCCCCGATTTGCAGCGGGACGACGATGTTCATCAAACCGATAATAAACGGCATCGCCATAAACAAAATCATAATCGTTCCGTGCGTCGTGAAAATTTCATTATAATGTTGCGCGTCCAAAAACTCCATATTTGGCGCCGTCAGCTGCGCCCGCATCAAGAGCGCATCGACGCCGCCGCGGAACAACATGAGTACCGCGCAAATAATGTACATAACACCGATTTTTTTATGGTCGACGGTCGTGAGCCATTCATTCCAAAGCCATTTCCACTTTTTAAAATACGTCAAGATGAACACAATGCCGATTATCGTCAAAACGATTGCCACGTCAGCCGCATAAATAAGCGGTTCGCCTGTAACGAAAAACTCACTCCATTTCATCGCCCGTTCCTCCTTTCTTACTCCGTGTGATGATGGCTGTCTGTCGCCATGTTATGGTCTTGACCGTCATCGTCGCCTGCCGATTCGCCATTGGCATGATGGCTGTTTTGTTCCGCATGGTCAATCCATTCTAAATGGGTATTTGAAAATGTCATCCGGCCAACAAGTCCCGGTTCTAAAATTTGTGCATATTTGTCCTCGTTGAGCTTCGGCGCTGTCGCTTTCACTTCATCCACCCATTGCTTGAAGTCTCTGCTTGTTTGGGCGATAACTTCAAATTCCATATGGGCAAACTTTTCCCCGGAAAAGTTGGCGCTCCGCCCCATGTATGAACCCGGTTTGTCGGCTTGTAAAATCAGCTCCGTCTCCATGCCGTCCATGGCATACTTTTGCCCTCCTAGCTCCGGCACCCAAAACGAGTTCATTGGCCCGACAGATGTGAGCTTGAATTTGACCGGCACGCCAGCCGGGATATGGACGTAGTTGACTGTTTCAATGTTTTCTTCCGGATAGCTGAAAATCCATTTCCAGTTCGCCGCCGTCACATGAATCGTAATTGGTTCGACTTTATCAGTCGGCGGCTTCTCCAAGGCAAATGTCGCTTTCACGGTTGGAACGGCAAGCGCGATGACAATCAAAATGGGAATCGCCGTCCAAACGATTTCAAGCAGCGTATTTCCTTCCTCTTCCGGCGGCTCGTAATCGGCGTTTTCCGGCTTTTCGCGATAGCGGATGAGCACAAAAGCAAACAAGGCAAAGACGACAACAATAATAAACAGCATAAAACCAACCGACCACATAATTAAGTCGTATTGCGTCCGCGCCACCGGCCCTTGCGGGTTGAGCACCGCCGTGCGCTCGACGCAGCCGCTAAGCAAAAGCAGGAACGGCAAAGCCAATATGATGCGCCATATCGCCCGTTTCATCGCTGTATATCCTCCTTCGCCCGCCCCGGCTATATGAGGCGATTTCCACTTGTATTTTCTTTGTTTCTACCATATCAAAATTGAAAATGTTTGAAACCAAACGTACACAAAAGTTCATAAATCAGCAAAACATTTGTCACAAACTGTTCAATCATTGTTCAAGAAATCGCCACTTGTTTTCCTCGATTAGGGAAATATTGACCAAGAAGGGGATTCACAACAAAATATTCCACAAAAAATAGCCGGGCTCCTTTCATAGCAAAACCCGGCTATTTCCCACCTTTTTGTCCGATATATCCTTGCTGCTCCAATTGTTTCCGGATGCGTGGCTGCAACGTCTGCCACATCCATTGTTTGTATAGTTCCTTCTTCTCTTCCGGTGACAAATAATACTGTTTTCCTACTTGGCGGCGCGCCCGCTCAGTGACATCATAGAGCGCCAACGCCGCGGCGACGGAAATGTTGAAACTTTGGACAAAGCCGTGCATCGGAATGACGAACGTTCCGTCTGCGAGTTTCAGCGCCTCGTCGGATACGCCGCTATGTTCGTTGCCAAATAAAAGCACCGTCGGTTTGGATACGTCGATGTCGGAAAGAGGAATCGTCCCCTCGCCAAGATAGCTGGCATACACTTGGTATCCTTGCCGCTTCAAGTCGCCGATGGCCGTTTCGATATTCGGCTTCCGATGAAGTGTCAGCCATTGGTCGGCGTAGCGTGTCACGAGCCGGTTCGGTGAAAACGGCGCTCTCCCGGTGACGATATGGACATCTTGAACGCCAAACGCCTCGGCCGTCCGCAGCACCGCTGCCTGATTGTGCGGGTCGTCGACCGCTTCAATCAAAACCGTAATATAGCGGGTGCGCTCGTTGAGAACGTCATACATCCGTTTTAATCGTTTCGGCAAAATCATTTCCCAAACCGGACGCGTTTGTTCGGTTAACAGTCCTTCTTGCTGCAGCTGGGCAAGAAACGCCTTCATGTCCCGTTCTTCCATGTCAATCACCTTCGCTCCGTTCCTCTTCGCCTGTGCTTCCTATTGTACAAAATAGGATGCCGATGGGCAATCTCGATCATTTCCTGAACTGTTCAAACTATTCAAAACGGGTGTCCCACGCCGGACACCCGTTTCCTTTTCTTTTGTTTGCAGCCGCCCAAATGAATCCCGGCTTATGCGCTTCCTCCTCATCTTTCCTTGACGCCGATGTACGCCTGGCGCGGATGGTTCGGCTGGTCGGGATACTTTAGACGAATCTTCCCTTTCTCTAATAGTTTCCCTAAATAGTTGTTGCGCAACCCGTCCGGCGTCCGTTCAAGCAGCGCCGCCAATTCCTTCAGCCGCAGCGGCCGTTCGCGGCATAAGCGGACAATCATCTCTTCCATCACCGTCGGGGCCAACCGCTTTTTTCGACGTGCCAATTCCGCCATCTTCCATAACCGTTCATCGATCTTCTCCTCTTCCTCTTCGCCATCTATGTCACAGACGTTTATTTCGTTACTATCGGAGCTTGACAGATTATTTACGGAGTTAGGTTCGTTATTTATGGAGTTAAGGGATTTAGTTACGAAGTTCGCATCCTTTTTTACGGAGTTCGGGCTGTTGTTTACGGAGTTAGGTTCGTTAATAACGGAGCTTTTGTTTATATTTATGGAGTTAAGTTCGTTATTTCCGAAGCTCTCCTCGATCCCCTGTCCATCCTGTTCCGTCCATTGTTGTTCAGGCTGTTGCAATGATTCGGCTATTTCTGTTTCCATTGCGGCGCTCATCTCAGCTGGAAATAACAACGGGCATAACGTAACGACCGTACGGTCCGGATTCGTTTGTTGCGAGATGTCAACCGGTTGGACAAGCGCCCGTTCTTGCTTATCATGCATTCGTTTCAGACCGGATCCGGCCCGCTTGCAAACATCGATCAACAAAAACATTTTAAAGATATTTGGGTTGCGTAAATTGCTCATTTGTCCGGCTATAGCAGCTTCGACCGGCAAGCGGAACCGCCCCGGATTGGCAAATCGAAACGCCCCATCTTCTTTCTCAACGGTAATGCCGCCTTCTTCCCCGTAATCGGCATGAACAATGGCGTTGGCAAGCGCCTCACTGAGCAGAGCGCGCCCTTCCTCAAGCCAAACATGCCGTTCTAGCTCCGCTGATACGCGAAAATAAAAGTCGTACACATTGCCGGACCACGTCCCGTCCTGCGAGGTGAACCGCTTCGTCCAACCCGTTTCCTTTGCACCAGCATGCTCCCGGTACTCTAAAAAGTATTGCGGCAGCACCTCGGTAATGATCCGCTCCTCACTGAACATCAACAGGCCGGCGAGCGTCAGCCCTTCTTTGCTGCTGTCCCGCAGCTTTCCCCATGCGCCGATTTTGTATAAAAATTCTTTTGTCTCAAGCCCGTTCCATGGATGGTTCGGTTTTACGCGGGCGAACCGTTCCCGATAATGGCTGACCGTCTCAAAGTTGAGTTCACTTAAGCTGTAATGCTCCAAAATCCAACTGTCCGCTATCGCGTTGGCGCGTTCATGGAACGAATTTGTATATTTATTCATTCCTGATCTTCCTTTAACATTATTTTTACAAAACAGTTTTGACCTCTTTTTTTCTATTGTACCATCTTTTATTCTCCTTGCGGATGGCTGCCAAAAAAAGAAAATGGTTGTGGATATGTGGAATAGCTGACCATGGCAAAGAGCAAACTACAGAAGACAATTTTGGCATGCGAGGAGGCATACTTATGTCATTCCTTCCTTCTACTTTTGAACCGTACTGGCGCGATTCTGTTCCGCTTCCGTCCTTTCCGAAACTCGAAGAAGACATTGCTGTCGATGTCGCGGTCGTTGGCGGCGGCATTTCCGGTATTACGACGGCTTATTTGTTGGCGACACAAGGCGTGCGCGTCGCCCTCCTCGAGGCGGACCGGCTGCTGAATGGAACGACCGGTCATACGACGGCGAAACTGACCGCCCAGCATGATTTGGTGTATGATGAATTTCTGAACCACTTTGGCACGGAGAAGGCACGATTGTATTATGACGCCTGTATGGATGCGCTCGGCTTCATTCGCCGCACGGTTGAACAGCACCGGATTGACTGTGATTTTTGCGAACAAGACGCCTATATTTATACGACGTCTTCCTCATCGTTTCAGAAATTAGTGAAAGAATGGGAAGCGTACGAACGGCTCGGCATTGATGGGGCTTTCGTTGAGTCGATCCCGCTCCCGCTGCCGGTTAAAGCGGCAGTTGTCATGAAGCGGCAAGCCCAGTTTCATCCGCTGAAATATTTAGTCAAACTCGTCGATGCCCTGGTACAAGCGGGGAGCGCCATTTACGAATACACGCCAGTCGCCGACATCGAGCAAGGGGAGCGGCTGTCCGTCGTGACGCGCGACAAAAAGCGGGTTGAATGCAGCCATGTCGCCGTCTGTTCCCATTTTCCATTTTACGACGGCGGATTTTACTTTTCCCGTATGTATGCTGAACGGTCATACGTATTGGGAGTGACGACCGCCGAGCCGTACCCGGGCGGTATGTATTTAAGCGCCGACGACCCGAAGCGCTCGGTCCGTTCTGCAGCGGCGAATGGGGAGACGCTTATTCTCATCGGCGGAGAAAACCATAAGACCGGCCAAGGGGTGCCGACGATGCGTCATTATGAGGCGCTATCTTCGTTTGCCTCACAGCTGTTTACGGTGAAAGACATTCGTTACCGTTGGTCGGCCCAAGACTTGACGACACTTGATAAAATGCCGTATATCGGTCCGATGACGGCCGATACGCCGCATATTTATGTCGCGACAGGATACCGGAAATGGGGCATGACAAACGGAACCGCCGCGGGGATGTTGCTGTCTGACCTCATTCTTGGCCGCGACAACCGGTATCGCGACTTGTACTCCCCGTCGCGCTTTTACGCCGACCCGAGTGTGCGGCAATTTTTCACGACGAACCTCGATGTCGCCAAACACTTGGTCGCAGGGAAAATCGAGGCGGCCGGCCGCCGGCCGCAAGACTTGGCGCGCGGGGAAGGGGCGGTCGTCTCCGTCAACGGGAAACGGGCTGGCGCCTACAAAGACGAGGCCGGAACACTTCATGTCGTCGATACGACGTGCACCCACATGGGCTGCGAACTCGAATGGAACAGCGGCGACAAGACGTGGGACTGCCCATGTCATGGCTCGCGTTTTTCGATCGACGGTGATGTCGTCGAAGGACCAGCGAAACAGCCGTTGAAACGCCTTGAACTCGATGAATCGCCTTGACGCGCTGCCGTCTTTGCGGCGGCGTGTGGAGGCGACATGTTCACTTTAGCTCCTAACAGGGAGTGGGATCATACGTTTGCATCCTCTCATCATTTTCGTTTGCCGACAGTATATTTCATGGTAAGATGAAAGCGGGGTCACCGTAATTTCTACCGTGTTTGGAGGGGGAAACGATATGTATCAAGAACCGATTTTTCTCACTCCCGTCTTCCAGGAGCGCATTTGGGGCGGCACAAAGCTTGCTGAGCGGTTCGGCTACGATATTCCATCGGCACAAACGGGGGAATGTTGGGCTGTATCGGCCCACCCGCACGGGCAGACGATCGTCGCCCGCGGACCGTTTCAAGGGATGACGCTCGGACAGCTTTGGGAAGAGCGCCGCGACTTGTTCGGCCATTTTCCATCGGATCGCTTTCCATTGCTGACGAAAATTTTAGACGCCAACGCCGACTTGTCCGTTCAAGTCCACCCGGATGATGAATACGCAAAAACGCACGAAGGCGGGGAGCTCGGCAAAACGGAATGTTGGTACATTATCGACTGCAAGCCGGGCGCTGAACTTATTTACGGCCACCATGCCGAAACGAAGGGGCAGCTGCGCGCCATGATGGAGGCGGGGGAATGGGAGCGCTTGCTGCGGAAAGTGCCGATCCGCCCCGGCGACTTCTTCTATGTCCCAAGCGGCACGATTCACGCCCTTTGTGAAGGGACGCTTGTCCTTGAAACGCAGCAAAGCTCGGACACGACATACCGCGTCTATGATTACGACCGCGTTGACAGCCAAGGGCGGAAGCGGGAGCTTCACTTAGAGAAAGCGATTGACGTCACCACTGTCCCGCATCGCGACACCGACGTCCGTCCTCATGTCGCCGAAGTCCCGGGTGCGACCGTGACGACATTCGTAGAAGGCGACTACTTTGGCGTCCAAAAATGGGAGATCCGCGATGTGCTCGAATCAGAGCAGACGAAACCGTTTCTCATCATCAGCATCCTCGAAGGCGAAGGTGAGCTCGTCCACGAAGGACGGATATACCCGCTTCGCAAAGGCGATCATTTCATCTTACCGCACCAATTCGGCCTGTTTGCGATTCGCGGTGTACTCGAAGCCATTGCCTCCTGGCCGCGGACGGGTAAATAAACGAGCCGGTACGAACGGACCGGCTCTTCTTTTTGTCTAAAATATTAACGGGAAGAGTCTTTTCCTATTTGGCCAAGACGGTACACAGAGGCGATATGCCGCGCTGTTTGTGTCACATACTGTTCCGCCTGCTCAAACGCTTTCTCGAGCGGAATGACGCCGGGAACGATCGTAAAAAGGGCGTCAATGCCATGGTCTAAGACGACCGCGCTGTCGTCGCCTAATGATCCGGCGATGCCGATGACCGGGACGCCGAACCGCTTCGCTGTTTTGGCGACGCCGATCGGTGTTTTTCCGAATATCGTCTGCCCGTCGATCCGCCCTTCACCGGTGATGACCAGATCCGCCCCTTTAATGCGTTCAGCGAGTTGGACCGTTTCGATCACAATCTCGACGCCACGCTTTAATTCAGCCGGCAGAAACGCAAGCAGCCCCGCGCCTAAACCGCCGGCCGCACCGGCGCCTGGGATGGCGCCGATTTGTTTGCCGAGTTCGCGGCTGATGACATCAGCATAGTGCGCCAAGTTCTGATCGAGAACCGCGACCATATCGGGTGTCGCCCCCTTTTGCGGGCCAAAAATGGCGGACGCGCCTTTCGGTCCAGTGAGCGGATTGTCGACGTCACACGCGACATCAATGCGGACGCCCTCCAGACGCGGATCGAGCCCGGACAAGTCGATCGACTGCAAATGAGCGAGCGCCCCGCCTCCCGGACCGATGTCGCGGCCGTCGCGGTCTAAAAGCCGTCCGCCAAGCGCCTGCACCATGCCGGCCCCGCCGTCGTTTGTCGCGCTGCCGCCGAGGCCGATGATCAGGTGGGTGGCACCGGCATCAAGGGCGGCTCGGATCAGTTCCCCTGTCCCCCGCGTCGTCGTCACTAACGGGTTGCGCCGGTCGCGCGGGACAAGATGCAATCCCGAGGCGGCTGCCATCTCAATCACCGCTGTCTTCCCGTCGCCAAGCAAGCCGAAAAACGCCCGCACCGGCTCACCGAGCGGCCCGGTCACTTCGGTTTCCACCACGCGGCCGCCGGTCGCATCCACAAGCGATTGCACCGTCCCTTCTCCGCCGTCAGCCATCGGCACTTTCACATATTCGGCTTGCGGAAACACCGCCTGAAACCCGCGCTCGACCGCCTCAGCGACTTCGAGCGCTGAGAGACTTTCTTTAAACGAATCCGGGGCGATAACAATTTTCATCTTTTTCCCTCCTCACGTTATGAAACAAAGCGAAACACACCCAAACCATTCTCCATACCGAACCGACCGGCCGCTCACATGGCATAACGTTGAGCCGTTCTTTTCCCGTTCGGCCGTTTCCGCTGTCATTTGGACGACGCTCCCATACGGCCAATGGCCAAGGACAGTCGCCGGCAACTATAACGTTGTGCCGGCTGTACTGAAGAAAACAATCGCACCCGATCCCTGTCCTTTTCGCTGTCCATATTATATACGAAACAATCGATGTCCAGCTACCTTGTTTTCCGAGGGATGGGACACAATCGGAGGCAAATATCCTTCAATAATTGTCAAATTTTGTGGAAAAAAAGTGGACGTGAACACTATTTTTTCTATTTTCGGAATTATGTACATAGTACTATAATAGATTTAGCTAGATGTTTATTTGTTCTAATTGAGAATATGTGGACGATGCCAAAACAGTGGCTTCTAGATTCGTTATCCACCGTTGTTTTCCAATGACCCATACCGTGTTTCGAAACTACGGAAATAGGAGGGCCATCCTCTTTTTGGCATCACTTCGCCAACGATGAAGTTGTCAGAGGTCAGATCATAGGAGAGAGAGCCGAGATGTTACTCCGAGCACGACCGATTATTTTTGCCGTTTTTTTCTTGTCGATCACCGTTGCCTTTGTGTCAAAACCAACTTTCTTCGATCGCCCATATATGACCGCTTTGCTGTTTTACTGGCTGTTTTCTAGCCTGTATTCCCACTTGCGCGTCGTTGACAAAACGAAAAACAATATTCCGGTTGACTATGGCATCAATTACAGCTTGTCGTTTGCCCTGTTTGCCGGCCCACTCGGGCTGCTTATTTTTGAAACATTATTTCGCTTGACTGAACATATGACAAAAAAATACTTGAAAACAGCGGAATCCGACGAATGGCTGCACACGTTGTACAACATCGGTTCTTTTGTGACATTCAATTCACTGGCGTTTGCCTTATACGATTTCCTTCATCCACTGTTTCGTCCTATTCCGTTCATCGGCTTTTGGTTGCTTATTTTTCTGCTCGTCATCATCGTTTCCTTTTTAACTGACTGCTGTCTGATTATGATTTTTTATATAACCGGCGACATTCGGACACAGCGTGAGGCACTGGATTTTATTAAGACAAGAAGCTGGACGGATATGGGAAAAACCGCGCTGACGAACGGCCTGTTATTTCTCTTTTTGCAGGAGCAGCGGTGGGATATGCTTTTGAGCTTGTTTTTGCTCAATTACTTCGTCAGCCGCTCGTTCTTTTCCAAATCGCAAAGCATCCAGCATAAACTAGAGCGCGACCATTTTGAACGGATGGCGTATACCGACTTTCTGACCGGCGTTCATAACCGCGCCTACATGGATCAGACGATTGCCAAGTTAAACAAAACAGGAGAATGGATTGGTGTTGTCGTCGCCGATATCGACAATTTTAAAGCGATTAACGATACGTACAACCACGCCGTCGGCGATGAAGTCATTCGCCACTTTGCCTTGACATTAAAACAGTTCCTTAACGAAGATGATTTTTTGTTCCGTAGCGGCGGAGAAGAGTTTACCATGTTTTTGCGCCACCGCACATTTGAGGAAAGCGTCCAGCTTGTCGAGGGGATACGGGAAACCGTACGCCATAGCACCGTGCTGGTCGATGACGGAGCGGCCAAGCGTCCGGTTGCTTACACGTCGTCATTTGGCCTTTACTTTTTTCAAACAGGAGAAGCGATATCAATCGAAAAGGCGTACGTCTACGCCGATCACTTATTGCTCCATTCGAAAGAAAGCGGCAAAAATAAAGTATCGGCCCAGTGTGGGGGAGTTGCGTAATGAAGCAACTCCTTTTCGTTTTCCCTCATGCGCCGTTTGTCCCGTGCAAAAACGATGAAGTTTTCATACATTAACTAGAAAACGGGACCATCTTTGACCGCCCTGCCGAAACAAAATTCTTTATTACTTGCCGGTGGCAAAACCGTTCTGGATGGCCGGGATAAAAAGGGGGGGAACTATTGAAGGTTTTGGTGACAGGCGGCTGTGGGTTTATCGGCTCCCATATTGTCGATTTGCTAGTAGAATCAGGTTATGATTCGGCGGTCATCGACAACCTTTCTACAGGATCGGCGGCGTTTCTTCACCCGGAGGCAAAATGGCATCATGTCGATCTCTTATCCCAAACCGATGTCGACGCTGTGTTCGCCCATGAAAAACCTGATTATGTCATCCACCAAGCAGCGCAAACGTCCGTCCCCGCCTCCATTGCCGATCCGTCCGCTGATGCTTTAATCAATATTTTCGGCACCTTAACCGTCCTTCATTGCTGTGTAAAGTATAACGTGAAAAAAATCATTTTCGCGTCCTCCTGTGCCGTTTACGGCGATGCCGGCGACACGAGCATCACCGAATCGTCCCCCGTCAGGCCCACCTCCTTTTACGCTGCCTCGAAGCAGATGGGCGAGCTGTATATCCGCCTTTTTCACCGCTATTACGGCCTTACGTATACGATATTGCGATACGCCAACGTATACGGGCCGCGGCAATCTGCCAAAAATGAAGGCGGCGTTGTGGCGGCGCTCATCCGTAAACAGCTTGCCAAGGAACCGCCGGTTATATTCGGCGACGGCAATCAGACGCGCGATTTTGTATTTGTCAAAGACGTCGCTTGGGCGAACGTACTTTCTTTAACGAAAGGGGATAACGATACGTTCAACATTGGCACGAATCAAGGAACGACGATCAACGAGCTGGCGGCGCTCATTGCTTCCTTCTTTCCATCGCCGACCCGCTGTCTTTACCATCCCGAACGGCCAGGAGACATCCGTCATAGCCGATTGAACGCGGAACAGGCCAACCGTCAGCTTGGCTGGCTGCCGAAATACGATCTAGAAACCGGGTTAGCAGAAACGGTGCGTTTCTATCGGTCAAACAACTTCACCAAATGAAAAAGACCGCCATCTTCCGACAAAGGTGAGCGGTCTTTTCTTCAATCGGGACTGTCGAACGAACGATCCACCTCTCCGTTTGTGTGGAACATTGCCGTCCGCCAGGCTCCGGTATCTTCTTTTCCTGCGGGCGCTAGCCGCATCGTTCGAACATAAATGATTCTTTTTTCATATGTATATAGGAGGAGAAGAGAATCAGTCCCATAAGGTGGTGGGAAGTTGATCCATCTTGTCACAGCGACAAACGACGCCTACGCTTTGCCCCTTGGGGTCATGCTGACATCATTGTTCGTCAACAAAACGTCTGAATATCCAGTTATCGTTTATATACTATACGAAACGTTATCTGATAAAAACAAACAGAATATCGAAAAAATCGTCAACAGCTACAAACAGCAATCCATTTTTTTGCCGATTACCGACCCGATTTTTACTCAGTTAAAAGAAACAAATTATATTACAAAAGAAATGTATTACCGGATTGCCATTCCAGACCTGCTCGGTCCGGAAGTCAAAAAAGTGCTTTATCTTGACTGCGACCTCATTGTCAAAAAAGATATCTCCGAACTATGGGAGACAAACATTGACGATTGCTTCGTCGCTGCTGTCGAGAGCGTCGACGCTCAAGGAAGAAAAAATGACTTGCTTATTCCGGACGGGTACCATTACTTTAACTCCGGCGTTTTATTAATCAATGTAGAGAAATGGCGGGAACACCACATCTCCTCTAAAGTGTTCGAGTTCATTCAAACGCATCCGGAAAAACTTGTTCACCCCGACCAAGATGCGTTAAATGCCGTTTTGTATGACAAATGGCTGCCTTTGCATCCAAAGTGGAATTATACAACAGGCCATATCAAGCTTCCACGCCTGCACACAAAGCCGGTTATCATCCATTTCACCGGCCGGAAGAAACCGTGGGACACCGGCCATCCACTCGCCAAGCAATATTTTAAGTATCGAAAAAAGGTGGATTGGGAATAGGCGTTAAAACGGCAACAGATGAAAAAGAAGGCGCCCTTTCTTCCGCCCCGCTCTATCGGACAAACAGCATACATCACCGGACCATCCATGACGCCCCATACTGTGCCTTATCAAAACATGTAGACCGTTGAATTCCAATACTTAGGCTTTTCAATTTTATTTATGGTACGGTTCCCCCCGATTAATCCGAAACGCGCGGTAAATTTGCTCAAGCAAAATGAGGCGCATGAGCTGATGAGGAAACGTCATTTTCGAAAACGACAGCGCCTCGTTAGCACGTGCCATCACTTGTTTGCTTAACCCGAGCGAGCCGCCAATGACAAAAACGATTTTGCTTTTGCCGTAAGTGGCAAGTTCGTCAAGCCGGGCCGCAAATTGCTCGGACGATCTCATCTTCCCCTCAATGGCGAGCGCGATGACATAGGCGTCATGCGGGATTTTCGCCAGCAGCCGCTCGCCCTCACGCTGCTTAACTTGCTCTTCCTCAAGTTCGCTAGCCCGCTCGGAAGTTTTTTCATCAGCGACTTCGATTATCTCTATTTTCGCATACGCAGACAGGCGCTTTGTGTACTCATTGACCCCTTGAATTAAATATTTTTCCTTCAATTTGCCCACAGCGGCAATGCAAATATGCACATGTCATCCCCACCTTGCAAACAACTTATCAACAATAGTTATCCACATATACACAATACATATCCACATATTGTGCGAAAACATTAGTTCCCTACTACATATACAGCTTTTTTTCCGCAAAACCAACACGGTCTTTCGTTGTTATCCACAGGTGAGATATCGGGCGCCTGTTCTGTCTCCTCCACATATTCGTCAATGGCGACATCAATATGTTCTTCACATGTGAATATCATTGTTTCCGCCCCTTTCCTTGTGGAAAAAAGAAGGAGCGTTTCCGCTCCCTCCACTGTTTTGGTTTAATACGACTCGCGCGCCAATTTCATCGTGACCGTCCGCTTTTCCCCATCACGATAAAACGTGACTTCCATTCGATCGCCGATCGATTTTTCCGTATACAAATACTTGCGCAAGTCAAGCACGTTGCGAATTTTTTCCCCATCAAGCGCCACAATAACGTCAAACTGCTGCAAGCCTGCCTGCGCAGCTGGCGACATCGGCACGACTTGGATGACCGCCACCCCTTCCGTCACGTTCAGCGGCAAATGAAGTGTCGCCTGCAAATGATACGATGGAATGTCGCTCAGCGAGCGGAGTTCCACGCCCATGTATGGGCGGCGCACTTGTCCGTATTTCTCCAAATCGGAAATGATCGGGATGGCTGCGTTGATTGGGATGGCAAATCCAATGCCTTCCACTGCTTCCTGAGCGATTTTCATCGAATTAATCCCAATGACTTGTCCTTTGATGTTGACGAGAGCGCCGCCGCTGTTGCCCGGGTTAATAGCCGCATCGGTCTGCAATACTTCCGCATTCCAATCCGGGGCGCCATCTTGGTCCAAGTCAACTTCCACCGTCCGGTTCGTCCCGGAAATGATGCCTTGTGTCACCGACCCGGCAAACTGCAGGCCGAGCGGGTTGCCGATGGCGATGACCGGCTCGCCCGGCTTCACGGCATCGGAGTCACCGAACTCAGCCACCTTTTTCACATGCTTCGCGTCAATTTCCAATACGGCCAAGTCCATGAGCACATCGCTCCCGAGCAGCTTCGCCGGCACCCTCGTCCCGTCTTTTAAGCTTACTTCCAGCTGACTCGCGTTTTCAACAACATGGTGGTTTGTCACAATAAACGCCCGTCCCCCGGCTTTCTTGTAAATGACGCCCGATCCGACGCCCTCTTCGCCTCCTTGCGACCAAAAGCCCGCCTGTTGGATATTGACGACGCCGACGACCGCCTCGGACACTTGATTGATCGCTGTCGTCACCGCTGTCGTCACATCAACAGAAACACTTTGCCGGATGGGGGGAGCTCCGTTTTCTCCGCCCCGTTCTTCCTCCCTGCCTTGTGGCGGCACGACATCGTATGGGAGGACGTCCCAACGGGAAAGCGCCGGGATCGACATGAGGACGAGCAGTCCGCCCAGTATGGCGCCGACAAGGGCAGAAACAAACGAACCGCTGCGCCGTTTCCGCTTCATTTGCTCACGCGATTCGTAATGGTCATCGTAATATCCCATGCTCACCACCCTTTCCGCATTCGTCTCCATCCCTCATTATAATCATGAAAAGGTGAAAAAATCCAACAAACGCATTTCCCTCAGTTTAGACAAAACGACCGTCACACATACGCTAACGCAGTCGCCTTGCGCGGGTCGGTATCGTACAAACGAAAGCCGGCACCGACCGCCAGCCCCCTCTGTTCGAGCGTTTGCGCCACAGTCATACGCGCCAGCTCTTTCATATTGTTATCTTGGCTTAAATGAGCCAAATAAATTTGTTTCGTCCGTTCGCCAATTACATCAGCAAGCGCCAGACCCGCTTCTTCATTCGAAATATGGCCAACGTCGCTTAAAATGCGGCGCTTAACGTTCCACGGATACCTCCCCATTCGCAACATCCCGACATCATGGTTGCTTTCAAATACGAAGACATCAGCATTTTCGATCGTTTTTTTCATCCGCTCGCTCACATAGCCGGTATCGGTGAGCAAGGCGAGCTTTTTTCCTCCATAGTGGAAGACGTAAAACATCGGTTCAGCTGCATCATGGGAAACGCCAAATGACTCAACGTCGACATCACCGAACGTTCTCACCGCACCGAGCGGAAAGACAAACTTTTGCTCGGACGGGATGTCGCCGATGGCCTGTCCCATGGCCTGCCACGTTTTTTCATTCGCATAAACCGGTAAACGGTACTTGCGGGCGAGGACGCCAAGCCCCTTAATATGGTCGCTATGCTCATGAGTCACAAGCAACGCATCCAATTGCTTCGGATGGCGGTCGATTTCGGCAAACAGCTGCTCGAGTTGTTTGCCGCTCAGTCCGGCATCGACGAGCAGGCGCTGGCGGTTCGTTTCGACGTAAAAGGCGTTGCCGGTGCTGCCGCTGGCCAGTACACTAAATCGCATTGTCATTCGTTTTCACTCCAGCACATTTCCTTGATCCGTAATGACTTGCCCTTCAAACGCATTGACAAAATAGTCTTCTTTCCGGTTGACGACGATATGCCATGTCGGCGTTAGGACTTGCGAAGCGGTAAACTGGACGAGGCCATAGTAGCCAAGCTCGACTTTCGTGACACGGTCTCCTGGCTGCAAATGCCCTTTCCGATACAGCGTCTCAATGGCCTTAATGGCTGGAACGATATCTTGTTTCCGCTCGTATTTTTCCAAGTCATCCAGCATCGTCTGTTCATAGGACAGCGCCTCCCGCTGCTCGTTGACGTGAATAACGAGCTTGCTGTTTTCGTTGCCATAAATCACTTTCCCGTCATACACTTGGTAACAAATCACCGTGCCTTTCCTTTTGTCAAATGACCAAAAGGTGTATTGTTTCCCGTTTAAGATGTAGCGCTGTAAAAACTCACGCAGTTGGTACGGGTCTTCGACGTTTAAAGCGACCGGATGGGTGAACGTCCCTTTTAACTTTGTTTCCCCTTCAACTTCTACTTTTTGTCCAGACAGTTTTTTCGTATCAGCACTGGTAAATGAGCGGCTTTTGCCGCTAACATACGCCGCTTTTGTCACCTCTTTTGGTAAATCGACATACGTAATGCCGTTCGCCTCGAGCTGTTCTTCAATCGTCGTTTCCAAAATGACATCCAACTGGCTGCTATTTCTTTTTTCCATAAACTGATAGACTAAAAAGCAATCAAGGATGAGGAACACAATAATAAAAATCGTCTTTGTTTTACTCCAATCCATTCGTTCCCCCTCCTCCGCTCTCCCCGTCAACGTTCACCTTTTTCCACGTTTGCCCATACAAATAAAACCACGCCGGTTCAAGTCGAATCACCTTTTCCCGTTCCGGATCTTTGACGAGCTCGTAGCCGATAGCGACATCTTTCACGAGCGTTTTGCGGATGTCTTTTCTTTTTTCGAGCTGTTTGACAATAGCGCGGCCGGACGGCAAGGTTTTCGGTGTACGATTGCGGTCAGCAATTTCAAGACGGAAAAGCGGGCGCTGGTATTTCATTAAATCGCTCGCTCCCCACGTTTCCACGATTTCTGACATGCCATATTCGTTAAAAACCGGATAGCCGTTCACAACAAGACGGAAAATGACTTTCCGGTCTTCTTCACTCCAACGGGCAAAATGGTATAGATCAGTCCAGCCGCCATGTTCGTTGACAAAATCGATGCTTTTTTGAATGAGGTGGGTTTCCGATTTGGTTTGGCTAATGTTGGAGACGCGCGCGGCCGGATTGACATACAACAGCATGCGCTGGAGAAAATCAACGTCCATCAGCCGTGAACCATCGGTATATTCTTCGCCAAACGGAATCAAGTCTTTTTTGACAAAGCTCGGGTCACTAAATAGCGCCTCTTTAAATTTATCGACATCTAGTTCATCGGTATAATATTGCAAGCTGCTGAGCGCCACTTCGTTTTCCGGCAAATAAAGCTGTTTTGTCTCGCTGACCGGATAGGCAAAATAGCGGGGAAAGCGGCTTGCCTCTTTCGCCAGCCTGCTGATGACTTCCTGCGACGCGTCACTGGCGATTGCCTTATAAATTTTGTGTTTGTCCGTCGCGATAAAGTACACCGGAAACTTGTCCTCTCCTTCAAGTGGGACGAGGATACGGTCAAATGACAAACCGTCCAACCCTTTATCCTCCACCATAAAAATCAACCGGTATATGTCAATCGGCACTTCATCTGGATAAATCACTTCCAGCCGCTCCTTGCCGTTTAAAAATGACAAAAACTTTCCTGGCGGAACGGAGGATGAAATGTTTTCAAAATCGTCAAGCGTCCACTTTTTCATTTCTTTCAGCGCTTCACTTTTTTCTTCTTCTTTGGTTACGGCATAATGGGCGCCATTTTTATGGATGAGCATCTGCTTCGGCTGCACGACCATCGCTGTATCGACTTGCGTGTTGCTCACGGAAACGTGCTGAATGTACTCGTCGTTTTGCAGCACGTCATATTTCGGATGGTATGTCCATAAAACGAACGTCAACGTAATGCTGATCAGCACGAGCAATGTCAACACGACGGTTTTAATCGCCTCATACATCGTACCAGTCATCCTTTTGTTCTCGTTCTAGCGGCAACGTAAAGTAAATCGTCGTCCCCTTATGTTCTTTGCTTTCCGCCCAAATCGTCCCGCCGTGGGCAAGCACGACTTCTTTGGCAATGGCCAGGCCAAGGCCGGTGCCACCCAACTTGCGCGACCGCGCCTTATCAACCCGATAAAAGCGCTCGAAAACTTTCGCCAAATCTGCCTTCGGAATACCGACTCCTTCGTCGCTGACGCTGACGATGATTTCATCGGCCAACTCACGAACGCGGAACGTGATCGTTCCGCCTTGGGGAGAGTATTTCAACGCGTTAGAAATAATGTTGTCCAGCACTTGTGTAATTTTATCTTCATCCACTTCAACGAAAATCGCCTCGCGCGGAATTTTGCGGATGAACTTGATATTGTCGCTTTTCGTCAGCTCAAACCGGTCAATGACTTTATGAAAATAAGCCGAAAAATTGACCCATGTTTTCTTCAGTTTATAGTCTTTGCTGTCGAGCTTCGACAGATGGAGCAAATCGTTGACAAGCCGGATCATCCGCTCGGTTTCGTTTTGCACCACTTGAATGAACCTTGGTGCAATCTCCTTGTCTTGCCAAGCGCCATCAGCTAACGCTTCCAAGTAGCTTTTCATCGTCGTCAACGGCGTGCGCAGCTCATGCGACACATTGGCGACGAACTGCCGGCGCTCGCGATCGATTTTTTCCTGTTCGGTAATGTCGTGCAAGACGACGATCAACCCGTTGACAAACCCGCCTTCCTTTTGAATGACGGACAACGACGCACGCAAAATATACAGTTCGTCATCCGTGCTGAAATCCAAAATGAGCGAATCGCGCTCCTCGAGCAGCGTGTCAAACGTATATTGGTCGGCGATGCCAAGCACATCGACGATCGAACTCGACAGCACTGTTTCACGTGAAACATTCAAAATATTGATCGCGGCATCGTTAATGAGAATGACGCGGCCGCGGCGGTCAGTCGCGATGACACCGTCGGTCATATGTGTCAGCACCGACTCAAGTTTGCGCCGCTCCCCTTCTGTCGTGGCCTGCGCTTCCTGCAGCTTTTTGGTCAAATTGTTGAACGTCATCGCCAGCTGGCCGATTTCATCGTAGCCATACACTTTCACCTTGCGGGAAAAATCCCCCCTCGTCATCACTAGCGCTTGCCGACGCATATCGGAAATGGGCCGGGTGATCGTACGCGACAAAAAGATGCCCAGCACAGCAGTAATGGCGAGAGCGATCCCTGTCCCGGTCGCCAAAATCATGTTGATTTGCCGCATTTGTGAGAAGACGTTTTCCATGGAGGCAATGACGTAAATAACCCCCTTGACTTCCCCGCCCGTTTTGATCGGAGTCGAGGAGATGTACATGCGATAGCCTGTTTTCCGATCAAGCAACATCCGGTCGACAAGTTCACCGGTGACGAGCGAACGTTTCACATAAATCTCTGTCGTCCGCTTCCCGACGATATTTTGCATGTACGGATTCGATGTCGCCAACACTTTCCCTTTCTCATCGATGACGCGCACTTCGGAAATGTCTTGGGAAACGAAATCATGAAGAAGCGAACGGATGTCTTCTTCTAATGTCAGGCTTTTCTCATCCCGTTCCCGGTTCATCGCCTGCTCAACGTTATAAGCAAGCAGCGTCACCCGTTCGTTCAACGAATTTTTGAAGTTTTGCACAAGCTCCGTTTCCAGTTTGCGAACGAAATACACGCCGATAATTTGCATGGCGATGAGAATGAGCAACACATAAATAATGACAAACTTAAAATGGATCGAACGAAATGGCCCTACCTTTTTCATGCCGGCTCATGACTCCTGTTCCGGATTGCGCAAATAATAGCCGACCCCCCGCCTTGTGACGATCCATGACGGATGGGAAGGGTTGTCCTCGATTTTTTCGCGCAGCCGCCTTACCGTCACATCGACCGTGCGCACATCGCCGTAATAGTCGTAGCCCCAGACCGTTTGCAGCAAGTGTTCACGCGTCATCACTTGGCCGATATGTTTCGCCAAATAGTGGAGCAGTTCAAATTCGCGGTGGGTCAACTCAATCGTCTCCCCCCGTTTTTGTACAACATACGCGTCCGGGCGGATGACAAGCGGACCGATAACAATTTCGTTTGTTTCGTTTTCCCCTTCTTCCGGGGAGGTCGTTTGCACATGACGGCGCAAGTTTGCTTTGACCCGCGCCAGCAGTTCGCGCGTGCTGAACGGTTTGGTGACATAATCGTCTGCCCCGAGCTCGAGGCCGAGCACCTTATCAATCTCGGAATCTTTCGCTGTCAACATAATGATCGGCATATCATATTTTTTCCGCACTTCGCGGCACACTTCCATGCCGTCTCTTAACGGAAGCATGATATCGAGCAAAATTAAATCCGGCATTGTTTCTTCGACTTTTTGCAACGCTTCTTCACCATCGTAGGCGCAAATGACTTCATATCCTTCTTTTTGCAAGTTAAATTGCAAAATATCCGCAATCGGTTTTTCATCATCAACAACTAAAATGCGTTTTTCCATCTCGCTCACATCCTTCCTTTTGCGATGGAATGCTATCATTACTAATTTACCATGTTACGAAAACGAAATCACCCTTTGCCGATTACCATTTTGAGGGGCGGTTCGGTCGATCCCCGCTCCAAAACGATGAAACAGGCATAGACGCAGACGCATCTATGCCTGTTTCCTGTCGCCGCCAACCGCTTATGCGTAGACGCTGCGGACGACGTTCGTTTGCGAGCGATCCGGGCCGACAGAGAAAATCGAGAGCGGGATGCCGGTGAGCTGGGAAATGCGCTCGACGTAATGGCGGGCGTTCGCCGGCAGATCATCGAGGCTTTTCACACCCGTGATGTCCTCCATCCAGCCTGGCAGCTCTTCATAAATCGGCTCACACTCAGCCAATACTTTTAAGCTAGCTGGAAATTCCTCGATCACTTCGCCACGGTAGCGATAGGCGACACAAATTTTTAACGTTTCAATGCCGGTCAAGACGTCAATCGAGTTGAGCGACAAGTCGGTAATGCCGCTCACCCGGCGGGCATGACGGACGACAACGCTGTCAAACCAGCCGACGCGACGTGGGCGGCCGGTTGTTGTCCCATATTCGCGGCCGACTTCGCGGATGCGGTCGCCGATTTCATTGTGCAGCTCGGTCGGGAACGGCCCGTCGCCGACGCGCGTCGTATATGCTTTTGCCACTCCGACGACATGCTTGATTTTCGTCGGGCCGACACCGGCACCAATCGTCACCCCGCCGGCCACCGGGTTGGAAGACGTGACAAACGGATACGTCCCTTGATCGATGTCAAGCATGACACCTTGCGCCCCTTCAAATAAGACGCGACGCCCTTCATCGAGTGCGTTGTTCAATACGACTGACGTATCGCAAACGTACTTTGCGATTTGCCGGCCATATTCGTAATATTCTTCGAAGATATCCTCAAGCCGGAATCCCTCGACCCCGTACACTTTTTCAAACAACATGTTTTTCTCTTCTAAATTGCGGGCCAACTTTTCCGCGAACACATCACGGTCAAGCAAATCGACGATGCGGATGCCGATGCGCGCCGCTTTATCCATATAGGCGGGCCCGATTCCTTTTTTCGTTGTGCCGATTTTGTTGGCGCCTTTCCGTTCTTCCTCGAGCCCGTCCAATTTCAAATGATACGGTAAAATGACGTGGGCACGGTTGCTGATGCGCAAATTATCGGTTGAAACGCCGCGCTCATGCAAATACGAAAGCTCAGCGACGAGCGCTTTCGGGTCGACAACCATCCCGTTGCCGATGACGCAAACTTTGTCTTTATAAAAAATGCCCGACGGGATTAAATGCAGTTTATACTTTTCCCCGTTAAACACGATCGTATGGCCAGCGTTGTTTCCTCCCTGGTATCGGGCAATCACTTCCGCATTTTCCGATAAAAAGTCCGTAATCTTTCCTTTCCCTTCATCGCCCCACTGTGTGCCGACAACAACAACTGACGACATGGCGAGCACCTCCAGTTTCCTCGGTCTAAACATTGTAAGTGTATCAGTTTTCCGGCATAAAGTCAATGAAACACGAACATTAAAAACGATTATAAGTACTTTTATTCGTTTATTAACCGAGGCAACGAAGAGATGAACGCGCCGTTTTATGCCCCCGGCGGAATTTGCGCTTCATCGAAGCGGCGCTCTAGGTTGACAAACTTATTATACTCCTTGATAAAAGCGAGCTGCACCGTCCCGACCGGGCCGTTACGCTGTTTGGCAATGATGATTTCGATGATGTTTTTGTTCTCGGAATCTTTATTATAGTAATCATCGCGATACAAAAAGGCGACGATATCAGCATCTTGCTCAATGCTTCCGGATTCACGAATATCAGACATCATCGGCCGCTTGTCCTGGCGCTGCTCGACGCTGCGCGACAGCTGCGACAAAGCGATGACCGGCACTTCGAGCTCACGGGCGAGCGCCTTTAACGAGCGGGAAATTTCCGACACTTCCTGCTGGCGGTTTTCTTTGCTGCGCCCGCTTCCTTGGATGAGCTGCAAATAGTCGATGACAATCATGCCAAGACCGCTTTCTTGTTTCAGCCGACGACATTTGGCGCGGATGTCGCTGACACGGACGCTCGGCGTATCGTCAATATAAATACCGGCATTCGATAAGCTCCCCATTGCCATCGTCAGCTTGCCCCAATCTTCCGGCGTCAGTTTACCCGTACGCAAGTTTTGCGCGTTGATGTTGCCCTCTGCACAAAGCATCCGCATCACCAGCTGCTGGGCGCTCATTTCCAAACTGAAAATGGCGACATTTTCGTTCGTTTTCGTCGCCACATTTTGCGCAATGTTTAAGGCAAACGCTGTTTTCCCAACCGACGGCCGGGCAGCCACAATGATGAAATCGCTCCGCTGGAAACCGGACGTCATCCGGTCAAGCTCGGTAAATCCGGTCGGGATGCCAGTAATTTCTCCGTTCCGGTTATGGAGCATTTCAATGTTGTCGTACGTTTGAACGAGAACATCCTTAATATTTTTAAAAGCGCCCGAATGCTTGCGTTGGGAAACCTCCATAATTTTCCGTTCTGCTTCATCAAGCAGAAGATCGATTTCGTCTTCCCTTGTGTACCCGTCTTGGGCGATCGATGTCGCCGTGCGGATGAGGCGGCGAAGCACCGATTTTTCTTCCACAATGCGGGCGTAATATTCGACATTAGCCGCTGTCGGCACGGCGTCGGCGAGTTCGCTTAAATAGGAAACGCCGCCGATTTCTTCAAGCTGCTCGGAAGCGGCGAGTTCCGCTGTCACGGTTACTAAATCGACCGGCTCGCCTTTGTCGGCGACACGAAGCATGGCGTGGAAAATTTTTTGATGGGCGGCGCGATAAAAATCTTCTGGAATTAATATTTCCGAAGCGAGCGTTAACGCAGTGGGATCTAAAAACACGGCGCCAAGCACAGCCTGCTCGGCTTCAATGCTCTGCGGAGGAATTCGTTCAGAAAAAAGTTCGCTCATCGTTTCACCACCTTTTCCCCTGTTAGCCGATAAGCAAGGAAGCCCCGCCGCAGCGGGCGGGGGCATCTTCGCATCCTAGGATGAACCGTGACCGTTATTTTTGTTCCGTCACGTGTACTTTTAACGTTGCCGTCACTTCCGGATGAAGCTTCACCGGCACGTTCGTATATCCGAGCGCACGAATGGCATCGTCAAGCTCGATTTTCCGCTTATCAAGCTTCAGACCGTGTTGGGCTTGCAGCGCCTCGGCGATTTGCTTGCTCGTGATCGAGCCAAACAAACGACCGCCCTCGCCCGCCTTCGCCGCAATTTCCACCGTCAGCTTCTCAAGCTGCCCTTTTAACGTTTTGGCATTGGCCAACTCTTCCGCCGCTTGGCGCTGTTCCTTTTGCTTTTGCGCTTCGAGCGCCTTTAAGTTCGCTGGCGTCGCTTCAATGGCCAGCCCTTGTTTGAACAAAAAGTTGTTCGCATAACCGTCAGCGACGTTTTTGATCTCCCCTTTTTTTCCTTTTCCTTTTACATCTTTTAAAAAGATGACTTTCATGCTGGCTTACCCCCCTCAAAATAGTCATGAATAGCTTCACGAAGCTGCCGCTCCGCCTCCCCGACTGTCACCCCGGACAACTGGGCGGCGGCATTCGTTAAGTGCCCGCCTCCGCCAAGCCGCTCCATAATCACTTGCACATTGACATCACCGAGCGAGCGGGCGCTGATGCCGACTGTTCCGTCAGCCCGTTTGGAAATGACGAACGAAGCGACAACACCGCTTAACGTGAGAAGCGTATCAGCCGTCTGTGCAATTAGCACTTGGTCATGTACTTCGCTCTCGTCTCCTTTGGCGATGGCAATGCCATGCTCATCGATCGCTGCCCGCTCAATCAGCTTCGCCCGTTTGACGTAATTGGCCACACTTTCCCGCAGCAGCTTTTGCACGAGCACCGTGTCCGCCCCTTGGGCGCGCAAATGCGACGCCGCATCGAACGTTCGCGAACCGGTGCGGAGTGTGAAGCTTTTCGTATCAACAACAATGCCGGCGAGCAGCGCCGTTGCTTCCAGCATCGATAATTTTACCCGTTTCGGCTGATACTCTAACAACTCCGTGACGAGCTCAGACGTCGATGAAGCGTATGGCTCCATATAGACGAGAATCGGTGCCTCGATAAACTCTTCGCCGCGGCGATGGTGGTCAATGACGACAATATGGTCGGTGCGATACAACAGCCGCTCTTCAATGACGAGCGACGGCCGATGCGTATCAACCACGATCAGAAGCGTATCTTCCGTTACGAGTTCAAGCGCCTGTTCCGGCTTGACGCATCTTGCCCATAACTCGGCCTGTTTTTTCATTTCCTCAAGCAACCGCTGCGCCCCGGCATCCGTTTTCGCCGCGTCAATGACAAGGAATCCTTCTTTTTGATTCGATTGGACGACTTTTAAAATGCCTATGGCAGCCCCAAGTGCGTCCATATCCGGATATTTGTGACCCATAATGAGCACTTTATCGCTTTCGGCGATCAGTTCGCGAAGCGCATGAGAAATGACACGGGCGCGGACACGCGTCCGCTTCTCCATCGGGTTCGTCTTGCCGCCGTAAAATTTCACTTTTCCGTTTCCTTGCTTAATCGCCACTTGGTCGCCGCCGCGCCCTAACGCCAAGTCTAGGCTCGATTGGGCAAGCGCCCCAAGCTCCGGAAGCGAGGATACGCCGGCGCCGATACCGATGCTCAACGTAAGCTGAGCCTGATGTTTTGCCGTTTGTTCACGCACTTCGTCCAAAATCGAGAACTTGCTTTTTTCCAATTGGGTCAATGTATGCTCGTTCAGCACGGCAATAAATCGGTCGGACGACGTCCGTTTTAAAAAGATGCCGTAATCGTTCGCCCAGCGGTTTAATACGGACGTGACAAGGCTGTTCATTTGGCTTTTCGCCTGATCATCCATTCCCTGGGTAATCTCATCATAATTGTCGAGAAAAATAATCGCCAACACTAATCGCTCCGCCTCGTACCGCCGTCTCAGCTCCATATGCTCGGTGACATCGAAAAAGTAAAGAAGCCGTTCATGGCGGAGGACGATCACTTTCAGCTGTTTTCCATTCAGTTCAATGATGTCTTCATCTGTTTTTCCTTTTTTCACAAAGGCAGCCAACGGCTCGGAAAGTTCAGCGAGCGAGCGCCCAACTAACGTCTGTTCTTTAAAGCAAGTCGCCAAAAACCGGTTTGACCATTCGATTTCGCCTTCCTCATCGATGAGCATAATGCCGATCGGCATCCGCATCAACGCTTCCTCGCCGACTTTTTTTACCCGGTGCGACAAATTGGAAATATATTGTTCCAGCTCCTTGTGTAAAGAGCGTTGCGACCAAATGACGTAGTAAAGCAAAAACCCGACACCGAGGAGACCGATCAGCCCAAGCAGCCATTGAAAATAGAACAAGCCAACGGCCATGAGCACCGCCAGAGCGGCTAACGCATAGGACGGGTAGCGGTACGCTTTCCTTTCATAAAAATGGGACATTCAAGTCAGCTCCTACACTGAAGAAATGGCTCACCTTATCCAATTATTATATGCGGCGGCGCAAATCAAATCCTACATCAATTATACCGAATATCGCCACAAGATAAAGTAGAAAAGGCAGGAATAAGCAAATAACCGTCCCCGCCACTACAACGCCTTTCCCGATGCCTTTTTTGTAAGCAGCATAGTACAAAAACGAAAACCCTTGCACAATCATGGCGAGCTGCAACACATATGAGATGTTCAATACAGCGATGTATGGAAATGTCCCCTCTTCAATCGGAAATAAAGAAAAGACGAGCACCAGAATGTAAATCCATAACACGCTTTTCGGCAAAGAGAGCTCACGAAACGGCGGCCACGTGCCGACCGGGAGCTTCAGCCTCTTCAGAATAGGCAACGAAACGACAATCGTCACATAAGCAAGGGCAAATGAAGCGATGACAAACAATGTCGGAATCATGTAGCCGATCAATTCAATTCCTTGTTCCAACTGTTTTTGCATCTCCGCTGGCGGCTCTTGGCCCATTCCTTCCATCACGCGCATTGCCGTATCAAACGATTCACGCACTAGCGCCAGCGTATCTTGGATCATATCAACTTGCAAAAACTGAATTGAAATGACATAGTCAAGAACAATGTTGACTAAAAACACAAGCGCGCCGACGAGCAAAACAAGGTAACGGTTTTTCTTTTTCGCCAGCATCGCGCCGACCGCTATGCCAACGGTTCCGAACATAAGTGCCATCGGCAGCGACAAAAGTGAGCCGATGAGACCGGAAACAACAAGGGACGCGATGAGCAGCAAACAAGCGGAAGCGAGTCCGTGACGCATCGTAAACACCATAAACGGAAGCGCCAAAAATAAGACAGCGATAACCCCGATGAACGGTACGTATAATGCGAGCAGAAACAAAACGGCAAACAGTGCAAGTTCAATCGCTGCTTCGGTGAGAGCGTGCGTTTTCCGCAATGAACGTTCCCCTTTCCAACTATTTTAGCCGGCTTACATAGAAAAAAGCAGTAAGGTCCCCCTTACTGCTTTTTTTTTGACTCACTCGTCCGCAACGTACGGCAAGAGCGCCATTTGGCGCGCGCGTTTGATCGCGACCGTCAGTTTGCGCTGATATTTCGCGCTCGTTCCCGTTACGCGGCGCGGTAAAATTTTGCCGCGTTCGGAGATGAATTTTTTCAGCAAATCAACATCTTTGTAGTCGATGTGTGTAATGTTATTTGCTGTGAAATAACATACTTTGCGGCGTTTGCCACGACCGCCTCTCCGTCCTGCCATGTCTATTTCCTCCTTCCTGCTTTCTAGTTGTTCAGGTAATTCGGTGACATACTCCCCCCACCTACGCTTCGCTTAGCGGTGGGGGCTTCTCGGGTAATCCCTTCTCATGATGGGAAGTTGACCGAGCGATCCCCGTGTGCCCCACGGTTCTGGTAGACGTTAGACTACGCCTAACTGTCTCATTCCCTCTTTTTTGATAAAGCCAACCGACATTCATCTCCCACGTACTCATTGGGCTGCGCCCTGCACATTCCTTGAGGATGGGAGACTTCTTTTGGAAACCCGTTAAAACGGCAAATCATCATCGGAAATATCGATCGTCTGGCCGTCATTGGCGAAAGGATCTTCATCGATGCGGCCAAATCCTTTTTCGTTCGGATGACGGTGGTTCTGATCTTGTCCGAATGGGAACGGATCCCCATAGTAGCCGCCTGCTGCTGCCCCCCGCTGCTCGTTGCTTCCTTTTGGCTCAAGAAATTGGACGTTATCAGCCACCACTTCCGTTACATACACGCGCCGTCCTTCTTGATTTTCATAACTGCGGGTTTGCAGCCGGCCGTCCACTCCGGCCAAGCTTCCTTTTTTCAAGAAGTTGGCGACGTTTTCCGCTTGGCGGCGCCAGACGACACATTGAATAAAGTCAGCTTCCCGCTCGCCCTGCTGGTTCGTGAACGGGCGGTTGACCGCGAGCGTAAATGTGGCAACAGCCACTCCGCTTGGAGTGTAGCGCAACTCCGGATCTTTCGTTAACCTGCCGACTAAAATGACACGGTTAATCATCAGAACCACCTCTTAACATATACGAAAAATTATTCTTCTTCTTTCACGACGATATGACGGATAATGTCTTCGCTGATGCGCGCTAAACGGTCGAATTCTTGCACCGCTTGCGGTTCTGCCATAACATTGAGGATCATGTAATAGCCGTCGCGGTATTTTTCAATTTCATAGGCTAAGCGGCGTTTGCCCCAATCCGTCACATTCGTAATCTCCGCACCGTTCTCCTTCAAGATGTTGTTGAACCGTTCGATGACAGCTTGTCTCGCTTCATCGTCCATATTCGGGCGGATGATGTACATAATTTCGTATTTTCTCACGCTCGTCACCTCCTTTTGGTCTAAACGGCCCTTCCACTGAAGGGCAAGGAGCAATAACCATTACTCACATTCGTTGATTATACCACGACTGGCAGCGATAAGCAAGGGAGTTCCCCACATTCCGCCCACAAAAACATCTTCCAGCCTTGTTGCTAAAAACGGGGGACGGACGGGGAAATTGCCTCCCCGGCCAACGCCATAGTTTCCCTTTGAGCTTGCTTTATGTCACACGTTGAACCGGAAGTGTATAATATCGCCGTCTTGCACTTCGTAGTCTTTTCCTTCGAGGCGAACTTTACCAGCTTCACGCGCTGCGGCCATCGATCCGGCGGCGACTAAGTCGGCGTATGAAACAGTTTCCGCACGAATGAACCCGCGCTCAAAGTCGGAATGAATAATGCCGGCGCATTGGGGCGCTTTCATTCCTTTGCGGAACGTCCATGCCCGCACTTCCTGCTCACCGGCGGTGAAAAACGTGGCCAACCCGAGCAAGCTGTAAGCGGCGCGGATGAGCTGATCAAGGCCGGACTGTTCGATGCCGAGCTCTTGCAAAAACTGCTGCTTTTCCTCATCGCCGAACTCGGCGATTTCTTCCTCAATTTTGGCGCAGACGACGATTACTTCCGCATTGTCACTTTTGGCAAACCCGCGCACTTCCGCGACAAACGGATTATCGTCCGGGTTGGCGATATCGTCTTCGCCGACATTGGCGACGTACAACATCGGCTTTGTCGTCAGCAAGTGCAGCTGCTTGACGACCTTCATCTCCTCATCGGCGAACTCGATTGTGCGCGCCGGCTTGCCGGCTTCGAGCGTCTCTTTTAACCGCAGCAAAATTTCGTGTTCAAACGCCGCCTCTTTATCCTTTTGCTTGGCGATTTTGCCTACCCGCTCGATTCGTTTGTCAACCGTCTCTAAATCGGCGAAAATGAGCTCCAAATTGATCGTTTCAATATCGGCGAGTGGATCGACTTTGCCGGCGACGTGGGTGATGTTTTCATCGTTAAAACAACGAACCACTTGACAAATGGCATCAACTTGACGGATGTGCGATAAAAACTTGTTGCCAAGCCCTTCTCCTTTGCTTGCCCCTTTGACGATGCCGGCGATATCGGTAAACTCAAAAACCGTCGGCACGGTTCGCTTCGGTCGAAACATTTCCGTCAACACCGTCAATCGCTCATCCGGCACTTCCACGACACCAACGTTCGGTTCAATCGTACAAAACGGATAGTTGGCAGATTCAGCCCCTGCCTTTGTAATGGCGTTAAACAACGTCGATTTGCCGACGTTTGGCAACCCGACGATTCCTGCTGTCAATCCCATTCGTTCCACTCCTCTTTCCCGTTCACATCTTCCCTCATTATATGGGCTGGCGCGAAAAATGACAAGCGTACAGCTAGCGGGGAGTTTTTCCGGCGGCCCACCTCAAAAAAGCGGTTTAAACCGTTTAGTTTGCCTTTGACATCGTTTTTTCGATATTGACCAAACAGTCATAAATCGTGCTGCCACAGCCGTTGTCCGACTCCAAATCAGACGTGAGCACATTAACCGGCCCGCCAAACGCTCCCCATTGTCCTTCGTCAATATTGATCGTCCCCGGATGAGCCCCATCAAGCACTTTGACCGTGCCCTCGACCGATCCGCGGCCGTTGTAGACGCGCGCTTGATCGCCGTCAATGAGCCCTTTTTCGGTGGCGACATCGGCCGCGACTTCAATGCGCACTGCCTGCAGCGCCGGAATGAGCGGATAGTGCTGTGAATGGTTCGACCGGAGTGGGTGAATCGTCAACAACCGGTACGGATATTTCGCGGCCAATAATGGATTGGCCTCTTCTGATTCGGCCGGGTACATCATTTGCAGCCGTCCGTCCTTTCCTTTTTGCCGGGCGGTTGCGGACGTAAATTCATACTTGCCGCTTGGCGTGTGAAAGCGACGGTCATGCCACGGCACCGGGTCAACAGGCAAAAGAACGCGGTGCTCGGTCTTCAGCCGCTCAAGTGTAATGCCATACCGCTCTAGAGGCCGGAGCGCCATCGCCAAAAACTGATCACGCGTATAGGCAAACGCATCGCCAAAGCCGAGGCGTTTCGCCAGCTCCGTCCAAATCCAAAGGTCGGGCTTCGCCTCGCCCGGCGGATCGATAAGCTTCGGTCCGTAGTTCAAATACGCATGGTACATCGACGAACAATAGGCGTCTTCCTCTTCAAACGAGGCGGCAACCGGAAGGACGTAATCAGCGGCGGCGGCCGTGTCCGTCATGAACTGCTCAAACACGACGACTGTCTCAACGGAAGCGAATGCCTTTTTCATTCGGTTCGTATTGGGCACTTGGGCAAGCGGATTGCCGCACGTGACGATGATCATCTCAATAGGCGGATCGTCCGCCCGCAAGATCTCTTCCGCCTGCTTCATCATCGTCCACGTGCGTGACACTGTTTTTCGATCCGGAAGTGTTAAGGCTGCCTTGTCAAAACACTCGCTCACTTGCAAGTTGCCAAAGTTCGCCCCTCCACCCGGAATGCCGACGTTGCCGCTCACCGCAACAAGGGCGTCGATCCAGCGGATCGTATTGCCGCCGTTCGCATAACGCTGCATGCCAAGCCCAAGATATGTCGCCGTCGGCCGGTCGCCGTAAAGCTGGGCGAGCTCTGTTATCATATGGCGGCTGATACCGGTGTACCGCTCGATTTCCTTGAGCGAAATCGTCTGCAATAGTTGTTCGACGTCATGAAACCCGACCGTATGCCGTTCAATAAACACACGATCCTCTAGTCCGAGCCGAAGCAGCTCTTTCATAATGCCCATCGCCAAAAAGGCGTCCATTCCGGGCTTCACACATACGTACCGGTCAGCGATGCGCGCCGTCGGGCCGAACAGCGGATCGATGACAGTAATCGTCGCGCCGCGCTTTTTCGCCGCAAGCAATCGTTCCAATAAATGCATGTTCGTTCGGGCGACATTTCGCCCCCAAATGACGATATGACGGCTGTTGTCGATATCTTCCGGCGCATGGCTGTACGCGTTGCCAAAATCCCACGTCTGCGCCTCAATGCCAGCACCCCAGCAAAGGCTGCCGACAAGCTCCGTCACCCCGCCGTAACAATTGAAAAAAACGCTGATCCAGCTGTTTCAGTAGTCCGTTATTGGCGTAATCATGACTATGGAGCACAGCTGTCGGACCGAGCCGTTTTTTTAATTCCTGCATTTTTTTAGCGATGTCATCAAGCGCCTCTTGCCACGAAACACGGACAAATTTCCCATTCACTTTTTTCAATGGATAAAGGAGCCGCTCCTTGGCGTTTGCCCGCTCTTTCAGCATCCGCCCGCGTCCGCAAATCGTCCCCTTTGTAATGGGATGCTGTTCATCGCCATCAATGCGCACCACTTTTTCACCGTTTACGGTTACCTTAAGCCCACAAACGTCCCAACAGTTGAGCGGACACGACGTCACATACGTTGTTTCCATCGTTTCCCTCCTCCCCCCTCATTAACAAAAGAGCATGGGACAGCCGCCCATGCTTTTTTGGCTCACTTTCCTTTATTCCTCATGCTTGACTACCACTTTTTTCATTTTGCGGACAAACTCCTTGCGCGGCAAAAGAACGCTATGGGCGCATCCTTCGCATTTAATGCGGATATCAGCGCCGAGGCGAATCACTTTCCAACGGTTCGCCCCGCACGGATGCGGTTTTTTCATTTCGACGATATCATACAGGCCAAATTCTTTCTCTTCCATCCGCTACCCCCCCATGATTGTCACGATTGTTGCCTTTGCCATTTGGCATCGAGCGGTTCCTCTCCGCCGCGCCGATGCAATACCATCCTTGGGTACGCAATTTCGATTCCGCGTTCGTCTAACAACATTTTCACTTCTTTACGGATGGCTCTTGCCACACCGACATGACTCATCGGCTTCGTTTCACATGTAATGCGAAGAACAACTTCTGAGTTCACTAAGTTTTGTACGCCAAGCAGCTGAGGCGGTGCGACCATGTCCTCATATTTTTCCGGCAGCTTCGGCAGCAGTTCGCGAATCGCCTTTTCCGCCTCTTCAATATCTTCTTCATAGGAGATGCTGATATCCACTACCGCCAAACTGTTGTGGAGCGAGTAATTCGTCACTTGCGTAATGCTGCCGTTGGGCAAAATGTGCACTTCTCCCGTCCAACTTTTAATTTTCGTCACCCGCAGCCCGATCTCTTCCACATACCCTTCAAAATTGCCGATGCGCACGTAATCACCGACCGCAAACTGGTCTTCAAAAATGATGAAAAACCCGGTGATGATGTCTTTCACTAAGCTTTGCGCCCCGAAACCGACGGCCAAGCCGACGACCCCGGCTCCGGCCAACAGCGCTTTGACGGGAACACCAAACGTATCTAAAATCATCAACAACGCAATAAAATATAGTACATACGTAATCACATTGTCTAACAGCCGCGCTAACGTCATCTCCCGGCGTTCCGAAATGCGGAGCGGCGCTTTCTGGCGCACTTTGAACACGTTATGGACGGCCATTTTCAACACTTTCACCGCTATGGCGCATATGAGTAGGATAAGAACAATCTTAAGCACCCCTGTTCCAATCCGAAGCCACAGCTCCTCATTCATCAAAAACTCAAACAGCCGGCTAACCGTTTTTTCCATCGTATTCAATGTTGGCGACACCTCAACCTTTTCTATTTTGCGCTTTTTATTTTAACAAGACAGACCATTGATTGGTAGTCATGCAGCGAAAGAAAAAGAAAAACAGACGCCAAGATGTATATCATTCTTCCATTTTCCGTATACTGTTAATACTTTTGAATCGAAAGTAGGAGTGAAGCGAATGAGCATACCGTCAATATTTTTCTCTTCCAGGGAGGAAAAAGATCGCGTTTTTTATGATGAACAAGGGGCGACGACCTCAATCGCCTGGCGGATCGCTTCGCTGCTTCCCGATCCGCTCGCCCAGCCGGTTGTCATCGTTTGCATCGGCACGGACCGCTCGACCGGCGATTCGCTTGGACCGCTTGTCGGCACGATGCTGAAAGAGAAGCTGTTGACCCGTTTTCACGTATACGGAACGCTCGAGGAACCGATCCACGCTGTCAACCTAGAAGAAAAAGTGAGGGCCATTCAGCTCATTCATCGTGACCCATTTATGATCGCGGTCGACGCCTGTCTTGGGCGGCTGAAAAGCGTCGGCGCCATCACCGTAGCAAAAGGGCCGGTCCGCCCTGGGGCCGGGGTGAATAAGCAGCTTCCTCCCGTCGGCGACGCCCATATTACCGGAGTAGTGAATGTCAGCGGGTTTATGGAGTTTTTCGTCCTGCAAAATACGCGTCTTCATCTCGTCATGAATATGGCCAAAACGATTGCCAGCGGCATTTATGAGGCGGAACGGCATCTCGTCCGCAAAGAGCGGATCGCCGTCCAACCGCTTCCGAAAGACCGCCATTCATTATGGTAGGCGGAACATCCCCATCTTGACAAGGTATTCAAGAAGGGGATTTCTTTTCTCCTTGCCTTGAAGATACAGGCAGCGAGCGCCGTCAAGCGAACGAAAGAGCGAAAACAGCAGCCGCCGCCACGAGAATGCTCGGCAGCAAATTGGCCACGCGAATGTTCGTCAAACCGAGCATATTCAGCCCGATCGCCATAATTAAAATTCCCCCGGTCGCTGTCGATTCAGCGATAAATGAATCCAATACTTCCCTTGGCACAAACCGCTCGATTTGCGTCGCCAATAACGCGATGCCACCTTCGTAAATGACGACGGGCAAGGCAGCGAACATGACCCCAATGCCAAGCGTCGTCGTTAAAATGACGCTAGCGAAGCCGTCCAAAATAGATTTCGTATAGAGAATGCTATGGTCGCCGCGCAGTCCGCTGTCAAGCGCCCCAACAATCGCCATTGCACCGATGACAAAGAGCAGCGTCGCGCTGACAAACCCTTTGGCGATGCTTCCTTTCCCGTTTCCACCGACTTTCTTCTCCAGCCATTGGCCGAGCCGGTTCAGCTTTTCTTCCCAGTCCCAAAACTCCCCGAGAATGCCGCCGAAAACGAGGCTGAAGATAACAACGAGAAACTGTTCACTTTTCATCCCCATCTGAACGCCAAGAAGCGCTACCGCAAGCCCGATGCCCCCCATTACCGTCTCTTTTACCCGCTCGGGAATACGGTGAAACCATTTTCCGATCAAGGCCCCCACCACAATGCTAATTCCGTTCACAATCGTCCCTAGCAATACCATGATGTTCAACCCTCTCTAGCTCCAGCAAAAATAAACCGGCCCCTATTGCCAGGCCGCTCCTACTCGTCGAACTGCACATCGAGCAGTTCCAATATTCTTTCTAAATCTTCCGGGGAAAAAAACTCGATTTCGATTTTCCCCTTTTTTTTCGTCTGTTTAATGGTGACGTTCGTGCCGAATTTTTCGCGCAACAGCGATTCGCTTTCCCGGAGAAACACGCTTTTTTCCGGTGGTTTCCGTTTCGATGTTTCACGTGAAACATTTCCGTTCATTTGCTGGATGAGTTTCTCAAGCTGCCGGACGTTCAGCCCATCGCGAACCGTCCGCTCGACGACGAACTTCATTTTGCTTTTTTGCTTCAGCCCTAAGAGCGCCCGACCGTGCCCCATCGACAGCGTACCGTCCACAAGTAGTTTTTGTACTTCCGGGGGGAGGGACAATAAGCGCAAATGATTGGCAATGTGCGGGCGGCTCTTGCCGACGCGGCTGGCGATTTCTTCTTGGGTCAAATGCAGCCTGTCGATCAACATTTTATACGCCATTGCTTCCTCGATCGGATTCAAATCCTCACGTTGCAAGTTTTCCAAAAGGGCAAATTCCATCATTTGTTCGTCCGTTAGCTCGCGCACAACGACAGGGACCGATGGCAAATCCGCCTCTTTCGCCGCCCGGTAGCGCCGCTCGCCAACGACGATTTCAAATCCCTTCGGCGAGCGGCGGACGATGAGCGGCTGCAAAATGCCGTGCTGCAAAATCGATTGTTTCAGTTCCTCAATCGCTTCGGGTTGGAACGTTTTCCGCGGCTGGTACGGGTTCGGATGGAGGGTGTGGATGCTGACCTCTTGCACGATTTCCTCTTTTCCATCGAGTTCGAGGTTGTGAAACAGCGCATTGATGCCTTTGCCAAGACCTTTAGCCACGTTCAAGCACCTCCTTTGCCAGTTCCAAATACACTTCCGCCCCCCGCGATTTGACATCGTATAAAATCACCGGCTTGCCGTGGCTTGGCGCCTCACTCAGCCGCACGTTTCTCGGGATGATCGTTTCGTACACCATTTCCCGAAAATACTTTTTCACCTCTTGGATGACTTGCAATCCTAAGTTTGTCCGTGCATCGAGCATGGTCAATAAGACACCCTCAAGGCGCAAATCATAGTTTAAGTGCCGCTGCACGAGCCGGATTGTGTTGAGCAGCTGGCTGAGTCCTTCAAGCGCATAATATTCGCACTGAACAGGAATAAGCACGGAATCCGCGGCTGTCAGGGCATTTAACGTCAACAGCCCCAATGAAGGAGGACAGTCGATAATGATAAAATCATACATGGCTTTGAGCGGCTCAAGCGCATTTTTGAGCCGGATTTCGCGGGAGATGACCGAAACGAGCTCAATTTCCGCACCCGCAAGCTGGATCGTCGCCGGAACTACGTATAAATTTTCGATGTTCGTCGGCCGAATAACCTCTTTTGCCTTCATATCGCCAATAATAACGTTGTAAATGCATTCATCAACATCGCCTTTTTCAATGCCAATGCCGCTTGTCGCATTCCCTTGCGGATCGACATCAACAAGCAGCACCTTTTTTCCGAGATGCGCCAAACAGGCAGACAAGTTGACGGCCGTTGTCGTTTTCCCGACCCCGCCTTTCTGGTTTGCAATAGCAATGACTTTGCCCACGATGCCACCTACCTCTACCTCTTACTCATAAATTCTATTTTATCATGAAAATAAGAAAAATGACGTTGTTTTCTGAAAGAAAAAACCCCATCAGCCGCGCTTGATGAGGCAAAAGGTGACTTCGTTATTTTTTGGCGATGCGGATCGTAATTTGATAATAATCGTCAAACTCTTCCTCTTCGGAATGAACCGATACCCCGCTGTTTTCCACCATGGAAAGCGACTGGCGAATCGTGTTGACGGCGATGCGCATATCACGGCTGAACGCCTTTCGCTTCGGCTTCGGCTTTCGTTCACCTGCTTCAAGCATCTTTAACACTCGGTCTTCCGTCTGTTTGACATTTAATTGTTTCTCAATAATTTCTTGCAGCAACTTCAGTTGTTTCTCTTTATCTTTCAACACGATTAACGCGCGGGCATGGCGTTCGGTGATCGTCCGCTGCAGGAGCGCCTCCTGCACTTCTTGCGGAAGCTTGAGCAGGCGCAGCTTATTGGCGATTGTCGACTGCCCTTTGCCGAGGCGTTGGGCGAGCGCTTCCTGCGTTAAATCGTGGAGCTCAATCAGCCTGGCATACGCCATCGCCTCTTCAATTGGCGTCAGTTCCTCACGCTGCAAATTTTCAATGAGGGCAACGGAGGCGGTTTCCTTATCGTTTAAGTTTTTAATAATCGCGGGGATTTCCGTCCAGCCAAGCTTTTGCACCGCTCTCCATCTCCGCTCGCCGGCGATGATTTCAAATTGTCCGTTTCCACATTCGCGGACAACGATCGGTTGGATAATGCCGTGCGTGCGAATCGTCAATGCCAGCTCGGCAATTTTCTCTTCATCAAACACCGTGCGCGGCTGAAAACGGTTCGGAATGATGCCGGCAACTGGAATATGGCGAACTTCTTCCCTCTCTTGCTTTTCCCCCGCTTCTTCCTGCTCTTTTTCTCCAAAGCTGAACAAGCGCGAAAACGGATGCTTCATCCCCCTACACCACCTTTGGACATACTTGGCCAGCATTCTCTGTTTTGCCCGGCAGAAGCCGCTGCCTGTGGCCGTCTTTGTTTCCCTCGGCACGAGGCGCAAGACGGGAGTCGACACAGCCTTCTTTGCCTTTCCCGCCGCGTCCTCAAAAGGTTACTGAATCGGCTGTTTGCTTGGCGTTCCCGGTTTGCGCGGATATTGAGCCGGCGTCTTTTTCGCTTTGCGGACGAAAATAATCGTCCGTTCCCCTTCCTCAAACGGCAGCGTGAACGTTTCCGCTGCTTTCACTTCCCCGCCGAGCACAGCGATCGCCTTTTTCCCCTCTTTCAACTCTTCGGACGCCGAAGCGGCTTTCATCGCGATGAATGTACCGCCGATTTTCACAAGCGGAAGGCAAAGTTCGGCAAGCACCGGCATGCGCGCCACCGCCCTCGCTGTAACGATGTCGAACGATTCACGCATCTCTTTTTGGCGGGCAAACGTCTCCGCACGGTCGTGATAAAGGGCAATATCGTGAAGCCCTAGTTCTGCGGCAAGATGCTGCAAAAAGCGGATGCGCTTTTGCAGCGAGTCGACGATTGAAACGCGCAAGTGCGGAAAGCAAATTTTAAGCGGGATGCTCGGGAATCCTGCCCCGGCGCCGACGTCACAAAGCGAGAACGGCTTGGAAAAATCGTAATAAAAGGCCGGGGAAACCGAATCAAAAAAATGTTTTACATACACGCCGGGCTTGTCCGTAATGGCGGTCAAATTCATCTTCTCGTTCCATTCGACGAGCAGTTCATAGTAGCGCTCGAACTGCGCAAACGCCTGGGAAGAGAGGGAAATTCCCCTCTCTTCGAGCATGGCTTGAAATTGTGTCGCCTCCATAAGCCAATCCTTTCCCTCATGTTTATTCATTCGACACGCGCGCGATTCTTCCTTGTTCCAAATACACTAATAATATCGAAATATCGGCCGGATTGACGCCGGAAATGCGCGAGGCTTGGGCGATCGAGAGCGGGCGCACTCGCTTCAGCTTTTGCCGCGCCTCGGTTGCCAGTCCTTGGATGGCGTCGTAATCGATATCTTCCGGGATTTTTTTGTTTTCCATTTTTTTAAGCCGCTCAACTTCTTGCAGCGATTTTTGGATGTAGCCTTCGTACTTGACTTGAATTTCCACTTGCTCAGCGACTTCCGGGGCGACGTCCTCATCCGCCGGCGCCAGTTTTCGGATATGTTCATACGTCATTTCCGGACGCCGGAGCAAATCGGCGGCGCGGATGCCGTCTTTCAGCTCGCTTCCGCCCGCTTCGCGGATGACTGCCTGCACTTCCGGCGTCGGTTTGATGATCACGGTTTGCAGCCGTTTTTTCTCCCGTTCGATCGCTTCTTTTTTCGCCAAAAACGTTTCATACCGTTCTTTCGAAATCAAACCAATCCGATAGCCGAGCTCGGTCAGGCGCAAATCAGCGTTGTCGTGACGGAGCAACAACCGGTATTCAGCGCGCGATGTGAGCAGGCGGTACGGCTCGTTCGTCCCTTTCGTCACCAGGTCGTCGATCAAAACACCGATATAGGCGTCCGAACGGCTCAAAATGATCTCCTCGCGCCCAAGCGCGCGGTGGGCGGCGTTAATGCCGGCCATAATGCCTTGGCCCGCCGCTTCTTCGTAGCCGGATGTGCCGTTGATTTGCCCGGCGGTATACAAGTTTTTCACAAGCTTTGTTTCCAACGTCGGCCATAGCTGGGTCGGTACGATCGCATCGTACTCGATCGCATAGCCGGCCCGCATAAGCTGCGCTTTCTCGAGCCCCGGAATCGTTTCAAGCAGCTTGCGTTGAATATGTTCCGGCAAGCTCGTCGACAACCCTTGCACGTATACTTCTTCCGTTTCCCGTCCTTCCGGCTCCAGAAAAATTTGGTGACGCGGCTTATCATGGAACCGGACAACCTTGTCTTCAATCGACGGGCAATAGCGCGGTCCGGTTCCTTTAATCATGCCGGAGTACATCGGCGATAGGTGCAAGTTCTCGTCAATGATGCGGTGCGTGTCCTCTGTCGTATATGTCAGCCAACATGGCAGCTGGTCGGTGATATATTTGGTCGTCTCGTACGAAAACGCCCGCGGTTCCTCGTCGCCCGGCTGAATTTCCGTTTTGCTGTAATCGATCGTCCGGCTGTTGACACGCGGCGGCGTGCCCGTTTTGAAGCGGACGAGCTCAAACCCAAGTTCCTCTAAATGCTCGGACAGCCTGATCGACGGCTGCTGGTTGTTCGGGCCGCTTGAATATTTAATATCGCCGATAATAATTTCCCCGCGCAAAAACGTCCCGGTCGTAATGACGACGGCTTTGGCGTAATAATGCGCCCCTGTTTGTGTGATGACACCTTTGCAGACGCCGTCTTCAACGATGAGCCGCTCAACTTTTCCTTGCAGCAGCGTCAAGTTTTGTTCGTTTTCGAGCGTCTTTTTCATTTCCCGCTGGTACAGCACTTTGTCAGCCTGCGCCCGCAGTGCGCGGACGGCCGGACCTTTGCCGGTGTTGAGCATCCGAATTTGAATGTACGTTTTATCAATGTTTTTCCCCATTTCCCCGCCAAGAGCGTCAATTTCGCGCACGACAATCCCTTTCGCCGGGCCGCCGATCGACGGGTTGCAGGGCATGAACGCGATCATATCGAGATTGAGCGTAATGACGAGTGTTTTCGCCCCGATGCGCGCGGCCGCCAACGCTGCCTCACAGCCGGCATGACCGGCGCCGATGACGATGACGTCGTACGATCCTCCATGATACTCCATTTCGTTTCCTCCTTGCTTATTTTCCTAAACAAAATTGGGCAAACAGCTGATCAATCAAACTTTCATGCACTGTATCGCCCACGATTTCACCAAGCAGCTCCCACGCCCGGCGCAAATCGATTTGCACGAGATCGACCGGCATGCCGGCATCAATGCCAGCCAGCGCATCTTCCATCGCCTTTTTCGCCTGTTCGAGCAACGCGATATGACGGGAGTTTGAAACATAAGTCAAATCACCGGCCTCTAGTTCGCCGCCAAAAAATAAGTCTGCGATCGCTTTTTCCAGTTCGTCAATTCCTTGTTCGCGCAATAGTGATGTTGCCACAATCGGACGACCGGCCGCAAGTTCTTTGACCCGCTCCATATCAATGTGCTGAGGCAAATCTGTTTTATTGACGATAACGACGATATCCATTCCCTCTGTCATCGCAAACAGCCGCTCATCTTCTTCCGTCAGCGGTTCATGGTAATTCAAAACGAGCAAAATTAAATCGGCCTGTTTCAACATTTGCCGCGAGCGCTCGACACCAATCCGTTCAACAATATCCTCTGTCTCACGGATGCCGGCCGTATCAATCAAGCGGAGCGGCACACCGCGGACATTGACATACTCCTCAATGACATCGCGCGTCGTTCCCGGGATGTCAGTGACGATGGCCCGGTTTTCGTGGGCGAGCGCATTTAATAGCGATGACTTGCCGACGTTCGGCCGCCCGATAATGACTGTGGCTAAGCCTTCGCGTAAAATTTTCCCCTGCGTGGCGGTCGAAAGCAGCTTTTCGATTTGTCCGCGCACGTATTCCGCCTTCTCCCTTAGCAGGCGCGGCGTCATCTCTTCGACGTCATCGTACTCCGGGTAGTCAATGTTAACTTCAACATGCGCCAGCGTCTCTAAAATCGTCTGCCGCAATTCGCGGATCAGTTTCGACAAGCGCCCCTCCATTTGCAACAAGGCGACATTCATCGCCCGATCCGTTTTAGCCCGGATTAAGTCGATTACCGCCTCGGCCTGCGACAAATCGATGCGCCCGTTTAAAAACGCTCGCTTCGTAAATTCCCCTGGCTCGGCAAGCCGCGCTCCGTTCGCGAGCACTAACTGCAACACCCGGTTGACGGAAACAAACCCGCCATGGCAGTTAATTTCCACTACATCCTCGCGCGTAAACGTCTTCGGTGCCCGCATGACCGATACCATCACTTCTTCAACGGTCCGTCCGCTTTTCGGATCGACGATATGTCCGTAATGAATCGTGTGTGACGGGACGTCTTTCAGCCGCTTTCCAGCCGGGCTCTGAAAAAGCCGGTCGGCAATCTCTACCGCTTCATCCCCGCTCAAACGGACGATGGCGATCGCCCCTTCTCCCATCGGTGTTGAAATAGCGGCAATCGTATCAAATTCTGTCACCGCTTTTCACCTCGCTTTTCTCCGTTCCTTTTATATCCACAGCCTTTTTTGACTGTCTTTACCTTGTGGATGTTTGTTTAGTTCAATTTTAACTTATCCACATGTGAATAACAATATGGCACGCTCAGCCCAGTTGTCTAAAAATGTATATGGCCGCTGCGAACCGGAATGCATATGGCGGCAACATAGCATGGAACTCAACCATTCAGGCACCCCGTGCTTATAAAAAAAGAGACCTCCTCTATGTTGTTTAGAGAGAGGCCTCTTTCCTTGGCGACTTTTTGTCTGCTGCTGGCGAAATGACGATCGAACGGTGCGGGTCAGCTCCGATCGAATAGGTGGAGACATGTTTATTGCCAGCCAGCGCCGCATGAATGATTTTTCGCTCATGCGCCGGCATCGGTTCAAGTTTGACTTCCTTCCCTGTCCTGACCACCCGTGCTGCCAGCTTGTTTGCCAGTTCGACCAGCGTCTGTTCCCTTCGTTCGCGGTAATTTTCGATATCGACGGCGATCGACACATATTCGTCCGCATGGCGGTTGGCGACAAGCTGTGCCAAAAACTGGAGCGCGTTTAACGTTTGTCCGTGTTTGCCGATCAGCAACCCGACCGGCCCTCCTTGGACGCGGAGCATCACCTGCTTGCCGCGGCGGGAGGCTTCAACAATCGCCCCTTCCGCCCCCATTTGTGTGATAATCTGCTGCAAAAAACGCACCGTCTCCTCGACCGGATCGATTTTCAACACCGCTTTTACAACCGCCGGCCGGCCGCCAAACAGGCCGAACCAGCCTTTTTTCCCTTCATCGATCACGACGATCTCTGTGCGCTCCCGAGGCACACCAAGCTGTGCAAGCGCCAATTGCACTGCTTCTTCGACCGTTGCGGCAGTCGCGGTCACTTCCTTCACTTTTTCGCTCCTCCTGAATGGGCAGAAACAGTCGGCCCTTTAATAAGATACGTTTGCACAATGGAGAAAATATTTCCGACGACCCAGTAAAGCGACAAGGCGGCCGGGAAGTTGATCGCAAAAATGACGATCATAATCGGCATCATCCAAAGCATCATCGCCATTTGTGGATTTTGCTGGGCAGAGCCGGCCATCATAATTTTTTGCTGGATAAACGTCGTCACTCCAGCGATCACCGGCAAAATAAAGTACGGGTCCTTTTCGCCAAGGTCGAACCATAAAAAGTTATGTTGGGCGATTTCCCTTGTGCGCATAATAGCATGATAAAACCCGATTAAAATCGGCATTTGAATTAAGATCGGAAAGCAGCCGGCCATTGGGTTGACCCCGTGTTTTTGGAACAGCAGCATCATCTCTTGCTGGAGCTTTTGCTGGGTTTGCGCATCTTTTGAACTATATTTTTTGCGCAACGCCTCGATTTCAGGCTGAAGCGCTTGCATCGCTTTCGCATTGCGCGTCTGCTGAATCATTAGCGGCAAAATGAGCAGGCGGATAAGAATGGTAACGACAATAATCGACAGCCCGAAGCTTCCGCCAAGCATCTCGGCGACGTATTTAATAAGCCAAGAAAGCGGATAAACGATATACTCGTTCCAAAACCCCTTGCTTTCTCGGGTAATTGGCTCGTTAATTTCCGTGCATCCGGACAACAAGGCAGCCAATGCACCGAGTAAAACAATCAATGTAATTCGCCTTTTCACCTTCTTTTTCCTCCCACATATACAAGTTCACGTATGTATTTTACCACCTTTTTTTCACCGGATGGAGCATTTTTTCAAGTCAAATCCGACGTTCGGCCTCCCTTTTTCAACCCCCCGGCTTTCCGCAACACGTGGATCAAACTTTTTTTCACTTCGGCATAACCCATTTGAGCTGCAGGCTGCCTGGCAATGATAACGTAGTCCTTTCCAGGGACCACCTCTTCTTTCAATTCAAGAAAACATTGGCGGACGTATCGTTTAATTTGGTTTCTGACAACCGCTTTGCCGAGCTTTTTACTGACGGAAAGTCCGATGCGAAAGTAAGGCTGCTCCGGACGGTCAAGCGTATAGACGACAAACTGGCGGTTGGCGGTCGAAACGCCCCGTTGAAACACTTCCTGGAATTCCTCATTCTTTTTGATCCGATACTGTTTTTTCATTTTCCCGAAACACTCCATTTGCCTCATTTCCCGGCGGCAAAATGTTGAGAAAAAAGACCACTGATGCTTCAGTGGCCTATTATGCAGACAATACTTTTCTTCCTTTGCGACGGCGGCGCGCCAATACTTTTCTTCCATTTTTCGTGCTCATGCGCGCGCGGAATCCATGCACTTTGCTGCGCTTCCGTCTATTTGGTTGATACGTCCGTTTCATCTATGACACCTCCCTAGGGAATAACTGTTACGGGCAGTCTTTCTCATTATATTGAACAATCTTAGCAAATGTCAACTGCCTTCATGTTTTTCTTGTCTTAACGAGCGATGTGGATAATTTTTTTTGCCCCAAATCACAATCCACAACATTTATCGACATTTTTTTCACATGTTCAACAGTGTGGATAATGGTTTTTTTCACAACCTGTCTGTTTTGTGGATAATTTAAAAACCCGTTGCAACAAGCCACTTTATTTGCTATTATTAATGTGTTTTCACTATGAATAATCGTGTGGGTAAAAAAAGATATCCACATTTTGTGGATAGATTGTGGATATATTTTTGCACAACTTGTTTATAGTGTTGTCCACAGTTGGTGGATTTTGTCGGAAAG